>JAFACG010000003.1 GCA_023425645.1 Pseudomonadota bacterium
CGGCCGCGGCGGGCCGGCGGCCGCGGCCGCCGGCGGCGCCCCGTGCAGGCGCTCGCCCACGGCGCGCGCCAGGCGCCGCTCCTGTTGCCGCTGCCGCCAGCTTGCGCCCGCCCACAGACCGAACAGCAGGCAGCCGGCCAGGGCGCAGGCCGCCGCGCCCCACATCAGTAACGTCCCCGCATCCATTGCCATCATTGCCTGCTCCTACACATTGCGCGCCATGCGATACAGCCAATAGCAACCGACCAGTTGCAGCACGACCGCGAACGCCAGCATGCGAAAGCCCGTCGGGTCCTGCCACATGGTCATGAACAAATTGTTGTTGAAGATCAGGATGTACACGGCGATCACGGCCGGCAGCAAGGCCAGTATCCAGGCCGAAAGGCGCACTTCCGCCGACAGGGCCACCAGCTCATTGCGGGCGTTTTCCCGGTCCCGCATGAAACCCGCCATGCGCTCCATGGTCTGGTCGCTGCGTCCGCCGAACCGCATGGCTACGCCGATCACCGCCGCCACCAGGAACAGTTCATGCAGGCCATGCTGGCGGGAAACGGTGCGCAGAGCCGCATCCAGCTCCTGCCCCGAACGGTGCAGGGCCTTGGCCTCCTGGAGGACTTCGCCCAGCGGCAGCGGCGTGTTGTCGGCGGCGTTGAGAAAAGCCGCGCCCATGCTGTTGCCAATGGTGATCAGGCGCACCATCAGATCCAGGAAATCCGGTATCTGCGCAACAATCTTGCGATGCCGCCTATCGGTCTTGAACCACAGGAAGGCATAGGCTCCGGCAATGGCCGCCGCCAGCATGGCCGTCCCCGCCACCGGGCCGACCAGCGCCAGCAGCAGCACAGGCAGGCCCAGCGTCCAGGCCAGCAAGGCGAAATAGAAGCGTCGCGACGGGCGCATGCCTGTGCGCAGCATGAATTCGCGCCACCCCTTGGGCGCGCCTTGCCAGGCATCCCGTTGCACGCGCTCCTCGCGCGTGGCCAGGGGTACGCCAGGGCGCAGGGCCAGCTGCTGCTCCAGCACCTTGGCGGAAATCTGCGCCTGCTGGCGCCGTCCAGCCTGCCGCCAGAGCAGCATGGCGCCCAGAATCAGCAGTACGGCCGCAAGGGCAATGAGCAAGGCCGTCATCTAGCGCCTCCAGTCCCAGAAGCCGCCCCCTTCCTTGGGAGCGGGCTCGCTGATCTGCGCCTGTTCGCTCGTCAGCTGGTCGCGGTACTGGTTCAGCTTGCGGGTATGCGGGTGTATGCCCAGGCTGACCCAGCGATCCTGCTCCGTATCGTCGGCGGCCACATATGATTCATGCCGATACAGTTCCTGCATGGCGATCACGCCGTCGCCCATGCCGGTCACTTCCGTGATGGACAGGATGCGGCGCTTGCCATTGGGCAGGCGTCCGATCTGGATGATGAAGTCCAGGGCGCTGGCGATCTGGCGGCGCAGGCTGTCCTCGCTGCCCTGGAAGCCGGCGACACCGGCCAGCATCTCGATCCGGTACAGGCACTCGCGCGGCGAATTGGCGTGGATGGTGGCCATCGAACCTTCGTGGCCGGTGTTCATGGCCTGCAGCATGTCGATGACCTCGGCGCCCCGCACTTCCCCCACCACCACGCGGTCGGGCCGCATCCGCAGGCTGTTGCGGATCAGGTCGCGGATCGTGATCTCGCCGCTGCCGTCGTAGCCGGCCTGCCTGGCCTCCAGGCGCACGACGTGCGGATGGTTCAGGGCCAGTTCCGCCGTATCCTCCACCGTCACCACGCGTTCGGTCTTGGGAATGTAGAAGGCCAGCGCGTTCAACAGCGAAGTCTTGCCCGAGCTGGTGCCGCCCGAGATCAGGATATTGCAGCGCGAGCCCACCGCCGCCTGCAACAGGCGGTTGATGGACTCGTCGAAGGCTCCCAGGCGCATCAGGTCGTCCGGCTTGAGCGGATCCTTGCGGAACTTGCGGATGGACACCATGGGACCGTCCACCGCCAGCGGATGGATGACCACGTTCAGGCGGCCGCCGTCGGGCAGGCGCGCATCGACCATGGGCACGGACTCATCCAGGCGCCGGCCCAGCGGCGCCAGGATGCGGCGCACGATGCGCAGCACATGCTGGTTGTCGGTGAAGCTGGCCTTTTCCCGGCTCAGCACGCCGCCGCGCGACACGAAGACATTGTCGAAGCCGTTGATGAGGATGTCCTCGACCGCCGGATCCTCCAGCAAATCCTCCAGCGGACCCAGGCCGGCCAGCTCCTTGGTCAATGCCTGCACCACCTCGCGGATCTCGGCCTCGTTGACGGGTATGCGCTTGAGGCGCGCGAAACTGGCCACCTCGATGCCGACGAAATCCTGGATCGCCTGGCGCGTCCAGCGGCCGAATTCCGCGCCCAGCTCTTCGATGCGGGCCAGCAGATGTTCATGGGCCTGCTCCTTGACCTGGATCAGGTCGGGCCGCCCTCCGAGCAAAGACATACTATTCATGCGTCAATCTTCCATGCATGGGCCGGCTCAGCCCCCAAACCTGAACTTGAAACGATTCCAGACCGACGGCGCGTCAGCCTGGGCCGGAACTTCCTTGCGCTCCACCATGTCGCCCGCCAGCGCCTGCACGGCGCGCGCATAGGCATCTTTTTCATCCACCTGCACCAGCAGCTTGCCCAGGCTGGCGCTGCGCATGTGCCCCAGACGGCGGTCCGGCAACACCGCGGCCAGCTCCAGCCCGAAGCGTCCGGCAATGGCCTGAGCCGACAGCCCGTAGCGTTCGTCGAACTGGTTCACCACCAGCCGCAGCGTGGCCAGGCCGTCCAGCTCCGAGCGGATCGCCAGCGTCTCGGCCAGCGACACCAGCGCCCCCATGCTCTGGTCGGTCACCAGCAGCACCTCGTCCACTTGCGACTCCAGCTCCACCAGGAAACGCGGGTTGGGAAAACCGCCGCCATCGATCACCAGGCAACCCATGCGATCGCGCAAGTAGCTGCACAATCCCAGCGAGTCTTCCAGGCCGATCTGGTTCAGGCTGTTCACATCGGCGGGCAAGGACAGGACATTGAGCCCGCTGCTGTGCTGGGCCAGCGCGGAGTGCAGCATGGTGTCGTCCAGACGATGCCGCTGGGAGGCGGCCTGGATGAAATCGAATTCCGAACCCGCGCCCATGTACAAGGCGCAGTCGCCGGTCGGCCAGCCCAGGTCCAGAAGCCCGACGCGCTCGCCGAGCGGCACCAGCTCGGTGGGCAGGGGCTTGTTGACGGGCAGGCCGCGGGCCTGCTTGCCCAGACGGTTCATCTCCTGCTGCAGCACCCAGGCCAGGCTGCTGGCCAGCGTGCTGCAACCCACCCCCGCGCGCGCACCCAGCAGCAGCACGCAGCGAAACGGCTTCTTGACCAGCACGCTCTGCTGGCTCTGCCCGGCCTGATCGATGATGCGCTGCAGCTCCTCGCGCAGGTTCTCCGCACCATCCAGATTCAGGAACTCGTTGGCGCCGGCGCGCAAGGCCTCGACCGCTCCCTGCGGAAAAGAAACCCGCCCGACCGCGACCCGTTGCACGCTGGCGTCCAGGCGGGCCAGGCTGCGCACCAGGGCGGCGATCCCCGCCTGGCTGCCGTCGGGCTGCACATGCGCGAAATCGAAGAACACCATGGGCTCGGCCTGAGCCGCCAGCTCGCGCCGCAGGCTCTCCTGCGTAGGCAGGATGGCGCGCACCTTCAGCAGGCCGGCCGCCGCGCCGTTGATGGCCTCGGCCAGCTCGGGGCGTTCGGTACACAGCAGGTATTCCCTGTATCTCTGCACAATGACGACTCCAACCGCTCAGCGCGAAAACCCCGGCATCTGCTCATAGCCGTGACGGCCGAGCAGGAAGTACCCCCAGGCATTGGGCGCATCGTCCAGCTTCTCCTGACGCCCGCCCGGCAAGGCGATCGTGGCTCCTTTCTGGATGGGCTTGATCAATCGCGGCGTGACGACGATCACCAGCTCCAGTTCTTTCTGGCTGTACTGCACATTGCGGAAGAAACTTCCCAATATGGGCAGATCCCCCAGGAAAGGAATCTTCTTGACGGCCGCGGCGGTCTGGCGCGACACCAGGCCGCTGATGATGTAGCTTTCGCCATCGCCCAGCTCTATGGTGGTGTCGGCCCGGCGCGTGCGCAGCGACGGCATGAGGCCGCCGCCCGGCATCTCCACGACCCTGGAGTAATCCAGATCGCTGGCCTCGGGAGCCACCTTCAAGGCGATGCGCTCGCGCGAGAGCACGGTGGGCGTCACGGTCAGGCCTATGCCGAAGGGCTTGTACTCCACCGTCGTGGTGCCCAGGCCGGCCGAGGAAGGAATGGGGATCTCCCCGCCGGACAGGAAACTGGCGCTGTGGCCCGACATGGCCACCAGAGTGGGCTCGGCCAGCACCCGGGCCAGTCCGTTCTGCTCCAGAAGATTCAGCGTGGCGCTGAAATTGCGAGAGCTGTACATCACGTTCAGCCCGCCGCTCAGAGCGCGCGGCAGCAGATTGACGCCGCCCGTCCAGGGCTTGCCGCCGATCGCCTCCGCGCTCAGGCCGATATCCTTCATGACCTCGCGCGAGACCTCCACCACCTTCACTTCCACCTGCACCATGCCGCTGGCGTCCACTTCCGACAGGTCCAGCACCGCGCCGTCCTTGCCGCTCCCAGCGCGCGCGGCGGCCACGGCTTCCTGATGCTCCAGCAGGGACGGGCTGCTGCCCGTGACCAGGGCTTGCGGTCCGGCCGCGGAAACGTCCGCGGACAAGGATCGTCCAGCCTGCTCCAGCTGCCGCTCCACCTGGCTTTGCACTTCGATGGTCCAGCGCTCGGGCGTGCTGCGACCGGGCATCCAGATCCTCAGGTCGGCCTTGCCCGCGCGCTTGCCCACCAGCAGCACCTCACCGCGCTGGCCGGCCGCCGGCGACAGGATCTGCACATCCGCGACCGTCTCGTCGCTGATGGCCAGACGCTGCGGCACCTGCGGCAGGCGCAGAATGTCCTGGTCATTGGCTACCAGTCTCACGATCTTCTGGCTGCCGGCCGACTGGACCGTCTGCGCCTCCACTGCCGTCACGGGCAGCGCGCTCATTGCCGCCGCCAGTGCCCACACCAATCCCAGACCTGCTGTTCTGATTTGTTGTTTCATGTCTCTAATCCATGCTGCCTTGCTTCGCATCACCCCGGCTCCATCGCGAAAGCCGGCCGGATCCCGCAGGCGGACGCATCCGCCCCCGTTCAATACTGGATCACCTCGACCCGCCCGCCACGTATGACTTCAGCCCGGCGTGGCTGCGCCATGCCGTCGGTCCGCGGCGCGGCGACCGGCGTCTTGGCCTCGCCCAGCTTTTCATTGCTGGCCGAGAACTCGCGCAGGCCCAGACCCGCCATGGCCCGGTTGTCAGGCAGCGCCAGAGCCTCGCGCTGCTCTGGCGCAAGACCCGCGCGCGCAGGTATCAAAGTAGCGAATTCGGGAAACAGGCCAAGGTCGGGCAGGCTGCCGTCCGACGGTGCGCGCAGCACCAGCTGCAGGCTGCCGCTGCGGCTTGCCAGCAGCAGTTCGTTGACCGAGGCCAGGGGCACGGCCAGCATGGCGTTGCGCGCCTGCCCGTCCTGACGCGCAACAGAGGATTCCGAGGCTTCCGGTCCGGCCAGCGAGGACTTCCCGTAAGACAGCACGCGCACCCGCGGCATCAGCAGGCGCGCCTGGGTATCGCTGACTTCGTTGCCGCTGTTGAACGTGAAGAACACATCCACCAGATCGCCGGGCTCGACACGATTGCTGGCGCCGGAAATCGCATCGACCGGGATCGTCACCGCCCGCTCGCCTTCTTCCAGATAGCTGGCCAGACTCTTGGCGATGAAGCTGCTCAGGACGGGCTGCCCGGCCTCCAGGTCGAAACGCAGCGTCTTGCCCACCAGGGGCTGCATGTCCTGATAGGATTGGCTGGGCGCCGCGGGCCACTGCGCAAGCTCCAGGGCATCGGCCGTAAGCGTATCCCCCGCCTTCAGAGCGCGCTTGACCAGCACCACCGACTGCAAGGGCTGGCGGTGACTTTCGGCCGTGCCCACCGTTGCCGGCGCCACCGGCGCGGGCTTGGGCTTGATGCCCAGATACACGGCCAGGCCGACCAGAACTGCCGCGATCAGCAGCAGGACCACTGCCGCTCCCTTCATGATGCCGCTCATTGATTTCCTCTCCCTAGGACAACGAATGCCGTCGCATGCAGACTGCCTGGCGCATGGTTCTGCTCATCACCCGTCAGCAAAGGCGACAGGATGTCGAGCAGATTGGCCAGCAACCAAGGCTGCACACTCAATTCCAACGAGAACCGTCCGCACTGATTCGCCGGCTCCTGCACGCAGGCTGCCTGGCGAAAACCGCCGCTCAGCCCGCCCAGCCAATTGAGCAGGACATCGTCCCGGGCGCGGCGGTCCACATATTCCTGAAAGAATGCCGCCGTCTGAACGGGGGTCAGCGCCTGGGTGACGCTCTGGCGCGCGGCATCGCCCACCAGGTGGGTGATTTTCTGCTGGGCCAGGAACAAGGCGCTGAAACTGATGATGGCGCCGAAGATCACCAGCATCAGGCTGAGCACCAGGGCGAACTCAATGGCGGCCACGCCGCGCTGCCGGGCGGCCGGACGAAGGTCGGTTGCAACGGCGGAACGCGTGCTCATAGGGCGGCTCCCAGTTCGCCGGCCACTTGCAGGTTGACCTGCGCCTGGCCGTCCAGCCGGGCCGGCACCACCAGGGCGAACAGGCCGCTGGGGCCAAGCATGGGCACCAGCGGCGCCCGGCCATAGTCATAGATGATGCCGACGCGCACTTCATTGTTGATCAGCTCTGCAGATACGCGCACATACTGGGCGCCGACCCAGTCCGACAGCCAGCGGACCTGCTCATCGGCCTCGGCGCGGGCCTGCTCCACGCGGCTCAGCAGCCGGTTGCGCAGCACCTGTTCGCGTTCGGCCGGCGTCAGGCCGCCCAGGTCGGGATCGGCTCCCGGCGCCACCAATGCCGCGCGCGCGCCCGATTCGGCCGCATAGTTGAGCGATTGCTGAGCGGTCATGATCAAACCGAAAGTCAGCAATGCATAAATAAGAATGAACAACAAGGGGAAGACCAGGGCGAATTCGAGCGCGTACGCGCCGCGCTGACGCCAACTGTCCATGGCGGGCTGCCTTGCCTTGGGCGAGCCCCTTCGGGCCTGCTTCAGCTCTGCATCCATATCCACCCCACTGTTGCGACAGACAGCCACGCCCCCAGCGGGACGCTGCGTGCCTTGACCCGGGTTCCCGGCATGGAGAACCCATATTTTTGTTCTAGAGACGGCGCCATTACCAACAGCAGCGCATGCATGCCGGCCAGCACGGTCCCGATCAGCACCACTTCCCCGCCGCTGCGCCACCCCAGCGCAAATCCGAGAACGGCCATCAGCTTCACATCGGCCGCGCCCATCAGGCGCCATTGCCAGACCGGAAAAAAAAGCGCCAGGGCGCCCAGAAAGCCGATCAGCGATGCGCCCCAGCCCGGCACGATTCCCGAAGGCAGCCCGACCCACTGATTCGCCGCCAGTTTGTGCAGCAGAATGGACAGGAAATAAAGAACAAGAACGTTGTTATGAATCTTCCGGAATCTCAAATCACGATAAATAATCTGAATCGAGAAAAAAACCAGAAGAAATGTAAAAATACCTTGTAACGAGGAAAGCATTAGCATCAGCCTATTCAAGACAGCAAAAATTGGCAGTCAAGACAGGCCGATGCCAATTGAATTACTCGATCTCTTCTGCCGTCGAAGAAAGCTTTTCAGCGATTCCCCCAAAAAGCTCAGTCAGCCCATCAGAAACCAGCGTAAGCACCCCGATAATCGCCACCGCGATCAGGCCCGCAATCAAGCCGTACTCAATGGCCGTAGCGCCGTCTTCGTCGTTCCAGAATTGTTGAAGTTGAGCTTTCATGACTTCCCCCTTGAACAAAAATTGCCGCCGGACCCGGTGGCAGGACGCCCCTCAGGGCACTTCAGTGCTGCCTGCGCCTCGGGAGCAGGCAAACAAAATTATCAATTTTTTCAATTTGTGTTGATACACATCTTATAACTATCTAGCTCATTGTTTTAACTAGTATTTACGTGTAACAAGCTCTGTTGACGAGATGAATTTTAGTTCAAAGATACAAAAAAAGCATGAATGTGGCTTCAGAACGTCATTTCATATATGAAAAAACGGCAAAAAACCTGCTTTTTGAACCATGCGCTTACATAAAATATGGCAAATTTTGTCATTGTTAATATTTTTATTATTTTTGACACAGTGAATTCCCGCTTTGTCAACGCAGAATTTAAAACGGTCGCGACATAAATTTTGGTTTGTTAAATAAAGTATCTCCGTTTGTGTCAACCTTCGAAGATCGGTATTTACCCTTAATACAAAAAAGAAAAAACTTTTTCAAAACCTATGAGCACCAGGCAGAGGGTAAGCGGTTTTTCAGGCCTTATGTTTCCGAGTGTAATAGTTAAGGATTGAAAATCGACTACCCATCATTCGGTTACCTTCGAACAACAAAAAATGACAGCACAGGCAAACTGCGGCACAGTAACGGCACGCGACGTTTTCATGCATAACAATTCAGCAGCAACCATGAACCTACATCGACCGCACGCTCTCTCGGGGACAACGAACACGCCTTCACCGCGCATTCTCTGCCTGGCTTTGCTGGCGGGCCTGGGAATCGGCGCCATGCCGCTGCAAAGTCGCGCCGACGCGCCTCTGCGCGGCAACCCCGTGGATACTCTGCCACCGATAGCCGCCCCCGCCCAACCGGCTCCGACAGCCCCGCTGGCGATTCCGCAATCGCCGGCCCAGACCCAGTTGCAGGCCCGCCTGCAACAGCAACTGGTGGTACGCAGCTTCGATGTCAGCGGCAGCCGCAGCATTCCCTTCGAACAGATCACCGCCATCCTGGAACCGCTGGCGGGCAAGCGCCTGACCATTGCGGAACTGATCAATCAGGTCAACCGCATCACCGCGCTCTACCAGGAAAAAGGCTATCCGCTGTCGTTCGCCATCTTGCAGGAACAGGACTTCGCCAATGGCCACGTGAAAGTCACGGTCGTGGAAGGACACGTGGGCAGCCTGCGCATCGAGGGAGATCCCGGCCGCAGCGAAGCACGCATCCGCCGCGTCGCGCAAGCCATGCTGGACGAAAAGCCGCTGACCCAGCGCACGCTGGAACGCACCATGAACCTGTTGCGCACCATTCCCGGCCTGAAGATAGACCCCAAGCTGGACATGCCGGCGCGCACGGACGGGGCCTCTGAACTGGTCATTGCCGCCACGCACAAAAGCTTCGCGGTCAACGCCAGCCTGGCGGAGATGGGATCCAGCAAACAAGGAATCGTGCAGCTGACCACCAACAGCCTTACCCCGCTGGGCGAAGAATTCAAGCTGACGGCGGCCATCCCCACCTCGTCGGAAGACGTCAAGTACGTCAGCGGCACGCTGTCCATCCCCCTGACCGGTAATGGCCTGTCGCTGGACATCGACGGCTACCACTACCGCTCCAAGCCACGGGACGAAGTGCTGGAAAGGGATGGGTGGCAGCGCAAGGTGATCAACGAACGCATCGGCGCCGCCATCAGCTACCCTTTCATCCTGAGCAACCAGCGCAGCCTGAAAGGCAATGTGGGCTTCTACGCCAGCCGTTCGCTGGATGACTACACGCACGAGACTCTGGACAATGTCTGGATCGAGAACACGACCGACGTGCGCGCCGTCAAAGGCGAATTGCAGTACAAGGACGCCTCGGCGCGGCAGTCCCGCGAGATCAATCTGGGCGTCTACAAGGGCGTGGACGCGATGGGCGCCCGCAAGACCCTGAACACGTACCTGCAACGGGACATGGAGTCGGACCTGGACCTGGACTTCACCCGCTGGACGGCCTCGATCAAGCAGAACGTGGCCCTGGCCGCCCAGTTCGGGCTGAGCCTGTCAGCCAGCGGCCAATACAGCAGCAACGTCCTGCCCAACTCGGAACAGGTGTCGTTCGGCGCATGGCGCCACGGCTACGGCTATCCCCAGGGCGAACTGGCGGGCGACAAAGGCATAGGCGCCACCATCGAACTGAACCGCCGTTTCACCAATTCCTCCTCCTGGCTCAACAGCATCCAGCCTTATATCGCCTATGACTGGGCCCGCGCCTGGTACAACCTGGAGCGCCTGAACAGCTACAACAATCGCAAGCTGAGTTCGGCCGCGCTGGGCGTGCGCCTGTCCAACAACAAGCACTACCTGTTCGACATCAATATCGCCAAGCCCATCGGCGATCTGCCCGTCAATACGGACAAGCGCAAGCTGCGGCTGAACACCAACTTCCTGTTCTTCTACGACGGTTTCTGACCCGGCATTCCGCCTCCGCCGCCCGGCCATCGCAAGATGGCCTTTTTTTATGCCTCAACTTCGACGTTTTTTTACCAAGGTGTTACGGAAAACGTTACGTAACGGGAACGGAACACGTCACCGAAACAGGCTGCGGCGCAGCGGCCAAGTTCCGCTTCCAGTACAGAAAGCACGCTCCCTTGCTCTTGAAAAAAACTTCAGTTTATTGATTTTTAAAGAGAAATCAGCAACCGAACCATAAGCATAAAAATTGGCACGACTATTGCTTCATGTTCATCAACAGCCCCGCTGGGCCGTCCTCTCATATCAAAACGGAGTCAGACATGAAAGCAAGGAACTCAGCAAGAAAAGCCGCCGTGCAACGCATCCTGCAACGCACCGTCGTCGCCACCCTCGTCATCAGCGCCGCGGCGCTGGCAGGCTGCTCCTCGCGCGGCGGAGTGCGCAGCAGCGACGTGGCCGTCACCCCTCCCGTGGTCGACCCCGGTCTTCCGCTGAACCCTGGCGGCGGCGGAAACAATGGAGGCGGCAACAATGGAGGCGGCAACAATGGGGGCGGCGACAACGGCGGCGGAAACAACGGGGGCGGCACCAATGTCACGCAGAACGCCCTGGGCAATCTGGGCAAGGCCGTGGACAACGTCATCCCGCTCAACCTGGAAAAGACAGGCTCGCAACTGGGTGAGACCCTGGACAGCGCCCTGGCGCCCGTGACCGGCATCGTGACGGACACCACGCGCACCGTTGGCAGCGTGACCGGACTGGGCGAACCCGTCAATGGCGTGACCCAGCAAGTTGGCGGCGTCGTGTCGGGCCTGGGCGGGGAACTGAGCAACAGCGGCCTTCCCCTGAATCTGGGCGTGGGAGCCGGCGGCTTGCTCAGCCATCTGGGCCAGGCGGTAGGTTCGGCTGGCGGGCTGCTGGTCAACGATCCGGACAACGCCACCCCCCTGGGCAATACGCTGCAACACGCCACCAAGGGTGTGGAGGTGCTGACGGGCGCCTTGCAGGGTGAAGGCAGCCTGCTGCCCCCCCTGACCTCTCAACTGGGCCTGGGCGGCGCTCTTCTGGCCGATTCCGGCTCTCCCATCCTGGAGCCCGCCCTGGGCAATGTCGGCCAGGCCGTGGACAACATCGTTCCCGTGGGCTTGAACCCCATCCTGGGCGATGTGGGCGCCGCCCTGGACAATACGGTTGCCCCCGTGGCGGCCACCGTCACCCATGTCACCCAGCAAGTCGGCGACGGGCTGGGCGTAGGCCAACCCATCAACGCCTTGCTGGGCGGAGTGGGCAGCGTGCTGAACCAGGCGGGCGGAACGCTGGACTCGGCTGCGCCGCTGGGACTGGGCGGCGTGGTCGGCCATCTGGGCAATGCCGTCACCTCGGCCGGAGGGCTGCTGCACGCCTCTGCTGACAACGCGAACCCGCTGGGCGATGTGCTGAACAGCACCACCAAAGCCGTGGCATCGCTGACCGGCGGCTTGGGCGGGGTCGCCGGCGGCGATAACGGTGGATTGCTCGCGCCCGTGACCGGCCTGCTGGGCGGCCTGGGCGGCGGCGACGGCGCCAATGGCGGGCTGCTGGCCCCAGTCACCGGACTGGTGGGCGGATTGACGGGAGGCCTGGCCGGCGGCGACGGCGCCAGCGGCGGACTGCTGGCCCCAGTCACCGGACTGGTGGGCGGACTGACGGGCGGCCTGGCCGGCGGCGACGGCGCCAACGGCGGGCTGCTGGCTCCCGTCACCGGCTTGCTGGGCGGCATCACAGGCAGCGTGACGGTCGGCGCCGGCGCCGAAGCGGGCGCTCAAGCCGGCGGCGGGCTGCTGGCGCCGGTCACCGGCCTGGTCGGCGGCCTGCTGGGGGGCTTGACGGGCGGCGTGGGCGTGCAAGCCTCCGTCAATGCCGGCGCCGCCGGCGAAGCATCGCCAGCGGCTCAAGCCAATGGCGGACTGCTGGCGCCCGTTACCGGACTGGTGGGCGGACTGCTCGGAGGTGGACGCAAATGATGAATAAAGTCATGAACCCGGTTTCCCGGTCGGTAAGCTATCAGCCCGGCGCCGTCTCCAGGGCAGACTGGTCCGCGCGCCCAGAGGGCAATACGATGCTTTCAGAAAAAATGTTGCTCGATCTGAGCAAGATGCTGGGTCGTCAGTTCACCGTCTATGCCGAAGCGCTCAAAGCCAGCCTGGCCGAAGAAGCCGGCCTGCCGCTGAATGACTTCAAGGCCCTGGAATACATCATGGAGTTCGACGCCTTGCCCACGGGACAGCTTGCACAGCTGATGGACCTGAGCGCCAGCGGAGTCAGCTCGCTGATCAACCGTCTGGAGCACAAAGGCTACATCACTCGCGGGAGGCATCCATTGGACAAGCGGGTCATCGCCCTGCACCCGGTCATGGATAAGTGTCGCGGCGTCCTGGCCATCAAAGAGCGCGCCATCACCCAAGCCATCAATGCGGCCGCCAACCAGAATCCGGCCCAGTTGATCGCCATGTACGACTTCCTGGTGGACAGCATGAGCGCCTTCCGGCAGAACACCAAAGCATGGCTGGATGCCAAGGCGCTCGTACCGCGCATGACTTGATACTTTTCATCTCCTTTTTTGAACCGCTGCCTGCAGCGGTTCTTTTTTTTGTTACGTAACATGCGGACCCAGTGTGTCCGGCCAGCGTAACAAACACCCTCTTTTTTTCGCCTCCTTTCACGGAGAGCCAGGATTGTCGCGGTCTTTCGCGCCGAACTCAATTTGGCACGCTTATTGCTTCTTAAATATTGAGGCAATTGAATACTCAGATCACTTATTGGAGCAAGCAATGAATAAGAACACAGACAGCAAGAAATCCGTGCTTCGCCTGACACTGTTGGCAACCTTGATGGCCAGCACACTGACTCTGACGGCCTGCGGAAGCCTGACGGGCGGCGGCTCTTCTGGTTCAGGCAAACCAGTGCCGACCAATCCTGATCCAGGCAATGGCGGTGGTGGCGGCGGTGACAACGGCGGCGGCGATAACGGCAGCGGTGACAACGGCGGCGGTGACAACGGCGGCGGCGGCGATAATGGCGGCGGCGATAATGGCGGCGGCGACAATGGCGGCGGCGACAATGGCGGCGGAGACAATGGCGGCGGTGAACCTCCCGCCCGCACTCCAGGCCCTCTGGAAACCACGCTGAACAATGTCGGAGAAGCCGTAGACAACGTGCTGCCCGCAGGGCTGCAGGAAACCGGCGGCAAGCTGGGCCAGACCCTGGACAGCGTCGTCGCGCCGGTTGTCGATACGGCCACAGGCCTCACGCAGCAAGTGGGCGGCGCGACCGGCCTGGGCGAGCCCGTCAATGGCTTGCTGAACCAGACCGGCGGCGTGGTCGCCAATCTGGGCGAGCAATTGGGCAACAGCGGCCTGCCCCTGAACCTGGGCCAAGGCGTGGGCGGGCTGCTGACAGGTCTGGGCAATGCGGTCGGCAGCGCTGGCGGCCTGCTGCATGCCGACCCCAACAACCCCGCCCCCCTGACGGCCGTGCTGGGCCATGCCACCGGCGGTCTGGCGGAGCTGACGGACTCGCTCACCGGCGAAGGCAGCCTGCTTTACCCGCTGACCGGCCAACTGGGCCTGGGCGGCTTGCTGAACGGCGGCGATGCCGCTCCCATCCTCGAGCCCGCCCTGGGCAATGTCGGCCAGGCCGTGGACAACATCATTCCCGTGGGCCTGAATCCTATTCTGGGCAATGTAGGCGAGACTCTGGATACTGTCGTCGCCCCTGTCGGTGCAACAGTGACTCACGTCACCCAGCAAGTCGGCGACGGCCTGGGAGTGGGCCAGCCCATCAACGCCCTGCTGGGCGGCGTAGGTTCGGTCCTGAACCAGACTGGTTCAGCCCTTGACGGCGCAGCCGGCCTGGGCCTGGGCGGCTTGCTGGGCGGACTGGGCGACGCCGTGGCCAGCGCCGGCGGCCTGTTGCACGCCACCGAAGAGAACCCCAATCCACTGGACGCGACCCTGAACCATGCCACCGGTGCCGTCGCCTCCCTGGCCGGCGGACTGGGCGGCGGTGAAGGAGGACTGCTGGCTCCCGTCACCGGCCTGGTCGGCGGCTTGACCGGCGGGCTGGCCGGCGGCGAAGCCAATGGCGGCTTGCTCGCGCCCGTCACCGGCCTGGTCGGCGGCTTGACCGGCGGGCTGGCCGGCGGCGAAGCCAATGGCGGTCTGCTCGCGCCCGTCACCGGCCTGGTCGGCGGACTGACGGGCGGGCTGACCGGCGGTGAAGCCAACGGCGGCCTGCTTGCGCCCGTCACCGGACTGGTCGGCGGCCTGGTAGGCGGGCTGACCGGCTCGCCGGCCGGCGAGCCGTCCGCTCCACCCGCTGGCAATCCTCCGGCAGCGGCCAATGGCGGCCTGCTCGCTCCCGTCAATGGTCTGCTCGGCGGCCTGCTGGGCGGGTCTCCTCGATAAGGAGCACTGCGCATGCCGGACAAACTGCCTGGCACTCACTTTTCGTCCGGCCTGCGCAACACGGATGACGTCCTGTCAGGGCATATGCGAAGCGATATTGCCCGCATGATGGGTCGTCAACTGGATGTCTATGCCGAAGCCGGCAAGTACAGCCTGGCGGAAAATGTCGGGCTGACACTCAATGAGTACAAGGCGCTGGAATTCATTCTGGAACTGAATCCGCTCTCGCCAGGGCAGCTGGCGCAACTGCTGAACCTGAGCGCGAGTGGCGCCAGCGCCCTGATCGGGCGACTGGAACAAGCCGGCTACATCCACCGCACCCGCCATCCCGCGGATAAACGCATGGTGGCCCTGTACCCGGACCTGAAACAGTGCCGGCAGATCATGATCAGCATGGAGGAGTCCGCCGCCCGCGCCATTGAACGCACGGCCAGCCACAACCCCGCCCAACTCATCGCGATCTATGATTTTCTGTTCAACAGCATCGCCAGCCTGCGAGCCAGCGCGCTTGAGCGGCTCAAACACAAAACGGATTGAAATCCGGATGCTTTCTTGCTGCTTTGCCCACCAGGTCTCCTGGTGGGTTTTTTTTGGCTCTTCGAGGAATTGCGGTAGCCAATTTGCCAGGTCGATGCCGAACCGGTTTTTTGAAGACACCGTTCAAGGCGCAGAAAGATCGGACAGGGCTATACGCATCCATGCCAAACAGAAAATTCAGCGATGGCTGATACATTGCACGGCGTGCACGGACGTCCCGCCGTTTGGGCCAATACAGCGGCGCCATTCTCGCGAGGCCGGCCAGGGCGGACCGGCCGGCCTTGCGAGAACCCGAGTTTCTTTTCGCTTGGCCCAAACGGCTCGCCAGACACGGAAGAATCCCCGGAATTCCTCGAAGTACCTTTTTTACCGCCGGGCCGCCCATTGCGCCGCCTACCCAGCCAAACCGGCCCATGCTACAAAAGACACTTGCCGCCGCTACCGGCTGCTCCATCGGTAACCCCAGTAAGGAATTGTGCATGAAACTCTCGGTACTGACCGTCGCCCTGCGCCTGCGCCATCTGGCCGGAGCCGCCCTGCTGTCCAGCTCGCTGGCTGCCTACGCCCTGCCCGCCGGACTGGCCGAGGGCCCTTCGGTCGAAGGCGTCACCCAATACACTCTGGACAATGGCCTGCGCGTCGTACTGGCTCCGGACGATTCCAAGCCCACCACCACCGTCAACATGACCTACCTGGTCGGCTCGCGTCACGAGAACTATGGCCAGACCGGCATGGCCCACCTGCTCGAGCACATGCTGTTCCGCGGCACGCCCACCTTGCGCAATGCGCTTGGCGAATTCGCCAAGCGCGGCCTGGAGGCCAATGGAACCACCTCCAGCGACCGCACCAATTATTTCGCCAGCTTCGCCGCCCAGCCTGAAACCCTGGAGTGGTACCTGAATTGGCAGGCGGACGTCATGGTCAACGCCCTGATCGACAAGCAGGACCTGGAAGCCGAGATGCCGGTCGTGCGCAACGAAATGGAGAATGGCGAGAACAATCCCTTTCGCATCCTGATGCAGAAAGTGGTCGCCGCGGCCTATCAATGGCACAGCTACGGCAAGAACACCATAGGCGCGCGCTCCGACGTGGAAAACGTGGACATCGAGCAGTTGCGCAAGTTCTACCACGACTATTACCAGCCGGACAACGCCGTCCTGTTCGTTACAGGGCAGTTCGACCAGGACGCCACGCTGGAGGTCATCGCCAAGGCGTTCGGCGCCATTCCCAAGCCCACCCGCCGCCTGCGACCCGAATACACGGTGGAGCCGGTGCAGGACGGCACCCGCAGCGTGACGCTGCGCCGCCACGGCGGCGCGCCGCTGATCATGTCCATGTATCACATGCCCAGCGCCGCCAGCCCCGACTACATCCCATTGAGCCTGGGCGTCAGCGCCCTGGGCGACACGCCCGGCGGCCTGCTCTACAAGAACCTGGTCAACAAACAGTTGGCCACCAGCGTGTTCAGCTTCGACTCCGGCAGCCACGATCCCGGCTACGCGCTGTTCGGCGCCGAGCTCAAACCAGGCATGGACCAGCAAAAAGCCCTGAAGGTCATGAACGATACCTTGGAGGGTCTGACCAAGACGCCGCTGGCTTCCACTGACCTGGAACGCATCCGCAGCCAATGGCTGACGTCCTGGACCCGCACCTACGCCAACCCGTCCAGCCTGGCCGGCGCGCTGTCCGAAGCAGCCGCCAGCGGCGACTGGCGGCTGTTCTTCCTGCAGCGCGACCGCGTGGAGTCCGCCAAGCTGGACCAGGTTCAGAAAGCCCTGCAGACCTGGCTGGTGGCCAGCAATCGCACCAACGGGCTGTACATTCCCACCGACAAGCCCGTGCGCGCGCTCGAGGCGACGCCGGTCGACGTCCAGAAACTGGTCGCCGACTACAAAGGCAAGGACACCGGCAAGGCCGTGGAAGCCTTCGATCCGAGCCCCGCCAACATCGATGCCCGAACCGACCTTCAACCTTTGTCGCTCGGACCGCAACTGGGCGAGATCAAGATGGCCCTGCTGCCCAAGGCGACCCGCGCCGAACGGGTGGAAGCGCGCCTGTCCCTGAAGTTCGGCACGCCCGATGAACTCAAGAACCAAAGCGCGGCCGCAGCCGCCGCGGCGGCGTTGCTGGCCACCGGCACCCGGAAGCTGGATCGCGAGCAGATCGCTGACCAGTTCACCGCCCTGCAGACCCAATTCAGCTTCGACGGCTCCAACGGCCGCCTGCAGATCAGCCTGTCCTCCACGCGCGAAAACCTGCCCAAGGCGCTGGCGCTGGCGCTGACCATCCTGCGCGAAGCCAGCTTTCCCGAGTCCGAACTGAAGAAATATCAGGAATACACGATCACGGACCTGAAATCGGCCAGCACCGACCCCACGGCCCTGGCCCAGCACGCCATCGAGCGCTACGGCAACCCCTGGCCCAAGGGCGACATACGCTACACCCCCACCTTCGAGGAGGCCATCGAACAGGTCCAGGACCTGAAGATCAAGCAGGTGCGCGACTTCTACCAGAAATTCTACGGTACCGGCGACATGGCCTTCAGCGCCGTGGGCGATTTCGACAAGGACCAGATTCGTCAGGTCCTGGCCGACGGCTTCAAGGGCTGGCGCAAGGCGCCCGCCTACCAGCGCCCCGAAGATCCGTTCCACGCCGTGCCGCCCAAGCAGTTCGACATCAATACGCCCGACAAGGCCAACGCCTTCTACCTGGCGGACCTGGGCCTGAAGCTGCAGGACAGCGACGCGGACTTCCCGGCGATCTACGTGGCCAACTATCTGCTGGGCCTGTCCGAGACCTCCCGCCTGTGGAACCGGGTGCGCGTGCAGGACGGCCTTTCCTACAACGTGCGCAGTCAGGTGGACGCCTCCAGCTACGAGCCCAACGGCTCCTGGACCATCTACGCCATCCACGCACCCGCCAACAGCGCCAAGGTGGACAAGACGATCCAGGAGGTGCTGCGGCAGACTCTCAAGGAAGGCTTCACCGAGCAGGAAGTCAAGGAAGGCGTCAACGCCCTGCTGAACTACCGCCGTCTCACCCGCAGCAATGACAGCGTGCTCAGCAGCGCCTGGCTCAACTACCTGGACCTGGGACGCACCTTCGAGTGGTCCGAACGGATGGACCAGGCCATGCAGAAGCTGGACGCCGCCCAGGTCAATGCCGTCCTGCGCAAGTACCTGAAGCCTGAAGATCTGGTGGTGGCGATCGCGGCAGACCACGAGCGTCAGAAGACCGACGCCCAGGCGCCTGCCGCCGAGCAAGCGCAATAAGCCGTCGGCGGGCTCCGCAAGGCGCGGAACCTGCCGACACGCTTCGCGAAGGCGCCCGGCGTGGCCGGGCGGCCTCGCCCCCTACCACCGGCTGATGAAATCCATCCAAGATGAAACTGACAGTCCTGACCTACGGCACGGAAGGCGACACCCGGCCACTGGCCGTTCTATGCCGCGCCTTGATGGACGCCGGCCATCATGCCCGCCTGCTGGCCGAGGCCAACTCGCTGGACAGCGCCCGCCAGCTGGCGGTTCCGCATGCCAGCTTGAGCGGAGACATCAAACAGGACCTGCAGACCCTGGTTCTGCAAGGCTCCGGGGTCAATGCGACCTTGAAGGGCCTGTCGCGCATGGCCAATGCCCAGGCGCAAAGCTGGATGCGGCAAGCCGCTGACGCGGCCGCCGGTTGCGACGGCCTCATCGTTTCGGGCCTGACCGCATTCGTCGGCTTGTCGGTGGCCGACCAGCTCGGCATTCCGGTGATCGGAACCGGGATGATCCCCATCTCTCCCACACAGGCTTTCGCCTCGCCGTTCCTGTCCGGGCAGCGCCTGCCGCCGGCCTTGAACAAGGCCTCCCACAAGCTGGTCAACTGGCTGCTGTGGCAGTCATTCAGAAAATCGATCAACCAGGCCAGAAAGCAGGTGCTTGGCATGCCCCCCCGCCATCGCTTGTGGACCGGGCATCCCATGCTGTACGGCATCTCGCCGGCCTTGCTGCCCGAGCCCGCGGACTGGCCCGAAAACGCCACGCTGTGCGGCCAATGGCTGGAGCCGGAGCGACCATGGAGCCCCAGCGCCGAACAGCAAGCCTTTCTGGATGCCGGCGAGGCGCCGATTTACCTAGGGTTCGGCAGCATGGTGGGATTCGATCGCAACGCCTTGCTGCACACGCTGCTCGAGGCCCTGAAACGGGAACGCATCCTGTTCTACCCTGGCTGGGCCGGCATGCCCGCTGTCCCGCTCCCCGAAAATATATTCGTGCTCGGACAGACGCCCCATCGCTGGCTCTTCCCACATACATCGCTGGCCATTCACCATGGCGGCAGCGGAACCACGCATTCGGCCTGCAGAGCCGGCATTCCTTCCATCGTCCTGCCGTTCGCGGGGGACCAGTTTTTCTGAGGAATACAGTTGAAGCGCCTGGGCCTGGCCGACGACCCGATCTCCACGCGAAAACTGAGCGCGGACGCCATCCGACAGGCCGTCCGGCTTGCCAGGACGGAGAAGGTAAGGTCACGGGCCGAGACCCTGGCGCGCAGCATGTCTCGTGAAGACGGGGCTGCGCTGGCCGTGGCGCGCATCCGGGCCCTGCTTGGACGCTAGAAGCGGCAACGGGAAAGGCCTTGCGGCCTTCCCTGCCTCAATCAGGAGAAGAAGCCCTTGACCTTGTCGGTCCAGGATTCGCTTTTGGGCGAATGCTTCACGCCGCCGTCGTTCAAGGCCTGCTCGAACTGGCGCAGCAATTTCTTCTGCTCCTCGTTCAGTCTCACCGGCGTCTCGATCTGGATATGGCAATACAGGTCGCCGGGGTAGCTGGAACGAATGCCCTTGATTCCCTTGCCGCGCAGGCGGAAGGTCTTGCCGACCTGCGTGCCTTCGGGGATGGTGATCTCGCCGCGTCCCGTCAAGGTGGGCACTTCCACCGTACCGCCCAGGGCGGCCGTGGTGAAGGGAATGGTCAGCTCGCAATGCAGGTCTTCGCCGTCGCGCTGGAAGATGCCGTGCGGCTTGATGCGGATCTCCACGTACAGGTCGCCCGGAGGGCCGCCGTTCACGCCCGGCTCGCCATTGCCGCTGGAGCGGATGCGCATGCCGTCGTCGATGCCGGCCGGGATCTTGACCTGCAGGGTCTTGGTCTTCTTGACCTTGCCTTCGCCATGACAGACGTGGCAGGGGTCAGGGATTTCCTTGCCGCTGCCGTGGCAGGTCGGGCAGGTCTGCTGCATGCTGAAGATGCCCTGCTGCATGCGCACCGCGCCGCTGCCGTGGCAGGTGCGGCAGGTCTGCGCCGAGGTGCCGGGCTTGGCGCCGGTACCGGAGCAGGTATCGCAATTTTCCCAGCTGGGCACGCGGATTTCGGTATCGAAGCCGGACGCCGCCTGCTCCAGGCTGATGTCCAGCGAGTAGCGCAGGTCCGCCCCGCGATACACCTGGGGCCCACCGCCGCCGCGGCGTCCGCCGCCGAAGATCTCGCCGAAAATATCGCCAAAGGCATCCGCGAATCCGGCCCCGCCCATGCCGCCGCCCATGCCGCCCATGCCGGCGTTGGGATCGACTCCGGCATGACCATAACGGTCATAGGCTTCGCGCTTCTGTTCGTCGGACAGGATTTCGTACGCTTCCTTGGCTTCCTTGAACTTTTCCTCGGCATCCTTGCTGTCGGGATTGCGGTCAGGATGGTACTTCATGGCGAGCTTGCGATACGCCTTGCGGAGTTCATCCTGCGTCGCATTCTTGGCCACACCGAGAATTTCGTATAAATCGCGTTTTGCCATTTTTGTTTAACGACGCCCGTGACGCCGCTGATTGAATAATAATGCCCGATTTCCAGCGCGCAGCCGGAAATCGGGCCCGAGACCTTATTCAGGCTCGCAATTACTGATCGCGCTTGACTTCTTTGAAGTCGGCATCGACCACGTTCTCGTCCGCAGGCTGCTGCGCAGCGCCTTCGGCGCCTTGCTGAGCGGCGGCCTGGGCCTGCATGTCGGCGTACATCTTCTCGCCCAGCTTCTGCGAGGCCGCGCCCAGCGCTTCGACCTTGGCGTCGATGGCTTCCTTGTCGCCGTCCTTGAGGGTTTCCTCCAGTTCGGCGATGGCCTTCTCGATGCCTTCCTTCTCGGCGGCTTCCAGCTTGTCGCCGTATTCGCCCAGCGATTTGCGGGTGGAGTGGATCAGGGCTTCAGCCTGGTTGCGGGCCACGGCCAGCTCGGCGATGCGATGGTCTTCGGCCGCGTTGACCTCGGCGTCCTTCACCATGCGCTCGATTTCCTCGTCGGACAGACCGGAGTTCGCCTTGATGGTGATCTTGTTCTCCTTGCCCGTGCCCTTGTCCTTGGCGGACACGTGCAGGATGCCGTTGGCGTCGATGTCGAAGGTGACTTCGATCTGCGGCACGCCGCGGGCTGCCGGTGGGATGCCTTCCAGGTTGAACTCGCCCAGCGCCTTGTTGCCGGCGGCGATCTCGCGCTCGCCCTGGAAGACCTTGATGGTCACGGCGGGCTGGTTGTCGTCCGCGGTGGAGAACACCTGCGAATGACGGGTCGGGATCGTGGTGTTCTTCTGGATCATCTTGGTCATGACGCCGCCCAGGGTCTCGATGCCCAGGGACAGGGGAGTCACGTCCAGCAGCAGCACGTCGGTGCGGTCGCCCGAGAGCACGGAGCCCTGGATGGCGGCGCCGGCGGCGACGGCCTCGTCAGGGTTGATGTCCTTGCGGGGATCGCGGCCGAAGAATTCCTTCACGCGCTCCTGCACCTTGGGCATGCGGGTCATGCCGCCGACCAGGATCACGTCGTCGATCTCGGAAACCTTCACGCCGGCGTCCTTGATGGCCACGCGGCAAGGCTCGATCGTGCGTTCGATCAGGTCCTCGACCAGCGCTTCCAGCTTGGAGCGGGTGATCTTCAGGTTCAGGTGCTTGGGACCGGAAGCATCAGCCGTGATGTAAGGCAGGTTGATTTCGGTCTGCTGCGCGGAAGACAGCTCGATCTTGGCCTTTTCGGCGGATTCCTTCAGGCGCTGCAAAGCCAACACATCCTTGGACAGGTCCACGCCGCTTTCTTTCTTGAACTCGGCGATGATGTAGTCGATGATGCGCTTGTCGAAGTCTTCGCCGCCCAGGAACGTGTCGCCGTTGGTCGAGAGCACTTCGAACTGTTTTTCGCCGTCCACATCGGCGATTTCGATGATGGACACGTCGAAGGTGCCGCCGCCCAGGTCATAGACGGCGATCTTGCGGTCGCCCTTGTCGGTCTTGTCCAGGCCGAAGGCCAGGGCTGCCGCGGTCGGCTCGTTGATGATGCGCTTGACGTCCAGGCCGGCGATCTTGCCGGCGTCCTTGGTGGCCTGGCGCTGGCTGTCGTTGAAGTAGGCGGGCACCGTGATCACGGCCTCGGTGACTTCTTCGCCCAGATAGTCTTCAGCGGTTTTCTTCATCTTGCGCAGGATGTCGGCCGACACCTGCTGAGGAGCCAGCTTCTTGCCCTGCGCTTCCACCCAGGCATCGCCGTTGTCGGCAGCCACGATGGTGTAAGGCACGTGGTCGATGTCCGTCTGCACGGCTTTTTCCGTGAACTTGCGGCCGATCAGGCGCTTGACGGCGAAGATGGTGTTGGCGGGATTGGTGACGGCCTGGCGCTTGGCAGGCGCGCCAACCAGGATTTCGCCATCCTGCATGTAAGCCACGATGGAAGGCGTCGTGCGCGCGCCTTCGGCATTTTCGATAATACGAACCTGGTCGCCATCCAGAACAGACACACAGCTGTTGGTGGTGCCAAGGTCAATACCAATGATTTTGCCCATGATTTTTTACCTGACTAAAAAATAGATTGCGAAAGCAAATTGTTCGATGAAATGCATATGGGGAACACTATGTGCATTTCAAGAGCCGGAGCTCGATTTTTTGCCGCCGGACCGTTCCAAGACAGAAAGCGCCCTTTGGAAAGGGGCAGGCAGACCGGCCTGAACGATGCAGGAAAAGCGCCTGCCGCGCCTGAAGGCAGCGGCAGAAAAGCGTCATTTGGCGGCAGCCACCATGACCAGGGCCGGACGCAGGACGCGCTCGGAGATGGTGTAGCCCTTTTGAAGCAGCTGCACCACGGCGCCTTCCTCGTATTCCGACGGCACGGCCGAAATGGCCTGGTGCAGGTGCGGGTCGAACTTGTCGCCGGGCCCGGGCGCGACCTCCTTCAGGCTGTTGCGCTCGAAAGCCTTGTTCAACTGGCGCAAGGTGGTCTCGACCCCTTCCTTCCACGCCTCGACGCTTTGCTCGGGCTGGGCCAGGGCGGCTTCCAGACTGTCGCGCACCGGGATCAGGCTCTCGGCGAAGGACTCCGTGCCGAACTTGCGGGCCTTCGAGACTTCGTCGTCCGCGCGACGGCGGATGTTCTCCACTTCGGCCTTGGCGCGCAGCAGCTGGTCATAGTATTGCGAGACCTTCTCCTGGGCCTGCGCCAGCTCGGCAGCCAGGTCGGCGGTGTCTTCTTCGGGCTGCTGACCCAGGACTTCCGGCTGGGCCTGTTCAGGCGTGTTTTCCGTCACTTCCCCGTCCAGAGGCTTGTTGGGATCGGCATGTGTAGCCATTCGTCTTTCTCCACTACGTGAATCGTTGATCGCATGAAAATGGGGGCGTGCGCCCCCAATTCAAGACTGCATTCGAGATTTTGCCGAAAAAGCGGCGCGACGGCGCGCGCTCAGGCCGGCGCAATGCGGCCGGGCAGCCAGCCGCCCAGGTGCTGCACGGCCAGCCGTCCCAGCCCTCCGACCCATTCGGGATCGGCGTTCAGGCAGGGAATATAGTGGAACTCGCGCCCGCCCTCCTGCAGGAAGGCGTCGCGGCATTCCACCTGGATCTCCTCCAGCGTCTCCAGGCAATCGGCCAGGAAGCCCGGACACAGGGCGTCCACCCGGCCCACGCCCTCCTTGCCCCATTGACGCAGCAAGGGCTCGGTATAGGGCTCCAGCCAGCGCTGGGCGCCGAAACGGCTCTGGAAGGACATGAAGACGGGCACGGCCGGTTCGTCCAGCGCTGCCCGCAAGGCGGCGGCGGTTTCGCGGCAATCGCGCAGATACGGATCGCCCAGCTCGGCGCAGCGGCGCGGCAGGCCGTGGAAACTGAGCAGCAGGCGATCCGGCCTGCCATGCTCCTCCCAATGGCCGCGCACCTGGGAGGCCAGCGCTCCGATGTAATCCGGGTGCGTGTGGTAGCGCTTGATGAAGCGCAGCTCGGGCTGGTTGCGCTGCCGGCGCAGATGCGCCGCCACGCAATCGAAGGCCGTGGCCGTGGTGCTGGCCGCATATTGCGGATACAGCGGCAAGGCCAAGATGCGCTCGCAGCCGGCGGCCTTGAGCTTGTCCAGGGCGCCGGCAATGGAAGGATTGCCATAGCGCATGCCCAGTTCGACGCGCACATCGTGCCCCTGCCCGGCCAGCAACTCCTGCAGGCCCTCGGCCTGCGCCTGGCTCCACACCAGCAGGGGCGCGCCCTCGGCCAGCCAGATGTCCTTGTAGCGCGGCGCCAGCCTGGCCGGCCGGCGCGGCAAAATGAACAGGCGCAGGATGACCTGCCAGAGGATCTGGGGGATCTCGATGACGCGCGGATCGGACAGGAATTCGCCCAGGTAGCGCCGTATGGCCTTGGGTTCGGGCTGGTCCGGCGTGCCCAGGTTGATCATCAGGATGCCGATCGGCCCGGTCTCGCGCACAGGCGCATCGGCATTGAACATATCGGCGTCGACCGGTTCGGGCAGATAGGGGGAAGCAAGCAACTTGGGCATGGCGGTAAAGGCAAAAAGCGGCAAGCCGGAACCCGCAGGGCCGGCCAAGGGGCAGACCGGACTAGCCGGCCGAATGATGGCTCAGGGCATTTGACAACAGCCGGGCGGTAATGTCCACGATGGGGATCACCCGATCGTACGCCATGCGCGACGGTCCGATCACGCCCAGCGTCCCGACCACCTTGCCGTCCACCCCGTACGGGGCGGTGATGACCGAGACATCGTCCAACGGCACCAATTGCGAATCGCCGCCGATGTAGATCTGCACGCCTTCGGCCTGGCTGGAGACATCCAGCAGGTGCAGCAGGTCGGTCTTTTTCTCGAAGAGCGAGAACAGGCGGCGCAGGCGATCCATGTCGGCCACCATCTCCGTCACGTTCAGCAATTTGCTCTCGCCGGCGATCACCACGGCTTCTTCGTTGTCGGGCTGGTGGCTGCCGACGTCCACCGCCTGCTGCATCAGGCGCGAGATGTCCTCCTGCAGGGAGCTGAGCTCCTGCGACAGGGCCAGCTTCACGGATTCGAAGGACATGCCCGAGAAATGCTGGTTGAAGAAATGGCTGGCCTCGACCAGTTCATGCTCCAGGTACTCGCGCGGCACGAACAGGATGCGGTTCTGCACGTCGCCGTCCGGGGTGACGATGATCAGCAGCACGCGCTTGTCCGACAGCCGGATGAATTCGATCTGCCTGAAAGTCTGGGCCTTCTTGGGCGCCAGGACCACGCCGGCGAACTGCGACAGATTGGACAGCAGGGAGGCCGCCGAACTGACTGCGCGATTGGGCTCGTCGAAAGGCAGGAACTGGCTCAGGTTCTGGGCGTCGGGCCGCTCGAAGCGCTGCGAGGCCAGCAGCCGGTCCACGAACAGCCGGTACCCCTTGGGCGTGGGCACCCGGCCCGCGGAGGTGTGGGGGCTGTGGATCAGGCCCAGGGCTTCCAGCTCGGCCATGACATTGCGTATGGTGGCCGGCGAGAAATCAAAAACGGTTGACAGGGTACGGGACCCGACGGGCTGCCCATCGGCGATATACCGCTCGATCAGCACCTTCAGCAATGCATTCGCTCTGTCATCCATATCGCGTGTATCACTTAAAAAAACGCCCCCGCTCTGCGCAGGCTGAAGCCTGCTTGCCGCCCCCAGGGGAACGCCTCTTATCTAGGGTGATGCGGCATTCCGATGGCCCGGCGGTAAAAAAACCAGCTCTGCAGGACAAAGGGAAGATTCTTGCAACCAAGCCTGTAGCGGCAACTCTATAATCAATTTATCGCAATTATTTCATTAATCAATAAGGTTTTCGCCCCATGCATTTCAAAACGGTCGCCATTGTCGGCAGATATCAGGATTCCGGCCTGGACGCGCCCGTCCGGTCGCTGGCCCGGACCCTGGTCAATGCCGGCTGTTCGGTGCTGGTGGAGGCCGCGACCGCCCGCAATACCGGCGTCACCGAATTTCCCGTGTGCGACTACGCGGAGATCGGCTCTCGCGCCGACCTGGCCGTGGTCATGGGCGGAGACGGCACCATGATCGGCGCCGCCCGCGAACTGGCGCACAGCAAGGTGCCCCTGGTCGGCATCAACCACGGCCGCCTGGGCTTCATTACCGACATTCCTCTGAACGACGCCAACGACGCCCTGGTCAGCGTGCTGAACGGCCATTACGACATCGAAGAGCGCTCCATGCTGGAGGGCCGGGTGGTGCGCGACGGGCAGGTTCTGTATTCGGGCGTGGCCCTGAACGACGTGGTCATCAACCGCGCGGGGCGCGGCGGCATGATAGAACTGCGCGTGGAGCTGGACGGCGTCTTCATGTACCGCCAGCGCGCCGACGGCCTGATCATCTCCACCCCGACCGGCTCCACCGCCTACTCGCTGGCCGCCAGCGGCCCCATCCTGCATCCGTCGCTCAATGCCATCCTGCTGGTGCCCGTGGCGCCGCAGACCTTGTCGCACCGCCCCATCGTCCTGCCCGACAGCGGCACCCTGAACCTGACCATCACGGCCCTGGGCCGCGTCGAGTCGGGCGGCAGCGTGCACTTCGACATGCAGGCCTGGTCGGACTGCCAGCAGGGCGACCGCATCGACGTGCGCCGCGCGCGCAACACCATTCGCTTCATTCACCCCAAGGGCTACAGCTTCTTCTCCACCCTGCGTCACAAGCTGGACTGGAACCGCATGCCCCTGCCCAACGAAGAAAACGAATAACGCTCCTATGCTCCGTACCCTGCACGTTCGAGACTTTGTGATCGTGGATCAGGCCACGATCGATTTCGAGACCGGCTTCACGGTGTTCTCCGGCGAGACCGGCGCCGGCAAATCCATCCTGATCGACGCCCTGTCCCTGGCGCTGGGCGCGCGCGGCGATGCCAAGGCCATACGCGAAGGCTGCCCGCGCACCGAGATCAGCGCGCAATTCGACTGTCCGCCCGGCATACGGGACTGGCTCGCCGAACGCGACTTCGAGGCCTCGGACGAACTGGTGCTGCGCCGCCTGATCGACCAGCAGGGGCGCAACCGCAGCTACATCAACGGCAGCCCGGCCACCCTGGCCCAGTTGCGCGAGCTGGGCGAACTGCTGGTTGATATCCACGGCCAGCATGCCCACCAGAGCCTGATGCAGTCGCACAGCCAGTACGAACTGCTCGACAGCCAGGGCGGCCACCTGCCCCTGGCCCGCCAGGTCGCGCAAGCCTGGCAGGCATGGAGCCAGGCCCGCAAGGCCGTGGAGCAGGCCAGCCACAGCGCCGAACAACGCCAGCGCGAACAAGAGCAGCTTGAATGGCAGATCGGCGAACTCGCCGCGCTGCATCTGCAGGAAGGCGAATGGGACCAGCTGCAGCAGGAGCACACGCGCCTGTCCCACGCCCAGGCCCTGATCGACGGCAGCGCCCAGGCCCTGCAGGCGCTGGACGGCGAAGAAACCTCCGTGCAGCGGCTGCTGGGCGCCGCCGCCCACGAAATGGCTTCCCTGCTGCGCCACGATCCCGGGCTGCAAACCATTGTCGATAGCCTGGAGTCGGCCCGCATCGCCGTCACCGAAGCCGTGTCGGACCTGAACAGCTACCTGAGCGACACCGAACTGGATCCGGAGCGCTTGGCGCAGACCGAAGAGCGCGTCTCCGCCATTTTCTCGGCCGCCCGCAAGTTCAAGACCGAACCCGAAGAGTTGCCCGTGCTGCTGGAGCAGTGGCAGGAACAGCTGCGCCAGGTTCAGCAATCCTTCGATCTGCAGGCCCTGCAGGAACAGGTGCGCAAGACGCAGGCCCATTACGAATCCCTGGCCGCCCAACTGAGCGCGGCGCGGCGCAAGACCAGCGCCCAGCTGGGCAAGCAGGTAAGCCAGGCCATGCAATCGCTGGCCATGCAAGGCGGCCGCTTCGAGATCGCCCTGACGCCCTGTCCGCCACAGGCGCACGGCCTGGAGCAGGTAGAGTTCCTGGTGGCGGGCCACCAGGGCGTCACGCCCCGTCCTCTGGCCAAGGTTGCCTCGGGGGGCGAGCTGGCGCGCATCTCGCTGGCCTTGTCCGTCATCGCCAGCCAGGCGGCCCGCGTGCCCACCCTGATCTTCGATGAAGTGGACACCGGCGTGGGCGGCGCCGTGGCCGAGGTCGTGGGCCGGCTGCTGCAGGAACTGGGCGCGCGCCACCAGGTGCTGTGCGTCACCCACCTGCCCCAGGTGGCCGCCTGCGGAGACCACCACCTGAAGGTCGAAAAAGCGTCGGTCAAGGGCCAGACTTTTTCTTCCATACGCCCTCTGGACCAGGCCGAGCGGGTGGACGAGATCGCCCGCATGCTGGGCGGACTGGAAATCACCAGCACCACGCGCGAACATGCGCGGGAAATGCTGGAGCGGCAACGCTGACAAGCGTAGCATTGTCATGATCAACCCGACCTTTCGCCCGGCCGTGCCTGATGATGCTTCCATGTGCATCGCAATTCGGGGACTGACCAGAGAGAACGCGTTTTCCGAAGAGGACCTGCGCGCACTGGAAATCACCGCCCAGTCCTGGAGCGCCGGCATCCAGGATGGCAGCTCTCCCGGGTTCGTGGCCTGCCTGAACGGCCGGATGATCGGTTACTGCTTTGGCGACCGCGATAGCGGCGAGATCACCGTCCTCGCCCTGCTGCCCGCCTACGAAGGCCGGGGGATCGGCAGAACCTTGCTTGGGCTGATGATCGAGGACTTCAAGCGCAAAGACTTCAAACGCCTGTTCCTGGCCTGCGCCAGCGATCCGGACGTTCGCTCCTACGGTTTCTACCGGCGACTGGGCTGGACGACTACCGGCGAGCAGGACGCGTACGGCGACGACATCCTTGAACTCTCGATCGAACAGTAATCGACGGCGCGTCCGATAAACCCCGCCCCGTTCGGGAGCGCGCCTCGCCGACGGCATGGGGGCTGATCGATTCATGTGGCCCGGCCCGCGTCCTGGGCACTGGCCGCGTCATTCCGGTTTGAGCCAAAGCATGAGCATTCTCGACGATCTGGGCCCGCGCATCTGCATTCTGGGGCCCTCCAACAGCGGCAAATCCACGCTGGCCATGGCCATCGCGCGAAAACGCGGCTTGCCGGTGGTTCATCTGGACCAGCTCTATCACCAGCCCCATACCGACTGGCAGCCCCGGCCCGAGGCAGAGTTTCGCCGCCTGCATGAACAAGCCATACAGCAGGAACAATGGGTCATGGAAGGCAACTACACGCGCATCCTCCCCCGGCGGCTGGAGCGCGCCACAGGCTTCATTCTGCTGGATGTATCGATGGTCCTTAGCTTGTTTCGCTACTTCCGCCGTACCTGGTTCGAACGCGATCGGGCCGGTGCGCTGGAAGGCGGCCAGGACACCGTGAAATGGCGCATGATTCGCCACAACACGATTGTCACGCTGCGAAGCCGGCGTCGATATGCCGACATCTACGAACACGTCAGCCTGCCCAAGGTGAAGCTGATGACAAGAGGCGAGCTCAAGCGCTTCTACAGAACGGAAGGACTCGAGGGCTAGAACGCAGCGACCGGGCAAGAAAAAGCCCCGCCGGCTGGCGCCGACGGGGCAAACATTCCTTCCGGTTCCGTACCTGCCAGGCTCAATATCAGGACTTGCCATCGATATGAACCGATGGGCTTGTCCTGCCCCCGAGGCCGGGTCAGGCGGGAATCCGGATCACATGGGGCGCGATCAGGAGCGCAACGCGGGCTTGGCCTGCTTGCCGGCCTGCGCGCACTTGGGGCAGATGCCGTACAGCAGCATGGTGTGGCTCTCCAGCGCAAAACCGTGTTCCTTGGCGATCTCGTGCTGGCGGGCTTCGATCTGGCTGTCGGTGAATTCTTCCACCACGCCGCAATTGGTGCAGATCAGGTGGTCGTGGTGGTCGCCGTCGTTCAGTTCGAACACGGCCTTGCCGCCGTCGAACTGGCTGCGCACCAGAATGCCGGCCTGTTCGAACTGGGTCAGCACGCGGTATACCGTGGCCAGGCCGATGTCGACTTCGTCGGCGATCAGCAGGCGGTAAACGTCCTCGGCGCTGAGGTGGCGCTGGCCTTCCTGATCCGAGCGACGAAAGATGTCCAGAATCTTCAGGCGCGGAAAAGTCGCCTTCAGCCCCATGTTTTTCAGTTCATTTTGATCGTTCATGGCTAAAATTATCGCATCTTGATGGGGGTGGATCCCGGGTCCGGACCCGCCGCAAGGCGGGCCTGTCCCGGGGCGGTTCGGAGCGCAATTCATGCGCTTTTTCCTAAACCCTTATATGATAACGATTTTATTCCAACAGGGGCATTTCGTGCAGAAGAAGGCAAATTCATTCACTCCTGTCATCCGCGCCGTACTGGCGGCGAGCCTGGCTGCCGCGGCCCTGACGGCCTGCGGATCCTCCAAATGGGGCTTCCCCTATCGCGCCGACGTCCAACAGGGGAACTGGATCACTGCCGAGCAGGTGTCCCGCCTGCAGCCCGGGATGACCCGCGACCAGGTCCGCTACCTGCTGGGTTCGCCCACCCTGCAGGACATCTTCCACGCCGACCGCTGGGACTACCCCTACCTGAACCAGCCCGGCTACGGCAAGACCGAACAACGCACCTTCACCGTCTGGTTCGAAGGCGACACCCTGGTGCGCTGGCAGGGCGATGAGCAGCCCGACCGCCAGCCCTTCGAGCGCGCCGACACCGGCAAACGCCACAGCTCCGGCCCGGCCGACGCCAACGAAGGCACCCAGCAGTTCGTGCGCCCCATAGGCGGGCATTCCAGCCCCCGCGGCAGCGACGAAGCCGCGCCGCCCTCCACCCAGCCCGTACAGTAAGCAGAAAGGACAGGATACATGCGCATCGCCATTGCCGGCGCAGACGGCCGTATGGGCCGTATGCTGATCGAAGCCGTATTGAACAGCCCGGACCTGACGCTCAGCGTCGCCCTGGATCGCCAGGGAGCCGCCTCCATCGGGCAGGACGCCGGGGCGTTTCTGGGCAAGCCCACCGGCGTGATCATCACCGACGACCTGCACGCCCTGGCCCAGGCCGACTGCCTGATCGACTTCACCCGCCCTGAAGGCACGCTGGCCCACCTGGAAGCCTGCCTGCAGCACGGCACGCGCCTGGTCATCGGCACCACCGGCTTCTCCGAGGCCGAAAAACAGCAGATCCAGGCCGCCAGCCGGGAAATCGCCATCGTCTTCGCGCCCAACATGAGCGTGGGCGTGAACGCCACCCTGAAACTGATCGAACTGGCCGCTGCCCTGCTGAACCAGGGCTACGACGCGGAAATCTTCGAGGCGCACCACCGCAACAAGGTGGATGCGCCCTCGGGCACGGCCCTGGCCATGGGCGAAGCCATTGCCAAGACCTGGGGCGAATCGCTGGCCGAGGTCGCCGACTGGGCCCGCCACGGCCACACTAGCGCCCGCCAGGACGGCCGCATCGGTTTTTCCGTGCTGCGCGGCGGCGACATCATCGGCGACCACACCGTCTTTTTCTGCGGCCAGGGCGAACGCATCGAAATCTCCCACCGCTCCACCAGCCGCGCCGGATATGCCAACGGCAGCCTGCGCGCGGCGCGCTTCCTGGGCGACAAGAGCAGCGGCCTGTACACCATGCAGGACGTGCTGGGCGCCTGAAGCCCAGGCAGTTCCACGAAAGCCGGCGTCTTCGCCGGCTTTTTTTTATCCTGAGGCAGCCCCGAACGCGCAGGCGCGCGCAACCGTCCTGCTTGACGCCGTCAAAAATATCACTAATATATTAGTTGAATACATTACAACCAACACTCAGGATGGAGACACACATCATGATGAGCGAGCGCCAACGCAAGTTCCGCGAGAACTACAAATCCAGCATCAGTCCCGCCTACAACGGCCTGCTACATGTCGTGGTGACCTATGGAGTCGGCCTGGCGGCCATTTACTACTGCATCGGCAAGCTCGATGCGGTGGGCTGGGAATGGCTGATCATCCTGCCGGTCTTCCTGGCGGGCAACTTCGCCGAATGGGCCATGCACAAGTATGTGATGCACCGACGTATAGACATCATCGGGCTGCGCGAAATCTACGAGCGTCACACGCGGCAGCATCACCAGTACTTCACCGATAACGAAGCCACCATAGACTCCACCAAGGAGTTCCGCATCGTCTTCTTCCCCTGGCGCGTGCTGGCCACCCTGGGCGTGGGCGGCGGATTGCTGGGCTGGCTGGCGGCCTGGCTGATCAATCCCAACGCAGGCTACTTCGTGTTCATGACCATGGTGGGGCTATACCTGGTCTATGAGACCTTCCACTACTGCTGCCACGTCCACGAGAACTGGTTCGTGCGCAACATGCCCTTCATCAACACCATCCGTCGGCACCATACCGCCCACCACAACCAGGGAATCATGATGAAGTACAACATGAACCTGACCTTTCCCATCGCCGACTGGGCCATGGGCACCACGGACCTGCGCCGCGGCCTGCTGGGCCACCTGTTCAACGGCTACAGCGAAAAACACGTCAAGGAAGAACTCAAGCCCATCATCCGACGCTTCCGCTTCGAGGACACGGGCGACACCACGGACGGCCCCCTTCTGAAGCGGGAAGAACAGAGCGCCCTGGATCGCGGGCTGACGGCCTGACCGGCGCGCTGCGGCGAAAGCCCGCCGCGGCTACAAGCTGGAGATCAGGGTGCTGCGGGCCAGTTGCTCGATGTGGTCCATCAGGCGGTCCAGGCTCTGTCCGGCCTGGTTCATGTCGCCCCCCGCGATGGCGGCCGCGACCTCGGCATGCAGCCTCCCCATTTCGGACAGGACGGAATCCTGCTGGTAGTGACAGAACCAGAAGCGCCGGGACAGACCGTGCATCAGGCGCATGGCGCCCTCGGCGAACTCATTGCGCGCCGCCTCGATCTCCAATTCATTGAACTGCCTGTCCGCCCGGATGAAGCTGACTTCGTCATCCTGGGCGGCAGCCTCCAGGAATGCATCATGCAAGACCATGAATTGCTCTCGCTGTTCACGCGTCGCGCGCCGCGCCGCGCTGCGGCAGATCAGGCGCTCGACCTCCCGGCGCGTTTCGATGAGACGCAGCTGCTTGGGAAGATCGATCTCGGGAATCAACAGGCCGCGCTGCGGCAGCACCAGCATCAGGTGCTCGCGCGCCAGGCGCTGGATGGCCTCGCGGATGGGCGTGCGGCCTATGTCGAACATCTGGCTGAGGGTCAGCTCGGAGACGATGCTGCCCGGCGGCAGCTTCAAGGTGATGATGGCCTCTTCCAGCCGCTCGTAGGCGATGTCCGTCAATTTGGGCTTGGGCTCGGCCAGTTCCTTGATGTCCACGCGCCGCTTGGCGACCCGTGCCTTGCCGACCGTTTCGCCTTTGACTGCTGCTTCCCGCTTTTTTGTGACCATGCTGACCATGCCTTGAAATCGCAGCCCCGGCTGCGCAGACCCGCCGCCGTCCAGCCCGGCTGGACTCTCCCTCGGCAACAAGTTCATATATTAGTTGCATTTATCACCCCCAGGAAGCCATATGCGCACTGACGACGCTCTGGGACCGCGGCCCGTCATTGCCATTCATGGCATCCAGGGCACCCGCGCGAGCTGGCTGCCCGTCGTCCAGGCGAGCCGCGCCGGACTGGACTGGCTCCTGCCTGATCTGCGCGGACGGGGCTCCGCCCTGCGCGGCCGCTGCCGGGAGGACTATCGCCTGGACGGATTCGTCCAGGATCTGCGCGCCACGCTGCGCCGCTTGGCGCCAGACCAGGACTTCGTCCTGGCGGGCTGGAGCCTTGGCGTATCCGTCGTCCTGCAGGCCTGCCTGACATTGCTCGAAGACAATGCGCCGCTGCCCAACGCTCTGGTGCTGGTTTCCGGCACCGCCTGCCTGCGCCGGACGCAGTGGTTCCATGCGCAGGACGAGGCCGCCCTGCTCGATGAGATCGCCCTGCGCGAGCGCCGCCTGGGCCTGCGCCAGGCCGCCGGGCGCCAGGACGTGGCCTGGACCTGGCAGGCCAATCGCCACAGCGATCACCGCGACCAACTGCAGCGCATTCCCGTCCCGGCCCTGATCATCCACGGCGAGCAGGACGAGGACTGCCCCTTATCGCATGCCCGGATGCTGGCGGACGGGCTGCCATGCAACACCTTGCGCCTGCTACCCGAGGCCGGCCACGGCGTACTGGGCTCGCACGCCGGCGCGATCGCCGCGCTGATGGATGACTTCTGTTCCGCTCACTTCCCTAGGACACGACCATGAATGAAAAAGTCTTCTTCTGTCCCCCTGCCCGCACCCTGATGGGACGCGGCTGCCGCCGCGATCTGCCGGCCCTGCTGGCCCATCTGGGGCTGCGGCACGGCCTGCTGGTCACCGACCGCTTCTTCACCGCCCGGACCCAGTGGGTGCAGGAACACCTCCAGGCCTGCCGGGAGCTGGGCATCGAAGTCCTGGTATATGACGGCGGACTGCCTGATCCGTCCGTCGACTTGTGCGACGAGGCGACGGCGGACGTACGGGCGCGCCTGGGGGGCCGCAAGCCGGACCATGTGCTGGCCCTGGGCGGCGGCAGCAATATCGATCTGGCCAAAGCGTTGTGCCTGACCGTTCCCGCCGGCGAGTCCATCCGGACCTACAGCGGCGCCTGGCCGCCGGGCGCCCTGGCCCTGCCATTGATCGCCCTGCCGACCACGGCCGGCACCGGGTCCGAGGCCACGCCCGGCGCAATCCTGGTGGATCCGGACAACGCCACCAAGATCGCCGTCATGGACAATCGGCTGCGGCCCGCCATCGCCGTCATCGACCCCGAGCTGACCGACAGCTGTCCGCCACGGGTGACGGCCGACGCCGGCATCGACGCCCTGACCCACGCCATCGAATCGTTCCTGACCCAGGACGCCGCGCGTTTTGACCGCGCCGGACACCCGGATCCCGGCTACAGCGGCCGCTCCGCCCTGACCAAGCTGTTCGCCCGCGAAGCCATCCGCCTTTGCGCCGCTTATCTGCTGCGCGCCTACCGGGACGGCGCCGATGCCCAGGCGCGCGACGCCATGGCCAGCGCCAGCTACTACGCCGCCTTGTCCTACGGCACCGCCGGGCTGAACGCCGTGCACGGCATCGCCTACGCCGTGGCGGGCCTGACGCATCAATCGCACGGCAGCACCAATGCCGTGATGCTGCCCTACGTGCTGGACGAACTGCGTCACAGCCGCGCCGCGGAACTGCTGGAGATCGCGCAACTGCTGGGCGTGCGCGGTCCCGATGAAGAGCACACCCTGCTGGCCCTGCCGCTGCGCCTGCGATCGATGGTCGAACAGCTGGACATACCGTCCGACCTGAGCGGGTTCGGCATTCGACAGGAACAGTTGCCCCGCCTGCTGGAGGACGCCCTGCAGGTGACGCGTCTCGCCAAAGCCTTTCCCGTCGCGGACTGCACCGACTCCTACGCACGCATCATCCGTCACGCCCATGGCGGCATCCTGGCCGGCGACCGCCTGCCCAGCCCGAGCGCCACCTAGTACATACCATGATCCCCGCGCACATGAATATCACTAACATTCATGTAATATATTAGTTAAATAAACACCTGCCAGAAGCTTGAGCAGACTGTCCGTCAATAAAGGCCGTCACGAGAACGGCGCACTTGGAGACACCCATGACAGCAATGCCCTCTGCAACACAGCAGCACCCCAACGTGGCCAATCGCCTCGAGCGGCTGCCCATGACTCGTTATCAACGGATGCTTTTCGGCATCATCGCCACCGCCTGGTTCTTCGATTCCATGGACCTGGGCATCATGACTTTCGTGCTGGGTTCCATCAAGGCGGAAATGGGCCTGACCACCGCCCAGGCCGGCCTGCTGGCCAGTTGCAGCTTTCTGGGCATGTTCTTCGGCGCGGCCATCGCCGGCATGCTGGCGGACAAGTTCGGCCGCAAGCCCGTCTTCCAGTGGAGCATGATTTTCTGGGGCGTGGGCAGCCTGGCCTGCGGCCTGTCCCAGACCGTGGAACAATTGATGGCGTTCCGCGTCCTGCTGGGTTTTGGCATGGGCATGGAGTTTCCCATCGGCCTGGCCATGGTGTCGGAGATCGTGCCCGCCAAGAGCCGCGGACGCTACGTCGCCATCCTGGAAGGCTTCTGGCCGCTGGGCTTCATCTGCGCCGGCATCCTGACCTACCTGACGCTGGAGCACATAGGCTGGCGCGGCATCTTCATCGCCCTGTCCGTGCCGGCGCTGTTCGTCTTCGTCATCCGGCGCTACGTTCCCGAATCGCCCCGCTGGCTGGAAGAGGTCGGCCAGCACGGCCAGGCCGACCGGGTCACCACCGCATTCGAGGCGCGCGTGGTGCGCGCCAACGGCGGGCTTCCCCTGCCCGCGCCGCGCCCGCCCGCGCCTGCGCTGCGCCAGGATCGCGGAGCGCTGTTCGCCCAGCTCTGGCAGGGCCAGTACGCGCGGCGCACCATCATGCTCTGGATGCTCTGGTTCTTCGCCCTGCTGGGCTACTACGGACTGACGACCTGGCTGGGCGCCCTGCTGCAGCAGGCCGGCTACGAAGTGACCAAGTCCGTGATGTACACCATCTACATTTCGCTGGCCGGCATACCCGGTTTCATCTTTGCGGCCTGGCTGCTGGAGAAATGGGGACGCAAGATGACCATGGTGCTGATGCTGGTGGGCAGCGCCACGTCCGCCTTCGTCTACGGTCATGTCGCCACGGCGCAGGCGCCGGTGGCGCAGCTCATCGGCGCTGGCTTGTGCATGCAGTTCTTCATGTTCGGCATGTGGTCCGTGCTCTACGCCTACACGCCCGAACTCTACCCGACCCGCTCGCGCAGCACGGGTTCAGGCTTCGCCTCGTCCGTAGGCCGCCTGGGCTCCTTGCTGGGCCCCCTGCTGGTGGGCCTGATCCTGCCCTGGACCGGCCACACCGGCGTGTTCACGCTGGGGGCCACCTCCTTCACGATCGCCGCCCTGGTGGTGCTGGTGCTGGGCGTGGAGACCAAAGGCCGCTCGCTGGAGGAAGTGTCCGCCTGAGGCGCTTTGAAGCAGACTTGAAGCATGCAAAAGCCGGACTGGCGAACCAGTCCGGCTTTTGCTTTCTTGCGCAGCGCAATCAGTTTTCAAGAGCCCTTTCTTTGCTCAGGTCCACCTTGATGCGGCCATCCAGCACGTCATGCGCCCGCTGGCGGTCTACATCCCCTTCCCAGGCGCCCACCACCACGGTGCCGACGCAATTGCCGATCAGATTGGTCAAGGCCCGGGCCATGCCCATGAACCAGTCCACCGACAGGACCAGCACCAGACCGATGGCAGGGATCGCCGGCACCGCGCTCAGCGTGGCGGCCAGGATGACGATGGCCGAGCCCGGAACGCCGTGCGCTCCTTTGGACGTCAGCATGGAAATGGCCAGAATCGTCAGCAGGTCCATGAACGACAGAGGGGTGTTGGTCGCCTGTGCGATGAACACGGCGGCCAGGGTAAGGTAGATGGAAAAGCCGTCCAGATTGAATGAATAGCCTGTCGGCACCACCAGGCCTACCGTCGAGTCCTTGACACCCATGCGCTCGAGCTTGCGCATGACCTGCGGCAGCACCGCATCCGAGGAAGCCGTGCCGAGCACGACCAGAAGTTCTTCGCGCAGATACTTGAGCAGCTTGAAGATATTGAAGCCAGCCAGCCGCAGGATGAGGCCAAGAACCACGATCACGAAGATGAAGCAGGTCACGTAGAACAACAGCACCAGCATGCCCAGCTTGCCCAGGGTTCCCACGCCGTACTTGCCCACGGTGAAGGCGACCGCGCCCAGAACGCCCAGAGGGGCCAGGCGAACGATGAAGCCGATGATCTTGAAGAAGACATGGGAGAGCTGGTGCACCAGATTGGCCACCGGCCGGCCGCGTTCGCCCAGCATGGTCACGGCCAAGCCAAACAGAATGGCGATAAGCAGCACCTGCAGGATGTCGCCCGAGGCAAAGGCATCCACAAAGGTGGTGGGGATGATCTTCATCAGAAAACCGACCGTATCGGAAGCCTGTTCGACGCGGGAGGTATAGGCCGCCATGGCGCTTGCATCCAGAGTGCTGGGATCCACGTTCATGCCGTGCCCGGGCGCGAACAGATACGCCAGCGCAATGCCCAGGGCCAGGGCGAAGGTGGTCACGATCTCGAAATAGACCAGCGCCTTAACTCCCACCCGGCCGACCTTCTTCAGGTCGCTGCTGCCGCAAATGCCATGCACCACCACGCAGAACACCAGCGGCGCGATGATCATCTTGATCAATTTGATGAACCCGTCGCCGAAGGGCTTGAGCGCCTCGCCGAAATGAGGCCACGCCACGCCGACGATCACGCCCAGCACCAGGGCGACAATCACCTGCCCAAACAAACTCCGATAGAAAAAACGCATGATTCTTTTCCCTAGAAAGGCTGCAAGAGAAGAAATCGCCAGCAGGAATTTCAACTGACATTTCAGAACATATTCAAAAACGAATTTCAACTATAATGAAAAAGATATGTTCATTGACAGCAGTAAAAACCCTATAAGAAACGGAGACTTATCCATGCATGCGGCCTCCCATGAACTTTTGCTGGCCACCCAGGCGTTCCAGGCTTTTCGACATCTGCTGGCCACCGGCCAGGTGCGGGCCGGCCAGCTGGTATCCATTGCGGAACTGATGAGATTGATGGACTTTCCGCTTGCCCCGGTACGCGAAGCCGTCAAGCGCGCTGCGGCAGCCGGCTTGGTATCCGTGCTGCCCAAACGGGGAGTCCTGGTGCTGGAGGCGACCGCGCAAGCGCTGCACGACTGTTTCCACCTGCGTTGCCTGTTCGACCAGGAAGGAGCGCGGCTGCTGGCTCATGCCCTGCCAGCGCAGAAGCTGGCCCTGTTGAAGCAACAGCATCAGGAAGTACTGGAACAGGCGCGCAAAGGGCAGGCAACCGTAGCGCTCCAGATCCGGGCCATGGAGGTCGACTGGTCTTTGCATCGCACGCTGGCTCAAGCTTTGGGCAATCCATCGGCGTTGGTCATTTATGAAGAAAACTGCGACCGCATCAATGTCATGCAACATTCACGACGCCCCTTGCCCGAACGTATCGTGCCGGCCATGGAAGAGCATTTGCTGATCCTGGACAGCTTGGAGAACAAGGATGCCGAAGCTGCCATGCAAGCCGTGCGGGATCACCTGAAGCAGACCCTGCGCTGGTGGGGAATACTCGAAGCTTGAACCTGTTTTTGAAGCAGGCTGTTGTTTTTCACGCAATTTTCAGGAACTGGTCAGGTTTCCGGGAAGAGACGAATCCATAATCTGCATCCTTACAAACAATAATGATTCGCATCTCTATTCCGGAGCCATCGTGCCAGAAAACACACCTTCTTCGCTGCGTCGCGCCACAGGCATCGCCACGGCGCTCGCCTCCCCCGCCCTGCTGATCTCCCCCTTGGCGCTTGCCCAGCAAGGCTCGGAATCCGCCACGCAACTGGCCCCCATTCAGGTCAAGGCCGCGCAGGAGCGCAGCTACAACGTCCAGAATTCGGCCTCGGAGAAGTTCACGGCCCCCCTGCTGGACACTGCCAAATCCGTGCAGATCATTCCCCAGGAAGTGATCCGCGACCAGGCCGCCACTTCCCTGACTGACGTGCTGCGCAACACGCCCGGCATCACCTTCGGCGCCGGCGAAGGCGGCAACCCGCTGGGCGACCGCCCCTTCATCCGCGGCTATGACGCCCAGGGCAGCACCTACGTGGACGGCATGCGCGACATCGGCGCCACTTCCCACGAAGTGTTCAACCTGGAGCAGGTGGAAGTGGTCAAGGGCTCGGACGGCGCCTATGGCGGCCGCGGCGGCGCCGGCGGCAGCATCAACCTGATCAACAAGACCGCCAAGGCCGACACCTTCACCGACGTGAACCTGGGCCTGGGCACCGACAGCTATTATCGCGGCACGCTGGACACCAACCAGCAACTGAGCGATTCCGTCGCCTTCCGCCTGAACGCCATGTATCACGACGCCGACGTGCCCGGCCGCGACGTCGTCAAGAACAAGCGCTGGGGCGTGGCGCCCACCATCACCTTCGGTCTGAACACGCCCACCCGCGTGTCGCTGAGCTACTACCACCTGCAGACGGACGACATCCCCGACAGCGGCATTCCCTATGGCTGGCCGCGCGGCGACCTGACCGGTCCCGCGGACGTGGACCGCAACAACTTCTACGGCCTGAAGAGCGACTATCGCAAGACCAACAGCGACATGGCCACCATCGGCGTCGAACACGACATCAACGGCAGCCTGACCCTGCGCAACACCACCCGCTACACCCGGACCACACAGGAATACGTCTGGACCCAGCCCGACGACAGCCAGGGCAACGTCGCCAACGGCCTGGTCTGGCGCCGCGCCAATACCCGCGACAGCCACATCGACAGCCTGGCCAACCTGACCGAACTGGTCGGCGAGGCCGCGACCGGATCGCTCAAGCACCGCTTCAACGTGGGCCTGGAATTCTCGCGCGAGAAAGGCGAACGCGATTCGCTGAACGTGAATCGCGGCAGCGGCTCGGGCGCGGCCAACGCCTGCCTCAAGGGCGTGGGCGCGGCCTCCAACTACCAGTGCACCAGCCTGTACGATCCCAATCCCGGCGATCCCTGGGTCAATACGCTCAACGGCCGGCCCAGCGGCAACCCCAGCGAGAGCAAGACCAACACCCGCTCCATCTTCGCCTTCGACACCATCGAATTCAATGAACATTGGCAAGCCGGCCTGGGCCTGCGCCTGGACAACTATTCCACGCACTACAAGTCCGGCGCCTTCGACCTGAGCCGCAACGACACCCTGGTCAACTATCAGGTCGGCCTGACCTACAAGCCGGTGCAGAACGGCGCGGTGTATGTGTCCTACGCCACGTCTTCCACCCCGTTCAACGCTTCTGCCGGGGAAGGCAGCGACGGCTCCGCGCCCTCGAGCCGCGGCGGCCGGGTCAGCGGCGGCAACACCGACGAGCTGTCCCCGGAAAAGAACCGCACGCTGGAACTGGGCACCAAGTGGAACGTGCTGGACGATGCCATGACCCTGTCGGCCGCCGTGTTCCGCACGGAGACCACCAACGCCCGCGTGACGCTGGCCAACGGCGACTACGAGATGGCGGGCAAGAAACGCGTGGACGGCCTGGAGCTGGGCGCTTCGGGCGCCATCACCCCGCGCTGGAACGTCTACGCCGGCTATACCTACCTGAACGCCAAGCTCACGGACAACGGCCCGAACGGCTCGGCCAATGACGGCAACCGCTTCCCCAATACGCCCAAGCACAGCTTCGGCCTGTGGACCACTTACAAGCCCGTGGACAAGCTGACCGTGGGCGCCGGCGCCTTCTATTCCGCCAAGCAGTACGGCGATGCGGCCAACAAGCTGTACATTCCGTCCTACTGGCGCTTCGACGCCATGGCCGCCTACCAATTCAACAAGAACGTGGGCGTGCAGTTGAACGTGCAGAACCTGACCGACAAGGTGTATTACAACCAGGCCTACGCGTCGCACTACGCCAGCATCGCTCCCGGACGCTCCGCCGTCCTGAACCTGAAACTGTCCTACTGACGGGCAGTTGAGCTGGAAAAGCGCGGCCAGCCCTGAGGGGCGGGCCGCGCCGTCATGCCCATGCATGAGATCACCGCCCGCGAACTGAACCGCCTCGATGCCCAAGGATGGCGAGACATCCTGTCCGGCCCGTCCGAGACCGCCCTGCGCTGGCTGCACGCCGCCGCCGAACAGGGCGTGATTGAAGCCCAGGTCAATCTGGCGCAAAGGTATCTGGAAGGCCGGGGCTGCGACGCCGACCCGACGCAAGCCCTTGCCTGGCTGCGCCTGGCGGCCAACGAAGGCCACCCCATGGGCATGAATCTGCTCGGACGCTGCTATGAGAACGGCTGGGGCCTGAAGAAAGACGACGTGATGGCGACCTACTGGTTCCGCCAGGCGGCGCTGACCGGCCTGGACTGGGGCCAGTACAACTATGCCACTTCCCTGGCGCTGGGACGGGGCGCGCCCGCGGACCTGGCCCAGGCGCTGGATTTTTTCCGGAAGGCGGCCGGACAGGGGCACGCCAAATCCTGGAACTTCGTGGGCAGCTTTCATGAAGACGGCTGGGCCGTGCCGCGCGACCTGGAACAGGCCCTGGCCTGCTACCTGCGCGCCGCCCAGGGACAGGACTTCCGGGGGGCGTTCAACGCCGCGCGCCTGCTGGCCGACCAGGGCAAGTCCGATCAGGCCCTGCCCTTGCTGCGGCAAGCCTGGGAACAAGGCCACCCCGCCTTCCGGGGGCAGATGCGGGCCTATTTGCAGGCTCACCCCGTCAAAGCGCTGCGCGAGCTGCGTCTGCAGTGAGCGCGATCCATCAAACCACCCGGACCGGCTCCTGCTCCAGCTCCACGCCGTAGCGCCGGCGCACGTCGGCGCGAATGGACTGCGCCAGCCGCTCGATATCCTGCGCATTCGCGCCGCCATGATTGACCAGCACCAGGGCCTGGCGTTCATGGACGCCGACCGAGCCATCGCGCCGGCCCTTCCAGCCGCACTGATCGATCAGCCAGCCTGCCGCCAGCTTGCACAAGCCCTGCCCCAACTCATAGGACACCAGGCCCGGCCACTGCTCGCGCAAGGCGTCGCGCTGGACCTGCGGCACCACCGGATTCTTGAAAAAGCTCCCCGCATTGCCCAGCACCGCGGGATCGGGCAGTTTCTGGCGGCGGATCTGGCAGACCGCCTCGAAGATCGCCCGGGCGTCCGCCGTGCCGGCCAAGGCGCTGCGCTGGCGCAGGTCAGGGTAGTCCAGCACAGGCGTCCAGGGCCGCGGCAAGGCAAAGCGCACCGCCACGATCAGCCAGGTGCCGGCCGGGTCATGCTTGAAACGGCTGTCCCGATAGGAAAAGCCGCAGTCGGCCGCCGGCAGCTCCACCAGCCGCGCCTGGCGGAAATTCCAGGCCAGCACGCTGTGCACGCGCTGCTCCAGCTCCACGCCATACGCGCCGATGTTCTGGACGGGCGCCGCGCCCACCGTGCCGGGAATCAGGGCCAGGTTTTCCAGGCCGGGCCAGCCCTGTTCCAGGCAGTGCCCGACAAAGTCATGCCAGACTTCGCCGGCCTGCGCCTCCACGATATGGGCGTCGTCGCGGGTTTCCAGCAGGCGTATGCCCCGGCTTTGCACCTTGATCACCAAGGGATCCACCTGCCCCGACAGCACCACGTTGCTGCCCCCGCCCAATACGAAGAATGCGCCGGCCTGCTCGACCAAGGCCTGCAAGGCGGGCAACTGGGCCGCATCGTCGAACACCACCAGCTCACGGGCGCGGCTGCGCAATCCCAGGGTGTTGAAGGAAGTCAGATCCACATCGAGCTGCCTGTTCACGGCCATTACCTAGCGATAGACGAAAGCAGTAAGCATAGCGCGGGGGGCTGGCCATCGCAAAAAAAAGAGTGGAACTTCTTGACAGGCACGCCAAGCGCGTTTTATAGTTACGTTCTTGCTGCAGCGCCAGTCGCCAAGCAAAAGCGGTTTTAAAGAGCGGTTCCAGTCAGCCAGGCAAATAAAAAAAGCTTGACAAACAGGAACAGCAAAATTAAAATAGCTTTCTTTACTTAAACGGTGTTTTAAGTAAAGCCGCAAACAGGAATGTTGGCGGAAATTTCTGTGAAAACAGATATGCGGGAATAGCTCAGTTGGTAGAGCGCAACCTTGCCAAGGTTGAGGTCGCGAGTTCGAGACTCGTTTCCCGCTCCAGATTCCTAAGGGAAGCCCAGGCTTCCCTTTTTAATCGACCACGGCGCAATGGCAGAGTGGTTATGCAGCGGATTGCAAATCCGTCTAGGTCGGTTCGATTCCGGCTTGCGCCTCCAGTAACCCTGGTCACAAGTCGGTACTGCGGAAACGCACACATGCGGGAATAGCTCAGTTGGTAGAGCGCAACCTTGCCAAGGTTGAGGTCGCGAGTTCGAGACTCGTTTCCCGCTCCAAATTCCTAAAAAGGCCCAAACTTCGGTTTGGGCCTTTTTGCTTTTCCCTGCACATCCATCGGGAAACCCGTTACAGCCTCCTCAATACCTGGAAATGCCGCCGGAATATCTGCAAAGCTCCGCCGGAACCTGGTAAAAACCCGCCAGGACGTGCATTCTCAGTCAATTCAACCTTTTGCGGTTTTTGCGATCCGCCTTATCGTGTCCAATACTCCCTTCTCCACCCTCCCCCTCCTGCCCGTCCTGCTGGACACCCTGCAAAGCCTGGGTTTTGAACAGATGACGCCTATTCAGGAACGGAGCCTGCCGCTCATCCTGCAAGGCCGCGACCTGATCGCGCAAGCCAAGACCGGCAGCGGCAAGACCGCGGCCTTCGGACTGAGCGTGCTGCAAACCCTCAACCCCGGCAAGCTGGCTCCACAAGCTCTGGTAATTTGCCCCACGCGCGAGCTGGCCGACCAGGTCACCGCCGAGCTGCGTCGTCTGGCCCGCCAGATTCCTAACATACGCATGCTGACTCTGTGCGGTGGTGTGCCCTCGCGCCCGCAAACAGAAGCCTTGCGCAATGGCGCTCACGTTGTTGTGGGGACGCCGGGCCGGATTCAGGACCATCTGGAGCGCGGCAACCTGGACTTGTCCGCCCTGAAAACACTGGTTCTGGACGAAGCCGACCGCATGGTGGATATGGGCTTTCATGACGATATCGTGGCCATTGCCTCGCACTGCCCGCCCCGTCGCCAAACCTTGCTGTTCTCCGCCACTTACCCGGAAAACATCCGCAACCTGAGCGCCCGCTTCCTGTACAAGCCTGCAGAAGTCAAAGTGGAAGCACTGCACGATGCCAGCCAGATCGAACAGATTTTTTACGAAGTTCACCCCGAGCAGCGCCTGTCTGCCGTGGTGACGCTACTGGAACATTTCCGCCCCGCCTCTACCCTGATTTTCTGCAATACCAAAATGCGCTGTCAGGAAGTGGTGGAGGAATTACAATCCGAAGGGATCAAGGCTCTGGCTCTGACCGGCGATCTGGAACAGCGTGATCGCGATGAAATTCTGGTGCAGTTTTCCAACCAAAGCTGCGCCGTGCTGGTGGCCACCGATGTGGCCTCGCGCGGGCTGGATATTCAGAAACTGGGCGCTGTCATCAACGTGGATGTGACCAAGGACGCTGAAGTCCATGTGCACCGCGTCGGGCGCAGCGGCCGCGGCGATCAGAAGGGACTGGCGCTGAGTCTGTGTTCACGCGATGAAATGCGCTGGGTCCATCTGATCGAGCAGTACCAGGGAAGCGCGCTGAAGTGGGGCAATCTGAAGACGCTGCGCCCCAAGTCCGGCCGCTCCTTGCAGGCGCCCATGACCACCTTGAACATACAAGGCGGCAAAAAGGACAAGCTGCGCCCCGGCGACCTGCTCGGCGCCCTGACCGGCGACGGCGGCCTGAGCTTCGAGCAGGTGGGCAAGATCAACATCACCGATTACAACGCCTACGTCGCCCTGGACCGCCGCATCGCCAAACAGGCTTTCGAGCGCATCTCCAACAGCAGTATCAAGGGCCGCCGTTTCCGCATGCGCTTTCTGGAAGAGTTCTAAGTGCCGGTATGGTTCAGAGGCTGCTTTGACTCGCTAACGGTCTCTAACGTTGAAAAAATCCATTTCAACCATCTACTCATCTTTAGCCCATGTTCGATAAACTAAACTAGCAATCTGAACGAAGAGATCCTTATTAGAATTTATAGTTTCTGCGTCTGTTATAAGAAAAATCTTTTTTGGCTTGCTATTAAAAGATATCTTTGCTCCATCCAGAATCCTTTGCGCCTCTTCCGCAAGGTGCGGAGCAATTCGAAAACCCAAAAGAGACTTATTTCTTCCTCGTTTATGAAACCAGAAGTAGTTGTTCCGCCCAACGCTAATTGAAACGTAATTTTTTAAGTAGCTCACTTGAGGCTCTTGGAAAATATGACCGACTGCGGAAAGAAGCACATCTACATTTTCAGCGGTCCACTTCGCTTTCTTATTCCAATAATCGCGATTAACCTCAATATCTTGCCCAACGGCACCGTCATCGATTTCTTCGTAAGTATCAAGAACTTTCGTAAAATGAAGCGCCTTCTGGTCACCAATGCTCACAAGAGCTACCTGAATAGCGATGATAGGGATTGAATGGCTAAGAATGTGGATAACATTGAAAAAGCGCCGTGTGATGCTTTCCGCAACTAGAACGGCATAATGTTGGCGCTGTGGCCAACGACGTTTTTCGTTATCCCAATACTCAATGGTGCGGATAATATGAGCCTCATCCGTTTCGCCTAACATCACCTCGACTTCATACATCGAATCGTCTTGCGGGTCTTTAAGCAGCAAGTCGAGCCGGCCACCGGAGCTCTGACGTTTTTCCTTATTCAACGCGTCCAATTCACCCAAACCAAGGACCATTGGATTACCCCAAATTTGCTCTTGAAGCCAGTACTCGTCATAACCAGCACTTCGGATTGACATTGATTGAGCAAAAGGTATTTCTTCAACCATCGTAATTAAAAAATAATTTAAAAAAATAAACCCGAAGGCGTACGAGATTTACTCAGAAACGTTAGGCCGGCGCGTCGGTCCCAGCTTGCGGCTCTCCCGGAACCAGCTCTGCAACCTTCCTCCTGACTCTGGTAAAGAGCGCCGGAAAACAGTCCTCGGGATACAATGGCGGCCTCGGAAAACCGGCCGGCCCAATGCCGTCCGGGGCGAATTCCCGGCAGCCTGTGCAAGAACGGCACGCTTCGCCACTCACAAGATCCAGATTCAATGATTGTACGCTTCTGTTTTCACGTCGCAAAAAGTGCTCGAACCAAATACGAATTTATTGACACAGATGGCAGCGCCGACGTGGCCCTGAAGGAGCGTGGTTGATGGATACGATATTGATCCTGTTGATGGTCGCCTTGGCGTGGCAGGTGCTGCGCGTGCGTTATCAGCGCGGGCGCATCGCCTTGCTGGGACGACACCTGGCCGGCAGGCAGCTCGAGCGTCACATGGAGACGCTGACGCAGGGCTACACGCGCGCCATCCACGAAGAGACCGAGACGCGCCAGCTGCAGGTGCTGGAGACCTACGCCCAGACCGAACGCGCCGTGGCGGCGCAGGTGCAGGCGCTGGCCGACTCCATGCAGGAGGAAAGCCTGCAAACCGCCAGCATGAGCATGCTCTCGTTCTGCGTGCCCTACGCCGAGCGTTTTCTGCCTGCGGCAATGCGGGATTTCCGCGAGCTGCTGCATATTCATGCCGCCGGCCTGCGCCACGTGGTGGACAACGAAGACGGCTGGGATCCGAAAAGCCGCGCCTATCACCTCTCGGCGGAGCTGTATCTGCTGCAGCACAGCTGCCACTGGTTCTGCAAATCGCGCACGGTGGCCGATGCGCGACTGCTGGTGCGGCACCAGGTCAATCACCAGAAAGTGCTGGAATCCGTCTCGGAGACGACCCGTTCCGCATATAGGCAATGGCTGCAGGGCGTCGGCAAGCGGTAAGCCGCTTCACCCGGCCAGGCTGAGCGCCAGGCCGGGCCTGCCCGCTCCTGCGCCGGCCAGCCAGACATTCATGTCCGCGGCGGAAAGGGGTTTGGCAAACAAGTAACCCTGCGCATAGTCGCAGCCCGCCTGGCGAAGAAACGCCAGGTCCTCCGGCGTTTCCACGCCTTCGGCGGTGACGGCCAGCCCCCGGCGCTTGCCGGCGCGAATCGAGGCCAATACCGTGGCCGCCTGCCTGTCTTCGCGCGCCGCGCCATGAACAAAGCTGCGGTCCAGCTTCAGCTCCGAAAACGGCAATGAGCTCAGGCGGCGCATCGAACTGTAGCCGATGCCGAAGTCATCCTGGGCCAGACCGAACCCCATGGAGACCAGACGAGATGCGCCACGCAACAAGGCACGAGCAGTCAGCGTATTGGAGGACTCCAGGATCTCGAACGTAATGCAGCACGTACGCCCCTGCAGCTCCCGAACACGATTCAAAAGCCGATCGGGCAGGAAAACGTCATTCAACAGATGGGTAGGCAGATTCACCGAGATCGGCACCTGAATACCTTGTCGGCGCCACTGCGCCTGTATGCCCAGCGCTTCCTTGAGCATGTGCATCAGCAGCGCCTCGTCCAGCCCATGATGGCTGAACCAGGGCAGGAACGAGGCGGGCGTCAGCAAGCCCAGCTCGGGATGCAGCCAGCGGGCCAAGGCCTCCGCGCCCGCCAGCCGCTGCGAATCAACCGAGACTTTGGGCTGGAACCAGGCCTGGATCTGACCGAGGTTCAATGCCTTGCGCAGGGTCATGCGGCTCATTGGCAAGCCTTTGCCCCACGGCCCCGCCGCAGCGCCGCCAGGCCATGCGCGACCAAGGAACTGACGCCCTGGCGGCAGCGCGCCGACACCGTGCTCCGCCCGGCTGGACAGGCGCGCAGGCAAGCCTGCTTGGCGGCGTGATGCGCGCACCCCTGACAAATGAACATCGGCAGAAAAATACATACTCGAACCCTCGCGGGAAACAGGCGACAAGGCGGCCATGCCAAGCGCTTTCTCACGCCGCCTTCTGAACTGGAATCATAAGAACCCCGGCTGCCCAAAGGCCTGGGGATGTCCTGAAAGCACGGCGCGAATAAGGAACATTCATGGACCATGAACTGCCCGCCTGGAACAAAGGCTAGACTTCCGGCACTCATATTCCCAGAAACCGCAGCCGCACCGTACAATACATAGTTACAGTCCGCTTTCATGGGTTCCCTCACCCCATCTGCCAAAAAGGTCCATTCATGACGATGCCTTCCGTCCCGCCGTCGCGGGTGCCGTTCTATCTTGCCCTGCTGGTCGCCTTTCACATCTTCATCGTGATCGCCAGCAATTATCTGGTGCAGCTGCCCATCGATCTCTTCGGTTTCCACAGCACCTGGGGCGCCTTCAGTTTTCCATTCGTCTTCCTGGCCACCGACCTGACGGTGCGGCTGATCGGCAAGGCCGAGGCGCGCCGCGTGATCACGCGCGCCATGATCCCGGCCCTGATCGCGTCCTACCTGGTGTCGGTGCTGTTCCATGACGGCCGTTTCAATGGTTTCCAGGCCCTGGGCGAGTTCAACAGCTTCGTGTTCCGGATCGCCCTGGCCAGCTTCGCCGCCTATGTGCTGGGCCAGCTGATGGACGTGCAGGTGTTCGACCGCATGCGCCGCGACTACATCCAGTGGTGGGTGGCGCCGGCGGCCGCCTCCGTATTCGGCCAGGCGCTGGACACGATCGCCTTCTTCAGCATCGCCTTCTGGCGCAGCAGCAATCCTTTCATGGCCGAGCACTGGGGGGAGATCGCGCTGGTGGACTACGCCATCAAGCTGGCCGTCAGCCTGCTGCTGTTCGTGCCCATGTACGGCGTCGCCCTGAACGCCATCATCGGCGCCATGAAGCGCCGCGACCCCATCGCCGCCAAGGCCTGATCATGACGGCCCGCTCTCAACGGCGCGCCCTGGTGCTGTTCTCGGGCGGCCAGGATTCGGCCACCTGCCTGGCCTGGGCCCTGCAGCGCTACAGCCAGGTCGAGACCATCGGCTTCGACTACGGCCAGCGCAACTGGGTGGAGCTGGACTGCCGCCACGTCATACGCCAGAACCTGATCGAACAGTACCCGCATTGGGCCGCGCGCCTGGGCGAGGACCACCTGCTGGATGCCGGCGTGCTCAGCCAGCTGGGCGCCACCGCCATGACCGATGAGCTGGACTTCGCCATGCAGGCCGACGGCTTGCCCAACACTTTCGTGCCCGGCCTGAACCTGCTGTTCTTCACCCTGGCCGCCGCGCAAGCCTACCGGCGCGGGCTCGACGTGCTGGTGGGCGGCATGTCGCAGACCGACTATTCCGGCTACCCGGACTGCCGCGAGAACACGCTCAAGGCCCTGCAAATGGCCCTCAGCCTGGGCATAGACCGGCCCTTGCTGCTGGAAACGCCCCTGATGTGGCTGGACAAGGCGGACACCTGGGAACTGGCCCGGCAGCTGGGCGGCGACCCGCTGGTGGAACTGATCCGCAAGGACACCCATACCTGCTACCTGAACCAGCGCGCCGACCTGCACGCCTGGGGCTACGGCTGCGGCCAATGCCCGGCCTGCCGGCTGCGCGCGAACGGACACCAGGAATGGCTGGTGCGCAATTCGGCGCCCGGCTCCGCACCCGCGTAAGGCGCCGGCGCTACCGCCGCAGGCTGGGCAATGAGGGATTGCCCGCCAGCAGGCGCTCCCAGGCCTGCGCGGCTGCCTGTTCGGCGCGCTCCAGCACCTGCCCTTCGTCCAGGGTCAGTACACGGCCGTCGCGCATGATGAACTCTCCCTGCACCATCACCGAATCCACCACGCCCGGGTCGGCGTAATGAACCAGATTGGACACGATCTGGTTGACGGGCCGCATGCGCGCATGCTCCAGGCTGACCAGCGTCAGATCGGCCAGCTTGCCGGCTTCGACGGAGCCCAGTTCGTCCAGGCGCCCGAGCGCTCGCGCCCCATTGCGGGTGGCGCAGTCCAGAATGGCCTGCGGAGCCGGATCCGTGCCGCCGCCCGCGCTGCCGCGGTGCACCACGATGCCGAACTGCATGGCCTTGAACATGTCCTCGGTCATGTTGTCGGTGCCGAAGGCGATGTTCACGCCCTGGCGCATGGCGTGCCCCACCTTGACCTGATGCGGGCCGCGACGCGAGGAGTTGGCGGGACAATGCGCCATGTGCACGCCCTGGCGCGCCAGCACGTCAATGTCCGCCTCGGTGCAATACGTCCAGTGGGCCGCCGTCAGGTCTTGGTCCAGCCAGCCCTGCTCCAGCAGGTAGCCCACCGGAGTGCGCCCCGACAGCGTCTGGACCTGGGCCAGCTCGGCGCGCGACTGGGCCAGGTGGATGTTGCGCTTGAGGCCATGGCGCCGCGCCAGGGACAGCAATTGCTCCAGCATCCACGGCGAACAATTGTCCGGCGCATGCGATGCGACCTGGCACTGCACCCGTCCGCCGCGTGCGCCATGGAAGCGCTCGATCAGCTCCTCGGTTCGCGCCAGATACTGTCGCCCCCAGTCCCGATCATAAAAGTACTGCCCGGCCGCCATCTTCATATTGTTCGCATCGGCCGCCAGCTCGCTGAACACCACCCTCAGGCCGCTGTCCACCACGGCCTGGCCATAGCTGGCCACGAAGCGGCTGGAATCGCTGACCGTGGTGGTGCCCGAGCGTATCGCCTCCAGGCTGCCCAGTTGCGCCATGGCGGCGCGCTCTTCGGGCGTCATGACGAAGGTGATCGGCCCCATGTAGCCGTAGATCACCTCGCCCGTGTAGTCCTCGATGGTGCCGCGCATCACGGTCAGCACCAGATGGGTATGGGAATTGATGAAGCCCGGAAGCAGGGCCTTGCCGCGGGCGTCGATCCGCTCCAGGCCGGGGTGACGGGCCAGGATCTGTTCGCTCGGCCCCACGGCGGCGATGCGCCCGTCCTCGACGACCACCGCGCCATCGGCCAGCACCGTTCCGGCCGCGTCGCATTGCACGACCGTCGCCCCATGAATCACACATGTCATTGCCGTCTCCTTGTTGTGAGCGGGTACGCGCCGCCCTCCCCGTTCACACGGGGATACATTGATGAATCCGAATCAGGCGGGCGCTCAGCCCGGTGGGCGAAGCCGCATCCAGTGCCGGGCGATGTCGGCGCGCCGGCACACCCAGACCCCCGGCGTGGCGGCGACGTGGTCCAGAAAGCGTTCCAGGCCCGCGGCGCGCGCGGCGTGCCCCGCGATGCGCAGATGCAGTCCGACCGACATCATGCGCGGAGTGTGTGCGCCTTCGGCATACAGGAAGTCAAAGGCGTCCCGCAAGGCGATATAAAAATCGCTGCCCGAGGACAGGGCGCCGCGCATGAACTTGGTGTCGTTGTTGACCAGGCTGTAGGGCACGACCAGGTGAGCCTTGCCGTCCTGCCTGACCCAGTAAGGCAGGTCGTCGTTATAGGCATCGGAGTCGTACAGCAGCTCGTCATGTTCCATCACCAGGCGGCGCGTGTTCGCGCTGGGGCCATAGCGGCAATACCAGCCCTGCGCGGGCCGGCCCAGGGACTGCCGGATCAGGGCCAGCGCCTGGGCGATGCGCTCGCGTTCCTGCTCCACGCCCAGGCCCTGGTGGTGCTCCCAGCGCAGGCCGTGGGCGCAGATGTCATAGCCGCGCTCGTTGATGCGGCGGCATGCCTGCGGATGGCGGGCCAGCGCCTGGGCGCAGGCCATGACGGTCGCCGTCATGCCCCGCTCGGCCAGCAAGCGGTCCAGGCGCCAGAACCCCACCCGGCTGCCATATTCGAACATGGATTCCGCCGCCAGGTCGCGCACTCCGGCGGAACCCGCGCCTCCTTCGGTCAGGCCCGCCTCGCTGACGCCGTCGCCGTCGGGCACGGACAGCTCCGCCCCTTCCTCGAAGTTGATGCAGATGTTGAGCGCCAGCCGCGCGCCCTCGGGCCATTGTGCGGCGGGCGGCTGCGCGCCATAGCCGACGAAGTCGCGCATGGGTTCAAAGGCAGGCGGCATGGCGCATCTCCTTGAGCAGTCCCTGGCGGTCGTGGATCTCCACCGGCTCGTCCAGATCCAGGAAGACGTCGTCATCGCCCTTGCCGGTCAGGTTCATGATGACGATGAAATCGGCCACGTCGTCCAGCACCGTCAGGCCGTGATGCCACACATTGCGTCGATAGCACACGCCCTGCCCCGGCCCGGCCACGAACACCCGCAAGGACGCCCGATCCGGCTTGCCGTCGGGCAAGGCCAGACATACCACGACCAGGTGCAGGAAAGGGCGCGTGGGCAGGAAGGTCTGGGCCGAATAAGGATGGCGCTCCAGGTGGGTGATCAGCATGGGCAGGTCCCGCCGGCGCCGCACCCGCCGCACCCACATGGCCGGCGAAGTCAGGTCGCAGGCGCGCTCGAACACTTCCGGCACATAATGCCGGCCCGGCGCATCCTCGTGCTCGATGACGCGGCCGTAGGGCTGGAACGCGCTGGCCGACAGCAACTCGACCTGGATGGGAGAAGGTTTATCGTTCATGTTGGTTGCCTACGCCAAAGGCGGCCAGAAAGCCGTCGCGGATATTGTCCAGGTGCCGCAGCACGCTGCTGTGCACCGCGGCCCGGTCGCGATCGATCATGGCCTGGACGATGGCCCGGTGCTCATCGTCGGCCTGATCGCCCCGTCCGGGAACGCGTTCGATATTGGAGACGCGGATGCGGCGCCGGGCCTGCTCGATCATATTGGCCAGGGAACGGTTGCCGCAGAATTCAGTGATCAGATCATGCACGTCATCGCCCTTGCGCCAGCTCTCCGGCCCGCCCTGGTCCATGACCTGCGGATTGCTCAATTGGTCGAGCAAGGCCTGCAACCGCTCCTGGGGGATACGCTCGACGGCCAGCATGGCGGCCTCGGGCTCGAGCAGGCGGCGCACATACAGCAGCTCCAGCACCTCGCCCACCCCGATCTCGCGCACCACCATGGCGCCGTTGGCCAGGCGCACCAGGTAACCTTCGCCCAGCAGCCGGCTCAAGGCGCTGCGCAGGGGCGTGCGCGACACGTCCAGCGCCTCGGAAAGGCGGCGCTCGTCGAGCACGTCCCCCGGACCCAGCACGCGGTTCTCTATCCAGGCCAGGACCTCGCGATAGGTGCGTTCGGTAGCGCTCACGGGAGCAGCAGGCGCAATAGTCTTTTTTCCGTTCACTACTTTCTCTCTTGTTCTGAAGTTGCAGCTAGATCCGAGCAGGTCAGTCGCGCTATTAAACCAGTTCATCCTCCTTTTCGCCCACCGCCCGCGGCGCGCCGCTAAGGCGCCAGGCGGTACGCCCCGCGCCCATGGGCGCACTCGGGACAATATTGTTCATAAAACCGTCTTACATGCGGGAAAATGGCCTCGGACAGGGCAAGGCGCGCCTGCTCGGACTGGTCCAGCGGGCGCGCAAGCTGTTCAGCCAGGGCCTGCAGCACGGCCGGCCTGTCCACCTGGGTGAAGCGTCCTTGCTCGTAGATGACCCGGCCGGCCACCATCACGCTGTCCACGGCATCGCGCTGGGCCCGGTGCACCAGGGCGTCGACCACGCTGACCACCGGATCCAGATAGGGATAGGCCAGGCGCGCATGATCGATCAGCACAAGATCCGCCGCCCGTCCGGGCTCCAGCACGCCGATGTCGCCGGCGAATGGCGTGCTGGCCGCCCCCCCTTCCGTGGCCATGCGCAGCACCTCGGCCGAACTGGGCGCCTGGGTCTCGTCCATGCCCGGCATGCGATGCAAGTGCTTGACCAGGCGCATTTCCTGAAGCATGTCGCGGTCTTCGTTGATCCCCGCCTCGTCCAGGCCCAGGGCCATGCTGATGCCCCGGCGCTGCAACTGGGCCCAGGGCGCGATGCCGCTGCGCAAGCGCAGATTGGAGCTGGCGTTGGTGCACAGGTGCACGCCGCGCTCGGCGATCAAGTCGAGTTCCGGCTCGTCCAGCCACACGCCGTGACCCAGCGTCATGCGCGGATTGAGCAGGCCGAAGCGGTCCAGGTGGGCGACGGCCGAGCCACCGGTGCGCCGCCGGGCGTACTCGCGCTGATAGGCGGTCTCCAGCAAGTGCATGTGCATGCACGCCTGATGGCGTTCCGAACAGTCGGCCATGCGCTCCAGAGCCTGGTCGGAGCACCAGTGCAGATTGACCGGCGCCAACTGGATGCGGACCAGCTCATTGCCGGCATGACGCCGAGTCAGCGCCTCGAACAGGCTGAAATTATCGTCCAGAGGCATGCTTTGCTCGCGCACCCATTGGCGGAACTGTGCATCCAGCGGCGCCGGCAGGCGTCGGGCGAAGCGCTCGTCATCCTCGTAGACGAGCCGGTTCTGGTCGCGCAAGCCGTAGGAATACGAGACCCGCATCCCTATCTGTCCATAGGCGCCGATCACCCGACCGGCATGCTCTTCGATACGCTCCAGCGGCGGGAGCACCCGGCCATGCAGGTGCTGGACCGTGGTCACCCCGCTGGCCACCTGCTCGAAGGCCGAATACAGCGTATCGAGCGCCGGATCGACCGTCCGCCCCCGGATGCGATGCGCCAGCCACAACTCGAGCGGCAGATCGGGCGAGCCCAGCTGGAAGGGCGTCATGCCGACATGATGGTGGCCATTGACCAGGCCCGGGATGACCAGCTGCGCGCCCGTCCCCACCACCGGCGCATGCGGATGGCGGGCGCGCAATTCGGACCACGGCCCCAGGGCGACGATACGCCCCTGCTCCTGGTAGATGGCCGCATCGTCGAGCACCTGCACGCGATGTCGGTCGATCACCCGGCAGATGATGTGCCGCCCGCGGATCAGGCTTGCCTTAGGCTGCGCGTCACTGGACATTTTTCTTGACCGTTTCCAGGTGCCAGGCCAGTCCGAAGGCCGAGGGCGACCAGCTCTTGACGCGCGGCCCCGCTACGGCCACTTCATAGCGCAAGGCCACCGGATAGCTGTTGAATTCCTCGTACAGTTCGTGGTTCAGCTCTTTGAGCCCCGCGTCCAGCTCCTGCAAGGAAGTCAGCTTGATCAGCTTTTCCCACTGGGCGTCGATCTTGGGCAGGTTCCAGTAGCCCTGGATCAGGCCGCCGATCTTCTGGCTGATCACGCCCACGCGCAGCGCCGGCATGACGGTGGGGCGCGGCGCGCCGGCGTCCAGGTACAGGTGGGCCGCGTAATTCGTTTCCCAGCGCTGCGGATTGGAGGCGTAGCGCGGACGGAAGGCGCCGAACTCCATGGGCGTCACCTCGGTCTTGAAGCCGGAGGCCCGCAGATAGCCGTCGATCAGGTCCATGATCTCGGGCGCTTCGGGCATGGCGTTGGTGCGCACCGACCACAGCTTGACGGGCGTGCCCTTGTAGCCGATCTGCCTGAGCAGTTCGGCGGCGCGCTTGGGATCATATTCGTAGGGCTTGAGCGCGGGGTCGAAGCCCAGCGAGCCTTCCGTCCAGTAAGCGGTGGCCAGGCGCTCGGCCGTACCCTCGGGATAGATGCTCTTGACGATGGCGCCCATGTCGATGGCGCGCACCAGGGCTTCGCGGAATGCCTGCTGATGGCACAGCATCTGCTCCTGCCAGCACCCGTAGAAGGACAGGCCGCCCTTGGACGAGCCCCGGTTGGTCAATACCTGCAGATTGGCGGCGCGCGCGTCGATCACCTGGCGGGGATCGACGAAGGCCATGTCGGCCTCGCCGGCCCGCACCATGGACAGGCGCGTGCTGGCCTGGCTGCGCGGAATCAGCCTCATGGTGTCGAAGTCCGGGATGCGCGACGCATCCCAGTAATCCGTATTGGCCTTGAGCACCATGTCCACGCCACGATTGAAGGCCTCGAATTTCCAGGGGCCGGTGCCCACCGGATCGCCCACCATCTCGAAGCCGCCCTCGACGGCCTTGAAGTTGTGGCGCGGCAGCATGCGGATGTCGCCGTCGCGCGCGCTGAGCACCGCCAGGAAAGACGGGTCGGGCTCCTTGAGGACGATCTCGACGGTATGCTCGTCCTTGGCGGTCACGCTGTCCACGGCCTGCAGCAAGCGGCAGAAGGTGCAGATCGCGTCCTTGGCCACATAGCGCTCGCCCAGGCTGAAGACCACGTCGTCGGCCGTGAAAGGCTTGCCGTCGTGCCATTTGACGCCCTGGCGCAGGATGATCGTGAAATGACGCGCATCGTCGGCCATGGTCCAGGACTGGGCCAGGCCGCGCTCGGCGGCCAGCTGCCCGTCGGGCGCCGTGCCGATCAAGGGCTCGTTGGTATGGCCCGTGTACTGCAGGTCCTGGGTCGATGTCTTGCCCAGGTCCAGCATCTCGCGTCCGAAATTGGGCACCACCACGGTCAGCGTGCCTTCAGGCGCGGCCATGCCGGGAGAGGAATGCAGGAAAGCGGCCAGAGCCAGCGCAGTGCCGCCCAGTGCCTTGCCCAACAGATGTCGTTTGATTTTCATTGTCTCGCTCCACGTAGTGATACGACTAGTTTTGAGGACTGCGGCGAATCGTTTCCAGATGCCAGGCAAAGCCATAGCTGGTCGGCGTCCAACTCTGCACGCGCGGTCCGGCCACGGCCACCTGGTTGCGCAGCACGACGGGATGAAAGCTGAATTCCTGGTACACCTGGCGATTCAGCTCACCCAGCGCCTGGTCCAGGGCCTCCAGCGAGGTCAAGGTGTTCAGGTGGTCCCACTGCTGGTCCATCCAGGGCATGTTCCAGTAGCTCTGGATCAGGCCGCCTTTCTCGTGGCTGATCATGCCCACGCGCAGATTGGGCAGGATGGTGGGGCGCGGCCCCGCGCCGTTCAGGTACAGATGAGCGGCGTAATTCGTTTCCCAGCGCTGCGGGCTGGAGGCATAGCGCGGACGGAAAGCGCCGAACTCCATGGGCGTCACCTCGGTCTTGAAGCCGGAGGCCCGCAGATAGCCGTCCACCAGTTCCATGATCTCGGGGGCTTCGGGCATGGCGTTGGTGCGCACCGACCACAGCTTGACGGGCGTGCCCTTGTAGCCGATCTGCCTGAGCAGTTCGGCGGCCCGCTTGGGATCATATTCATAGGGCTTCAGATTCGGATCGAAGCCCAGCGAACCTTCCGTCCAGTACACCGTGGTCAGCCGCTCGCCGGTGCCCTCCGGATAAATGCTCTTGACGATGGCGTCCATGTCGATGGCGCGCACCAGGGCTTCGCGGAATGCCTGCTGATGGCACAGCATCTGTTCCTGCCAGCAGCCGTAGAAGGACAGAGTGCCCAGGGCGGAGCCCTTGGAGGTCAGCACCTTGAGGCCCGCGGAGCGCGCCTCGACCACCTGGCGCGGATCGACGAAGGCCATGTCGGCCTCGCCGGCCCGCACCATGGACAGCCGCGTGCTGGCCTGGCTGCGCGGAACCAGACGCAAGGTGTCGAAATCCGGGATGCGCTCCGCGTCCCAGTAATCCGTATTGGCCGTCAGCACCATGTCCACGCCCCGACTGAAGCTCTTGTAGCGCCAGGGCCCGGTGCCCACCGGCTCGCCCGTCATTTCATAGCCGCCCTCGACGGCCTTGAAATTGTGGCGCGGCAGGATGCGGATGTCGCCGTCGCGCGCCGTCAGCACCGCCAGGAATGCCGGGTCGGGTTCCTTGAGCGTCAGTTTCACGGTGTGCTCGTCCACGGCCTCGACCTTCTCGAGCGCATCGAGCTGCCGGCAGAAGGTGCAGATGGCATCCTTGGCCACATAGCGCTCGCCCAGGCTGAAGACCACGTCATCGGCCGTGAAGGGCTTGCCGTCGTGCCATTTGACGCCCTGGCGCAGGTTCACCACATAGCTGCGCGCATCCTCGCTCATGCTCCAGCTCCGGGCCAGTCCGCGCTCGGCGGCCAGCTGGCCGTCAGGCGCCGCGCCGATCAAGGGCTCGTTGGTATGGCCGGTGTACTGCAGGTCCTGGGTCGATGTCTTGCCCAGGTCCAGCACCTCCCGTCCGAAGTTCGGGACCACGACGGTCAGGGTGCCGGCGGGCGCCGCCCAGGCAGGCGCGGCCAGCATGCCGCCACATAGCGCCAGAATGGCGGATAAGCTGCGTCTCTTCATTGTCATACCCCTATTGGCCGGGCGTCGCTGCCGCGACGCCCTCGGTCACGTGGCGGTGGCAAGCCACCTCATACCCCGGCGCCACTTCCGCCAGGTCGGGCGCCTGCGTCCAGCAGTGGTCCATGACCACGGGACAGCGCGGCGCGAAAGGACAGGCCGGCCGCTCGAGTCCCGCCGGCACGGCGTTATGGATGGGGGCCGCCTCGGTGATGTCGCCCGGGCGGCGCATGCGCGCCGCCTCGATCAGCTTGCGGGTGTACGGATGGCGCGCTCCCTGGAACAGGCTTTCGGAAGCGCCCTGCTCGACGATGCGCCCCTTGTACATGACGATGACGCGTGTGGCCAGAAAGCGCACGGTCGCCAGATCATGCGAGATCAGCACATAGCTCACGCCCAGCGAGCCCTGCAGGTCCTTGAGCAGGTTCATGATCTGCGCCCGCACCGACACGTCCAGCGCCGAGACCGGTTCATCCAGCACGATGGCGCGCGGGCGCAGGGCCACGGCCCTGGCAATGGCGATGCGCTGTCGCTGCCCGCCGCTGAACTCATGCGGAAAGTTCCGGGCGGCGGCCTGCTCCAGGCCCACGTCGTCCAGGCTGCGGGCCACGGCCTTGTCGATATGCGCCCTGTCGAAGCCATTGATCTTCATCGGCTCGGCAATGATGTCCGCCACCCGCATGCGCGGATTGAGCGAACTCCAGGGATCCTGGAATACCGCCTGCACGCCCGAGCGGTACTGGCGCAACTGCTCGCGCGTACAGCCGGCCAGCGGCCGGCCCTCGAAGTAGACGGCGCCCGAGCTCGGGGCCTCCAGGCCCAGCAGCATCTTGGCCGTGGTGCTCTTGCCGCAGCCCGACTCGCCGACCACGGCCACGGTCTCCTCGCGCGCCACCGACAGGGACATGTCCTCGACCGCGCGCACCGGCGTGCCGCGCGCCAGCAGGCCGGCGCGCCGCTGATAGATCTTCTGCAACCGGCGTCCTTCCAGCAAGGCCGTCTCGTTCATGACTTCTCCTCGTACAACCAGCAGCTGACCTTGCGCTCCCCCACCTGGATGTCGGGCGGCGTCTGCGCCTGGCAGCGCGGCATGGCTTTCGGGCACCGGGGAGCGAATGCGCACCCCGGCAAAGGCTTGAAGACCGACGGCGGCTGCCCGTCGATCGAGAACAGGCGCTCCTCGCGCAGGGCCACGTCGGGCACCGAACGCAACAAGGCCTGGGTGTAGGGATGCAGGGGCTGGGCGAACAAGGGGCCGGTTTCGGCCGTCTCGACGATGCGCCCGGCGTACATCACGGCCACCCGGTCGCACATGCGCGTCACCACGCCGAAATCATGGGTGACCAGCAGCACGCCCAGTCCGGCTTCGCGCTGCAGGCGCTTGAGCAAGGCCAGGAACTCCTCCTGGACCGTCACATCCAGGGCCGTCGTGGGCTCGTCGGCCAGGATGACCTCCGGGTCGCCGGCCATGGCCATGGCCCCGACGACTCGCTGGCGCATGCCCCCGCTGAAATGATGGGGATAGGCCTTGAGCCCCTGCTCGGGATCGGGAATGCGCACCTTGTCCAGCAGCTCGCACGCCGCCGTGCGCAGCGCCTGGCCGCGCAGGCCGCGATGCAGCATCAGGGCCTCGTTCATCTGCTCGCCTATGGTGAGCACCGGATTGAGGGCCCGCATGGGATCCTGCAGAATCATGGCGATGTGCTTGCCCCGATAGGCGCGCAACTGCTCCTCGCTCTTGTCCAGCAGGTTCTCCCCCTTGAACAGCACCCGTCCGCCGACCACCCGTGAAGCGGGCTGGGGATTGAGCCTCAAGACAGACAGGCAGGTCAGGCTTTTGCCCGAGCCGGATTCGCCCACCAGGCCGAGGGTCTGGCCCGCATACAATTCGAAGCTGACGCGGTTGACCGCCCGCCCTACGCCTCGCTTGCTGAATAGATGAAGTTGCAGGTCCTCGACCGCCAGAATCGGGGCTGCGTTGTTCTGTGCCGTCATGTCAGATGTTCCGCAATTGGGGATCGAGCACGTCGCGCACCCAATCGCCCACCAGGTTGTAGGAAAACACCACGAAAAGAATCGCCAGGCCCGGCATGGTGGAGATCCACCAGGCCGACTCCACGTAGTCCAGGCCTTCGGAAACCATGCCGCCCCAGGTCGGCGTGGGCGGCGGCACGCCCGCCCCCAGGAAGGTCAGCGAGGCCTCGACGATGATGGCCCAGCCCACCTGCAGCGTCGCCAGGACCATGAGCGTATTGGCCACGTTGGGCAGGATGTGCCGCAGCACGATCCGCATGCCGCCCGCGCCGGCCACCCGCGCCAGCAGGACGAAATCGCGGTCCTTGAGCGCCAGGACGTCGCCGCGCACCAGCCGTGCGAAACGCGCCCAGAGCACCAGGGCCAGCACGATCACCACCACCCAGAAGCTGGGACCCACCGTCACCGCCAGCACCAGGGCGAGCAGGATGCTGGGAAACGCCAGGAAGCCGTCGGCGCTGCGCATGATGAGCGCATCGATCCAGCCGCCGCGATACCCCGCCGCCAACCCCAGCAGCGTGCCCACCGTGCCGCCCAGGATGATGGTGGCCATGGCGATGCCCAGGGACACCTGCGTGCCCAGGATGATGCGGCTGAACAGGTCCCGGCCAAGGCGGTCCGTTCCCAGGGGATAGGACCAGCTCCCGCCTTCCAGGAAGACGGGCGGCTGCAGGGATACGGCAGGATTGATGGCCAACGGGTCATGCAGCACCAGATGGTCGGCGAACAGCGCCACCAGCACCGTCAGCAAAACCATGGCCAGGCCGCCCCACGGCGCCTTGCTCTGCCTGACGCCCCGCCACAAGGCCGCCAGGCGGGAAGGACGGGCGCCCTCTTGAATAGCTGAAGTCTGCACGGCTTAGCTCCTCACCCGTGGATCGATCAGCCCGTAGGCCATGTCCACCAGGAAATTGATGCCCACGATGATGGCCGTATAGACCAGCACCGCCAGCTGCAAAACGGGAAAGTCGCGCCAGAGGGTGGATTCGTAGGCCAGATAGCCCAGTCCGGGCCAGCCGAAGACCACTTCGATCACCACGCCCGAGGCGATGATCACGCCATACATGAAGCCGATGAAGGTGACCACCGGAATCAGGGCGTTGCGCAAGGCGTGCTTCCAGACCACCTTGCTCTCCTTCAGGCCCTTGGCGCGCGCCAGCTTCACGAACTCGGCCCCCAGCACTTCGAGCATGGACGAGCGCAGCAGGCGCACGATGCCCGCGCTGATGCTCCAGCCCAGGACGATGCTGGGCAGCACGAAATGCTGCCAGGTCCCGGTCCCCGAACTGGGAAACCAGCGCAGGTGAACGGCGAAGATCAGGATCAGCATCACGCTGAGCCAGAAAGCCGGCGTGGACTGGCCGAACAGGGCGAAGCTCATGCTGAACTTGTCCCAGCCCCGGCCACGGTTGGTCGCCGCCAGCACGCCCAGCGGGATGCTGATGAGCACCGCCACCAGCAGCCCGGCGGTGGCCAGGATCAGCGTGCGCCCGATCCGGTCGAACACCAGTTCGGTCGCCGGCGCGCCGGTGCGTATGGACTTGCCGAAGTCGCCGCGCACGGCATCGCCCAGGAAGATCAGGTACTGCTGGGCGAGCGGCTTGTCCAGGCCCATCCGCTCGATGTATTCGATGCGCTCGGCGGGCGTGGAATCCGCCGGCAGGACCAGGTCGGCCGGGCTTCCGGAAGAGCGCGCCAGCACGAAAATGATCAGGCTGGTCATCAGCAAGGTCATGAAGGCCTGGAACAGGCGGGTCAGGATCAGGCGTGCCATCGTTCACCTCGTTCTTTCAGGCCGTCTTGCGGCGCATCGGAACCGCCCCTCCCGACCCGCACCCCGCTCAGGTCGACGGCCCCGCTCGGGTGCGTGCGGAATCCCTCCAGGCCCGGCCTCCAGCCCACGACGGAATCCATGGCGAACAAGGAGAAGAACGGCAGGTCCCGCTGCACGAGCTGCTGGATCTGCGCATAGCAGTCATGCTGCTCCTGCCGGTCCAGGCTTTGCCGCGCGGTCCGGGCCAGGGCGTCCAGTTCCGGATTGACGTAGCCGCCGGCATTGAAGCCGCCGCCCGCGCACAGCTCGCGCACCAGCAGGGTATCCAGATGGGGGCGGGCCGGCGTGCCCTGCAGGCAGATGTCCCAGTTGCCGCGCATGTACATATATGGCCACCAGGGCGGGTCATCGTAGCCGTTGAAGGCCACGTCCAGGCCCAGGGCGCGCAGATCGCGGCCGACATGCTCGGCGACCAGCGGAAACGGCGCGGTATTGGTCGTCACCATGCGCAGTGTTGCGCCGTTCGGGACGCCTGCTTCGGACAGCAGCCGGCGGGCACGCTGCGGATCGTATTCGATGGGTTCGGTGGGCACGAAGAAGGAATCCGCGGCCGCCAGCATGCCGTCGACAACCTCCCCCGCACCGCCGGTCACGGCCTGCATCAAGGCCTGCCTGTCGATGCCATGGGCCAGCGCGCGGCGCACCCGCGGATCATGCAGCAGACCGGGACGGCAATTGAAGTACATGACGCTGCGATGACGCGACGCGGTCAAGGCGGTATGCAGCAGTCCGGCCTGCTCCAGCGCGGCCGCCGCCTCGACAGGCACGTTCTCGACCACGTCGACATCGCCCTTCCTGATCCGCTCGACCCGTTGCGCCACGCCGGGCGCGAACTCGATGCGCACCTCGTCGACCTCCGGTGCGGGACTGGCGCCCTGGTACTGTTCGAAGCGGCTCAACAGGATGTGGCTTCCCCGCTGCCACTGCCGCAAACGGAACGGCCCCGTGCCGCAGGGCTGGTCATAGCTGTCATCGACGATGAAGGTGCGCCAGGCCAGGTTGGCCAGAAAGGCGGCGTTGGGCGTGCTGAACAGGAACTCCACTTCCAGCGGTCCCACGGCCTGCACCGTGCTCAGGCCTTGGTAATCCTGGGCCAGCAAGGTGTCCGAGCACCCGTTGAACAGGCGCTGGAAGTTCCAGGCCACGGCCTGCGCGTCACAGGGGCGACCGCTATGAAAGCGCAACCCCGGGCGCAGGCGGAAGCGGTAACGAAGCCGGTCCGGCGACTCGTCCCAGTCCGTCGCCAGATCCGGCACGAGAGCGCCATCGAAATCCTGCTTCAGCAGCCCCTGGCACGTCAGGCGCAATATGGCGCTCGCGCTGCTCGAGTCCGAATTGAAACCGTTCGGCAGCAGCGCAATGGTCTCGTGCTTGAACAAGACGTTCAGACGACGCCGGTCCATTTCTTGTCTCATCTCCACTCCGTGGGTGATTATTCTTTGTGTATTTCTTTGGTATACCAAGAATACACCATTCGGTCCCGAAGAGATCGGAAAGGAGAATCAGGAAAACCCTAGGCGTCGGCAGCACGCGGATTGCGGCCATGAAAAAAGCGCCTGGACTACTCGAGGTGCAGGCGCTACAGAGGGCGACAAGGAGCACGCGTACTTAGCGGCTGCAGGTCCGGGAGCCGCGGGAGGGCCAGAAGCCAGGGCTGGCCATGCCGTCAGCAAGGCTCAAATCCGCTTCACCATGAAGAAGGCCTGGGCTCAGCATCAGCGCCCATGCACCCGCTTGTGCAGATCAAAAGCCCTTAAAAGTGCGAATAGATCACGATAGACCACCCATAAGAACAGGCAGAACCACATCAGAAGAAATCCGCCCGCCAGCCTTTGAGCAAGAACCGCTCTCGTAATCTGCTCACCATAAGCCTCCGTTCCGATCTCGTGACAGACATAGTCAATCTCGTCCATTGACAATGGAGTCTCATTCTTGATTTTTTCTTTGTTCCCGCAATGCTCCTTGCTGATCTCCCACGGAGCATCATTCAGCAATCTGAAGGACTTGACCTTCTGATTGCCCAACCACGCCCATGTTTCGGAGCTCTTGAACTTGACCAAAGCCTCGTCGTTGATGGTGAACACCAAGGGAAACGCCGTTGTAAAACTGAACGCCAGGCATAAGGCCGCAATGATCGCTGCTTCCGGAAGGCCTGGCTTTCTGACTCTTTCCTCTTTCCATTTGACCCAGCGCCCCGCCCGTCCAAGCTCTCTTAGCGACAGCGACAAGCGGCCTGCCCATGCGACTGCGCTCTGCGCCTCTGCCAGGGTTTCCATGTCTCGGATGCCGTACATCACCCTGAAGCGCTCCAGGTCCAACTGACGTTCGTGCTCCCGCTGTAAAACAGAGTCATAGAAACCATTCTTATGAACCATGGTCCAGATGCGGTCCATGAAAATATATCGGGCTCCTCTGGAGTACAAAAACAGGCACACCAGAAAAACAAAAACCACAAGAACGATAAGCACCCAGAACGAGCTGATGGATGAAATAAAACTGATCATCGCCAAAACATGAGTAAATAGAACAATGAAAAAAGCGTCCTTAGCCAACAGGCTGGAACGCTTTTACGTGCAGCACCGGCAAGCCAGGCTTGCCGCGCCTCCACACCTCTACATGAGTCAAACCGTCTCGCGCTGGTCCTGATAGACCGGATGGCGCCGGCACAGCTCGACGACGTTCTCGCGCACCTGGGCGCTGACGGCGTCCAGCTTGCCGTTTTCCAGCGCGTCCAGCACATCGCACAACCAGTGGGCCAGCTGTTCGCATTCCGCCACGCCGAAGCCGCGCGTGGTGACGGCCGGTGTGCCGATGCGCACGCCCGAAGTGACCATGGGCGAACGGGGGTCGTTGGGCACGGAGTTCTTGTTGGCCGTGATGTAGGCGCCGGCCAGGGCCGCGCTGGCCTCCTGGCCGGTATAGGGCCTGGACGACAGGTTGATCAGCATCATGTGGTTGTCGGTGCCGCCGGACACGAGGGTATGGCCGCGCTGCTGCAATACGGCCGCCATGGCGCGAGCGTTGCGCACCACCTCCTGCTGGTACTTGCGGAACTCCGGCTGCAGGGCTTCCTTGAAGGCAATGGCCTTGGCGGCGATCAGGTGCATCAGGGGGCCGCCCTGCACGCCGGGGAAGACGGCGGTACTCAGGCGCTTGTAGAAATCGTCGCTCTGCCCCTTGGACAGGATGATGCCGCCGCGCGGTCCGCGCAGCGTCTTGTGCGTGGTGCTGGTGACCACATGGGCGTGGGGCAGAGGATTGGGGTATTCGCCCGCGGCGACCAGGCCGGCCACGTGGGCCATGTCCACCCAGAACCAGGCGCCGACCTTGTCGGCGATGGCGCGCATGCGGGCCCAATCCTTGTAGCGCGAATAGGCCGAGAAGCCGCCGATGAGCAGCTTGGGCCGCGTTTCCATGGCGATGCGCTCCATCTCGTCGTAATCGATCAGGCCGGTTTCGGGATCCAGGCCGTAAGGCACGATGTTGTAGAGCCGCCCGGAGAAATTGACCGGATTGCCGTGGGTCAGGTGTCCGCCCTGGGCCAGGTTCATGCCCATGACCGTGTCGCCGGGCTTGATCAGCGCCAGGAAGACGGCCGTGTTGGCCTGCGCGCCCGCATGCGGCTGCACATTGGCGTAGTCGCAGTCGAACAGGGCCTTGACGCGCTCGATGGCCAGGCGTTCGGCCACGTCGACGAATTCGCAGCCGGCGTAGTAGCGCTTGTCGGGGTAGCCTTCGGCGTACTTGTTGGTGAAGACCGAATTCTGCACGGCCATGACCAGGGGGCTGGCGTAGTTTTCGGAGGCGATCAGCTCGACGTGGTCTTCCTGGCGGCGTTCTTCGCCTTGGACGGCCTGCGCCAGTTCGCTGTCGAATTCAGCCAAAGTGAGAGAGTTGTCGTACATGAAAGAGTCCTTGTGTAACGTAAAGATGAAAGGCGGCGGAACCTGCCGCCGCCAGAAGAAACAGGGAACGCGATCTAGCCCCGGATGCGCTGGAACTCGCGCATGAAGTCCGCCAGGACTTCGACCGCCGCAAGCGAGACGGCGTTGTAGATGCTGGCCCGCAGCCCGCCCGTGGAGCTGTGGCCCTTAAGGCCGTTCAGGCCGTTCTTTTCCGCCTGCTCCACGAATTCATGCTCCAGATCTTTATTGGCAATGGTGAACGGAACATTATTAATGGATCGATAGTCAGGCAGGACACGATTTATATAAAAACCATTACTTTCATCAATGGTTTCATATAGCAGGCCGGCTTTTTTCTTATTTATTTCGTGTACGACCTCAATTCCGCCGGAACGATTCAGCCAATCCACCGTCAAGCCCAGCACGTACCAGGAAAAGGTGGCCGGCGTATTAAGCAAAGAGCCCTTTTGAGCCTGGACGGCATAATCCAGAAGATCCGGCGTTCCCTCGAGCGGCATGCCCAGAAGATCGGGATCCACCACGACGACCGTCACGCCGGCCGCGCCCATGTTCTTTTGGGCGGAGGCATAGACCAGGCCATGCGCCTGGATATCCAGCGGTTTGGACAGCAGGCTGGAACAGGCATCGCACACCAGGGGAATCGCGGATCGAGGCGGACTTGCAAATTGCACGCCCTGGGCCGTTTCGTTTTCGGTGTAATGCAAGTAAGCCGCATCCGGATTAATATTGAATTCCTCGATATCGGGGACGCGATCGAAACCATTTTCTTCAGAACTGGCAACGATTCGGATTTCTCCATATTGGCGGGCGGCTTTTATCGCCTGCCCCGACCATAAACCCGTGTGGATATAATCCGCCGCTTTCTTACTGTGCAACAGATTCATGGGAACCTGGAAAAACTGCATGTACGAGCCGCCCTGAAGCAACAGGATGCGATAGGAAGGCGGAACCGCCAGCGCGCGGCGCAGTGCTTCTTCAGTACGCTGGGCGAAGTCCATGAACGGCCGCGAACGGTGGCTGATCTCCAGCACGGACATGCCCGTGCCGGCGAAATCGAAGAATTCATCCCGAACCTGAAGCAATACATCCATGGGCAGGGCGCTGGGCCCTGCGCTGAAATTGAGAGACCGGAACATAAGTGGTGAGATCCTGTACAAGCAGAAAAGCCGGAAATGGGACGCCACGCCAGGATTCCGGTATTGAAGAAACAGTCTACGAGCACAATGGTCTGACGCGTCAGACCATTAACGACACCTGGAGCAGACCGCATGACGCGCTCTTTTGAACTGGACACCCTGAAGATGCGTCTGACCGACGTAGACCTTCAATCCCTGGACCTTCACCAGCGCATCCAGCGCGCCCTGCGCGCCCTGATCCTGGACGGCGCGCTGGACCCCGGCGTGAAGCTGCCTGCAACGCGCTCGCTGGCCAAGTCCCTGGGAATGGCGCGCGACACGGTGGAAAATGCCTACGTGCAGCTGCATCGCGACGGCTTCATCGTGCGCCGGGAAGGCTCGGGCAGCTATGTGTCCGAGTCCGTGGGCACGGAGCTGCGCGGCAGCGCCTACCGGCGCATCAAGGCGCAGGACCTCAAGCGCAGCGTGCTCGAACCCGGCGCGGGCCTGAGCCGGCGCGGCCGCGCCATCTTCGAGAGCGGCGGCATCGCCGACCAGCAGACCATCAAGGCGTTCGCGACCGGCCTGCCCGAGACGCGCAACTTTCCCACCGATGTCTGGGAACGCCTGCAGCGCCAGGCCATGAAGGACTATCGCGGCCATGTCCTGCTGCATGGCGACCCGCAAGGCACCGAGCCCCTGCGCAAGGCCATCGCCGTCTACCTGAACCTGGAACGCGGCGCCAAGGTATCGGCCGACCAGATCCTGATCCTGAGCAGCACCCGGCAGGCCCTGTTCCTGTGCGCCCAGCTGCTGGTGGACGCCGGCAAGCCCATCCTGATGGAGAACCCCGGCTACTTCGGCGCGCGCAAGGCCTTCGAGGCCGCCGAAGCGCGGATCGTGCCCATCGCCGTGGACGAACAGGGCCTGCGCACCGACCTGCTGCACGAGGACCGCAGCGGCGCCAACTGCATCTACGTGACTCCTTCCCACCAGTACCCGACGGGCGCCACCCTGGCGCTGGAACGTCGCCTGGAACTGATCCGCTGGGCGGCCGAGAACGGCAAGTGGATCCTGGAGGACGATTACGACAGCGAATTCCACTACGACGGCCTGCCCACGGCCTGCGTGCAGGGCCTGGACAGATACCAGCGCACCATCTACCTGGGCACGTTCAGCAAGACCTTGTACCCCGGCCTGCGCATGGGCTACATGGCCTTGCCGCCGGAACTGATCAAGCCCTTCACCCAGGCGCGCAGCATCATGGACGGCCATACGCCGCAGATTCTGCAACTGACGCTGGCCCGCTTCATGGAAGACGGCCACTACAATTCCCACATCCGGGCCATGCGCAAGCTTTACGCGGGACGCCGCGAAATCATGCTCGAAGCCATAGGCCTGCATCTGCAGGGCATCGCCCGGGCGACACGGCCCGAAGGCGGCCTGCAGATTCCCTGTTTCCTGGAGCCGGGCTGGTCCGAAGAACACACCTTGCGGCGCGGGCTGAGCGCCGGCGTGCTGCTGCCCGGCCTGAGCCGGCTGTACCTGGGCGAAGAAAAACAGCAGGGCTGGATGCTGGGCTACGCGTCCCTGACCGCCTACGAAATCGAGTCGGCCATGCTGCGTCTGGCCAACGCGCTGCGGCAGGGCAAAGGATGAGGGCATGGGCGTCAGTACGGCAGCGGATAGCGCCGGTTCAAGGCGGCCACGCCTTCGCGGATGGCATTTTCCGTACGCAGGCTGCGGGCTCCGCTGCGCACCCCGCCCAGCAGCGCCAGTATCATGTCGCCGATTTCCTTGATGTCGTCCTCGCCCAGCCCGCGCGAGGTACAGGCGGCGCTGCCCACGCGTATGCCGGAATAGGAGCCTTTGTCGTCGTCATACGGCACGGTGTGCTTGCTAAGGCTGATGCCCACCTGCATGAGGACCCGCTCCACCAGAGGGCCGTCCAGGCCCCAGGGGCGCAGGTCCACCACGCCGAAGTGGCAGTCCGTTCCGCCTGACACCACCGTCAGCCCGCCTTCGGACAGGCGGCGGCACAGGCTGCGGGCATTGGCCATGACGGCCTGCGCGTACGTGGCGAAAGAAGGGCGCAAGGCCTCGCCCAGCGCAACGGCCTTGGCCGCCACCATATTGATCAGCGGCCCGCCCTGCAGGCCTGGATAGACGGCGGCATCGAACTTGCCGGCCAGCCGCGCGTCGTTGCACAGGATCATGCCCCCGCGCGGACCGCGCAGGGTCCCGTGCGTGGACAGCGTCGTGACATGCGCCTGGGACACGGGCGACTCGAAGACGCCCGCCGCCACCAGCCCGGCGCAATGCGCCATGTCCGCCATGAAATAGGCCCCCACCTCGTCGGCGATGGCCCTGAACCCGACGAAGTCCGGAGTGCGTGAATACGCGGAGCCGCCGGCGATGATCAGGCGCGGTCGCTCGGCATGGGCCTGGCGGCGCACTTCGTCCATGTCCACCCACTGCGTACGACGATCCACCCCATAGGAGCGCGTCTGGAACCAGCGGCCCGACACATTGACGGCCGAACCATGACTGACGTGTCCCCCGGCCCGCTGGTCCAGCGCCAGAATGATGTCGCCCGGCGACAACAGGGCCAGGCACACCGCCAGGTTGGCCTGGCTCCCCGAATGCGCCTGCACATTGGCGTGACGGCAGCCGAAAAGCTGGCGGGCCCGTTCGATGGCCAGTTCTTCGGCCTGGTCCACCTGTTCGCAACCGCCATAGATGCGCCTGCCTGGATAGCCCTGGGCCTGCTTGTTGCCGAGCAGGGACCCCTGCGCATCCAGCACGGCGCGGCTGACGTAGTTTTCAGAAGCGATCAGCTCGACGGTGTGCTGCTGGCGCCGCCGTTCGGCCTCGAGCATGTCCCAGAGGCTGCGATCGGTCTGCTGCAGAGGCTGCGAACCCACCAGAGGCAGTTGGTGGACATCGCCACTGGCAAGACTCTTCATGCAAGTTCCTGTGTCGATAGAGGCTGCCTTCCCCGCCCGCGCCTGAAAACCGGATGCGTCAGCATGGAGGCATGCCCAATCAGCGTACAAGCCTGGAATGGGCGCAAAAACAAATATCCTAGACTGTTTCCGCCAATTAAAAACAATCCATTTTCAACCGAATAACCAGACCACTTTTTTATTCATATATTTAGCCAAAAAACAATCACATCAAGCAGCAATTTATAGGGAACACGCTTGTTTAACGCCCAATTAAAGTGGACCCATTAGTCAAGACACTCAGCCGGTTAGTTTAAGCTGTGTCCATTTCCACTTCAGCAGCTGCCCGGCGCTGCCCCGTACTGCCGACCTTCTTTTGTCCTCGCTCCGCGTCGCCGA
>JAFACG010000018.1 GCA_023425645.1 Pseudomonadota bacterium
GCTCGGATCCATCGGGTATATTCCTCCTGCGCAGGCTGAAGAGATCTATCACCGTGCCCGCTCTGAAACTGCACCGATGAACGCTGTACTTTAACCAAATAGCCTCCTCGATTCCCGGGGCGATTCACTTGACGAGCACGGAGCCGCGCGGTATGCCGCCCTGCTCCACGGAGTACTGCAGATTGCCGAGCGACCCCAGAGGACTAACCCCCATCTCATTGCGCTTCAGCACCAACGGCGCCTGCGATTGGTGGTCCGCGGACGGAATAGAGGAATTAAGGGATTGAATAGCCATGATCAATTTCCTTAAAAAAAAGTCAGCCCCCTGCTAAAAGGAGGCATCTAGTACGCATACTGCTTGGCACATGCGCAAAGAATCGATGGCAGCCACGGTCCTGCATGGCAAGAGCCTGTCGCCGCTCCGGCTCTTCTTCGATTCGCGATTCAATCAATCGCCATCGTCGAGCTTCGACATCGGCGCCCTGCTTTGCTGTGTACCGTCAGTTGCCGGCTCGGCCATACCCTCTTCCCACAGAAACAGATCAGCCTGAAAGTACACCAGCCCAGCCAAGGCCAAGGATTTCAGCGTTACAAAAAAAAGAGACAAGCGCGGAAAATGCTCTTATTAAACACCGATGCCGACCGTAAAACGGTACTCTTTCCCGGCCTGCGCGGCAGGCTACAAGACCAGATCATGAGGGGAGTCCGTGGAAACAAAAGTAAACGGCCGGAGCACGCGTCGCGCCTGGCATAAAGAACAGACAAAGACCAATGGGAAGTTCAAGCTGAACGCACTGGCCGGCGTCCTGGCCTGCCTGTGCGCGGGTCCGCTGATGGCCCAAAACAATAGTCCGGACTCTTTCATCACGTCCGAGTTCATGGCCGCTCACACACTGCTGGACATACGCGCCCAGTACGCCTACGCCAAGGGCTACACCGGGCAGGGCGTGCTGATCGCCGTGGTGGACGACGGCCTGGATATCCACCACCCCGAATTCGCCGGCCGGGTCTCACCCCATATGGCCAACTTCCTGACCAAGGGTGACCCTTCCTATGTCGGCCGCCTGCCTGGCGACAAGAAATTCAGTCACGGCACGCACGTGGCCGGCATCGCCGCCGCCGCCCGCGACGGCCATGGCATGCATGGCGTCGCCTATGATGCGCAGGTCCTGCCCTTGCGCATCCTGGGGCCGGCCGACCCCCAAGCCAATGCCGAAGCTGAAGCATTCAAGCGCGCCATCGCTCAAGGCGCCGGAGTGCTCAACGGCAGTTACGGCCCCTCTTCCTATCCGCCAGCCATGCTCGAGGATCCCGAAACTCGGGAAAAAACGCCCAATCCACATTACCGGGTCATCAATTTCCTGCCCGTGGTGTCGAACATCGAAGCCGACTATGAGGCTGTCCTGAGCGCAGCGAATGCCGACATCGTCATGGTGTTTGCAGCCGGCAATGAATACGGCGAACAGCCGATTTCCAGCTCCTCTCCCAGCGGCAACGCCCTGCTGCCGGCGCTGACGCCCGAGAACACCCGGAAAGGCTGGTACCGCTTCCTTGTCAATGAAGACGACCCCAATATCGACCTCAACAATCCGGATACCTGGGTTGTGAACGACGTCAATGATCCTGATCTGCTCGAGCTGGACTACTCCAATCTGCAAGGGACATTGATCGCCGTGGTGGCCGTCGACCGGAACGGGGACATAAGCAGCTACAGCAATCGCTGCGGGTATGCGCAACTGTGGTGCATCGCGGCTCCCGGCGGCGACGCTCCGACAGCCGGCTACGCCCCCAAGGACTCATTGATCTTCTCCACCATGCCGGACGGCGGGTACGTTTACATGGCGGGCACGTCCATGGCAGCCCCTGTCGTCAGCGGAGCGGCCGCCGTATTGCGCCAGGCTTTCCCTTACATGACTGCGCGGCAGATCATCGAGGTACTGCTCACCTCGGCCAACAACCGCGACAAGAACTGGGGAGACCGCGACATCTACGGCTGGGGCATGCTGGACCTGGGACGCGCCGTGGGCGGCCCGGTGCAATTGGGCGCCGAAGGGTTCCCAGAAATATTCCATGCCGACACCAAAGGGTTCGATTCCGTCTGGAGCAACGACATCAGCGGCAAAGGCGGCCTGATCAAGTCCGGCTCGGGCCAGCTCGTGCTGAGCGGCGCCAACACCTATCAGGGCGCCACCAAGGTGGAGGCCGGCAAGCTCACCGTGAACGGAACACTGCGCCATTCGGACCTCACGGTCGAGCGCGATGGCGCCCTGGGCGGCACCGGCATCCTCGGCAATGTGACGGCCGCGGGTACGGTGCAGCCCGGCAACTCCATCGGTACCTTGACCGTGGAAGGCGACTATACGCAGATGGCCGGCTCCACGCTCGAGATCGAAATGGATCCCAATGGACGCTCCGATGTGTTGAACGTCCACGGCACCGCGGACATTCAGGGCGGCGTACTGAAGGTGCTGGGCCTGACGGCGGGTGCGCTGGATCGCGACATTTCCTTCCTGACCGCCGCCCGCCTGGGCGATGGCGGCGGCTTCGACAATGCCGCCAAGCTGGGGCTGCCGTACATAGACATGACGGTGCAGCAGGCCGATACGTCGTTCGCTACGACCAGCCTGCAGCTGGCGGTCCGGCGCAGCAGCCTGCCATTCGCCGCACTGGCGGCAAACGGCAATCAGGCCGCGGTGGCCCACGCCATCGAACAACAGGGCCGCAGCGGCCTCGAGTACGGCCAAGCCCTGCTGCTGCCCGACGCCCAGGCGGCCGGCCGCCTGTACGGCCAGCTCTCCGGGGAAATCCACGCCTCGACCCTGTCGGCGCTGATCGACACGAGCGGTCTTTTGCGACAGGCGACCCTGGGCAGGCTGACCCATGCCGATGTAGGCTTCACGAACGCGACGCCCTCGTCATCCGCTCCCTATGGAGCCTGGGCGCGCGTGCTGGGAAGCTGGGGCGCCCTGGGCGCCAGCGACGAGGCCTCGCGCATGACCCGCTCCATAGGCGGCATGATGTTCGGCGCCGACACCCGCATCGGCGCGGCAGGCCGCGCCGGACTAGCGGGCGCATTGACACGCTCCTCCTACGGAACCGCTGCCATGGGATCGGCCAAGGCGGATGGCTACCATCTCATGGCCTACGCCAGCACCGCGCAGGGCCCCTGGTCCCTGCGCGGCGGCGCTTCCTACTCGTGGTACGACATCACCACCCAGCGCCAGATCGACTACCAGGGAATGGGCAGGCAGCAGGCCGACTACCAGGCCAGTTCGACCCAGGTTTTCACGGAAGTCGCCTACACCCGCCAGTGGGGAGCAGCGGCACTGGAGCCCTACGCGAATCTGGCGCAGGTCTGGACCCGCAGGGGAAGCCTGGCGGAAGACGGCGCGGTGGGTGCGCTGCAGGGTGATTCGCAGCGCCATTCCACGGCCTTCTCCACCTTGGGATTGCGAGGGCGGTATGATTTTTCCCGGACAGCGGAGCGGCTAGTGGCCGCCACGGCGGGCCTGGGCTGGCGCCACCTGATCGGCAAAAATGCGCCCGGCAGCGAGTTGCGATTCGCTTCCGGCCCCGGCTTCAGCATCAGCGGCGCTCCCATGGCCCGCGACGCTCTGCTGGCCGAGGCAGGCATCGAATTGACCACCAGCCGCAATAGCCGCTTGAGCCTGCTGTACACCGGCCAGTTCGCTGGCGACACGCGGGACCACGGCGTCCAGGCCAGGGCAAGCTGGCAGTTCTGACGCTCGTCCTTGCCGGCAAGCAGGAAACCCAGCCCTGGAATCCTGCTTGCCCCAAGCCCGCCCCTGAGCCTTGCCTGGCGGCAACTGCCGCCTGCGGAGAGACTCGGGTTATGCTGGTCCCGTCGTCATTTGCACGAGGCTGATTGATATGAACGTCAAACGGATAGTCGCCAATATCGTTGCGCCGGACCCCTCCAGGGCGGACGCTTTTTATCACGATGTACTGGGGCTGGACGTGGTCATGGATCATGGCTGGCTTCGCACCTATGCTTGCCCGGAGAAGATGACGGTGCAGGTAAGCTTTGCGAATCAGGGCGGCTCCGATACGCCCGTCCCCGACTTGTCCATAGAAGTGGACGATCTTCAAGAGGCGCTGGAGCGCGTGCGGCGCGCCGGCATTCCCATCGAATACGGCCCAAGCCTTGAACCATGGGGAGTGCGGCGTTTCTTCCTGCGGGACCCGCTGGGCAAGCTCGTCAATATCCTCCAGCACGAATAAGACTCCGGCGGCGGGCGTGGTCATGAATGAAGTCATATATGCATAAAGAAAAAGCGTCGTAGCCCGCCTGGACGGTTTGCCCGAACATGGAAGGCGAGCGCTCGAACATGCGCCCTGAGCCCGGCTCCGGCATTGGCTCATGGCGACATGCTTCACTCGTGCGCCCAGCCGTGCTTTTCTCCAGGAGCCCCCATGCCCGCTTCAATGTCCGTCGCCCTCGAAACGCCCTCAGCCCCGCAGCGGGCCGCACAATCCCCGGATCACGGGCAGGAGTCCCTGCCGGTCATCGACCTGGCCGAACTCGGCGATTCCTCGCATCACACCCCGGCCCATGCCCGCCTGGCTCGCATCGCACGCGACACAGGCTTCTTTTATCTGGAAGGACACGGAGTCGATAACGCCCGGATAGAGCAGATCGAAACATCGGTCCGCCGTTTCTTTGGGCTCTCCACCAGAGAAAAACAGGAGATTGCCATTGGCAATTCACGGCATTTCCGCGGCTATACCGGTGTCGGAGGCGAGATTACCCGCCTGCTGCCCGATCTGCGCGAACAGATCGACTTCGGCGAAGAGCTGCCTGCAGTCGCGCAAGCTGAAGACTCTCAGGCCTGGTGGGGATTGCAGGGGCCGAATCAATGGCCCTCAGCCCTGCCGGAACTGAAGACCGAGATCCTGGCCTGGATGGAAACCTTGCGCGGCGTGGCGACGCGCTTGCTGCATGCATTTCTCCTTGCGCTGGAACAGCCGGCAAGTGCACTGGATGCATTGATAGCCGCGCCGCGCAACCACCGCCTGAAAGTCATCCACTACCCTGACCAGGACAATATCCGGTCCGGACAGGGCGTAGGACCGCACAAGGACGGCGGCCTGCTGACCTTGTTGCTGCAAGACCAGGTCGGAGGGCTTCAAGTCCAGACGGCCCAGGGTTGGCTGGACGTGCCGCCCCGCAAGAACGCTTTTGTAGTGAACATCGGCGAGATGCTGGAACTGGCCACCAACGGCTACTTGCGCGCCAATGTGCATCGCGTGCTTTCTCCCACGACCGGCCTGAGCCGCTACTCCATCGCCTATTTCTTCTCGCCCAGCCTGCATGCGCAGCACGTCCCCTTGCTGAACCTGCCGCCCTGCTTGGCCAAACAGGCCCGCGGCCCCGAAAGCGATCCGCAGAACCCCTTGTTCAGACATATAGGCACCAACGCCTTGAAGAGCCGCATCCGTTCCCATCATGATGTGGCGCAACGCTTCTATCCTGAACTGCACGCAAGCCATCAAGCGCCGGAGCCAGAGGCACAGGCCTAGGCGGGCGCCGCCAGGTGCTCATCCACCAGTTCGATCCAGTGCCTGACCCGGGTGCGTCCCGCACTGTTCAAATGATTGCCGCAGGCCATATTGGCGGTGGCGATCACATCGGGCTGGCTGCTCTCCAGCGCGTCGAGCTTGCGGTCGCGCAGGCGCCGGGCAATGTCGGGCTCGGTCAGGGAATAGGTTCCCGCCGAACCGCAGCACAGATGGCCGTCCGGCACGGCGCCCAGCTCGAAGCCCAGGCGCGTCAGCACCGCCTCCACCCGCCCGCCCAGCTTCTGGGCGTGCTGCAAGGTGCACGGGCAATGGAAAGCCAGGCGGGGACGCTCCCGCGCGTCCAGGCACGTCTCCAGGGGCAGCTCCTCCAGCACCTCGACCAGATCGCGGGCCAGCTCGCTGACGCGCCGCGCCTTCTCGGCATAGACCGGATCGTCCTTGAACAGGTCTGCGTATTCCTTGACGAAAGCGCCGCAACCGCTGGCCGTCTGTACGATGGCCAGCACCCCCTGCTCGATCTGCGGCCACCAGGCATCGATATTGCGCCTCGCCTGCTCCAGGCCCTGCTCCTGCGCGCCCAGGTGATAGGACGAGGCTCCGCAGCAGCCCGCTTGCGCAATCGGCGTGACGCTGATGCCCAGCCTGTCCAGCACGCGGGCCGTGGCGGCATTGATGGACGGCGCCATGGCCGGCTGCACGCAGCCTTCCAGCATCAGCACGCGCCGCTCATGGCGCGGGGCAGGCCGAACCGTGCTGCCGGCATCCTTTTGCGGGATTTTCTCCTTCAGGGAATCGGGCAGGAAGGGGCGCGCGGCCCGGGCCGCGCCCAGCAGCGCCTGCACGCGCCCCGGCTCCGGCAGGATCCGGGCCAGCGCCACGCGCACGGCGCGCGCCTTCAGGGGCCGCTGCACGCGCGGCTCCAGCGCGGAGCGCCCGATATCCAGCAAGGCGTGGTACTTCACGCCCGAAGGACAGGTCGTCTCGCAATTGCGGCAGCTCAGGCAACGGTCCAGATGATGCTGGGTCAGCTCGGAAGTGGCCTCCCCTTCCAGGAACATCTTGATCAGATAGATGCGCCCGCGCGGGCCGTCCAGCTCGTTGCCCTGGTCCAGGTAGGTGGGACAGGTGGCGTTGCAGAAACCGCAGTGCACGCAGGAGCGCAGAATGGCTTGCGCTTCTTCCGCACGGGGCAGTTGCCGAGCCCAGTCGGTCAGATGTGTTTGCATGTAGCCTCCGACCCGGACGCGGCGAACAGCCGGCCGGGATTGAAGATATGGGAAGGATCGAGCTGATCCTTCAAGCGGCGGTGCCAGGCCAGCAAGGATTCCGGCAGCTCGTCCTGTCCGGCGTGCGGCCCGCTCCAGCAGCGGGCATGTCCTTTCAATTCGCGCGCCTGCTCATGGATACGTTCAAGCGTGGCGTCGGACTTCAGCCAAAGCTGCGCGCCGCCCCAATCCGCCAGCATGGCGCCCGGCCAGCGCTGGGCAGGCGCGTCCACCGGCAAGGCGATGCGCCAGAGGCTGCCCGGACCCTGGAAAAAAGACAGGCGCTGCTCGCGCAGTTCGTCCCAGTAGGACGCATCCAATGGTTCGCCGCCCAGTTCCTCGCGCGCCAGGCGCACCGAGCTTTCCCCGCCCTCCAGGCGCACATGCAGGCGCCCGTCCTGCCAGGACATGGCGCTGATGGGGCGGCTCTGGTCGCGCCACTGTCGCAACAGGCCGGCCAGATCCTCATGCGCCGCGTCCAGGACCAGGCTGTGCGTGCTGCGCGGGCGGGGCAGCACTTTGAAGGAAACTTCCGTGATCACGCCCAGGCAGCCTTGCGCGCCCACCATCAGGCGGGACACATCGTAGCCGGCCACGTTCTTCATGACCTGGCCGCCAAAACGCAGATGCGTACCCAGGCCGCTGATCAGCCGACAGCCCAGCACATAGTCGCGCAAGGAACCGGACCAGGGCCGGCGCGGACCGGACAGGCCGCAAGCCATGGCGCCCCCGACCGTGGCCCGTCCGTCGAACTCGGGCGGCTCGAAAGGCAGCCATTGGCCCTGCTCCCGCAGGACGGCATCGAGCCTGGCCAAAGAGGTGCCGGCGCGCACCGTCACCACCAGCTCGGCCGGATCGTAATCGACCACGCCTTCGTGCCCCGCCAAGCTCAAGTCCTGCCCTTGCACGGCGCGCCCCAGGAAGCCTTTGCTGTCGCCGCCGCGGATGCGCAAAGGCGTCTTGCTCGCCAGGGCGCTGCGCACCTGTTCCAGCAACTCGGCGCTCCGGTCCTGGCTCGTCTGTTCCATCGAACTCATCAGAAACGCTCCAATTCAGGAAAGGGCAGATGCCCGTGATGAATGTGCATGGCGCCGAATTCGGCGCAGCGGTTCAAGGTGGGAATGTTCTTGCCGGGGTTGAGCAGGGTCTGCGGATCGAAGGCCGCCTTGACGGCATGGAAGAAACGCAGCTCGTCTTCGTTGAACTGCACGCACATCTGGTTGATCTTCTCGCGGCCCACGCCGTGCTCGCCGGTGATGGTGCCGCCCACCGCCACGCACAGTTCCAGGATCTTGCCGCCGAGCGCCTCGGCGCGCTCCAGCTCGCCCGGCGCATTGGCGTCGAACAGGATCAGCGGGTGCATATTGCCGTCGCCGGCGTGAAACACATTGGCCACGCGCAGGCCGTACTCCTCGGACAGCTCGGCCGTGCGCTTCAGGACGTGGGCCAGCTGTCGCCGTGGAATGGTGCCGTCCATGCAGTAATAATCGGGCGAGATGCGGCCCACCGCCGGGAAGGCATTCTTGCGCCCGGCCCAGAAACGCTGGCGCTCCAGCTCATCGCGGGCCAGACGCACTTCCTGCGCGCCCGAATCGAACAGCACCTGCTCGACGCGCTGCACATCGTCCTGCACGTCGGCCAGCGCGCCGTCGATCTCGCACAGCAGAATGGCCTGGGCGTCCACCGGATAGCCCGCCTTGATGAAATCCTCGGCCGCCCGGATGGACATCTGGTCCATCATCTCCAGGCCGGCGGGCACGATGCCCTGCGCGATGATGCGCGCCACGGCGTCGGCCGCTTTCTCGACCTCGTCGAAACTGGCCAGCAGCACCACCGTACAGGGAGGGCGCGCCAGCAGCCGCACCGTGATCTCGGTGACGACGCCCAGCATGCCTTCCGAGCCGGTGAACAGGGCCATCAAGTCAAAGCCAGGGCTGTCCAGCGCCTCCGAACCCAGCACCAGGCGTTCGCCCGTCACGGTGATGACTTCCAGGCGCAGGATGTTGTGCACGGTCAGGCCGTACTTCAGGCAATGCACGCCGCCCGCATTCTCGGCCACATTGCCGCCGATGGAACAGGCGATCTGGGACGAAGGATCGGGCGCATAGTACAGGCCGTAGGGCTGGGCGGCCTGGGAAATGGCGATATTGCGCACGCCCGGCTGCACGCGGGCGATGCCGGCTTCCGGATCCAGGTGCAGGATGCGGTTCAGGCGCGCCATCACCAGCAAGATACCCTGCTCCAAGGGCAGCGCGCCGCCGGACAGGCCGGTGCCCGCACCGCGCGCCACCACCGGCACGCCCATCTCGTGAGCCAGGCGCATCACTGCCTGCACCTGCCTGGCGTCGCGCGGCAGCACCACCAGCAAAGGGCGGGTGCGGTAGGCGCTCAGGCCGTCGCACTCGTAGGGCCGCAACTGTTCGTCGGTATGCAGCACATCCAGGTCCGGAATGTCGTCGCGCAGGCGGCTCAGCAGCCGCGTCCTGTCGATGCGGGGAAGCACGCCGTCCAGTCGTTCGTCGTAGCGCAAGCTCATGGCGCCTCCTGTAGCTAAAGTCTCCTGAGCCGCATGGTCTGTCATGACACCGTGCTTGTCCAGTGCCCGGACAAGAGGTCAGACCAGTTTTTACCCTAAGTTATTTTCGTACTGAAAATTTTGGTCTTAAAATCAATTCATTGAAAGGCAAACAAGGCACTCCCGCCCATGGCCTCAAACTGGTCTGACCACTATGGATTCCACCTCTGTCAGCCGGCCCGCGCCCACCGCTGAACTGGTTGCGCGGCGCATCGAAACCCTGATCATGGACAGCGTGCTCAAGCCCGGCCAGGCCCTGCCCTCCGAACGCCTGCTGACGCAGCGCCTGGCGGTATCGCGCTCGGCCTTGCGCGAAGGGCTGCAATTGCTGCGGGCCCGGGGCCTGATCGAGACACGCCACGGCAAGGGCTCCTTCGTGGCCAATCTGGTCCAGTCAGCCGCCAGCAATCCGCTGGAGCATCTGCTGCAGCAGCAGGAACGCACCTTGTACGATTTGCTGGAAGTGCGCGAGCTGCTGGAAAGCGAGGCGGCCCGGCTGGCCGCCTCCCGAGGCACCGAGGCCGACCACATCCTGATACGGCGCCGCTTCCAGGAACTGGAAGACCTGCACGCCCAGGACTGCGCGCCCGAGGACATCGCCCGCGCAGACCACGCCTTTCACCTGGCCATCTGCGAAGCGTCCCACAACCCCGTGCTGGTCCACATGATCAGCCTGTTCAACGAACTGATGCTGTCCACGGTGCGCGTCTCCGTGCAGCACCTGTATCCCAATCAATCGTCCAAACGCCAATTGGACCGTCAGCATGCGCGCCTGTGCGCCGCCGTCACCCAGGGCCAGCCCGACCAGGCGCGCCGGGCCGCGCGCGAGCATATCGACGGCATACGCAAGCAGCTGCGGGAGCTGGAGGCCCGACAGGAGCGGCTGGAGCACGCGCGCCAGCGCCTGAACGGCCTGTAGATCGCGGCCCATGCCCCACGCCGGGACCGGCCGGCAGGGCTGTGCGCTGCAAGCCGGACAGGACTGCCGTATCAGGACCTGTGCGCGGCCTGCTCCTGCATCCAGCGCTTGACGTCCGCCCAGTGCTCGGCGGCCGGGTCAATCATGTCCATGTGATTCAGGCCCGGCCATTCCCGATAGTCCAGATGCACGCCGCCTGCCTGGCGCACGTAGTCCCTGGAGTGCTCCACGGGCACGCGTTCGTCCTGATCGCCATGCACCAGCAAGACAGGCCGATGCAAGGGCAAGAGCGCCAATGGCGAAGCCTGCCGGTACACATCCGGGGCCTGCTCGGCCGTGGCTCCAAAAAACTCCACGGCGGCGTCCTCTCCCAGCCCCTCGCGCTGTGTGCGCGGCACATCGGTCACCGGCGACAGGGCCACCACGGCATCCTGTTCTTTTTCCGCCAGCAACACGAGTTCGCCGCCCACCGAGTGCCCGATGCCGATGCACGGGCCATCCCGGCCGTCCCAGCGAGAGCGGCACTGGCGCATGGCCAGTTGCACATCCTCCAGGATGACGGGCCATTGCCCGCCGCAGCCGCCGCGGCGGTACTCGATGTTGGCGACCGCCCAGCCGTCGGCCAGCAGATCCTGGACCATGGGGTGCATCATGCCTGCGTTGAACCGCCCGCGCCAGAATCCGCCGTGCACCAGCATGGCCAATCCCCGAACGCGACCTGCGGACGCAGGCTCGAACCATTCCACTTGCTGTTCATGGCTGCCGCCATAGGACAGCAATGTCATCTCGCTCATGCTCTTGTCTCCTTGTGTGGCCAATACCCGGCCTTGTGAATTGTCAGCCCGCGAGCAGGGTCGCCAGCATGAAGCCAGAACCCGCTCCTGTGCCGGCGCCGGGCCAGGTGGAGGCGCCGCACAGATACAAACCCTTGATCGGCGTGTTGTAGCGCGAATAGCCCGTCACCGGCCGGAAGAAGAAATTCTGGTCCAGGTGGTGACTGCCCGACAGGTTGTCGCCGCCGATCAGGCAGGGGTTGAACTGCTCCAGGTCCTGCGGCGACATCACATGGCTGGCCAATATCTTGGCGCGCAATCCTGGCGCGTAGCCCTCCAGAACGTCCAGCACGCGCTGTGCATAGTCCTGCTTGACCTGTGCCCAGTCCGCCGCGGGGATGCGTCCCAGGGCGTCGCCGCGCACCTGCGCTGGCAAGACCCGCACCTGGACCCACAGCACATGCCGCCCTTGCGGCGCGCGCCCCGGATCCACAGCCGTAGGCTGCCCCACCACCAGCACCGGCTCGGCCGGGAGCAGGCCCGCGGCCGCCTCGGCATAGACACGGCTCATCATGGCCAGGTCCGGCGCCAGGTGCACGTAGGAAAAGCCCTGCAGTTCCGACCCCGCCTTCCAGTCCGGCAAGCTGTCCAGGGCCAGGTGGATCATCATGGTGCCCAGGCCAGGGCGGAACTCGTCCACTTTCTGCTGATACTTGGCCGGCACGGTCCGAGCGTCGACCAGGCGGCCGAACACCAGTTGAGGGTTCAGGTTGGCGATGACGGCCTTGCGCGCGCGCAGCGTCCGTCCGTCCGCCAAAGTCACGGCGCTGGCCCGGCCGTTCTCCTGCTCGATGCGCTGCACCGCTGCGTTCAGCAGCAGTTCGCCGCCCAACTCGCGCAGCAGGCCGGTCATGGCATGGATGATGACGTCAGCCCCGCCCTTGCCGATGACCATGCCGAAAGCCTGGTTGGCCATGGACTCCAGGTAGGGAAACAAGGCCCCGCCCGCCGTGTCCGGCGTGAAGTCCACATGCAGGCCCCAGGCAGCCATCATGGCCTTCAGGGATTCGCTCTCGAAATGCCGGTCTAGAAAGTCTCGCGGCGTGGCCAGAAGCAATTGCAGCAGCTCTGCAACGCCCTCCTTGCCCAGCTCCCGCCAACTGCGCCACGCGCTCTTGGCCAGCCCCCAGGAGGGCATGGGACTGCCCAGCACGCCAAACAGATGGGGCGCCTTGCGCTGAAAATCATCCAGCATCGCCTGCCAGGCCAGCGCGTCCTTCTCGGAGACGGCGCGGATGCGCTGCAGGGTCGTCTCAAGATCCGCACTGACGCCCAGGTAGCTCTGATCGCGGAACACGCTGGCAAAGCAATGCTGGGCCGGTGCAAAGGCCAGGCCGTGACGCGCCAGCGCATCCTTGTGGCGCGCATGAAAGGCCGACCCGGCGAAGGAGGACAGATTCATGGCGCAGACATCATGGCGAAAGCCGGGCAAAGTCAGCTCCCGGGTGCTGACCGCACCGCCCGCCGTATCCTTGGCTTCCGCCACCACTACTTTCCAGCCCCGGCTGGCCAGCTCCACGGCGGCCGCCAGGCCATTGTGCCCCGCCCCTATCACCACTGCATCCGCGACGACATCCGCCACCATCGACAACTCCTTTAGTTCTAAACTATTTTTAGACTATTCTACGCGTGAACGCTGGCAATTGAGAAGCGCAAACACATGCGTTCGTACGAGCGTACGATTTTTGATGGGTGGTTTCAGGAGACTGCTTGGAGTTCAGCAGGTGACGGCCATGCCGCACAGGGAAACCAAGGGCAAGCGCAGCAACCCGCCCGAGCGAGGGGCGGGCGTGGCGGAACATGGGATAGGCGGAGAGCGTCAGGGCATCCGAGCGGGCAGCGCCTCTTGCGGGCAAGGCGTTTGGGGTGCCGCGGGCCGCGGCTCTGGGTCCGGCCCCGGCGCGCTTCGAAAGCGTGGGCGCTGTGTTGGGGCGCGCGTAAAAAGCAAAACCCCCGCAAGGGTGACTTGCGGGGGTTTTGGCGGATAAGAGCTTGACGATGACCTACTTTCACAGAC
>JAFACG010000016.1 GCA_023425645.1 Pseudomonadota bacterium
GCGCGCCGTGCAGCGTCTGTTCCAGGCGCCTTTTCACCCGTGGCTGAAGCGCCACATTCCGCGGCAAGCTTTCTTGCTTGTCGACTTTAAAAAACATGCTTTGATCGGATTCTTGCAGGAGCCGCACCTGTTTGGCCTGATCTGCCGGATCCAGCATAACCAGGGGCTGGCCCACGTCAGCGGCTTGCTGCAGACTTTCATGAATGTATGCTCCGAACCGGCCTTGCAGCGCGACATGGCGGCCTGGATCAATCAAGTCATTCTGCCGCGCTGCTTGCCCAAGGTGGACTTTCCCCATCATCTTCATTTAAAGGACGTGCGTACCATGCTCGACGATCATTCCGGTTCCTGGCTTCATCAATGGGAGGCGCAGGGGTTGCAGAAAGGCTTGTTACAAGGCCGGGTTCAAGGCTTGCGGGAAGGCAGGGCCGCAGAGCGGACCAAGGCTCTTGCACGAGCCAGGCAGACCTTGCAGCGTCAGTTGCGCCACAAGTTCGGCCGCCTGCCGGAGGTGTCCCGGCAGCAGCTGTCTCAAGCGGGGCATAGGCAGTTGTCTTTCTGGAGCCTGCGCCTGCTGGACGCCCGGTCATTGGAGGACGTCTTCCAGGCACAGGCTGGGGCTGCAACGCCAGAAAGGAGATAGCAAGGCGCCAGGCCCGGTTTGCGGGGTGCGCAGGACCGGAAGGTCCATGCTCACGTATTTCCAGCGATGGACAGGGCTGTGTTTCTTGATCCGTCCACCTTTGCAATTTCACTGCACCATCTGGTTGATCGCCATGATGGGCATCAGGATGGCCAGCACGATCATCATGACCATGGCGCCCATGCCCAGGGTCATCATGGGCTCCAGCATGGCGGTCAGCCGCAGGGCGCGGCGCTCCAGGTCGCGGGACAGGTTGGCGGCGGCGCGGTCCAGCATGGGCGCCAGGGCGCCGGTCTTCTCGCCGCTGGCCAGCAGGTGGATCAGGTTGGACGGGAAGACTTTCTGGCGCTTCAGGGCCGGAGCCAGGTTGGAGCCTTCGCGCACCTGCTGGGCGGCATGGCGCACGCATTGCGCCAGATACTGGTTGCCCAAGGTCTGGCGGGCGGCATCCAGCGCGGCCAGCAGCGGCACGCCGGCATCGATCAGGATGGCCAGGGTGCTGGCGAAGCGGGCGGTGTTCACGCCCTGCACATAGCCGCCCGGGCCGGGCAGGCGCAGCAGCAGGGCGTGCCAGCGCAGGCGGCGGCCGGCGTCCTGCAGCGCCAGGCGGGCCAGCACGATGCCCAGCGCCGCCAGCAGCAAGGCGATCAGGCCGTAGTCGCCCAGCAGGCGGCTGGCCTGCAGCATCAGCCGGGTCAGCAGGGGCAGTTCCTGGCGGGCCTGGGCGAAGGCGCCGATCACCTGCGGCACGACGTAGCTCAGCAGGAACACCACGATGCCGGTGGACACCAGCATCAGGATGGCCGGGTAGATGAAGGCGCTGATGATGGTGCTGCGCAATTGGTCGCGGTTCTCCAGGTAGTCGGCCAGGCGCTCCATGACGCGGGCCAGATCGCCGGCGTTCTCGCCGGCGTTGACCAGGGAGCGGTAGATGGTCGGGAAGTCGCGCGGCCGCTCGGCCATGGCGTCGGCCAGGCGCATGCCGCCGCGCACCTGGTCGCACACGTGCTGCAGGGCGGCGGCCACGGTCTTGCGCTCGGCCTGCTCGATGGTGGCGGTCAGGGCGGCTTCCAGCGGCAGGCTGGCGCTCAGCAGGCTGGCCAGCTCGCGGGTCGCCCAGCACAGGTCGGCGGCGTTCATGGCGGGGCTGAACCAGGACTGCGCGGCGCTGCCGGCGCCCAGTTCCTTCAGCTCCAGGATGGTCAGGCCGCGCTCGGCCAGCGTCTGGCGGGCGGCGGCCAGGGAGTCGGCCTCCAGCGTGCCGGCCTGCAGGGCTCCGTCCGCCTGGGCGACCTGGTAGTGGAAGCGCGCCATGTTCGCCGACCCTGTCCCTAGCTGTCGCGCGTGACGCGCAAGACTTCGTCGGCGGTGGTGACGCCGGCCCGCACCCAGCGCTGACCGTCTTCGCGCATGCTGCGCATGCCGTGGCGGCGCGCGGCTTCGCGCAGGGCGGGCTCTTCGCCGCCGACGTGGATCAGCTGGCGTATGTCTTCGTGCACCACGAACAGCTCGTGTATGCCGGTGCGGCCCTTGTAGCCGGAATGGTTGCAGGCCTCGCAGCCTACGGGACGGCAGCGGCCGGGTCCGCCGGCCGGGTCCGGCTGCTTGCAGTGCGGGCACAGGCGCCGCACCAGGCGCTGGGCCAGCACGCCCAGCAGGGACGAGGACAGCAGAAAGGGCTCTATGCCCATGTCGGACAGGCGCGTGACGGCGGAGATGGCGTCGTTGGTGTGCAGGGAGGCCAGCACGCCGTGGCCCGTCAGGGAGGACTGCACGGCGATCCGGGCGGTTTCCAGGTCGCGGATCTCCCCGATCATGATGTTGTCCGGGTCCTGGCGCAGCGCCGCGCGCAGGGCCGCGCCGAAGGTCATGCCTATCTTGCCGTGCACCGGTATCTGGTTGATGCCGGGCAGGTCGTACTCCACGGGGTCTTCCACGGTCAGGATGTTGCTGACGCCGCGGTCCAGCTCGCCCAGGGCGGCGTACAAGGTGGTGGTCTTGCCGCTGCCGGTGGGGCCGGTGACCAGCACGATGCCGTGCGGCTGGCGGATCAGGCGGGTCAGTTCGGCGCGTATGTCGGGCGCCAGGCCCAGGCGGTCCAGCTGCAGGCGGCCGGCGTCTTTTTCCAGCAGGCGCAGCACGGCGCGCTCGCCATGCACCGTGGGCACCGTGGACACGCGCACGTCGATGGGCCGCCCGCCCACGCGCAAGGTGATGCGCCCGTCCTGCGGAATGCGTTTTTCGGCGATGTCCAGCTGCGACATGATCTTGATCCGGGAAATCAGGGCCGCGTGCAGCGCCTTGCGCGGAGAGACCACATCGCGCAAGGCGCCGTCCACGCGGAAACGCACCACGGACTGGGTCTCGAAGGCTTCGAAATGCACGTCGCTGGCGCCGTCGCGCGCCGCCTGGGTCAGCAGGGCGTTGATCATGCGGATCACCGGCGCGTCGTCCTGGGTGTCCAGCAGGTCGGTGACGGCGGGCAGGTCATGCAGCAGCCGCTCCAGGTCCACGTCGGATTCGGCGGCGTCCACGACGGCGGCGGCGTCCTTGCCTTCCTGGTAAGTCTGGTTCAGCAGCTTGTCCATGGCGGCCTCGTCGACGGACTGGACGGGCACGGCGCCGGCCTGTCGCCAGGCTTCGGATATGGCCCAATGCGGCGTGCGGGCGCAGATCAGCAGCGCGGGCGGGTCCTGCTGCAGCAGCAGCCGGTGATTGCGGCACCATGCGGCGGGCAGCTCGGGCAGGCGATGGGCTTCGGTCAGGGCGTTCATGGCGACTCCAGGGGGCGGGCGCGGTAGCCCAGCTCGGCCAGCAGCGCGAGCGAGGTGTCCAGGGCCTGCTCCTGCGCGGGAACATCGGCGCGCACCTGGTAGCCGTTGCCGCCCGGGCCGGCCAGCACGTAGGCGGGCAGGCCGCTGCGCTGCACGCGGGCGGCGATGCGCCGCGCCTGGGCTTCCTGGTCAGAGTCGGCGATCAGGATGGCCTGCCGCTCGAGGGGCGAGGCCGCGTAGTCCTGGTCCAGGGATTGGCGCACGCCCACGTTCGCCGGCAGGCGCGCATGCATCTGCTCGGCGGCGGGTGTCGTCGGAGCCGGAGGCTGACGCAACTGGACGGTCTGGCGGGTGGCGGGAGCGTCCTGCCCGCGGGTCTGCTCCCACTGGTCGGGACGCAGGTCCAGTTGCGCCTGGGGCTGGGCGGGTTTGCGCAGGGGCGGCAGCACGGGCGCGCTCATGTCGGGCAGCAGGGGATGTTCGGCGGGCTGGCCGCGCAATTGCTGGGCGCGCATGTAGTTGTAGCGGTGCCGGGTCAGGCCGCGCCCGGCCTGCGCATCGCGGATGACGTAGGGGCGCAGGAAGACCATCAGGTTGGTCTTTTCGCGTTCGCGCTTGTCATAGCGGAACAGCGCGCCCAGGATGGGAATGGAGCCCAGGACCGGCACGGCGTCCGAGCCGCGGGTGACCCGGTCTTCCAGCAGGCCGCCCAGCACCATGATCTGCCCGTCGTCCAGCAGCACGCTGGTGTCGATGGCGCGCTTGTTGGTGACGATGCCGCCTTCCACCTTGGTGGTTTCGTCGATGTTGGAGACTTCCTGGTAGATGTCCAGCTTGACGGCGCCGCCTTCCGAGATCTGCGGGCGTATGCTCAGCTTCAGGCCGATTTCCTCGCGCTCTATGGTCTGGAAGGGGTTGTTGTTGGCGCCGCCGCTGGTGACGTACTGCCCGCTGACGAAAGGCACGGTCTTGCCCACCAGGATGGAGGCGGGCTCGTTGTCCAGGGTCAGGATGTTGGGCGTGGACAGGATGTTGGCCCCGCCTTTGCTCTGCAGCGCACGCGCCAGCAGGTTCAGGTTCATGATCTGGCCCACGCCGGGGATGTTGACGCTGCCGTCGAGGATGCCCAGCGACAGGCCGCGCGGCAGCATGTCCACCGTGTTGGTCGCCCCGGTCTTGAAGTCGGCCCCGCCCAGGTTGGCGCCGCCGATGAAACGGCCATTGTTGCGCATCCACTGGATGCCCAGCTCCGAGGCGTCGTTCTCGGTCACTTCCACGATCAGGCTTTCCACCAGCACCTGCGCGCGCCGCTGGTCCAGCATGTCGATGACCCGGCGCAGGCTGCGGTACATGGGTTCGGGGGCGGCGATGATCAGCGCATTGGTGGTGGTATCGGCCTGCACGGTGACGCCGGAGGCGGAGAAAGAACTGGCGCCGCTTCCGGTGTCGCGCTCCAGGGGCTGATCCTGCAAGCCTTGCTTGTCCGTCTTGCCGCCGGCATTGGCGCGAGGCTTGTCCTGACCCTGGCGTTGACTGCCCAGGGCGGCGCGCATGGATTCGCTGCCGCCTTGTTCCTGGTCCGGGGACTCGCCCGTCAGCAGGCCGCGCAGCACGCCGGCCAGGTAGCGCGCCTGGGCGTTGCGCAGGTACACCACATGGAAGTTGCCCGGATCGGTCTGGGCATTGTCCAGTTCCACGATCAGGTTGCGCGCCAGGGTGCTGTGCCCCGGGCTGCTGGAGCGGATGATGAGGCTGTTGGAGCGCGGGTCGGCCATGACGGCGATGTCGCGCTGTGCGTTGTTGCCGTCCTGTTCCAGGATGTCGTTGGCCAGGGCAGCGATATCGGTGGCCACCCCGTTGTAGATGGGCAGCACCAGCGTGTGCAGGGCCGTGGGCGTGTCGATGGACTGGATCAGCGCCGCGATGCGCTCCAGGTTGTCCACGCTGTCGGTGATGACGACCGTATTGTTGTTGGGGTAGGCCGTCAGCACGCTGTCCGGCGCCAGCAGCGGCTTCAGGGCGGCGACCAGGGCGTCGGCCTTCTCGTAGTTCAGGCGGAAGCCGCGCGTGGCCACCCCGCCCAGGGCCTTGGGATCGTTGACGGCGCTGCCTTGCAGGCGGGCGTCGGCGATGGGCACCACGCGGCTGACGTCGCCCACGTCCACGATGGCGAAACCCTGCAGGCGCAGGGCGCCGTCCAGCAGCTGGAACGCGGTGGAGGCGGGCACCTCGCCGTCCGACTGCAGCGTCAGCGTGCCTTTGACGCGCGGATCCACCAGGAAGTGGCGATCCAGAAAGCTGGACAGCGCGGCGACGACTTCCTGGATGTCGGTGTTGCTGAAGTTCAGGCGCACCTTGTCCTGGCCCTGGCTGCCGCGGCCGCGGTAAGGCGCGGCGCCGCCTGCGGGCAGCGGGGCGGGCTGGCGCAGGACCTTGCGTTGCGCGGGCGCGTCATCCGGCCCCAGAGGCAGTGCGCGCGCGGCCCCCGGGGCGGGGACCAGGTCGGGGTCGTGGGTGAACAGGTCCGAGTCCTGCGGCGGCGTGGTGGTCACGCAGCCCGCCAGGAGCAGGCTGCCGGCAAGGGCGCTCAATCGGGGCAGGACGGGCTTAAGGTGAATCATGTGGCGGGCCATCCCAAGGCTGTTGGCGAATCTGTAGCTGAATCAGGGCGGTGACGGGCGCCTCCAGCGCGTCGTCGCCGTCGTCGCCCGCGCGCTCCATGCGGACCTGCTGCACGGCCAGTCCGAGCCTGTCGGCGGCCGGCGCGAGCCAGGCCAGCAGAGTGGATGCGGAGACGGGGGAGGAGAATTCCAGGCGGATGTCCGGCTCCGCCACGCGGACCTGGGCGGCCAGCCCGGCCCGGGCAAGGCTGGCCTGCAGGCGGTCCGTCCATGGGCCGGCGTCCCGCTGCCCTGCCGGGTCCGAAGGAGCGAAGCCATTTTCCTGTAGCAACTGCTCCAGTTCCGCCGCCTGCCTGTGCAGGCGGGGCAGCTCCTGCTGCCAGTGCTGGCGCGTCTGCCAGGCCGGCCGCAGCCAGAACAGCCAGAGCAGGGCGGCCGGCAGCAGCACGGCCATCAGGGTCAGCTGCCGCCGCTCGCGGCGGGTAAGGGCTTGCCATTGGCCTTGCAGGGGCCGGATCCAGCGGTTCAGGGCCGGGCTGCTCAAGCGTAAGAAGGGTTTCATGGCGAAGACTCCATGGGTGCCGGCTGGGCCGTGATGACCAGGCTGTCTTGCTCGGCAGTCAGCGTGATCCGCTGGTTGGAAGCCTGCTCCCTGAGCGCGGCCAGCCGGGCCTCGGCGGGCCGGGCGCCGTCGCGCCAGGTCAGGGTCAGGGTTCCGGGCTGGTAGGCCAGCGTCTGGATCTGCCCTTGCGCGATGTCCAGGACGGGCGCGGCGGCCTGGATCAAGGAAAACAGATCGTCGCCGATGGCATTGGCGCTGCCGTCGCGGCGCGCCTCGATCTGCTGGCGGGCTTGCCGGAGCGGATCGAGCACCATGCCCATGTCCGGAAAGGCCGTCTTGACCCGCTGCGTCATGTCGTGCTTGAGCGCCTGGCCCCGGGCGGCCAGGCGGCGCGTGTCCAGGTGCACGGCCAGCAGGGACAGGGCCAGCGCCGCCGCGGCCCAGCCGGCGGCAATGCGCGGCCAGCGCGACGAGGATTGCGGCGTCAGCGCTTTCAGGGGGAAATGCCAGTGCGCGACGGCGAAGGCGGAACCGGGCGCCGCCTCCTGCCCGGCGGACGGATGGCCGGGCGGCAGGATGTCCAGGTGTTGCGGGCCGACGGGACGCAATGCCCAGCCGTCCACCCATACCGTCCGGCCGGCGGCCAGGTCGGGCCGGCCGTGTGGAGGAAGCAGCGCCCGCAGCGACAGCCCGAGATGGCGCAGGCGCTGCGCCTGTTGCCGTGCGGCCTGCCGGGGCGTCCAGGCCAGGTCCATGCGTCCGTCCTCGCTGCGCGGGCCATGCGCCACCAGCAGTTCCTCCAGGGCGTTCAAGGACCGCGCCGCCACGGCCTGGCGGGCCGCCTTGAGCAGCAAGGGGCGCGCCAGGGGCGGCATGGGCAGGCTGGCCGAGGCAAGGTCGGCCGGATGCAGGCAGGCGCTCAGGCGGCGGGGCCTGAAGCGAGACGCCGCGGCTTCCAGGCCGGGGAGGCGCTCCGCTTGCCAGGGGCCTTTACGCTGCCGCCAGAACACGTCTACGGCATTGCCGGACTCCGCGCACGACGCGGGCAGCTGGATGCGCAATTCGTGCACGCGCCGGGCGCCGGGCGCGATTCGGGCGGAGCGGATCATGCCCCCTCCCTGTGCCAGACGATCTGGGGCAGGCGCTGTTTGTCGTCGAACAGCAAGGCGCGTGACAGGACCCAGGCATCCTGCAGCCGCACGGCGCTGTCCAGGCGGAACCAGTGACTGGTGATGCCCAGCTTGAGCTGGCTTTCTTCCAGCTCCGGCATGTTCAGTCGCTGGTGGATGTCGCCGCGATTGAGGAACCAGCGGCCCTTGTCGCGCTCGGCCAGCAGGGCGCGGGCCTTGTCCAGGGACAGGCCGGGCACCCAGGCGGCGATGACTTCGGCGCGCGCGGTGTTGGCGTTGATCCAGCTGGGGCGCGGCAGGATCGTGACGAATTCCCCCAGGCGCTCCAGCAGGGCTTCGTCCAGCCCGGGTTCGGGCAGCAGGTCCAGGAGGATGCGCGGACGCGGCGCCTGGTCCTGCGCCGGCACGGATGCAAAGCCCAGTTCGAGGCCGGCCTGCAAGGAGGACTGGCGGTCCTGTGCGTTCTGGGCGGACTGATCGCGATCCTCGCTGACCAGGCTGATGACGGCCCGGCGGGCGATCTGGCGGGCCTGTGCGGCGGGAATGCCCAATAGCTGGCACAGGCGCAGGAAGGCCGCGCTTTCCTGCGGGTCCACCCGGCCCTGGTGCACCAGATTGCGCAGATTGAATTTGCCCTGCTCGTCGCTGATGCGGCTGTACAGCCAGGCCGGCGGCTGCCCGGCGTCGTGCAGCGCCCGGCGCCGGACGGGGCGGTTCCAGGGATCGTCCAGCCGTACGGCGACCTGTTCGCGGGAGTGCAGGCGCAACAGGGCGCGGGCGCGCTCCCTGTCGGCGGCCAGGGTGGAGCGGACGAACAGGCTTTGCTGCTGGATCTCCAGGCGCCGCGTATCCACCGCCTGGCGAGCGAGCATGGCGCCGGCCAGAATGGCCAGTATGGCCACCAGGGCCAGGGTGCTGACCACGACCACGCCGCGCTGGCGATCGGGCAGAGCGGGGCGCTGGAGATTCATCGGGTTCAGCGCAGCCAGGAGCCGATGTCCGCATTGCCGCCTTCGCCGCCGGGCTGGCCGTCCGCCCCCAGCGAGAAGACGTCGATTTCTTCATGGATGCCGGGGTTCAGGTATTGGTAGGGATTGCCCCAGGGATCCTGCGGCAGGCGGTCCAGGTAGCTGCGCCAGTTGTCCACACCGGCGGGTTTCTGCACCAGGGCCTGCAGGCCCTGGGCCTGGGTCGGATAGCGGCCGTTGTCCAGGCGGTACAGCTTGAGCGCCTGCATGATGGAGGCCACGTCCTGGCGGGCCGCGGCGGCGCGCGCCTGGTCGGGGCGGTCCATCAGGTTGGGAACGATCAGGGCGGCCATCACGCCCATGATGACCAGCACCACCATGACTTCGATCAAGGAGAAACCGGCGTGGCGCAGACGGGAGCGTGGGCGGGAAGAGCGATTCAGCATGGCGGGCGCATCCTTTGAAAGCAGAGTCTGACGTCCTGTCAGGTGCCTTCATGATGGCAAAATCGCATTGCAGTATTGTGGAAATAAATCGGGACTATTTGCTGTCAAATAGCGACAGTTGTCGCTTGTTTTGGCTGTTTTTGAGATTGATGTAAGCTCAATTCCCGATTATGGGTAAAGACCTGTCCTGGGCAGGGTGCAATGCGGCCGGCGGGGGGCGCGGACGGCCCCGCGGCACCGGAAAAAAGCGCCTGGAATCGGGATCAGGCGGTGTTGGCGCGGCGCCACTTCAGGCTGGCGTGGCCGAGCTTGCCATTGAACAGCAGAGGCTGCCCTGTGGTCAGGTACAGATGGTCCCGGTCCAGGCGAGCCAGTCTTTGCTGCGGAACTCCCACCCAGAAGGGGATCAGCGACATGTCCACGAAGTGGGTCACGCTGCGGCTGTCTTCGTCCACCTCGAAAGGGCCGGCGTAGGCGATGTAGGACGAAGCCAGGGCGGCATATTCCCGGGGGGCGGCCTGGCTCCAGTCGCCGGAGGCGACCTTGGGGCGGTTGGCGCCGCTGATCTGGGCCGACATGAAACCGGATTCCGTGTACACCAGCAGGCCCGTCGGGCGCGGGCCCAGAGGCGGCATGGCGTCGCTGCCGTCCACGGGGTCGAAGGAAAAAGATTCGAGTTGCCAGGCGCCGATCAGCCTGGTGCGCAATTTGGTCGTCATGGTCGTGCTCCCGGACAGGCAGCGCGGATGCGTCTGCAAATGCTCAGTATGACCTTCTCTTTCTTTTTTTCTCAAGATTTTGGCTGTAGTTAATTTCTATTGCCAATAAATAAGCGAAGCTATGGTTGAGGCCGCGAAGATTTGCAAAGCGCACCCAGGGTCTGGAGCGCGGCAAGCCCGCGCGCGTCCCAGGGATGGCCGAAGTTCAGCCGCAGGCAGTGCCTGTAGTTATGCGTGGTGGAGAAAATGGAGCCGGGCGCGATGCTGATTCCCTGGGACAGGGCCTGGCGGTGCAGTTCCAGGGTGTTGGCGTGCTTGTCCAGTTCCACCCACAGAAAATAGCCGCCTTCCGGCCGCGTGGCTCGGGTGCCGGGCGGGAAGCTGCGCCCCAGCGCTTGCGCGAAATCGTCCCGCTGCTGGCGCAGCTGCGCGCGCAGGCGGCGCAAATGCCTGTCGTAGGCGCCTTTTTCCAGGTAGCCGGCCAGGGCCAGCTGGGTGGGAACCGGCGAGGTTAGCGTGGTGGTCAGCTTGGCCTTGGCCACCTCCTGCACATAACGGCCCGGGACGGCCCAGCCGATGCGATAGCCCGGCGCCAGCGTCTTGGAGAAGGAAGAGCAGTGCATCACCAAACCCTGGCGGTCGAAGGCTTTGGCGGGCCGGGGGCGATGCGCGCCGAAATACAGTTCGCCGTAGACATCGTCCTCCAGCAGGGGAATGTCATGACGCGCCAGCAGCGCCACCAGCTCGGCTTTCTTGGCGTCCGGCATCAGGCTGCCCAAGGGATTCTGGAAAGTGGTCATCAGCCAGCAGGCCTTGGGCGAATGGCGCAGGATGGCCTGTTCCAGGGCGTCCAGGTCTATGCCTTCGCGCGGATGGGTGGGCACTTCCACGGCCTGCAGCTTCATGCGCTCCAGCGATTGCAGGGCCGCGTAGAAGGTGGGGGACTCCACCAGCACGATGTCGCCCGGCCGGGTGACGGCCGCCAGGCACAGGTTCAGGGCTTCCAGCGCGCCGTTGGTGATGACGATGTCGTCCGCACTGATCGCCATGCCGTCGGCCAGGTAGCGCAGCGCGATCTGGCGGCGCAGGGGCGCATGTCCCTGCGTCAGGTCGTCCACGCTGGCCCAGGGATCCTGCTGCTTGACGCCGGCCGACAGGAATCGGCCCAGCCGCTCCAGCGGGAACAACAGGGGGCTGGGGAAGGCGGAGCCCAGGGGCGTGACGGAGCGTTCGGAGGCCGACTGGAGGATGGCCAGGATCAGGCCCTGCGATTCGAGCCGGTAGTAGGCCTGGAAGATCGTGGAGGCGCTGACCTTGTGCCTGTCCATCAATTGGCGCACGGAGGGCATGCGGTCGCCGGGGGACAAGGTGCCCTGGTGAATGGCTTGCGCGAGTTCATCGGCCAGGCGTTCGTAGAGTTTCATGGCAAGCGGTCCCAGGGAGCGTCTGATAGGGTCAATGCGGGGAAAAGCGTTTTTTCATTATCTGATCCGCTTTCCGCCGGACGCAAGCGCTGCGCCGCACGTGCGGCGTTCCATGCAACTGATACGGTTTTTGGCGCCGCAACTGATTCTTGGAATGCAGAGGAGGGCCGCGTAGCCTTGCCGGGTGTTTTCGTTTGCGCCGGACAAGGCTCCGGCGCCACTCTGTCAGAGGAATACCATGAACCCGACGGCGCTATTGCTGGCCGCATTTATCCTGTCGATTGCCGGGCTTTTTGCGTTTATCTGGTCCTTGCGCAAAGGCCTGTTCGACGCCGACGTGAGCGGCGCGCGCACCATTTTCCATGCCGGCGAGATCGGCCGGCCCGAAGAGCCATCCGCCGGCGCGGCGCAGCACCAGGCCCTGAGCCTGGGAGCGCGCGCCCACCTGGCCGAGAATCAGGGCCAGACCGCCGCCGCCGCCGAGCTGCGCGCCCGCGAAGAGGCCGACCGTTCCAGCTCGCTGCCGGCTTTCCTGTTGATCGCCTGTGCGGTGGTCTGGCTGGTAGTGGCCTCGTTTGCGGGCCTGATCAGCTCGCTCAAGCTGCACTGGCCCGAGTTCCTGGGCGACGTGTCCTGGCTCAGCTTCGGGCGGCTGCGCACCCTGCACCTGAACGGCGTGGCCTATGGCTGGGCGCCCATGGGATTGCTGGGGCTGACGATCTGGATGCTGCCGCGCCTGCTGCAGACCCCTCTGCTGGGCGGCCGCCTGGTCATGGTGGGCGGGCTGGTGTGGAACGCCGCGCTGGTGGCCGGCATGGGCGCTCTGGCCATAGGCCTGAACGCCGGCATGGAGTGGCTGGAGATTCCCTGGCAGATCGGCGTGCTGTTCGCCTTCGGCGGCATGATGATAGGCATGCCCCTGGCCCTGATGCTCTCGCGGCGCAGGGTCAAGCACCTGTACGTGTCGGTCTGGTACATAGGCGCTGCGCTGTTCTGGTTCCCCATCCTGTATATCGTGGCCAAGGCGCCGGGCGTGCACTTCGGCGTGGAGCAGGCCACCATGAACTGGTGGTTCGGCCACAACGTGCTGGGCCTGTTCTACACGCCCATGTCGATTGCCGCCATCTACTATTTTCTGCCCAAGGTCATAGGCCGGCCGGTGCGCTCCTACAACCTGTCCCTGCTGGGATTCTGGACCCTGGCTTTTTTCTACGGCCAGGTCGGCGCCCACCATCTGATCGGCGGCCCCATTCCCGAATGGCTGATCACCCTGTCCATCGTGCAAAGCGTGATGATGGTGATTCCCGTGCTGGCCTTTTCGGCCAACCAGCACCTGACGCTGAAGGGCCATTTCAGCGCGCTGCGCCACTCGCCCGTGCTGCGCTTCATCGTGTTCGGCGCCATGATGTATACCCTGGCTTCGCTGCAGGGTTCGCTGGAGGCCTTGCGCTCGCTGAACGCCGTCACGCACTTCACGCATTTCACCGTGGCGCATGCCCACCTGGGCATGTATGGCTTCGTGACCATGGTCATCTTCGGCGGCGTGTACTTCGCCATGCCTCGCATCCTGGACACGGCCTGGCCGCGTCCCGCCCTGATTTCCCTGCATTTCTGGCTGGTGGCGGCCGGTTTCGCGGTCTACATGATCACGCTCAGCATCGGCGGCGTGCTGCAGGGCCTGGCGCTGCTGGATCCGGCCCGCTCGTTCATGGATTCCGTCGCGGTCACCATGCCCTGGCTGCAAGGCCGCTCCCTGGGCGGCGCCCTGATGACGCTGGGCCATCTGGTATTCGCCCTGCACGTGCTGCTGATCATCCTGCGTTCCGGCGTCTTCGCCCTGACCGAGCGCAACCCCGTAACCGAGCGCGGCAGTGTCGCTGCGAAGGCCTGAAATGGAAAATGAACTGAAGCTGATCGTCGGGTCCATGGTGACCCTGTCGCTGGCCACGGCGGCCATGATCGTGGTGCCGTTCCTGCAGTTGAAGGACGAGCCCGCGCCCGAAGGGCTCAAGCCCTACACCAGCCAGGAGCTGCGGGGAAGGGCCGTGTATCGGGCCAATGCCTGCATCGCCTGCCACACGCAGCAGCCCAGCACGACGGGCGCCGGCGTTGCGGATGCGAGCCGGGGCTGGGGCCGGGCATCGGTGGCCGGCGACTATCACTACGATGATCCGCCTCTGCTGGGCACCATGCGCACCGGGCCGGACCTGTTCAATATCGGCGTGCGCCAGCCCAGCGAAGACTGGCACCTGGGGCATCTGTATGATCCGCGCGCCTACACGCCGGGCAGCAATATGCCGGCCTATCGCTTCCTGTTCGAAGCCAAGGACAAGGAGCAGGTCGCACCCGGCGAACGGGTGGTGAACCTGCCGCCGGACGTGGGGCCCCAGGGCAAGGTCGTGGTCGCCAGGCCCGAGGCGCTGGATCTGGTGGCCTATCTGCAAAGCCTCAAGCGCACCTATCCCGTCATCACGCTGGAGCAGAAGGAGCGCATGCAATGAGGCCGCCCATCCAGACGCGCCAGAGCGAGAATGCGGATCCGCACGAACAGTACAACCCTATTCCCCGCATCGTGATCGCCGTAGTGGGCGCCCTGATCGCCTGGGCGGTGTATTACATCTTCACGGCGCAGCCCGACAGCGCCGCCGGCCTGGGCGATCGGCGCCCGTTGGCGGTGCTGGCTCCTCAGGAGAGCGGACCCGGCGCGTCCGTGGATGGCAGACAGCTGTACACCAATGCGTGCCTGGCCTGCCATCAGGCCACCGGCATGGGGCTGCCCGGCGTGTTTCCTCCCCTGGCCGGGTCCGAATGGGTCAAGGGCGAGCCCGAGGTGCTGGCCAAGCTGGTGCTGCACGGCATCCACGGCCCCATCACGGTAAAGGGCCACACCTACAACGGCGCCATGCCGGCTTTCGGCGAGCAGTTCAGCGATGCGGAACTGGCGGCGGTGCTGACTTACATTCGCGGTGAATGGCAGAACGGGGCCTCGGAGATGGATGCGGCGGCGGTCGCCAAGGCGCGCGCCGCCAGCGCGGACCAGACGACGCCCTGGAATGGCGAGCAGGCGCTGCTCGCGCACGGAGCCAGGCCCTGATCCGGAATTCCGGATGCCATGCAGACAAAGGGATCAATTATTAGAAGCAAATGTGAAACGGCATGTCAGGAACAGGCCCCTGACTTTTCGGCCGGAAACCCGCCCGACCCCAGGGCGGATTTCCGGTGTTTTTTTCCTGTGCCGTCGATGCGCGTCAGCCGCTTTTGCGGAAGGACAGCGACAGGCCGGCCAGGATGGCCAGCAGGCCCAGTCCGGCCGTCAAGGGCAAGGCATTGCCCAGCACCAGGTAGTCCAGTCCGGCCGTGACCACCGGCACCAGGTAGAACAGGCTGGTGACGTTGACCAGGTTGCCGCTGCGTATCATGCGGTAGAGCAGCAGCTGCGCCAGCACGGAGATGACCAGGCTCAGCCACAGCACCGGGCCCCAGAAGCCGGCGGTGTCGTCCCAATGCACATCCTGGAAGGTCCCCAGCAACAGGAACAGCAGCAGCGACAGGGCGTATTGCAGCGGCATGGCCTGCAGCGGGGGCTGGGGACTGCGCTTTTGCAGGATGGCGCCCAGCGTCATGCTCAGCAGGGCGCCCAGCGAAAACAGCAGGCCGGGCAGGGACAGGCGGGTCAGGATCAGGCTCTGGTAGACCACCAGGACCAGGCCCGCCAGGGACAGGCACAGGCCGGCCAGGCGGGCGGGGGAAAAGCGCCGTTCCGTCAGCGCCAGGGTCAGGATGGGCTGCACGCCCAGGATGGTGGCCAGCAGGCCGGGGGTGATGCCATTGCCCAGCGCCTCGAAATAGCACAGGGAGTACAGGCCTATCATGAGCAGGCCGCCGGCAGCGGTGCTCCAGCGCAGGCCCTTGGGCGGCAGCCAGCCGCCCTGGCTCCTGCCCAGCAGCAGCACGACGGGCAGGGCGATGGCAAAGCGCAGGGTCAGCATGGCCAGTACGGAGCCGTGGTCCAGCCCGATGCGGGTGAAAATGCCGGCGCTGCCCCACAGCAGCACGAACAGCGGCATGGCGCCCCATTGGGCGCGGGATGTGGATGTAGTCATGTCTCGTTGTCTATCAGATTCGAATTGCCTTCGCGCGCGCCCGGAAAGAGGCGCGGATGATCGATGCGAAGGAATGAAAGTGGATTGGCTTAGCAGCGAACGCCGCTATGCGCGTTTGCGACATGCGCGTCTGCGACATGCGCGTCTGCGACGACGGCGCGTGGCGGATGAACGCCGCTGCGTACGTCTGCGACGACGACAACGAGGGAGGGAGGAGGCGTGGCTGCCCGCACGGACACGGCCGGGAAGGCGGCGTCGGTGTTCAGCAAGAAAGGTGCGGGACAGTTCATGGAGTGGGAATCTGGAAAGATTTCAGTTTCAAGCACTGTAGCACGGCCTTAGGCCATTGTCATCGGCTGTGCTCGGGCTCGAGCCGGGCGATGTGTTCGGGCCGGGGCGGCGCAGGGCCGCCAGCCATCGCGGATGGTCGGCATCGCCAGGGGTGTGACGCAGGCGATGGCGCCGGGGAGGCCATCACCTGCGTTTCAATGGGTCGGGACATAGCCCAGGTCCTCGATCCCGTGCGCCAGGGCGCCAGGCTGTTCGGTCAGGGCGCGCAAGGGCGGCAGGGCGGCGTGCGCCGGCACGGCCACGATGAGGCGTCCGTGCGCATGACCCTGGATGCGGTCGACCCCGCCGTGCACCAGGCGCAGCGGCGCCTGCAGGGCCTGGGCCAGCGCCAGCAGATCGGGTTCCAGGCGGTCGCGTCCGTTGTAGCTCAGTTGCAGCAGGCGCTCGCCGCCGGCCGCGGGCGCCTCGCTGCGCAGGGCCTGGCGCAGATCGGGCGGCAGGTCGTGCTGCAGCGGGGCCAGCAAGGCGCGCGTGGCCGGATGGCGGGGATTGCCGAAGATCTTCCAGACCTCGCCGTGCTCGGCGATCTCGCCGCGCTCCAGTACCAGCACCTGGTCGGCGATTGCGCGGATCACGCTCATTTCATGGGTGATGAGCACGATGGTGATGCCCAGGCGCTGGTTGATGCCGCGCAGCAATTGCAGGATGGCATGCGTGGTCTCGGGATCCAGCGCCGAGGTCGCCTCGTCGCACAGCAGGATCTCGGGATGATGCACCAGCGCCCGCGCGATGCCCACGCGCTGCTTCTGGCCGCCGGACAGGCGGCTGGGATAGCTGTCGCGCTTGTCCTGCAGGCCTACCAGGCCCAGCAGCTCGTCCACCCGGGCGGCGATGTCGGCGCGCGGCACGTTGGCGACCTGCAGCGGCAGGGCGATGTTCTCCCAGACCGTCTTGGCCGACAGCAGGTTGAAGTGCTGGAAAATCATGCCGATGCGCCGGCGCAGCGCGACCAGCTGGGCCTCGTTCAGACGGCCTATGTCCACTTCATCCACGCGCACCCGGCCCCGGGTCGGCGTCTCCAGCCGGTTGATGGTGCGCAGCAGGCTGGACTTGCCCGCGCCGCTGCGCCCGATGATGCCGTAGATGCTGCCGGCGGGTATGTCCAGGTTGATGTCCTTGAGGGCATGCACAGGCCCGTTCGCGGACGCATAGATCTTGTCGATCTGCTCGAAGGAGACGCTGCCCGCGCCGCGCGCCGGGGCGAGCGCGGCAGCGCGCGCGTTCGTGTCGCCTCGGGGCAGGGCCAGGGCGGGGTTCAGGGCGGCGCTCATGCTTGGGCCGGACGCAGGCACGGGTTGGCGCTGATGTCGTGGATCCGCAGGCGATTCATGGTGCCGGGAACCACGCCAATTTTCAGGTCGGCGATGTCGCAGGCCGGCATGCCCGGCATCCGGGCGGCCGGGAAGGAAGAAAGAAATCGGGTCATGAGCATTCTCTGTTGGGCTGTGTGTTGCGGATGCACAGGGCCCGGGGGCGCTGTCCGATTCATTGAATCAGACAGCGGAGAAGGCTTTAACTACCAAGTTTTCATTAATTAATGGTGTCCGACGATTATGACGTTATGGTTTCCAAGGCCATGTCCTTATGGGGCGCCCCAGCCCAGCGCCTGGTACAGGGCGATCACGTTCAGGTAAGAACCGGTTTCGGCCTGGGCCAGTTCCTGGCGGGTCTGGTTCAGGCTGCGCTGGTTTTCCAGCACCTGAAGGTATTGCCCCGCACCGGCGCGGTAGCGGGCCAGGGCGCGGTCATGGGCCGCCTGCAGGTGGGCGGCGGCGCGCGTCAGGCTCAGCAGGCTTTGCTGGTGCTGCGTCAGCCTGTGCAGGGCGCCCTGGACTTCTTCCTGGGCCTGCAGGACGACTTGCTGGTAATGCAGGCGTGATTCGTCCGACAAGGATTGCATGCCGCGCAGCCGGGCCCGGGCGTGGCCCAGGCGCAGCGCGGGCCACTGTACGCCGGGCGACAGCTCGAAGGCGCGTGCGGCGTGGCCCAGGCTGCTGCCGCGCAGGGCGAAGAAACCGATGAAGCCGGCCAGGTCCACGCGGGGGTAGAGCTCGGCCGTGGCCGCCGCGACCTCGTGCGAACGGGCCAGCAGTTCCTGGCGCGCCGCCCGCACGTCGGGGCGATTGAGCAGCATGGCATTCACATCGCCCAGCGGCAGCGAGGCCGCCAGCGGAGCCGCCGGCTCGGGCAGGGGAGCCTGCACGGGGGACGCGCTGCCGCCGCCCAGCACCTGCATGCGCAGGCGGGCCAGCTCAAGATCGCTGCGCAGCCGCGGGATCTGCGCCTGGGCGCGCTCCAGCCCCGCCTGGACATTGTCCAGGTTCTCGGGCAGCTCGCGCCCCAGGGCGACGCCGGCCCGCACCAGCCGGCGGGTTTCTTCCCAGCTGCGCACATCTTCCTGCGCCAGCGTCAAGCGCCGCTGCAGGCCCTGGGCCTGGACATACTGGCGCGCCAGCTCGGCCGCGATGGCCTGGCGCATCAGTTCCAGTCGGTCCTGAGCGGCCTGGCTGCGCGCCTGGGCGGAGGCGGCCAATTGTTCCAGGCGGCCGAACAGGTCGATTTCCCAGGCGGCGTCCAGCCCCAGCCGCCAGTTCTCCGTGACGGCATGGTCCAGCGTGCCGTCCGGCGCTGTGAACTGCGAGCCGCTGCGCGTGTGGCGGGCCTGGGCGGTGACGGCAGGCAGCCTGTCCTGCTGGCGCTCGTCCACCAGGGCGCGGGAGGCGCGCCAGCGGGCCCGGGCCTGGGCGATGTCCAGGTTATGGTCCAGGGCGGCGGCGATCAGCGCGTCCAGTTGCGGATCCTGCAGCAAGCTCCACCAGGCCGGGCGCTGCGCGGCAGCCGCAGCGGGAGCGAACTGCGCGCTCCAGTCCTTGTCGGCCAGGGCGGGGGCGCTGGGCACGGAGCTGTCCAGCCCGACGGCGCAGCCGGCCAGCAGCAAGGCGGGCAGCAGGGCCGCAAGGCGGCGCGCCAGGGCGCCGGCGGTCATGGCGAAGCGCGGGCGCGTGGTCAAAATGGATGGCGTCATGGATCAGGATTCTCCTGTCGAAGCATGCAGGGCCTGCGCCAGGGCCCGGGCGCGCGGCGTATCGGATTGGCGGGCATGGTCGCGGGCCAGCCAGGTATAGAGGGTGGGCAGGACGAACAGGGTGAACAAGGTGCCGATCATCATGCCGGAGACGATGACCACGCCCAGGCCGAAGCGGCTGTTGGCGCCCGCCCCGGAGGCGAACAGCAGCGGCACCAGGCCGAAGACCATGGCGGCCGTGGTCATCAGTACGGGCCGCAGGCGGATGCGGGCCGCCTGCAGGATGGCCTGCGGCTTGTCCAGCCCCTGGCTGGCCTGCAGTTCGTTGGCGAACTCCACCATCAGGATGCCGTGCTTGCTGATCAGGCCCACCAGGGTCAGCAGGCCGATCTGCGTGTAGATGTTCAGCGTTCCCAGGCCCAGCGCCAGCGGCAGCAGGGCGCCGCACAGCGACAGCGGCACCGTCACCAGAATGATGACGGGGTCGATCAGGCTTTCGTACTGGGCCGCCAGCACCAGGTAGATCACGACCAGGGCAGCCAGGAAGGCCAGCACCAGCGACTGGCTTTCCTGCGTGTACTGGCGCGATTCGGACTGCCAGTCGTGCGTGAAGCCGGCGGGCAGGGCGCGGGCGAGTTCGTCCAGATAGGTCACGGCCTGCCCCAGCGTCACCCCCGGCGCGGGGATGGCCTGCAGGGTGGCCGAGTTCTGCTGGTTGAACTGACGCAGGCTGTTGGGCTCCACGTCGGTGCTCACCTGGACCACGGCGGACAGCGGCACCAGTTCGCCTTGGCTGCTGCGCACGAACTGGCGCGTCAAAGCCTGGGCCGTCAGGCGGTAGTCGCGCTGGCTCTGGGGAATCACGTCGTAGGCGCGGCCTTCGAGCGCGAAGCGGTTCAGGTAGTTCTCGCCCACCAGCACGGCCAGCGAATCGGCGATGTCGCGCAGGCTGATGCCCAGGCTGGCCGCCTTGCTGCGATCGATGTCCACGCGCAGCACGGGATTGTTGTAGTCCAGGTCGCTGTCCACCACCACGAACAGCCCGCTTTCCCGGACCTGCTGCTTGACCTGCTCTATGGTGTCGTACAGGCTGCGGTAGTCGCCGGGGCTGCGCAGCACCATCTGTACCGGCAGGCCGCCGCTGGAGCCCGGCAGCGGCGCAAGCTGGAAGGCGAAGATGCTGCTGCCGGGGATGGCGGCGGCGCGTCCCTGCAGTTCGCCCTGGATGGCGCTGGCGTCGCGGTCGCGGCTGTTCCAGTCGCGCAGGTTGATGCCGCCGAAGCTGGCCGCCGGCCCGTCCGTGCCTACGATGATCCAGGTGCCGGCCGTCTCGGGAATGGCCCAGTACGCCTTGTCCAGCTGCAGGGCGTCGCGTTGCGCGTAGGCCAGGTTGGCGTGTTGCGGGGCCTTGACGGCGGTCAGCACGCTGGCCTGGTCCTCGATGGGCGCCAGTCCGCTGTGCGTGGCCCCATAAGGCAGCGGCAGGCTCAGGCACACCGCCAGCGCCAGCAGGCCGGTGATCCAGCGATGCCGCAGGGATGCGGCCAGGACCTGGCCATAGCGTTCGGACAGTGCGCCGAAGACGCGTTCGGCCATGCGGGCCATGCGTCCCTCGTCCTGCTGGGCGGGCAGCAGCAGCGAGCTCATGACCGGGGACAGGGTCAGGGCCACCACGCCGGACACCAGCACCGCGCCGGCCAGGGTCAGGGCGAACTCCTTGAACAGCGCGCCGGTCAGGCCTTCCATCAGGCCTATGGGCGCATAGACGGCGGCCAGGGTCAGCGTCATGGCGATGACCGGTCCCGCCACTTCGCGCGCGCCCAGCAGGGCGGCGACCACCGGAGGGCGGCCGGCGGCGATGTGGCGGTGCACGTTCTCCACCACCACGATGGCGTCGTCCACCACCAGCCCGATGGCCAGCACCATGGCCAGCAGTGTCAGCAGATTAACGCTGAAGCCGAAGGCCAGCATCAGCGCCGCCGCGCCCAGCATGGACAGCGGTATCGTGGCCAGGGGAATGAGCACGCTGCGCATGGATCCCAGGCACAGATAGATGACCAGCACCACGATCAGCATGGCTTCGGTCAGGGTGCGCAGCACCTCGTCGATGGAGGCCTGATGGAGGCCTGGATGAAGCGGGCGGTTTCGAATGCCAGGTCCACCTTGACGCCGGGCGGCAGGGTGGCTTCGATGTCGGGCAGGCGGTCGCGGATGCCGGCCACGATGCGCAAGGGGTTGCCGCCGGGCGTGGGGAACAGCCCCAGGTGCACGGCGGGCAGCCCGTCCATCAGGGCGCTGGTCTCGGTGGCGGCCGCGCCCAGTTCGACCCGTCCGATGTCGCGCAGCCGCACCAGCGAGGTGCCGTCCTGGCGCACGATCAGGTCCTGGAATTCGGCCACGCTGGTCAGGTCCGAATTCAGGCGGATGTTGCTCAGCACGTGCTGCCCCTTGATCATGCCGGGGGCGGCCTGGTAGTTGTTCTGGCGCACGGCCTGGGCGACGTCGGCCGCGGTCAGGCCGTAGCCGGCCATGCGGTCCGAGTCCAGCCACAGGCGCATGGCCAGTTTCTGCCCGCCGAAAGTCTGGATCTTGGCCACGCCGTCTATGGTGGAGAACATGGGTTCGACCACACGCGACAGGTAATCGCTCAGTTCGGGGACGGACAGGTCCCGGGTGGAGAAGCCCACGTAGGCCACGGCGGTGGAGTCTCCCGAGGAGCGCTCCACCACCGGGTCGTAGGCGCCTTCGGGCAGGCGGTAGCGGACCTGGCTGACCTTGGTCATCACTTCGGTCAGCGCCTGGGTGGAATCCCGGTTCAGCTCCATGCGCAGGGTCACCACGCTGCGGCTCTGCACCGAGGTCGAGGACAGGTAGTCCACGCCTTCCACCGAGGCCAGGGCCTGGGCGATGGGCTGGGTGACGAAGCCCTGCATCAGCTCGGCCGAGGCGCCGGGGTATTCGGTGGTGATGGTGATGGTGGAATTTTCCAGCAGCGGATACTGGCGGATGGGCAGCTTTTGCAGGGCGAACAGGCCCAGCATCAGCAAAAGGGCGCTGACCACCAGCGCCAGCACGGGCCGGCGCACGAAAAGGTCGGTGAAGCCGGGGCGGGAAGGCGTATTCATGAGTTCTCCCCGGCGACGGCCGGCTGCAGGAGCGAGCCGTCCTGCAGCTTGATCTGGCCCGCGCTCACCACGGTGTCGCCGGCCTCCAGGCCCTGGATGATCTCGACGCGCTCGTCCCAGCGCTCGCCGGTCTGCACGGACACCCGCTTCGCCTGCCATTGGTCCTGTTCGTTCTTGAATGCGACGAAGACCGTCTGCCCATAGGCCGTGTAGGTCAGGGCCGTCTCGGGCACGCTCAGCACCGGAGCGCCCGTAGGACGAGGTATCCGGGCGCGGGCGTACATGCCGGCCTGCAGACGGCCGTCTTCATTGGGAAGGATGGCCTGCAGCCGCACGGTGCGCGAGGCGCCGACCAGGGGATCGATGGCGGCGATGCGCGCCTGGAAGGTCCGGCCGGGCCAGGCGTCGACCTGCAGCGTCAGCGCCTGGCCCACGCTCAGCTCGGGCAAGACGTGTTCGGGCACGGTCAGGTTCACGCGCAGCCGGCTGTCGTCCACCAGGCTGGCGATGGCCTGGCCGGGCTGCAGGTAATGGCCCGGATGCAGATGGGTGATGCCGATGCGGCCGGCAAACGGAGCGTTGACCTGCTTGAGGGCCAGTTGGGCGCGGTCGTGCTGCACCTGAGCCTGGGCCATGTCATGGTCGGCCCGAGCCTGGTCGAGCTGCTCCTGGGTGGCGGCCTGCTCGGCCTTCAGCCGGCGCACGCGTTCCAGTTGCAGCGCGGCCTGCTTCAGCTGCGCCTGCTGGCGGCGCAGGCTGGCCTGCTCCAGTTCGTCGTTGAGCAGCAGCAAGGGCTGGCCGGCCTTGACCGGCTGGCCGGATTCGAAGCGGATGTCGCGGATCCGGCCGCTGGTTTCCGCGCTCAACTGCACCTGCCGCCAGGCTTCCAGTTCGCCGACGGCGTGCAGCAGGCGCGGGGCGGTTTCCTCGCGCACGTCCGCCAGCTCCACCACGGCGGGCGGATAGGCGCCGCCGGCCTGGGCGTCCCGCGAAGCGGGCATCAGCCTCCAGCCCAGCGCCAGCGCGCCGGCCAGCACGGGGATCAGCACCCATGTTGTTCGTTTGCTCATGCCTGCAGCCCTCCGCGCATCGCAAGCAGCTGGCGGCGCAGATGGCTGGCGATGGCCAGGCCCATCAGGCCGCCGATCAGCGACAGATGCTCCAGCGCGAAATACATGGACAGCATGGCCTGCGGCTGCTCCATGTTCCAGAAGGTGTGCACCACCAGGATGGTGGCGGCCAGGAATACGGCCAGCATGCCGGCGCCCAGCCACAGGGCGCGGTCGGCCAGGACCAGGACCGAACCCAGCAGCAGGGTGACGGCGGTCAGCACGTTGAAGAATACGGCCGGCTCGAGGCCGGCCTGCGTCATCTCCTGGACGCCTTGCTGGAAGTCCAGCAGCTTGGCCAGGCCGGAGCTGGTGAATACGATCACGATGAGCACGCGCGCCAGCAGCCACAGGGCGGCGCTGGCGAGCAGGGTCTGGATGAAACGGGGCATGACGGGTTCCTGTTCAAAACCATGGCAGCCGGAATGGCTTGCCTTATTCAGGTGCCCGGACTATAAAACCTCAAGCTAACTTGAGGTCAATGGATTGGACCATGAGCAAAGACATCGATTTCAGCCGCGCGCTGACGGTGGGAGAGGTGGCCCGGCGCAGCGGCGTGCCGGTCTCCACCGTGCATTTCTATGAATCGAAAGGCCTGATCGCCAGTACGCGCAACAGCGGCAACCAGCGCCGTTTCGAGTCGGTGGTGCTGCGCTACATCGCCATCATCAAGGTGGCCCAGCGCACCGGCATTCCCCTGGAGGAGATCCGCGAAGCGCTGCGCGGCCTGCCGCCCGGCAGCAAGCCCACGGCCGCCCAATGGCGGGCCATGTCGCAACGCTGGCAGGCCAGCCTGGACGAGCGCATCGAACGCCTGACGCGCCTGCGCGACGAGCTGACCCGGTGCATAGGCTGCGGCTGCCTGTCCATGGATGAATGCCCGCTGCGCAATCCCATGGACGTGCTGGGCGAACAAGGCTCCGGCCCCCGGATCCTGGAAAGGGAACCGGGGACCGAGACGCCGGCCTAGAGAGGGTCCGGCGAGCGGGCGTAGAGCGCCGTGGCTTCGGACGTGACCAGGGCCTGGTAGCGTTCGAACTGGTTGAGGATGTCGTTGATGACCTGGCTGGAGCTCAGCCCCATCAGGTCGTAGCCGCGGCTGCCGTCCGCAAACACGGTGCGCACCTGCCATTCGTGGGGCCGGGTCTGCTCATTCTTGGCGGCGGCCGCGGTAAAGCTCGCCACGCGGCGGGCCTGCATCTGCACGCCGTAGACGAAGTTGCGCTGGCCCTCGGCCTCGATCGTCAGCTGAGCCTGGTCCTCCTGCTCATCGTGCAGGGATACATTCAGCCCGCGCTTGCCGAGCTCGTCGGCAACCGCCCGCAGGGCGGGGGCGGCGACCTCGTCCAGGAAACGCCGCGCGTCCTGGCGCGTGGGACTGTGCAGAATGGTCGAGAGCCTGCGCCGCCAGGAAACTTCCGAGCCCCAGGCGTTCATCTTTGGTGGATATCGCCCCGACAGGTGCATGATCGTCCTCGCCATCGCACACCCTGCGGCGATGCTTCGCCATACAGACCCAATGGGCATGCATCTTGAAAACGCAGCGCCGTCCGTGCCTATGTATTGCTCCTAGGCCAAGGGTAGGATTGAGTGATGCAACG
>JAFACG010000023.1 GCA_023425645.1 Pseudomonadota bacterium
CCCCCCCCCCCCCATCCCACCCCCCGCGGCCGCCCCCCCCACTTCCTGAACGGCGTCTTTGCAAAGGCCGGCTTGGCTATCGACCAGTCGACCCCTGTCCCGCGAACTGGCGATAGCCAAAAAAAAAACCCGCCATGCGACGGGGTTGCGGCCGGGCGGACCCGGCGGGCGCGAAGCGCCCTACTTCTTCTTGTTTTCTTTCTTGTCCTTCTTGTCTTTTTTGGCGGCTTTCTTGTCCTTCTTGCCGTCCTTTTTCTTTTTGGATTTCTTGTCCTTCTTGCCTTTCTTCTTATCTTCGCCGGCCGGCGCATCCTCGTCCAGAGGGGCGTTGCGGGCATGCTCCATTTCGGCTTCCAGTTCGGCGGCGGCCTGGCGCAGCTCGTCTGCGGCGGCCTGGCGGCGCTCGTCGGCCGGCTGGGGGGCGATCATGGTGCCCCGGCACTGGGGGGCTCCGCACAGGCAGCGGTAATTCTGTTTCAGTTCTTCGGTGATCTCGTCATCGATGACCAGGGAGTAATCGTACAGCAGTTCCTCACCGGCGGGAATGTCGCGCATGGCCACGATGTAGACGCGCGTGCCGTCGCTGTTCTCGTGGCCTTCGCAGTTGGGCGCGCAGGAGTGGTTGATCCAGCGCGAATCGTTGCCGCCCTGCCCGCCGTCGATGATCTTGCCGCTGCTCAGCGAAAAGAAGAAAGTGTGGTACGGATCGTCCGGGTTGACGGGAAACAGCGCATCGGCCTGCTCGGGCGTCAGCCGCTTGCCGGCGTACTGCAGGATGCGGGTGCCGGCGGGGATGTCGCGGTTGGCGAACACGCCGTTGCCATGCAGTTGCGAAGGTTTGACGACGTGCCAGGGTTGGCGTTGAGCGACCATGAGGGATGTGCCTGTAAAAAAGGAATAAACTGGAAGGCGATCTCTATCTTACAAAACAAGCAGGGCCACGTAACCATGTCAGTCGAACCGACCGCTCGCAACGGCGCGCAACTCTTGCTCGAAACCTTGATCGCCCAGGGGGTGGATACCATATTCGGCTATCCTGGCGGAGCGGTGTTACCGCTGTATGATGCCTTGTACGCCGAGCCGCGGATCCGCCACATCCTGGTGCGCCACGAGCAGGCCGCCGTGCACGCGGCCGAAGGCTACGCGCGCAGCACCGGCAAGCCCGGCGTGGTCCTGGTGACTTCGGGCCCCGGCATGGCCAACACCACCTCGGGCCTGCTGGACGCCCTGTGCGATTCCATCCCCGTGCTGTGCATCAGCGGCCAGGTCGCCACCACCGCCATCGGCACCTCCGCCTTCCAGGAGTGCGACGCCGTGGGCATCTCGCGCCCCGTCACCAAGTGGAACGCCCAGGTGCGCCGCGTCGAGGACGTGGCCGCACTGGCGGCCAAGGCGCTGCGCCTGTGCACGCAGGGCCGCCCCGGCCCGGTGCTGCTGGACTTCCCCAAGGACATCCAGATCGCCGCGGCGCCCGCCCAGGCCGCCGAACCGGACCAGGCCGAGCCGCTGGCCGCGCAGGCCGCTCCCGCACAGGAAGCCGCCATCAAGCGGGCCGCCGCCCTGATTTCCCATGCTCGCCGCCCGGTCTTCTATGGCGGCGGCGGCCTGATCAATTCGGGCGCCGACGCCTGCCACGCCTTCACCAGCCTGGTGCAGGAGACCGGCGCGCCCTGCACGCTGACCCTGATGGGCCTGGGCGCCTATCCGGCTAGGGACGGCCAGTTCCTGGGCATGCTGGGCATGCACGGCACGCTGGAGGCCAACCTGGCCATGCACCATGCGGACCTCATCATCTGCGTGGGCGCGCGCTTCGACGATCGCATCACCGGCCGCCTGTCGGACTTCTGCCCGCACGCCAGCAAGATCCACATCGACATAGACCCCGGCTCCATCGACAAGGTGGTGCGTGCCGACGTGGCCCTGGTGGGCGACTGCTACCCCCTGCTGCGCGCCCTGCGCAAAGAGCTTTCGGCCCATGACCTGCCCGCGGGACGGCTGGACGACTGGTGGCAGCGCATCGGCGTCTGGCGCGCCCAGGAATGCCTGAAGGTTACGCCGCAGGCCGACGCCATCCTGCCGCAGCACCTGCTGCAGCGCCTGGATGCGCAGCTGGAGGGGCGCGACGCCATCGTGTCCACCGACGTGGGCCAGCACCAGATGTGGGCCGCGCAGTACATCCACTTCAACCGGCCGCGCCGCTGGCTGACCTCGGGCGGCGCCGGCACCATGGGCTACGGCCTGCCCGCCGCCCTGGGCGCGCAGATCGCTCATCCGGACAAGCTGGTGGTGTGCGTCAGCGGCGACGCTTCCGTGCTGATGAACATCCAGGAACTGGCCACCGCCGTGCAGCACCGCGCCCCGGTCAAGGTCATCCTGTGCAACAACCGCCACATGGGCATGGTGCGCCAGTGGCAGGAACTGATCCACGACGGACGCTACAGTCACAGCTACAACGAGGCGCTGCCGGACTTCGTGGCCCTGGCGCGCTCGTTTGGCTGGCAGGCCGAACGGGTGGCCCAGCCCGACCAGCTGGACGCCGCGCTGGAGCGCTGCCTGGCCCATGACGGGCCGTTCTTCCTGAACGTGGAAGTGCTGGCCCTGGAGAACTGCTTTCCCATGATGCCGGCCGGCTACGGGCACCAGCAGGTGATGCTGTCCGAGGACAACTGGTACGTGGAAGAATAGGCCGGTTCGGGCGCGCACGGGCGTAGAAACCCCAATGTCGCCCTGTAGAGCCTGAGATTTAAATACATCTGATCCATTCAGACAGGAGGGGAAGTCATGCTGTGCAAGCGGATTAAGAACGGCCTTCTGGCCGCGGCCCTGACACTGGGCCTGACCATGGCGGCCACGGCGGGGGCGCAGACCACCCTGAAGCTGGCCTACGCCCTGTCCACCAGCTCCCACTACGGAGCAGGCGCCAAGGCCCTGGCGCAAACCCTGGAAAAAGGCGGCCAGTACAAGATCGAGGCCTTCCCCAACAGCGCCCTGGGCGGCGAGCGCGAGGTCATCGAAGGCCTGCAGCTGGGCACCATAGACCTGGCCATCGTGTCCACGGGCGCCACCCTGAACTTCGTGCCCAAGACCGGCGTGTTCGACATCCCCTTCCTGTTCCGCGACCTGGACCACGCCCGCCGTGTGCTGGACGGCAAGATCGGCCAGGACATGCTGGCGGAATTTCCCAAGCGCGGCATCGTGGCGCTGGCCTGGGGCGAGCAGGGCTTCCGGCACCTGACCAACAATGTGCGTCCGGTCAATACGCCGGCCGACGCCAAGGGCCTGAAGATCCGCACCACGGAAAACCCCATCCACATCGCCGCCTTCCGCCAGATGGGCATCCTGGCCACGCCCATGGCCTGGCCGGAAGTGGCCACCGCCCTGCAGCAGGGCACCATCGACGGCCAGGAGAATCCGCTGTCCGTGATCGTGTCGGCCAAGCTGCCGCAATTGCAGAAATATCTGTCCTTGACGGCGCACGTGTACGGCCCGGCCCTGGTGCTGATGTCGCCGGCCGCCTATGACGGCCTGTCGGACGCGGACAAGCAGCAGTTCAAGGAGGCGGGCCTGGCGGCCGCCCAGGCCATGCGCGCGTATGTGGACGACATCGAGAAATCCGGCGTGGACGCCGTCAAGGCCGAAGGCATGCAGGTCAATACGGTGGACCATGCCGCCTTCGCCAAGGCGGTCGAGCCCGTCTATCCGCAATACTACAAGCAGTTCGGCCAGGAACTGGTCGAGGCCATCCGCCAGACGCAGTAAGCGCCATGAAGGCCATGCTGTCCGTCCTGGACCGGGGGCTGTTCCGCGTCGTGTCGTGGCTGGCGCAGGCCTTGCTGCTGTCGGCCGTGCTGGCGGCCTTCTACCAGGTCATCGCCCGTTTCGTGCTCCAGTCGCCCGCCGACTGGAGCGAGGCCTGGTCGCGTGCCGCCCTGATCTGGACCGTGATGCTGGGCCTGTGCCTGGCCTTGCGCCAGGGCGCCATGCTCAGCGTGGACGTTGCGCGCCTGTGGCTGAGCACCCGCTCGCAGCGCTGGCTGGACGGCGTGGTGCTGCTGATCTGCCTGGCGTTCTTCGGCCTGCTGGCCTGGGTGGGCGGGCAGATGAGCTGGCGGGTGCGTTTCCAGACCATGCCCAGTCTGGAATGGTCCATCTCCTGGGTGTACATCGCCATCCCGATCGGCGCCGTGCTGGCCATGCTGGGCCTGCTGGCGCGCTGGATCGAGAACCCGGCGCCCGCCGTCGTGGACGATACCCAGCTCTAGCCTGTAGCGGAGAAGACACCGTGCCCCAGATCATGCTTCTGTCCATGCTGCTGTTCTTCGTGCTGACCGTGCCCGTGGCCATCGCGGTGGGCCTGGCCAATATGGCCGGGGTGGCCTGGGAAGGCCGCATGACCTTCCTGGTCATCGCCCAGCAGTTGTATGCGGCGCTGGACAAGTATCCTCTGGTGGCGGTGCCCTTCTTCATCCTGGCCGGCAACCTGATGGAGGCCGGCGGCATCTCGGCCCGCATGGTGGAGTTCGCCAAGAGCGTGGTGGGCGGCGTCCAGGGCGGGCTGGCCTGCAGCTGCGTGCTGACCTGCATGATCTTCGCGGCGGTGGCCGGCTCCAGCGTGGCCACGACCTTCGCCGTGGGAGCCATCCTGATCCCGGCCATGGTGCGCCACGGCTATCCGCGCCCTTTCGCCGCGTCCCTGCAGGCCTCGGCCGCGGAGCTGGGCGTCATCATCCCGCCGTCCATCCCCATGATTCTGTTCGCCGTGTCCACCGACACCTCCGTGGGCGAACTGTTCGTGGCCGGCCTGGGGCCGGGGCTGCTGATAGGCGGCGCACTGATGGTGTACGTGTGGCTGTACGCGCGCCGCCACGGCCTGGGCCTGCAGGACGGCCAGGGCCGCCTGGGCTTCGGGGCCGCCCTGCGCCAGGCCTGGCTGGCCCTGCTGATGCCGGTGATCATCCTGGGCGGCATCTACGGCGGCATCTTCACGCCGACGGAAGCCTCGGCCGTGGCCGTCATGTACGCCTTGGCGGTCGCCTTGTTCGTCTATCGCAGCCTGACCCTGCGCGATCTCTCCAAGGTGCTGCACCGCTCGGTGGTGTCCACCGCCGTCATCATGTTCATCATCGCCAACGCCGGGGTGTTCGGCTTCCTGCTCAACCGCGCCGGCATACCGGCCGCCCTGGGAGCCTGGCTGGGCGAGATTTTCCACAGCCCCTTCACCTTTCTGCTGGGCGTCAACGCCGCCCTGTTCCTCATCGGCATGTTCGTGGAGACCTCCGCCTCCATCGTGGTGCTGGCCCCCCTGCTGCTGCCGGTCGCCCTGCATTTCGGCATCGATCCGGCGCATTTCGGCGTCATCATGGTGGTCAACCTGGCGCTGGGCATGGTCACCCCGCCCTTTGGCGTGAACCTGTTCGCCGCCTGCGCCGTGGCCGGCATCTCGCTGGAAAGACTGGTCAGACCCCTGGTGCCTTTCGTGCTGGTGGTGGTGGCCTGTTTGATGGTGATCAGCTATGTGCCGGAAGTCAGCCTATGGGCGCGGGACCTGGTGTATCGTTAGTTCATCGTCCGCCCTGCCTGCTTCCTCCATGACTTATCTGGCCCTGCTCCTGGCGCACTTGCTGGCCGCCCTGTTCTTCATCGGCACCGTGTTCTTCGAAGTGCTGATGCTCTCGCCCATCGCCCGCCGCGTACCGCAGCCGGCCATGCGCGCGGTGGAGCAGGAACTGGGCCGGCGTGCGCGCCGCATCGTCCCCTGGGTCCTGCTGGTCCTGTACGGCGCCGGCCTGGGCCTGGCCTGGCAGCATCGCGCCCTGTTCGAGGCGGGCGGCGGCTCCGCCTGGCTGCTGGGCGCCAAGATCGTCCTGGCGCTCAGCGTGTTCGGCCATTTCGTCACCGTCATGGTCCTGAGCCGGCGCGGCGCCATGACGGGGCGCCGCTCCCGCCTGATTCATCGCAGCGTCTTCGTGCACGTGTTGCTGATCGTGGTGCTGGCCAAGTCGCTGTTCTACTTCCCGTACTGATCGCGCGCCCCATGAAAAACGGCCTGCCCAATGGCAGGCCGTTTGTCTTGCGGACCGCGCAGTCTTATTCCGCCGTCGTGGAGGCGGACTTCTTGGCGGCCGTTTTCCTTGCCGCCGTTTTCTTGGCGGCGGTCTTTTTGGCGGCCGTCTTGGCGGCGGCCTTGGTCGCGCTCTTCTTGGCCGCGGTCTTCTCCGGACGCGGTTCGAACTCGAAGCCGATCTTGCCGTCGGCCTGGCGCACCAGGAAGGCCTTGAACTTGCGGTTGGTGCGCGAGGACACGAAACCGTCCAGCAGGTCGGTCTTGCCCTCGTTCAGCAGCTTGGCCATCTGGTCGCGGTTGATCTCCTGCTGCAGGATGACCTTGCCGCTGCGGAAATCGCAGGACTTGGCCGGACCGACGGATTTTTCGCAGATGTAGCGCAGGCCGTGCTCGAACACCGGGGACTGGCACTTGGGGCAGGGGCCGACCGGAGTCTGGCCGGTGAAGTCCACGGCTTCGTCCTCGTCCTCGTCGTTCTGGCCGAAGTCGAATTCCAGCTTGTAGTCGTCGGTGATGCGCAGGATGGCGGCAAAGGGCCGGCCCATCTTGCTGATGAAGCCGGGCAGCGGGCCCAGTTCCTTCTTGGCCAGCAGCTCCTCCACTTCGGGCAGTTCGAAGGTGCGCCCGCCCGGATGCTTGCCGATGGAAAAATCGCAGGAAGTGCAGGCGTAACGGCGGTAGTTCTCCTTGACCACGCCGCCGCACTTGGGGCAGGGGGTCTGCAGCGTGGCGTAGTCGCCCGGCACGGTGTCGCGCTCGTATTCTTTGGCGCGCTTGACGATCACCTGGGTCATCTGCGCGATCTCGCGCATGAAGACGTCGCGGTCCAGCTGGCGCTGCTCGATCTGCTTGAGCTGGTGCTCCCATTCGCCGGTCAGCTCGGGCGAGGTCAGTTCGCTCACGCCCAGGCCCGAGAGCAGCGTCATGAGCTGGCGCGCCTTGGCGCTGGGCACCAGCTCGCGCCCCTCGCGGCGCAGGTAGCCTTCGTTGAGCAGGCCTTCGATGATGGCCGCGCGCGTGGCCGGGGTGCCCAGCCCGCGCTCGGACATGGCTTCGCGCAGGGCTTCGTCGTCCACCAGCTTGCCGGCTCCTTCCATGGCCGACAGCAGCGTGGCTTCGGTGAAGCGCGCCGGCGGCTTGGTGGCCAGCCCCTTGGGGGCGATGTCCTCGGTGCGCACCTTCTCGCCCTCGGCCACCGGCACCAGCGAGGCGTCCTCGCCCTGGGCGTCGCGTCCGTAGATGGCCAGCCAGCCCGGCGAGACCAGCACCTTGCCTTCGGTCTTGAAGTGGTAGCCCGAGACTTCCGTGATGCGGGTGGTGACCTTGAATTCCGCGGCCGGGAAGAACACGGCCAGGAAGCGGCGCGTCACCAGTTCGTAGATCTTGTTCTCGGCATCGCTCAGCTCGCGCGGGATCTGCAGCGTGGGAATGATGGCGAAGTGGTCCGACACCTTCTTGTTGTCGAAGATGCGGCGGTTGGGCTTGACCCAGTTGTTCTGGACCACGGTCCTGGCAAAAGGCTGGACGGAAGCGGCGGGCGTGGCGCTGTCGGCCAGGGCGCGCATGGTGTCCTTGACGGTGCCCAGGTAGTCCTCGGGCAGGTAGCGCGAATCCGTACGGGGGTAGGTCAGGGCCTTGTGGCGCTCGTACAGGGTCTGGGCCAGGGCCAGGGTGGTCTTGGCGGAAAAGCCGAAGCGCGAGTTGGCCTCGCGCTGCAGCGAGGTCAGGTCGAACAGCGCGGGCGAGATCTGCGTGCTGGGCTTGGATTCCTCGGTGACCACGCCCGGCTTGTCGCGGCAGGCGGCCACGATGGTCTGGGCGGCGGGCAGCGACCACAGGCGCGAGTCGCGCTTTTCCGGGTCGTGCTCGTCCTTGACGAATTTGGGATCGAACCAGCGGCCGGTGTACAGGCCGGCGGCCGCCACGAAGTCGGCGTGCACTTCCCAGTAGTCGCGCGAGACGAACTGGCGGATGCGGTTCTCGCGTTCGTTGACGATGGCCAGGGTGGGCGTCTGCACGCGGCCCACGGGCGTCTTGAAGAAGCCGCCGTCCTTGCTGTTGAAGGCCGTCATGGCGCGCGTGCCGTTGATGCCCACCAGCCAGTCGGCTTCGGCGCGCGAGCGGGCCGCGGACTCCAGCGGCTTCATGTCCTCGTCGTCGCGCAGGTTCTCGAAGGCCTCGCGGATGGCGCTCTGCGTCATGGAACGCAGCCACAGGCGCTGCACGGGCTTCTTGGCGCCGGCGTACTGCATGATGTAGCGGAAGATCAGCTCGCCCTCGCGTCCCGCGTCACAGGCGTTGATGACGGCGGTGACGTCCTTGCGCTTGATCAGCTTGACCAGCAGCTTCAGGCGCTCGGCCGATTTCTTGTCGGTGGGGTTGAGCTCGAACTGCGGGGGAATCACGGGCAGATGCGTGAAGCTCCACTTGCCGCGCACGGGATCATTGGGAGCCACCAGGCTCAGCAGATGGCCGATGCTGGAGGCCAGCACATAGCGATCGCTTTCAAAATAGTCACCTTCTCGCGTGAAACCGCCCAATGCCCGTGATATATCTACGGCGACAGAAGGTTTCTCGGCAATGATGAGTGTTTTATCCATATGATTCCAGTGACAGCAATTCCGCGGCAATAGCGCGGATGATACGAGGTGCCAATCGCTCTATGCAAGTTATGAGACCTGACAAGACTAACGTATGGCCGTCGGACTGGCGAGTCTTTCTGACAAAAATGGCCTGGGGGCTGGCGGTTTTGCTGCTGGCCAGCGGTTTGATCACCTGGATCGCCGCCAATTGGCCGGGCTGGGGGCCGACGGCCAGGCTGGCGCTGGCCCAGGGGGCGTTGGCCCTGTCCGCCCTGCTGGCGCTGCTGATGCGGCGGCGCCAGGGCGGCTGGTCCCATGATCTGGGCGGGCCCGCGGCCCTGACCGGGCTGGCGGCCGTGGGCTGCGGCGGCCTGTTCGCGCTGATCGGCCAGGTCTACCAGACGGGGGCCGACCCTTGGCAGCTGTTCGCCTTGTGGGCCGCCCTCATCCTGCCCTGGGTGCTGACGGTGCGCAGCGTGTTCCTGTCCGTGCTCTGGCTGGTCGTGCTCAATGCCGCCCTGTACTTATGGATAGACACGCAGGTGACGTATTGGGCGGGCGGCGCAGAAACGTGGCCGATCTGGCTGGGCCTGGGGCTCAATGCGCTGCTGCTCCTGGCGGCGGAAACCGTGTGGCGGCCGCGTCATGATCCCTGGCGGCTGCTGGCGCGGTCCGCGGCCGTGGCGGTGGCCGGCTTCATCGCCCTCCTGGCGATCGAGCAGGGGCTGTGGCCGGCGCTGGGCCTGTACCTGGCGCTCTACGGGCTCTATCGCCTGTGGCGCAGCGATCTGTTCATGTCGGCGGTGGCGCTGCTGGGCGCCTATGGCGTCGTGTTCGCGCTGGTGCTGGATTATCTGGTCGACAGCTCCTTCCTGCTGGCCCTGGCGGTGCTGATCGCCCTGGGCCTGGGCCTGCTGCGCGTCCTGCAGCTGCATCTGGCGCACTGGCAGCATGCGCGGCCAGCCGCCGGCGGGGACGAAGCTGACCCCGCGGGCGACGAGCACTATCCCTGGTATCTGCGCGTGGTCAAGCTGGTGCTCTACATCGTCCTGCCCCTGCTGGTGCTGCTTTATCTGGCCTTGTCGCTGGACTTGAGCATCGAGGCCATGGGCGTGGTGGGCGCGGTGATGGCGCTGGCCTCGCCGCTGCTGTATGTCCGCGCCCAGACCCTGGCGCGCCGCGATCTGGTGGGCGGCTGGGTGCTGTGCGCCGTGCTGCTGCTCAGCGCCCCGCTCATCGACGGCTATTATCCATGGCCGCGGGAAGTCAGCGCCTTGTTGGGCGTGCTGGTCGCCGGCCTGCTGTACCGCCAGGCGCGCGGCCAGTTCGTGCTGCGCTTCCTGCTGGCGGCCTGGGCGCTGCTGGGCCTGCAATACCTGTTCATCGACCGCCTCCTGGAACGCATGCAGGAACCGCCGGGCTGGCTGCTGAGCCTTCCGGGCCTGCTTTTCTTCCTGCTGGCGCTCTGGCTGGGGCACCGCAGTTTCAAGCAGGCGGACCGCGGCTCCTTCTGGATGCCGCTGTTCTGGGCGCTGATGCTGCATGGCCTGTGGCGCAGCGTGGCCTGGGAAGCCGTGCGCTGGGGTCTGAGCGCCTACCTGGAGCGCCCGCCCCTCAATGCGGTCGATGTGCTGGTGTCCATCCTGCCCCTGTTCATTCTGGGCCTGTACTGGCGGGACTGGCGTGAGCGCCCCCGGGTCGGCCTGGTCGCTTTTGCCGGTCTGGCGGCCCTGTGCGCGGCCTGGCTGCCCTATCCGCCCGTGGCCCTGGCCTTGAGCTGGATCCTGGCCGCCTATGCCTGGCGTTATCTCAGCCTGCTGGCCGTGGGCGTGGCCTTGGGGCTGTTCAGCCTGTGGCGGCTTTACTACCTGCTGGACATCAGCCTGTTGGACAAGGCCTGGCTGTTGCTGGCCACCGGAGCCGGCTGCGTGGTCCTGGCCTGGCTGGGCCGGGAACGGCGCCTTGACGGGCAGGCCGCTGCGCCGGCCAGCCCGCCTCGGGGAGTCGTGGCCGGCGTGCTGGCCGGTCTGGCGCTGGTCCTGGGCGTGGCCAATGCCGTCATCGTCCAGAAGGAACGCATCCTGTCCGGCGGCCGCCCCGTGGTGCTGGAGCTGGCGCCGGTGGATCCCCGTTCTCTGATGCAGGGCGACTATATGGCGCTGAACTTCGCCATCTCCCAGCAGGTGTCGGCCCTGATCGGCGGGCTGCCGCTCGAACAGGAGCAGGCTGTGCGCCAGGCCGGGCGGCTGCAGGCCAGCCTGCAGCTGGACGAGCGGGGAGTGGCGCAGCTGCGCGGAGTGCATGTGGACCTGGACGGAGAATCGCGCTGGCTGGGCGTGGAGCAGCAGGCCGAGCCGCAGGACGCCGTGCGCCTGAGCTTGAAGCGTCGCCAGTCGGGCTGGACTCCGGGTACGGACGCCTGGTTCTTTGCGGAAGGCACGGGCGAACGCTTCGACAAGGCTCGTTACGGCGAGTTTGCCGTGTCCGACGGCGGGCAGGCCCTGCTGCGCCGCATGCTGGATGCGCAACTGCAGGAAATACCTTGAACCTGCGCCCCGGTCCGCGCCGGCCGGGGCGGCGCGCCCCACCCCAAACCCCCCCGGCGGGGGG
>JAFACG010000015.1 GCA_023425645.1 Pseudomonadota bacterium
TCGGCGACGCGGAGCGAGGACAAAAGAAGGTCGGCAGTACGGGGCAGCGCCGGGCAGCTGCTGAAGTGGAAATGGACACAGCTTAAACTAACCGGCTGAGTGTCTTGACTAATGGGTCCACTTTACCGCCCCCCTTCCCGCAGCGATCTGACGACAATAGCGGATTTATCTGAGCGCTCCCGGCACGCGTCCAGTCGGACATCAAAGCAGGCCATATCGATACAAAATGCCGTTACAGGCGCCCACGAAGGCCACGCACTGACTGGGGCTGAACTTCCTCAAGTCTGCACCGCCTCGGCCTGGTTGCGGCGCCGTGCGGCGGCCACGCGCCATTCCAGCAGGCTCTTGAGCATCACCGACACAATGGCGAAGGTCGCCAGCAGGGCGGCGGCCGTGAAGGCGGCAGCGGCCTTGTTGTCGTTGTTGAGCTGGTCCACCAGCAGGGACAAGGTGAGGGTCTGGTTCATGATGGTGCCGGACACCACCGACACCGCGCCGAACTCGCCGATGGCGCGCGCATTGGTGAGCACCACGCCGTACATCAGCGCCCACTTGATGTCGGGCAGGGTGACATGCCAGAAGATCTGCCATCCATTGGCGCCCAGGCTGAGCGCCGCGGCTTCCGCATCCGAACCCTGAGCCTGCATGACCGGGATCAGGATGCGCGCCACATAGGGCGTGGTGACGAAGATCGTGACCATGACGATGCCCGGCCAGGCGAACATCAACTGAATGTCGTGACCGCTGAACCATTGGCCCAGGGACGTCTCCACCCCATAGACCACCAGGTAGCACAGGCCGGCCACCACGGGCGAGACCGCATAGGGAAGGTCCACCAGCGTGCTCAGCAGGCGCCGCCCGCGAAACTGGTAATGCGTCAGGCACCAGGCCAGCAGGATGCCGAAGACCATGTTCAGCGGCACCGTCACCACCGCCACGAACAGCGTCAGCCCGATGGCGTGCAGCATGAAGTCTTCCCGCAGGTTGGACCACAAGGCCGGCAGCCCGTCGCCCAGGGCCTTGGAGAAGATCAGCAGCAGCGGCACCACCAGCAGGCCCAGCACCAGCACGATGCCCACGGCCAGGATCAGGCGATCCGCCAGACTCTTGGGTGCTTTTCTCATGCGCCCCTCCGTTGCCAGCCCAGCAGGCGGTTCTGCACCAGCTGCAAAGTGAAGAGCAGCAGCAGGGACGCCAACAGAATCACCGAAGCAATGGCCGCAGCCGCCGGATAGTTGAATTCCTGCAGGCGCACGAAGATCATCAGCGAGGACACTTCGGTTTTATAGGGAATGTTGCCGGCGATCATGATGACCGCGCCGAACTCGCCCAGGCTGCGTATGAAGGCCTGGGATGCGCCGGTCACCATGGCCGGGATCAGGGGCGGGAACACCACCTTGTAGAAGGTCTGCCAGCCCGTCGCCCCCAGGGTCTGGGCGACTTCCTCGTATTCATCGCCCAGCTCCTCGATCACCGGCTGTACGATGCGCACCACGAAAGGCAGGCTGGTGAAGGTCATGGCGACCACGATGCCGGGATACTGGTAGGCGATCCTCCAGCCTTCGGGCAGGAATTGGCCGAACCAGCCGCCGGGCACGAACAGGGTCGCCAGGGTCAGGCCGGCCACCGAGGTCGGCAGGGCGAACGGCAGGTCCACCAATGCGTCGATCAGCCGGCGCCCCGGAAAATCGAAACGCGTGATGATCCAGGCGATGATGAAGCCCACCACGCTGGCAATCACCGTGGAATAGAAGGCCGCGCTGATGGTGACCTGGTAGCTGCTGAGCACGCGCTTGTCGGTGACGGCGCGCCAGTAGTCGGCCATGCTCATGTCGCTGACATACATGAACAGCGCCGAGAGCGGCAGCAGGACGATGATGGACAGATACAGGACGCTGAAGCCGAAGCTCAGGCCAAAACCTGGGATGACGGGGCGGCGCAGGAAAAAGACGGGTTTGACCGCAGGCGCCGCCAGGGGCGCTGCGGTCGGGTCCACGAGGGAACGGGTCATCGGTTATTTCGCGAGCAATTGGTCCAGAATGCCGTTGGCTGCGAAATGCTGGCTCTGGATGTCTTTCCAGCTACCCAGCACGTCCGTGGGGTTGATCAGCTTGACCGGCGCGTATTTGGATTCGAATTCCTTCGCCACGGCAGGATCAGTCACCCGATAGTTGAATCCTGCCAGCAGACGCTGGATTTCAGGAGTGTACTGGAACTTCAGGTATTCCGTCGCTTCTTTACGCGTGCCTTTCTGGTCCACGACCTTGTCCACCACGGCGACCGGGAACTCGGCCAGCACGCTGACGGGCGGCACCACGATTTCCAGCTCGCTGCCCTTGAACTCGTCGCTGCCGGCGATATTGATGACTTCGGATTCAAAGGTCAGCAGCACGTCGCCCTGGCCGTTCTGTGCGAAGGCCACCGTCGCGCCGCGGCCGCCCGTGGGAAAGCTCTCCACATTGCCCAGCACCTTGCGCACGAAATCCTTGATCTTGGCTTGGTCGCCGCCGAACTTCTCGTTGGCGTAGAGCCAGGAAGCCAGGTAGGTGTAGCGGGCGTTGCCGGACGTCTTGGGGTTGGGGAACACCAGCTTCACATCGTCGCGCACCAGATCATCCCAGGACTTGATGTTCTTGGGGTTGCCCTTGCGTACCAGGAAGGCGATGGTGCTGTAGTACGGCGAGCTGTTGTTGGGGAACTTGCTGGCCCAGTCCTTGGCCACGGCGCCGCGTTCGGCCAGGAACTCGATGTCCGTCACTTGGTTGAAGGTCACCGTGTCCACCTTCTTGCCCTGGATGATGTCCTGGGCCTGGCGGGACGTGCCGGCGAACGACTGGTCGATCTTGATGTCCTGGCCGGTGGTGGCTTTCCAGTGCTCCACGAACTTGGGATTGATGGCGGCGAAGGTCTCGCGGGCCACGTCGAAGGAAGCGTTGAGCAAGGTGACCTGCGCGCCGGCCACGCCGCCCAGCAGCGAAGACAAAAGCAGAGCGGAACCGACCACGGACTTCAATTTCATGTTTTTCCCCTGGGAGCCCGATGCGGGCCCGTAGCATCACAAAGTGTTCTGCGGCCCGGCGTATATAACCAAAGCCTTGATGGATTTCATTATGAGTAGGGGATAAAGCATTTAAAACGAACTTTTCATCATTCCTTTATAACCAGAAAGCATGAACCTTCCGGCAGCCCCTCTCGGAGAGGCGCTCCCGGCATTCCACGGCCTGATTGCCTGTTCACGCAGAAGCCCGTTATAATCCCCAGTTCGCCGGCTTAGCTCAGTTGGTAGAGCAGCGCACTTGTAATGCGAAGGTCGAGGGTTCAACTCCTTTAGCCGGCACCATAGTTATCAAGCACATACGCCACCCCTAACCGGGTGGCGTTTTGCTTTTCTGGTTCCGTGTAGCCGCTATGTAGACTTTAGCGGCCATAGCGTCACTACCTAGCCCCTCTCGTCAGCATGAGAGGCTAAAGACGGCTGGGCTAGGTGACAGATGACAGAACAGGGCGAAATCCGCCTTTGCCCTGGTGCCCGCTACACCAGCAACTCCTTACTCCTTACTTCTTGCTTCCCGATACCGGAGCCAACAGGTCAACCACATCGACCTCCAGTGCCTGAGCAATACGCTCCAAACCATCAATACTAATATTGGTCACGCAGCGCTCAAGCTGAGAGACATAGGTTCGATGAAAATCAGCCAACTCGGCCATGCGTTCCTGGCTCAAGCCTCGCTCGGTACGTAGCCGTTTCAGATTTACCGCGATTCGGGTACGTGCCGCTGTGGGTGTGGAAACAATATTCGTGCTCATGCACGGAGAGTGGCGGACTACTGCTTTCTATACTACAGTATGTAACTCTACTGCCTTTCAATCTCATTGGATGCTGTCATGATAAAGATAATCGCAGGATGCGCATTCGCTATCGGGTTACTTGCAGGATGCGCCAACACTCACTGGTACAACCACAACTACTCTGCCAACGACACCGCCTTGATGGCGAGACAAAAAGCAATCGACGAGGGCTACTGCACACAGGTCGCACATGGTGCCGCACCCATGCCCGAAGTTCGCGTCTACTCTCCTGCGCAACAAAGCTACAACATTAACGGTACGATCACCTCATATGGCTCAGGTGGATTTCGCACAAGTAATTATTCAGGCTCCGTAACGCCTAACCCAGCAGCATCGTTTTCATCAGGGTTTGCACAAGGTGCAGCAATTGGTGCATCCATACGAGCGCGACGGGCCCAGGACAAGATCATGAAAGGTTGCATGATGAAGCTTGGGTGGACCGACAAGCCACCAACTCACGAACAAAGCTCACATTCGCCTGCTAGGCATGTAAAAGTGAGCGACGAATCACAGAGCGGCATCGAGGATTAAAGTGGACCCATTAGTCAAGACACTCAGCCGGTTAGTTTAAGCTGTGTCCATTTCCACTTCAGCAGCTGCCCGGCGCTGCCCCGTACTGCCGACCTTCTTTTGTCCTCGCTCCGCGTCGCCGA
>JAFACG010000050.1 GCA_023425645.1 Pseudomonadota bacterium
TGGTGTTTGGGCAACTGATGTAAATACCTTGAACTGGCGCCCGGGTCCGCGCCGGCGGGGGCGGCGCCCGAACGACAAAGCCCCGCTTGCGCGGGGCTTTGTCGTTCGGGTTCGGGTTCAGTGGGACAGGCGCGTGGAGTCGTCGCTGAGCAGTTCTTCGAAGATCAGGTGATCGATCTCCGCTTCGTGACTCCAGAGCACCATCAGGGCGACGATCTTGATCTTGTCCAGCGACACGGGGCTTTCGTCCACCGCCATCGCGCTTTCGATCAGGATTTCACGCAGGTGCGCGGGCAAGGCGCCCGAGTTCTGCAGGAAAGTGATGAAGCCCATGGCTTCGGCGCCCAGCACATGCTGTTCGTGGTCGGAGAAAATGCGCAGGCTGGCGTCGCTTCGTTGTTGCAGGGGCTGGCACTGGGACGATGTCTCGCCCATGGCGTGCAGCCAGCTGAGTGCGTCGTTGATGTCCTCGTCTTCAAAGCCGATAGCGGCCAGTTTGTGGGCCAGAACCTCCGCCTTGGGACAGGCCTGGGGGTTGTAGTACGTCTCGAATAGGTAAACCAGGATATCAAACATGTGTATAAGGTTGCCGTCCTAAGTGATTAAAAGGCTGGGTGGTTCGGTAACCGTTGTGTCAGACTTTACGCTGATTTACGGTGCGGGGCAAATGGGGATTTTCTTGGGCTGACAGGCGCTCCGGCCCTGTGAGAAGCTTGTTTTTTCCCTAGGGCCGCAGGGGCCCGGGCGCTCTGCTGCTATGGCGCCTGATAATTGCGGCAATGAGCAGTCTGGCTCACCCGATGTGTGGTTTATTTGAAACCATCGCCCTCCGGACCGGGCCAGGGAAAGCGTTGCGCCCACGCCGCCGTCGCTCTGGACCAGAAGTCTTCGATGCCGGCGGCGGCCAGGGCTTCGAAGCCCAGGAAGGTCCAGGCGCGATTCAAGGTCTGCAAGGGATGGTCCAGGTCCAGGGCGGGCGCGTGGTTCTGCTTGGACAGCTTCTGGCCGCGTTCGTCCAGGGCCAGCGGCACGTGCAGCGTGCGCGGCAAGGGCGCGCCCAGGATACGCTGCAGCACGCGCTGGCGCGCCGTGGAGTCCAGCAGGTCGGCGCCGCGAACCACGTCGGTCACGCCCTGGTCGGCGTCATCGATCACCACCACGAACTGATAGGCCCACAGGCCGTCCGCGCGTTTCAGGGTGAAGTCGCCCACGTCGCGGGCCACGTCCTGCTGCTGCGGCCCCGCCCAGCGATCGTTGAAGCGTTCGACGCCCTCGGGTACGCGCAGGCGCCAGGCCCGCACCGAACGGCCGGCCGGCACGCCGCGGCGGCAGGTGCCTGGATAAGGGCGTTCGTGCGACCCGGGCGCGGGCGGACGCGAGGCGGCCTGGATTTCCTGGCGGGTGCAGGCGCAGCCATACACCAGGCCGCGCTCCAGCAGGCCGTCGAAGACTTCCTGATAGCGCGTCAGGCGCTGCTGCTGCCAGACGGGTCCGCCGTCCCAGCGCATGCCCAGGGCTTGCAGCTGCTGCATGATGAGCCGGTCGGCCCCCGCCACCACGCGCGGCGCATCGATGTCTTCGATGCGCAGCAGCCAGCGGCCTTGCCGGGCGCGGGCGTCCAGATGGCTGGCCATGGCGGCGACCAGCGAGCCGTCGTGCAAGGGACCGCTGGGGCTGGGCGCGAAGCGGCCGCAATAGGAAGGGGCGGAAAAGGCGTTCATGATCGGGTCTCAATGGCAAGGGCCCCGTTCCGGGGGCCCTTGCCGATTGCGACTGTACGCTGATTTTGCCGGTCCGGCAATGCGGCGCGCCGGATCGGCCCGCTGCGCGCTAGTGCTCCATGGCGGCCAGCTCGGCGCCTTCGGGCACCTGGTCGCCGACTGCGAAGAACAGTTCCGTGACGGTGCCGTCGGCCGGCGCCAGGATGGAGTGCTCCATCTTCATGGCTTCCATGACCAGCAGCACGTCGCCGCGCTTGACGCTGGCGCCCGCGTCCACGTTCAGGGCGATGATCTTGCCCGGCATGGGAGCGGTCAGGCGGCCGCCATGTCCTTCGTCCCGGCCCTGGCCGGCGGCCAGCAGCGGGTCGAACAGGCTCAGCGTCCAGTCCGCGCCGTCCAGGCTCACCTGCAGCTGGTCGCCGTCCTGCAGCACCTGGCCGCGATGCTCGGCGCCGTCCAGCCAGACCCGCAGGATCTGCGCTTCGGGCTGGTCGGGCCGGGCCGCGGCCTGCCAGTCCAGCAGGTGCACGCCGTCGGCGGCCTGCAGGCGCCAGTTTTGCTCCTGGCGTTCCAGGCGCAGGTCGTGGCGTTGCTCGCCCACCATCAGGGACAGGGTCTGGTGGTAGTCGCCGCCCACCCGCCAGCCGTCGCGGGCCGACCAGGGATCGGCCGGCGGGGCCGGGCTGCGGCCCCGGCCCGGCAGGCCCTGGCGGGCCAGCAGGGCGCAGGCGGCCAGGGACAGCACGGCGGCGGGCACGGCGCCGGCCTGCGGGAACAGTGCGTCATGCCGGCGCGGGATCAGGCCGGTATCCAGGTCGGCCTGGGCGAATGCCGCATCGCCCAGCAGGCGCTGCAGAAAGGTCTTGTTGGTGTGCACGCCCGCCACCTGCGTGTCGGCCAGCGTGCGGATCAGCCGGCGGCGGGCCTGTTCGCGGTCCGCGCCGTGCGTGATGACCTTGGCGATCATGGGATCGTAGAAGGGGCTGATGACGCTGCCCTGGCGCACGCCGCTGTCGATGCGCACCGGGCCGGGCGCAAAGGCCGCGTGTTCCGGATAGCGCAGCGTGCGCAGGGTGCCGATGGAAGGCAGGAAGTCCTTGTCCGGATTTTCCGCGTAGATGCGCACCTCGATGGCATGGCCGTCTATGCGCAGGTCTTCCTGGCGGGCCGGCAGGGACTGGCCGTCGGCCACGCGCAACTGCCACTCCACCAGGTCGTGGCCGGTGATCAGCTCCGTGACCGGGTGTTCGACCTGCAGGCGGGTGTTCATCTCCATGAAGTAGAAGCGGCCGTCCTGCTCGGCGATGAATTCCACCGTGCCGGCGCCCACGTAGTTCACGGCGCGCGCGGCGGCGATGGCCGCCTCTCCCATGGCTTGCCGCCGCTCGGCCGTCATGCCGGGCGCGGGGGCTTCCTCGATGACCTTCTGGTGGCGGCGCTGCACCGAGCAGTCGCGCTCGAACAGGTAGACGTACTGGCCGTGCTGGTCGCCGAAGACCTGGATCTCGATGTGGCGCGGCTTGGTGATATAGCGCTCGATCAGGACGCGATCGTCGCCGAAGCTGCTGGCGGCCTCGCGCTGGCAGGAACGCAGGGCTTCCAGGAAGGCGCCCGACGATTCCACGATGCGCATGCCCTTGCCCCCGCCGCCGGCGCTGGCCTTGATCAGCACCGGGTAGCCTATGGCGTCGGCCTGCCGGTGCAGGAAGTCGGGGGCCTGCTCGTCGCCGTGGTAGCCGGGCACCAGCGGCACGCCGGCGCGCTCCATCAGGGCCTTGGCGGAGGACTTGCTGCCCATGGCCGCGATGGCCTGGGCGGGCGGGCCGACGAAGATCAGTCCGGCCTCCTCGCAGGCGCGGGCGAAATGTTCGTTTTCGGACAGGAAGCCGTAGCCGGGGTGGACGGCGTGGGCGCCGGCGGCGCGCGCGGCGGCCAGGATGGCGTCTATCTTCAGGTAGCTGTCGCGCGGCTCGGGGCCGCCGATGCGCACGGCCTGGTCGCAGGCGCGCACGTGCTGGGCGTCCGCGTCGGCGTCCGAATAGACGGCCACGGTGCGCAGCCCCAGGCGTCGGGCGGTGGCGGCCACCCGGCAGGCGATTTCGCCGCGGTTGGCGATCAGCAGGGTCTGGAACATGTTTTCTGTCTCCCGTGGGCTTACATGCGGAACACGCCGAAGCGGGTGTCTTCGATGGGGGCGTTCAGGGCCGCGGACAGGCCCAGGGCCAGCACGCGCCGGGTGTCCGAGGGCTGGATGATGCCGTCGTCCCACAGTCGCGCCGTGGCGTAGTAGGGGTGTCCTTCGTGCTCGTACTGGGCGCGTATGGGCGCCTTGAAGGCTTCTTCTTCCTGGGCGCTCCAGCTCTGGCCGCGGGCCTCCAGGCCGTCGCGCCGCACCGTGGCCAGCACGCTGGCGGCCTGTTCGCCGCCCATGACGGAAATGCGGGCGTTGGGCCACAGGAACAACAGGCGCGGGCCGAAGGCGCGGCCGCACATGCCATAGTTGCCGGCGCCGAAGGAGCCGCCCAGGATGACGGTGAACTTGGGCACGGCGGCGGTGGACACGGCCGTGACCATCTTGGCGCCGTGGCGGGCGATGCCTTCGTTCTCGTACTTGCGCCCCACCATGAATCCCGTGATGTTCTGCAGAAAGACCAGCGGCGTCTTGCGCTGGCAGCACAGTTCGATGAAGTGCGTGCCCTTCTGGGCGGCCTCGGAGAACAGGATGCCGTTGTTGGCGATGATGCCCACCGGCATGCCGTGGATATGCGCGAAGCCCGTGACCAGGGTGGTGCCGAAGCGCGCCTTGAATTCGTCGAATTCGGAGCCGTCCACGATGCGGGCGATGACCTCGCGCACGTCGTAGGGCTTGCGCGTGTCGGCGGGAATGATGCCGTTGAGCTCCTGCGGGTCGTACAGCGGCTCGCGCACCGACAGCAGGGGCCAGGGCAGGTTCTTGCTGCGATTCAGGCGGCCCACGCAGCGGCGCGCCAGTTGCAGGGCGTGCAGATCGTCCTCGGCCAGGTGGTCGGCCACCCCGGACAGTCGCGTGTGCACGTCGCCTCCGCCCAGGTCCTCGGCGCTGACTTCCTCCCCCGTGGCGGCCTTCACCAGCGGCGGGCCGCCCAGGAAGATCGTGCCCTGGTCGCGCACGATGATGGATTCATCGCTCATGGCGGGCACGTAGGCGCCGCCGGCCGTGCACGAACCCATGACCACGGCGATCTGGGCGATGCCCTGGGCCGACAGGTTGGCCTGGTTGTAGAAGATGCGGCCGAAATGGTCGCGGTCCGGGAAGACTTCGTCCTGGTTGGGCAGGTTGGCTCCGCCCGAGTCGACCAGGTAGATGCACGGCAGGCGATTCTGCTGGGCGATCTCCTGGGCGCGCAGGTGCTTCTTGACCGTCAGCGGATAGTAGGTCCCGCCCTTGACGGTGGCGTCGTTGCAGACGATCACGCATTCGACGCCGGCCACGCGGCCTATGCCGGTGATGATGCCCGCGCCGGGCGATTCATTGTCGTAGACGTCCTGGGCCGCCAGCGGGGACAGCTCCAGGAAAGGGGTGCCGGGATCCAGCAGCCGCTCCACGCGCTCGCGCGGCAGCAGCTTGCCGCGCGCCAGGTGGCGCTGGCGCGACTGTTCGGACCCGCCCAGGGCGGTCTGCTGCAGTGTCCGGCGCAGGTCGGCGATCAGGGCCTGCATGACCGAGGCGTTGTCCTGGAAGTCCTGGGAGCGCGTATTGATGCGGGATTCGATGACTGACATGGCGTGCCTGGAAAGAGAACGGAGGAAAGCCCGGGCGCCCTGCCGGGCCTCGCGGCCCGGCAGGCGGACTTGCTTAGACCAGCTCGACGGCCAGGGCGACGGCTTCGCCCCCGCCGATGCACAGCGAAGCGATGCCGCGCTTGCCGCCGGTCTTGCGCAGCGCGCCGACCAGGGTGGCCAGCAGGCGCGCGCCGGAGGCGCCGATGGGGTGGCCCAGGGCGGTGGCGCCGCCGTGGATGTTGACCTTGTCATGAGGCAGGTTCAGCTCCTTCATGGCGGCCATGGTGACCACCGCGAAGGCTTCGTTGATCTCGAACAGGTCCACGTCCGCCACGCTCCAGCCGGTCTTGTCGAGCAGCTTCTGGATGGCGCCCACCGGTGCGGTGGTGAACCACTGCGGCTCCTGCGAGTGCTGGGTGTGGGCCACGATGCGCGCCAGGGGCGTCGCGCCCAGTTCCCTGGCCTTGGATTCGGTGGTCAGCACCATGGCGGCGGCCCCGTCCGAGATGGAGGAGGCGTTGGCGGCGGTGATGGTGCCGTCCTTCTTGAAGGCGGGGCGCAGCGTGGGGATTTTTTCAGGCAGGGCCTTGGCGGGCGCCTCGTCCTTGGCGATGACCACTTCGCCCTTGCGGCCGGCGATGGTCACGGGGGCGATTTCCCAGTCGAAGCTGCCGTCCTCGCTGGCCTGGCGGGCGCGGCGCAGCGATTCCAGCGCAAAGGCGTCCTGCTCTTCGCGGCTGAAGTTGTATTTGCCGGCGCAGTCCTCGGCGAACACGCCCATGGCGGTGCCGCGGCTGTAGGCGTCCTCCAGGCCGTCCAGGGCCATGTGGTCATAGACCGTGGAGTGGCCGTAGCGGTAGCCCTGGCGGCCCTTGAGCAGCAGGTAGGGGGCGTTGCTCATGCTTTCCTGGCCGCCGGCCACCACCACCTCGGCGCTGCCGGCCTTGATCAGGTCGTGCGCGAACATGGCGGCCTTCAGGCCCGAGCCGCAGACTTTGTGGATGGTGGTGCACGCCACGCCCTTGGGCAGTCCGGCGCCCAGGGCGGCCTGGCGGGCGGGAGCCTGTCCCTGCCCGGCCTGCAGCACGTTGCCCATGATGACTTCGTTGATCGCTTCCCCGGCGATGCCCGAGCGCTCGACCGCGGCCTTGATGGCGACCGCGCCCAGCTCGTGTGCGGCCAGGTCGGACAGGCTGCCGAGCATGCCGCCCATGGGAGTGCGGGCGATCGAGACAATGACTACTGGATCAGACATGAGGGACTCCTGAGTGTGAAGAAGTGACGGTGACAGGCGCCTGCCGACGAAAGTCCTGCAGCTGCCTGTCACTATCGTACGGGAAAATGTTTTCAATTCGGCCTTGTGTCACGCGCTGGCGACATTGAGCCCACCATTGCGGATCCAGCAGCTGCGCGTGGTGGGCCATGAAGGCCTTGCGGATGCGCGGCTCGCCGAGCAGGAAGTAGCCGAATTCCTCGGGAAACACGTCGTTCGGGCCGATGGGATACCAGGGCTCGCTGGCCATCTCGGCCTCTTCGTTGGGCGCGGGCGGAATGGCGCGGAAGTTCATCTCGCGCATGTGCTGGATCTCGTCGTAGTCATAGAACACCACCCGGCCCAGGCGGGTGACGCCGAAGTTCTTGTACAGCATGTCGCCGGGGAAGATGTCGGCGGCGGCCAGCTCGCGGATGGCATTGCCGTACTGGCGCACGGCCGCATTCAGGGCGGCGTCGCTGGCCTTGTTCAGGAACAGGTTCAGCGGCGTCATGCGGCGCTCGATGTAGACGTGGCGCAGCACGATGGTGTCTTCGGTTTCCTCCAGCAGGCTGGGCACTTCGGTGCGCAGCTCGTACAGCAGGGCCGGCGAGAAGCGCGCCTTGGGCAGGGCCACCTGCGAATAGTCCCAGGTATCGGCCATGCGCCCTACCCGGTCGTGCTTCTTGACCAGCTGATACTTGGCGCGCACGGTGGCGTGATCCATGCCCGGCTTCTGGATGCGGTCGCGGATCAGCTTGAACACGTAGGGGTAGGACGGCAGGGTGAAGACGGTCATCACCATCCCGCGGATGCCCGGCGCCAGGTCGAAGTGATCGTGCGAATGCGACAGGTGGTGCAGGAAATCGCGGTAGAAGAGCGTCTTTCCCTGCTTTTGCAGGCCGATGGCGGTGTAGAGCTCGGCCTTGGGCTTGCGCGGCAGCAGGCTGGACAGGAAGTCCACGTAGGCCGACGGCGCTTCCATGTCCACCAGGAAGTAGGCCCGCGTGAAGCTGAACAGCGTGGACAGGTCGTCCGTGGTGTGCAGCAGCGCGTCGATGTACAGGTGGCCCGAGGGACGATGCAGGATGGCCAGCGAAAAGGGGTGGACCTCGCCGTGGTTGATCAGCCGGCCCACCACATAGGCGCCCTTGTTGCGGAAGAACAGGGAGTTCAGGACCTGGATCTGGCAATCCGAGCCGATGCGCGGCCCGTGGCCGCGCGGCAGGCGCCGGCACAACTGGCGCAGCGCCATGCGCGCCAGCGTGCGCACGTCGGCGGGCAGGTCCTCGAAGGGAGCGGCCAGGCCGAAATCGGCCAGCATGTGGGTCAGGCAATCCTCCAGGCCTTCCTGGACCGGGTAGTAGACGCGGTAGGAAGGCAGCGCGCCGTCCAGGTAGTCGGTGGCCACGGCCGGACGCACGAAGATGAATTCATTGCGGAAGTAGTGCCGGTGCAGCACGCGGCAGGACACGGAATTGAAGAAGGTCTCGGCGCATTCGGGCTGGCGGTGCCCGGAGAGCAGGCGCACGAACTCGCTCTTGGCCTGCAGCCAGAATTGCTGCTGCTCCTCGTCCAGCTGCCCGTCGCCGGCCGGACCGGCCGGGCGCAGGCGCAGGGCCTGGCTCAGCATGGCGGCGCATTCGCGCACCCGCGTGGCGTAGTATTCGATGCGCTCGCGCGCGAGCTGCTGGATGCCATGCCAGTCGCCCGATTCGTACAGCGATTTGGCGCGCTGCGCGCTGTAGCGGAACAAGGCGTAATGGCGGTTGAAGCCGTCCAGCATGGCCTGCGCCACTTCCTGCGGCGTCAGGCCCGGCCTGGCGACCGGGGTGATGACGGTGGTTTCGCCGAAGTCGGTGCTGCACATGATGGCGTCAGGCGGTCTCGGCGAACAGCTCGCGGCCGATCAGCATGCGCCGGATTTCGCTGGTCCCCGCGCCGATCTCGTACAGCTTGGCGTCGCGCCACAGCCGGCCGGTGGGAAATTCGTTGATGTAGCCGTTGCCGCCCAGGATCTGGATGCCTTCGCCGGCCATCCAGGTGGCTTTCTCCGCGCTGTACAGGATGGCGGCGGCGCAGTCCTTGCGTACCGAGCGCACGTGTGCGGCGCCCAGCCGGTCCAGGTTCTTGCCCACGGCATAGCACAGGGCGCGGCTGGCCTGCAGGGTGGTGTACATGTCGGCCAGCTTGCCCTGGATCAGCTGGAATTCGCCGATGGCCTGGCCGAATTGCTTGCGGTCGTGCACGTAGGGCATCACCACGTCCATGACGGCCTGCATGATGCCCAGCGGCCCGCCCGCCAGCACGGCGCGTTCGTAGTCCAGTCCGGACATCAGCACCTTGACCCCGCCGTTGAGCTGGCCGAGCACGTTCTCCTCGGGCACTTCGCAGTCCTGGAAGACCAGCTCGCCCGTGTGGCTGCCGCGCATGCCCAGCTTGTCCAGCTTCTGCGCCACGGAAAAGCCGGGAAAGCCTTTTTCGATCAGGAAGGCGGTGATGCCGCGCGCGCCGGCCTGGGGGTCGGTCTTGGCGTACACCACCAGCGTGTCGGCGTCCGGGCCGTTGGTGATCCACATCTTGGAGCCGTTCAGCACGTAGCGGTCGCCCTTCTTGTCGGCGCGCAGCTTCATGCCCACCACGTCCGAGCCAGCGCCCGGCTCGCTCATGGCCAGGGCGCCGACCTGCTCGCCGCTGATCAGGCCGGGCAGGTACTTGCGCTTCTGGGCCTCGGTGCCGTTGCGGTTGATCTGGTTCACGCACAGATTGGAGTGGGCCCCGTAGGACAGGGCCACCGAGGCGCTGGCCCGGGAGATTTCCTCCATGGCGATCATGTGGGCCAGGTAGCCCATGTCCGTGCCGCCGTATTCTTCGCTGACCGTCATGCCCAGCAGGCCCATGTCGCCGAATTTCTTCCACAGGTGCATGGGGAACTGGTCGTCGCGGTCGAGCTCAGCGGCCAAGGGGGCGATTTCGGACCGGGAAAAATCGGCGACGGTGTCGCGCAGCATGTCCAGATCGGAACCAAGGTCGAAATTCAGGCCGGGCAGACTCATGAAGCTCTCCAGAAAAGGGGGTGCGTGTTCATTTATATTACGTTTACGTAAACGTAATATAGTTGGGTTTTCCCTTAGCGGAAAGGGGCGTCGCGCTGATCCAGCAGGGAGCGGCATAGCTGGAGCTGGTCATGGATCTCCTGCAGGGTCTGGTCGATGTCCTGGCGCTGGCGCTCCAGCCGCAGGCGATGTTCCTCCAGCACCGCTTCATAATGCTTGAGCTGCGCGGATGTGTCCATCGGGGATTCGTACATATTGATCAGCGTCAGGATTTCCGACAGCTGCAGGCCCAGGCGCTTGCCGCGCAGCGCCAGCTTCAGGCGGGTGCGGTCGCGCGCCTGGTAGATGCGCTGGTTGCCCTGGCGCAGCGGGCTCAGGATGCCCTGGTCCTCGTAGAAGCGCAGGGTCCGGGGAGTGACGGCGAACTCATGCGCCAGATCGGATATCGTCCAGGTGGTAGTCGTCATTTTTCTTATGCGGTTTACGTTAACGTAAACTATCATGCCATAGAGCTCACGCGTTCACCATAGCGCCGGCAAACAGGCGATCAGCCTGCGCAGCGTGGGGCATTTTTTGCCGCCGGGCCGCCCCAAGGCAAAAAACACCCCCTTGGGGGATTAGCCCGGACGGGGGACAGTCCTTGAGGACTGTTCCGCGCCTGGCGAATCCGAGCGGCATGCAAGCCGCGAGGTGGACAGCAAGCAGGCCTTCGGCCTGCACAGCGTGGGGGCATTTTTTTTGGAGCAAGCATGAATCCCAACGAACAGAAACTCGTCTATCCCTGGGCGGACGCCCTGCCCGAACCGGGACGCAGCCTGGAAGTGGCCCCGGGCGTGCGCTGGCTGCGCATGCCCCTGCCCTTCGCCCTGGACCACATCAACCTGTGGCTGCTGCGCGATGAGATCGATGGCCGGCCGGGCTGGACCGTCGTGGACACGGGCATAGCCCGCGCGCAGGTGCGCGAGCTGTGGGAACAGGTATTCGAGCACGAGCTGCAGGGTCTGCCGGTGCTGCGCGTGATCGTCACGCACATGCACCCCGATCACGTGGGCCTGGCGGACTGGCTGTGCCGACGCTGGAACGCGCCGCTGTGGATGAGCATGACGGACTACGCCGTGGCACGCCTGTGGTCCGGCGCGGCCAGCCGGCCCGCGGGGGAAGCCGGCGGCCCCCACGGCGTGGCGGCCGAAGCGCATTTCGTGCGGCACGGCCTGCGGGACGAGCAGGCGCGCGCCCAGATCCGCAGCCGCGGCGACTACTACCCGTCCATGGTGCCTTCGGTGCCGGAGCGCTTCGTGCGCCTGCTCGACGGCCAGGCGGTGACGATTGCCGGCCGGCCCTGGCGCCTGATCGTGGGCTACGGCCATGCGCCCGAACATATGTCGCTGTACAGCCCCGACCTGCGGGTGCTGATCTCCGGCGACATGCTGCTGCCGCGCATCTCCACCAATGTGAGCGTGTTCGATACCGAGCCCCTGGCCAATCCCCTGCCGCTGTATCTGCAATCGCTGGATTCCTACCAGGAACTGGCGCCCGACACCCTGGTGCTGCCCTCGCACGGCAAGCCTTTCCGGGGCATGCACGAGCGCATCCGCCAGCAGCAGGAGCATCACGCCGCGCGCCTGGAGGATGTCCTGCAAGCCTGCGTCCGGCCCAGCAGCGCGGCCGACATCCTGCCCGTGCTGTTCCACCGCAAGCTGGACTCCCATCAGATGACGTTCGCCATGGGCGAGGCCATCGCCCACCTGCACGCCCTGTATTTCGACGGCCGGCTGCGCCGCCTCGAGGGCGAGGACGGCGTGCTGCGTTTCGAGCGCATATAGCAACAGGTATGGCGCTTATGGGGCGGTCTTCCGGCTGGCCGCCGCCAGGCTGTGGTAGCGTATAGCCTTTCCCGCCACTGACTTCCCTCGCGCACCATGAGTTCTGATCACGCCCTGGATACCACCCTGCAACACACCGGGCTTGCGCCTTTCGATGCACGCACGGAATCGGCGCCGGTGGCCGTGCCCATCATGCGCACCAGCACGGTGCGCTTTCGCAACCTGGACGCGCTGGACCGCGCCCAGGCCGCCAAGGCGGATCCGGCTCAGCGTTCGATCACCTACGGGCGCTCCGGCATGGACACCCACGCCGCCCTGGAATCCGTGTTCTGCCAGCTGGAGTCCGCCACCCAGGCCCTGCTCGCGCCCTCGGGCATGGCGGCTATCAGCCTGGGCTTGTTGAGCCTGCTGGACACGGGCGACCATGTGCTGGTCGCCGACAGCGCCTATGGCCCGGTGCGCTACCTGGAGAAGACCGTGCTGCGCCGCCTGGGCATCCAGGTCACGTTCTGCGCGGCCAGTCTCGAGGATCTGGAGCGTCACGTGCAGCCCAACACGCGCATGCTCTACGTGGAATCGCCCGGCTCGCTGCTGATGCAGATGCTGGACATGCCGGCCTTGGCGCAATTCGGCCGCCGCCACGACTTGCTGCTGGTCACGGACAACACCTGGGGCTCGGGCTACATCTACCGTCCGCTGGAGCTGGGCTTTGACGTGTCCATCGTGGCCGGCACCAAGTACGTGGCGGGCCACTCGGACCTGATGCTGGGCGCGGTCATGTCGGCCGAGCCGGCCCTGAACAAGCGGCTGCACGACAACCATTACGCCCTGGGTTTTTCCATCAGCGCCGACGACGTCTGGCTGGCCCTGCGCGGCGTGCGCACCCTGCCCATCCGCATGCGCGAAAGCGCCGCCAACGCGCTCAAGGTGTGTGAATTCCTGGCCGCCCGACCGGAGGTGACGCGGATCTATCACCCCGCCTGGTCGCAGGACCCCGGCCACGCCCTGTGGCAGCGCGACTGCACCGGTTCCAACGGCTTGCTGTCCGTGAAGTTGCGCCTGACGCAGGCACAGGCGCGCGTCTTCGTCGATGCTCTGACTTTGTTCGGCATCGGTTTTTCCTGGGGCGGCTTTGAGAGCCTGGTGCAGCTGGTGGACCCCGGCCTATTGCGCGGTCACAGCTATTGGCCGCAGACCGAGGACGCCCTGGTGCGCCTGCACATCGGCCTGGAGTCTGCGCAGGACCTGTGCGCCGACCTGGCCCAGGCCCTGGACAAGGCGGCGCGGGGTTGAAGGACGCCGCCAGAGGCGTTCAGCACGGCGTGACATGACAAAAACCCCGCCTTGGCGGGGTTTTCCTTGTCCAGCGCGACTGTCGATCAGCCTTTCTTGGCCAGCTTCAGCAGTTCCTGGGCCTTGGTGATGCTTTCGTCGTAGCCGTTGGCCAGCGCGGGCGAGGTCACGTATTTGCCGCCCACGGCCAGGCTGGGGGTGCCGTCGATCTGGTAGTTGCGGGCCAGTTCGTTGGCCTTGTTGGCCTTGGTCTGCACGCCGAAGGAATTGAAGGTCTGTTCGAACTTGGCCTTGTCCACGCCCTGCTTGGCGACCCATTCGGTGATGGTCTTGGCGTCGAACAGGCGCTCGCGCTGCTGATGGATGGCTTCGAAGACCTTGGGGTGCAGGTCCAGGCGATCCATGGCTTCCAGGGTGTAGTACAGCTTTTGCAGGTCGCCCATGCCGGCGTTGAAGGCTACGGGTACGGGGCGCAGCGCGACATCGGCGGGCAGTGTCTTGGCCCAGGCCTGCAGCTTGGGTTCCAGGATGGCGCAGTGCGGGCAGCTGTAGGCAAAGAACTCCAGCACTTCAGTCTTGCCGGCGGTGTCGGAGGGCTGGGCGGGAGTCAGGGTGACGTAACCCTGGCCGGCCTGCTGGGCCAGCGCGGCGGTGACGGGCAGCAGACTCGCGCCGGCGACCAGGCTGGCGCCGGTCAGGACTCGTACAAACAGTGCGTTCAGCTTCATGAATCGGTTTCCTTAATTGGGAAGGTGTTCTCTATGACCAGCCCGATGGCGGGAAAGTTCAAACCGGGCCTCAGGGTGAACGGTATTCCAGCCTAGGGACGCACGACCGAGGTGTCGATCTTTTCCTCGGCCAGGCGGCTGCGGGCCCGGTTCATTTCGTCTATGCCTTTGAAGGGGCCCATGCGCACGCGGTTGACGGTCCCGCCGTTGACCTGGGCGCTCTGCACCGATGCATTGAAGCCGAGCATGAGCAGGCGCGCCTTCATGGCCTCGGCGTCGGCATTGTTGCGGAAGGCGCCGGCCTGCAGATAGTAGGTCGTGGTGGTGCTGGGCGGCTTGCTGGGCGCGGGCGGCGGGGGCAGTGGCGGAGCGGCGGGCTTGGCGGCCGGGGCGGGCGTGGCGCCGCGGCTGTCCGGTTTGGCGGGGGGGACCGCTTCGGGCAGCGGCAGCGTGGCGATGAGATCGCCCAGTGCGTCGGGCGCGGGCGCTGCCGGAGGCTTGGCCTGGCCTGCAGGCGGCGCGGGCAGGCTGGGCAGGGTCAGGCCCGGAATGTTTTCCACGGCGGGCGGCGGAACATTGGAGGAGTCCGAACCGTAAAGGCCCCGGTTCGGGTCCAGCAGGTCGCGTCCTTCGGGCAGGGCCACGGTGGGCGCCTCCCGGCTGGCCTTGTCCACGAAGGGCATGGGCACCTTGGTGACGAACAGGGCCACTGCCACGGCGGCGCCCAGGCCCAGGATCAGGCCTATCAGTATGCCGGTGTAGGTGCCGCCAGAACCGGAGGACTTCTTGCGTGCTCGTGCCATATCTGCCTATGGAGGTTTACATGCGTTCAGGGGCGGACACGCCCAGCAGGTCCAGGCCGTTGCGGATGACCTGGGCGCAGGACTGGGCCAGACGCAGGCGGGCCAGGCGCAGGGCCGTGTCGTCCACCAGCACGCGTTCGGCGTTGTACCAGGTATGGAAGTCCGAAGCGCAGTCGCGCAGCCAGAAGGCGATGTGGTGGGGGGCCAGTTCGCGGGCGGCCTGGGCCAGCACGGCCGGGTATTCGGCCAGGCGCTGCAGCAGGGCGATCTCGCTGGGGGCAGTCAGGGGCGCGACGTCCGCCTGGGGCACTTGCGAGAGCAGTTCGGCCGACTGGTTCAGCACCGAGCAGATGCGGGCGTGGGCGTATTGGATGTAGTAGACGGGGTTCTCTTCGCTCTTGGACAGGGCCAGGTCGATGTCGAAGACGAATTCGGAGTCGGCGCGGCGCTGGATCAAGAAGAAGCGCACGGCGTCCTGGCCCACCCATTCGATCAGGTCGCGCAGGGTGACGTAGCTGCCGGCGCGCTTGGATATCTTCACTTCCTGGCCGTTGCGCACCACCTTGACCATCTTGTGCAGGATGTAGGCGGGGAAATCCTTGGGGATGCCCAGGTTCAGGCCCTGCAGCCCGGCGCGCACGCGCGCGATGGTGCCGTGGTGGTCCGTGCCCTGGATGTTGATGGCGTGATGAAAGCCGCGCTCCCACTTGGCCACGTGGTAGGCCACGTCGGGCACGAAATAGGTGTAGCCGCCTTCGGACTTGCGCATCACGCGGTCCTTGTCGTCGCCGGTGCCCAGCTCCGTGGTGCGCAGCCACAGCGCGCCGTCCTGCTCGTAGGTGTGGCCGGCCTCGATCAGGGCCTGCACGGTCTTTTCCACGCGGCCGGAGGTGTAGAGCGAGCTTTCCAGGAAGAAATTGTCGAACTTCAGGCCGAAGGCCTGCAGGTCCAGGTCCTGTTCGCGGCGCAGGTAGGCCACGGCGAAGCGGCGGATGTCCTCGGTGTTGTCCAGGTCGCCGCTGGCGGTCACGGACTGGCCGTCGGCCGCCTGCACGGTGGCGCCGGCCAGGTAGTCGCGGGCGATGTCCAGGATGTAGTCGCCCTTGTAGCCGTCGGCGGGGAACTGTTCGGAGTCGGGCGCGATTCCGCGCGCACGCGCCTGCACGCTGATGGTCAGGTTGTCGATCTGGTTGCCCGCGTCGTTGTAGTAGAACTCGCGGGTGACGTCATAGCCCTGGGCGCTGAAGACGCGGCACAGCGAATCGCCCAGCGCGGCCTGGCGGGCGTGGCCCACGTGCAGCGGACCGGTGGGATTGGCGGATACGAATTCCACCATCAGCTTTTCCTGGCGCGGGGCCACGTGGCCGTAGCGCTCGCCCTGCTCGCCGATGGCGTGCAGCACGGCCTGCTGGGTGGCGGCGGACAGCCGGAAGTTGATGAAGCCGGGGCCGGCGATCTCGGCGCTGGCGATGAGGGCCGTGGCGGCCGGGTCGGCCAGCAGGGTGTTGACGATCTCCTGAGCCAGTTCGCGGGGGTTGCGGCCGGCGGGCTTGGCCAGCTGCATGGCGACGTTGCAGGCCACATCGCCGTGGGCGGCCACTTTGGGCCGCTCGAGCGTGATGGTGGGCTGGGCCTGCGGCAGGATGGCGCTGACGGCCGCCTGCAGGCGGGCGATTAACTGGGACTGTTGCTCAGGAAGCATAGAAAATGTTCTGGGTCGGTATGGAAACAAGCCGGGCGCATGCGGCATGCCCCGGATGGCGGGCGCGACAATGCCCCGCCGGACAGTCCTACATGATAGCGTGATTTGCGGGCAAATTCCTTTCAATAGGCCTCTCGGTCCCAGCCCAGGTGGTCCTTGAGCCACGCGTCATACGCCTTCATGTCCACGACCCCGGCGTCGTGGCCCTCGCGGCTGCGCCAATCCTCGTGGCGACGGATCAGGGCCTGCACCGAGCGGCGCATGGCCGCGCCCAGCTTGGGGTGCTGCTCCTGGTAGACGTGGTCCCGGCCATGGCCGTGGTAGTTGACCTGGCGGTCGCCGTTCTGGAGGCTGCGCTGCCAGGCCGGACGCATGTCGTGCAGGATGGGATGCGCCACGGAGAGATCGGTCAGGGGAAGCTGCGCCAGGGTCAGGCCCGCCGCCCTGGCCTGCCAGTGCATCCAGGCCAGCGCCACCTTGTCCAGGTCGCCGGGCTGCGGCGCGGGGTCGGCGGGCAGCACGCCGCCGCCTATGTCGCTGTGCGCGCCGATAAAGGGCATCTCCACCACGTTCATGGCCTGGGCCAGGGCGCTCAGGGGAAACAGGTGGCGGTGCTCGTGCAGGGAGACGGCGTGCGCCACCCATTGCCAGGCTTCGGGCACGCCCAGGCGGTAGCGCGAGTTGTGCGTGCCCGACAGGCCGAACTGCGCCACCGTGTCGAACAGGCCCAGGAAGCGCGGCGTGATGCAGGCGCGGATGCGGCCGCGCAGCGGGTCGTCCAGCAGGAACCAGCCCGCCTGGGTGTGATCCAGGATGCGGTTGGCGAAATCGCGCGCCAACGCCGCTCCGCGGGAAAAGCCCAGCAGGTCCACGGGCGTGGCGGCCGGGCCGGGGCCGGCCTGCTGCAGGCTGTCCAGCAGGCGCGTCCACTGGGTTTGCAGGATGCGGCCGGCCCGCCAGGCGGTCAGCGCATCCGCGTCCAGGGAGTGCGGGTTGCCCGGTCCGTCGTGGTAATGCGCCGCGCCCTCCCGGTACAGTTGGGCCAGCTTCCAGACATTGCTGCGGGTGATGCGGCTCTGGCGGGTGCCGTCGAAGGCGAACAGCAGCAGGCCCAGCGGATCCACGCGCCGCAGGGGCTGCTGGCCCGCATAGCCCAGGGCTTGCGAGCCGGGCCATGGTCCCAGGGGATCGGGCTCCAGGTAGTGGCCGTGGCGCGGCGAATAGGTGCGCAGCAGATTGTCGTGCCAGCCCGTGGCGGGGTCCGCGTACTGGCCGGGCAGGCGCAGGTGCAGTTCCAGTTCCTCGAGCAGGATGCGGGCCTGACCCAGGGGATCGAGGTCGGCCGCCCAGACGGTCCGGCCTTGTTCGTCGGTGGCCAGGCGGACCGCGCCCATCAGGTCGCTGTGCAGGTAGTGCAGGCGGCCCTGTCCGTGCTCGTCGTAGATGATCAGGCCCACCGGGGTCAGTCCCGCGTACAGGTAGCGGCGCGACACGATGCGTTGCACCGTGGCCGGCAGGTCCAGCTCGGCCAGCAACTGCTGGCCGTGGTGGAAGAAGGCGCGCTGCCGATCGTCCTGGATGCGCAGGATGCGCTGACCGAAAGCGTCGTGGCGGTACTGGACCAGGATCCCGGCCGGCGAGCGCACCCCGCGCAGTCGCCGGCTGGGTCCGTAGTCCAGGTCCAGTTCGCCCACGCGGGTCGGCAGGCCGTCGGGGGTGCGGATCATGGCCGGCGCGGGCAGGGGATGGCGGGCGCGCAGGGCGCCCGTGCCCTCCCAGGCCAGCCAATGGACGTCCTGCTCCCCTTCCTGGCGATAGGCGGCCAGACGGCCCGCCCCGTCATAGTCCAGCCTCCAGGTCCGTTCCTGTCCCAGCGCCGCGTAGTGGTGGCGTTCCGCCCTGACCCGGCCCTGCGCATCCAGGCGGCGCGCGCTGGTCCAGACCGGGCTGCCGTCCGGACGCAGCAGCATCAGGTCCACGCTGTGCCGGGTTGCGTCGGCGCGGCTGATCAGGTGCAGGCCGTTGCCCCAGGCATAGCCGGGGTCGCGCGCCTGCACGACGCTGTGCAGGCGGCCCTGGGCGTCGGTCCAGTCCAGGGCGGCGAGGCGGCCTTGCGCGTCCCAGCGGTAGTCCAGCCGGCCGCCTTCGGGCAGGTGGTGCCGGACCAGCCGCTGGCTATCGTCGTAGTCGAAGCGCTCCGTCCAGGCTTGGCCGGGGCTGTGGCGCCGCTCCAGGCGGCGTTCGCGCAGCAGTCCGGCGCGCAGTTTCAGCCGCTGCGTCTCTTCGGGATGTTCGATGCGCAGCAGGCCGTGTCCCAGCCAGCGCAGGCGGGTCAGCTCGCTTTCCTGCCCGCGGCGGTGATGCAGGCTGGCCAGACGCCCGGAGGCGTCATGCTGCATGAGCAGTCCGTCCGCGCCCGCATGGCGGACTTCGGCCAGCGTCCCGTCCGTGTTCCAGCGCCGCGTCTGCGGACCGGTCAGAAGCGTGTCCCAGCCTTGCAGCCGGCCGCGCTCGTCCAGGTCCAGCGTCATCGGCCCCCACCCGCCGTCGGCTTGCCGCAGGCGCCGGATGGAGCCGTCGGCGCGCCGCTGCGCATGCCACGGGCCTGCCTGCAGCCATCGGCCTTGCGCATCGTGCTGCCAGACGGTCCGGTATGCGGGGCAGCCGTCGCACCAGCGGCTTTCCAGGCTGTCCAGGCGCGCCTGACCCTGGATCAGGCTGTACGCGAACCGGTGCTGCTCCTGGCCCTGGGCCCAGAGGCTGAGGCCCGGTTCATGGCTTGCGGTCCATTCCTGGTCCAGGGCGTGCGAGACGATGCGCCGCACCCTGCCTTGTTCGTCGTAATCCCATTGCTGCAGTCGGTGCGCGGGCTGCCCGGGGGCTTGCAGGCTGACGCCGCCCAGCCGCCGGCTCCAGGGCGCGGGAGCGGCGTGGTAGAGGCGCATGAGGCCGTCAGGCCGGGACACGCTGGCCAGCCAGGGCTGCCCTCCTTGTCCCGTCATGCGCCAGCGGAACAGGCCGGCGGGCGTCTGGACGGCCAGCGCCTGCCGGTCCGCCTGCCAGTCCAGCTGCAGGACCTGGCCCAGGTGATTGCGGACCTGGCGCACGGCATGAGCGTCGGGGCGGTCGGCCGGCAGGCGTTCGATGTGCAGCCAGCGGCGCGCGGAGGTGCGCAGGCGGGTCAGCCAGCCCTGTTCATTGAAGTGCAGCATCAGGCCGTCGGCGCCCTGCCAGCGCCAGCCTCCGGCTTCGGGCCGGGCTGGAGGAGACAGGGTCAGGCGGCGGCCGTCGGGCAGGTGCAGCGCGGCGCCCTGGCTGCGCACCTGCAGGTCGTAGTTCAGCGCCCAGCCGGTCGGCCCGAGCGTGGGGGTGGGATTGGGCGTGTCGCCGTTCATGTGCCGTTGCAGTTGCAGCAATGGCCAGGCCCGGCTCGCAGGCAGGTCGGTGTCGCTTTGCTGCTTGCGTCCGGTGAGCAGGTCCACGGGGTTGAGCAGGCCCAGGTCGGGCGCGGGCTCCGGTTCGCCGGCCAGTTCGGCGGCGGGCGCGCAGGACGGCGCGGTCGGCGGCAGGGAGCAGGTTCGCCCTGCCTGCGGCCAGGCCGCCGCGGGAAGCAGGGCCGGCAGGAAGATGAACCATCGTAGACGAGCGGCAGACATGAGGGACTCTCCACAAGAAGGCAATCCCTGCTATCTTGGTGATGTGTGCAGCCCGAAAACAGCCTGGGAAGCACAAAGATCCATAAGGAGAAACCGTATGCTAGTCGTATTCAAAAGCAAGGCCGCGGCCGATGTCCTGATGTTTGCTGAACATGCCATGCCTATTCTCCGGGCGGCAGGACGCTCCTACCCTGAAGGCTTGCCCGAGCGCGGCGTGTTCACGGCGGAACAGCTGCCCGCGGCCATACAGGGTATAGAACACGCCGTGGGGCAGGACAGGGAAAACGAACATGCGCCCCATGACGACGAAGACCGCGAGCCCGACCATCCCATCTCCCAGGCGGTCAGCTTCAAGCAGCGCGCCTTTCCGCTCCTGGACATGCTGCGCCAGGCGCACAAGAGCGGCGATCCGGTGTTGTGGGAGCCCGCCGACAGCTCCTGGTGAGGGGCGGATTGTCGGCCCGCCGACATTCCGGCGGGCCGTCTTTGCTTAAGCTGCAACCACATCCCATTTCCCGCGGAGGCCTTGCATGCGCGCCATTGTTCTCGTGATTTTCAACCCGCGCCAGCAACTGGAGCTGGTCACCTCGGTGCAGCCCGATGCGCAGGCCAGCGCGGCCTCGCGGGACTGGCTGGACCAGACCTGGGAACGTCTGGGCTGCGAGCCGCTGCGCCCCAGCGGCAAGGTCCTGCTGCTGGACAAGATCATGGGCGTGGCCGACGCCCTGGGCCATGACGTGCTGTCCCAGGACCAGGACCGTGCCCAGGAGTTCGCCCGCCACTGCCTGCAGGCGCTGCAGTCCACGCGCGTCACGGTGGACCTGCCGGGGCTGGCGGTCACCTTCTAGGTCGGGGCGCGCGGCCCGGCCGCGGCTTGCGGCCTAGGCCCGCCCCCGGGATCAGAAACGGTGGACGATGCCGACCGCGCCGCCGAGCTGATTGCGGCCCGGCTCGATGTTGGCCCCGAACTTGCCGCCGCGCACGCTCACGGACGAGCCGTGGTTGTTGATCGCGTAGGAGGCCAGGCCATAGAGCGAGGTGCGTTTCGAGAGGTCGTATTCCGCGCCCAGGGTGATCAGCGAGGGGCGTTGGTCGCGGCCGGCCTGCTGCACGGACGGGCACGAGACGAGGTTCATGTTGTCGCAAGTGGTGCCGCGCTGGTGGTAGACCACGGCGGACAGGCGCGTATTCCCGGCGGAGCGGTAGGTCAGGCCGGCCCAGAACAGGTGGCTGATGTAGGAGCGGGTCGTCAGGTGCTGGTCGAGCCAGCGGTAGCCGCCGTAGAACGTGAAGTCCGCGGCCTGGTACGAGACGCCCGTCAGGACGCGGTCTTCGCGGTTGTCGCTGCTGTTGGCGCCGGCCTTGGGGGCGTCGGCGCGCTTGCTGTGGTACAGCACGGCGGCGGTCAGGCCGTCGGCCTTGTATTGCAGGCCCAGGCCCAGCATGCGGCCGCGGCTCGCGTCGTCCCAGCTCTGTTCGTTGTTCCACCCGAAGCTGTAGTACGCGCCCAGGTGACGGTGCCGAGCTTCGTTGTGTATTTGATGGAGTTGTCCATCCGGTCCGAAAATGCAGGGTCGAGATTCTTGCCCCCGAAGCTGGAGTTGTTGTACGGATTGAACTTGCTCATCCAGTCGATCATCAGCGTGTTGTGGCGGCCCAGGGTCAGTTCTCCCCAGCTTCGGTCGGACAGGCCTACATAGGCCTGGCGTCCGAACAGGCGCTTGCCTTGCAGGGAGTTGCCGGTGGCGATGTCAAAACCGCTTTCCAGGGCGAACACGGTCTTGAGGCCGCTGCCCAGGTCTTCGGCGCCGCGCAGGCCCCAGCGTGAGCCGTACCAGTTGCCCGAGCCGAAGCCGGCATGGGTGCCGCCGCCAGGGGCGTGATTGATGAATTCCATGCCGGTGTCGATCAGCCCGTAGAGCTGAACCGATGCGGCATTGGCCGCCATGACGGGAAAGGAGAGGGAGAGAGCGGACAGGCATGCGCCGGCCGCCGCGATGCGCAGGGAGGTCTTCACGGTTGGTATCCTCTTTGGGACTTGATCGGAACCCGCAGTGTAGGAAGCCGGTGCTACAGCCGCATGACAGTGAAGACGACGCCTGCGGCGCGGCGCCTGTCGCCCCGCCGCGCCGCTGCCTGAATGCTTCGCGCCAATGAAAAACCCGCCTCGTGGGCGGGTGTCCTGCGGCGGCGCGGGTAAGCGGGCCGCGATGCGAAGTCTTGGGCCCGGCGGGAATGGGCCGGGCCGGATACTGGGCGGGATCGCCGCCCGGCATCCGTGAAAAGGGTCAGGCCGTGGCAGCCTCCTGCTCGGCCTGGGCGATGATGTGGCGGTTGACGGCGCTCAGGATGGCCAGGAAGGAGGCCGTGACGATGTCGGGGTGGATGCCCACACCAAAGCCCGAGGGGCTGTCGCCGATGCGCATCTCCACGTAGGAGGCGGCGCGGGTCTCGGCGCCCGAGCCGATGGCGTGCTCGTTGTAGTCCATGATCTTGATGGACAGGTCCAGCGCGTTCACGAAGGCCGAGATGGCGCCCTCGCCCGAGCCGCTCAGGCTGCGCACCTTGCCGTCCTGTTCGATGTCCACCTCGATGGTGAACTGCTGGCCGCTGTCGGCATGCGGCTGGCTGACGATGCGGTGATTGAGCAGCTTCCAGTGCTTCTTGCAGTCCAGGTACTCGGCGGCGAAGATGCCGTACACGTCGGCGGGCGTGACTTCCTTGCCGGTGGAGTCCGTCACGCGCTGGATGGCGCGGCTGAACTCGATCTGCATGCGGCGCGGCAGCACCAGGCCGTGTTCCTGCTCCAGCAGGTAGGACACGCCGCCCTTGCCGGACTGGCTGTTGACGCGGATCACGGCGTCGTAGCTGCGGCCCAGGTCGGCCGGGTCGATGGGCAGGTAGGGCACTTCCCAGGGTTCGTCGGACTTCTGCTGTGCGAAGCCTTTCTTGATGGCGTCCTGGTGCGAGCCGGAGAAGGCCGTGAAGACCAGGTCGCCGGCATAGGGGTGGCGCGGGTGCACGGGCAGCTGGTTGCAGTACTCGGCGGTGCGGCGCACTTCGTCGATGTCGGAGAAGTCCAGTTCGGGATCCACGCCCTGGGTGTAGAGGTTCAGCGCCAGGGTGACCAGGCAGACGTTGCCGGTGCGCTCGCCGCTGCCGAACAGGCAACCCTCGATGCGGTCCGCGCCGGCCATCACGGCCAGCTCGGCGGCGGCCACGGCCGTGCCGCGGTCATTGTGGGGGTGCACGCTCAGCACGATGCGGTCGCGCTGCTGCAGGTTGTTGTGCATCCATTCGATCTGGTCCGCATACATATTGGGCGTGGTGGCCTCGATGGTGGCGGGCAGGTTCAGGATGACGGGCTTGTCGGCGGTCGGCTCCCAGGCCTGGACCACGGCGTTGCAGACTTCCAGCGCGAATTCGGGCTCTGTGGTGCTGAAGACTTCAGGCGAGTATTCATAGCGCCAGGAGGTCTGGGGGCATTTGGCCACCTCCTGCTTGACCAGGCGCGTGCCGGTCAGGGCGATATTCTTGATTTCGTCCTTGCTCAGGTTGAAGACGATCTTGCGAAAGGCCGGGGCGCAGGCGTTGTACAGGTGGATGATGGCCTGCTTGGCGCCGGCGGCCGCTTCCACGGTGCGCTTGATCAGGTCTTCGCGGGACTGGGTCAGCACGATGATGGTGACGTCCTCGGGGATGCGCTTCTCGTCGATCAGCTTGCGAACGAAATCGAAGTCGGTCTGCGATGCCGATGGAAAACCGACCTCGATTTCCTTGAAGCCGATCTTGACCAGCTGCTCGAAGAAACGCAGCTTGCGGGCCACGCTCATGGGTTCGATCAGGGACTGGTTACCGTCGCGCAGGTCCGTGCTCATCCAGATCGGAGCCTGGGTGATGCGCTTGGACGGCCAGGTGCGTTCCGAGAAATCGCGGTCGAACGCGACGAACGGACGATACTTCTGGGAGGGGTTTTTCAGCATTGCCATGGGGATACCTGTCGGACAAAAAGTGTTTTTTACTTCTTGCCGTCACCAGCGGTTCAGCTTGTACGTAGGCCGGTGGCGGCGCAAATGACGTAGATGTGGCTGAATCTGGCTGCCGAACTGCCACGGGACGCTAGGCCCGGCAACCGGACGCTAGTAGTAGCAGGGAGAACAGGTGGGACAGGGCGGCCGGGCGGCCGGGACGCACGGCATGCAGGGACGGTTCAGCGGCGCGGCTGAAGCCCTGGAATGCGTTGAAGGATGTGCGTGCGTGGTCCATGTCCGTAAGTCAAACATAAAAAGAGCAACAAGGCAAGCGCCGAAAGAGGTTCTCAGACCTGGGGTTCGCTGCGCTCGTAGTCGGCCTGCAGGAGCAGGTTCTGCTGCTGGGCCAGTTGCATCTTCGAATATCGGCCCGAGCGCATTTCGGCGTGGGCGCGTTGCAAATCACCGACAGTGATGGGGTTGCGCGGGTCGGGCCAGGCCCACAGGATGACGTCGCGCGCGGGCCGGCTCAGGTTGCGGGCCAGGTGCGCGATGGTGGCTTCGTCCACGATGCGCTGCCGGTTGCGGCGCATGACGGCCTGCACGAAGCCATGTAAAAGATAGGCAATAATAAGGGAAATGATGCCAACCACCGTCCACCAGAAGAAGGGGTTGTATTGCTTGATCAGGGCCAGGTTCTGGATGCTCAGCGCCTGCAGGCCGGAATAGTCCAGTCCGCGCCCGAAACTGATCAGACGGTTGAGCAGGTCCCACCAGACGATGGCGACGGCGACGATGATCACGGCGCAGATGATGGTGGCCGTGGCGCAGAGCTTGAACAGAGTGTTGCGCAGCGTCTGGCTGTCACTCGGGGTAGGGATCTGGGCATTGTCGGTTTTCATGGAAACGATTGTACCTATGCTTACGCGTCAGTCACTAGATTTGCGCCAGCAGCAGACGCTGGCTTTGACGCCGCAATTGCAACAGTCTATTAAAGTGCTGCAGCTGTCGGGGGCGGAACTGGAACAGGAGCTGGCCCAGGCCCTGCTGGAAAACCCGCTACTGGAGCGACTGGACCCGCAGGCGGACGTTGCCGGGCCGTCTTCCGACGATGGGCGGGACGAGGCGGATCAGTCGTGGGCGGCGTTGGATTTTTCCAACTTTCGCGGCGGCGACGAGGACGAGGACTGGGTTCCCGAGACGCGCGCCCCCCAGGACCTGGGGGCGCACCTGCGCCAGCAGCTCGGCCTGCTGCGCCTGGCCCCGCGCGAGCTGGCGCTGGCGCAGCTGCTGATCGACGAGCTGGACGACAACGGCTATCTGCCCTGCTCCCTGGACGAGGTTCTGGCCTGGCTGCCGGCCGAGCTGGAGGTGCAGGCCGAGGAGCTGCGTTGCGCCCTGGCCCGCGTGCAGTCGCTGGAGCCGGCCGGAGTGGGAGCGCGCGACCTGGCCGAATGCCTGGATCTGCAGCTGATGCAGTCGGCGGGCCGCCTGGAGCCGGACCTGCTGCGCTGCGCCCGTCATCTGGCGCGCGAGCATGTGGCCAGCCTGGCTTCGCCCAATCAGTTGCGCCAGCGCACCGCGGGCCTGTTCGCCGCCGAGCTGGTGGAGCGTGCCCATCATGTGATCCTGAAGCTGGATCCCAAACCGGGACGCGGCTGGACCCAGAATGTGTCCGCCTATGTGGTGCCCGACGTCCTGCTCAAGCGCGCCGGGGACCGCTGGGAGGCGGTGCTCAATCCCCTGGCGGTGCCGCGCCTGCAGCTGGCGTCCATGCCGGGCTGCGACATCGAGGCGCATCCCGCGCTGCTGGCCGAACGCCAGAAGGCGGCGGGCCTGCTGCGCAGCGTGCACAGCCGCTTCGCCACTATTCTGCGCGTGGCCCAGGCCATCGTGCGTATGCAGCAGGACTTCTTCATCCGGGGCGCCGCCGGCCTGCGCCCCATGCAGCTGGCCGACCTGGCGGCCGAGCTGGACCTGCATGAATCGACCATCTCGCGCGCCACGCGCCAGAAGTATCTCCAGACCCCGCACGGCGTCATGGAGCTCAAGCAGTTCTTCAGCGTGGGCCTGAACAGCGCGGACGGCCGCAACGATACCTCCGCCGCGGCGGTGCGCGCCCTGATCGTCCAGATGATACGCGCCGAGTCGCCTGCCAAGCCCCTGTCCGACCAGCAGATCACCGATCAGCTGCAGGCCCGGGGCCTGAACGTGGCCCGGCGCACCGTGGCCAAGTACCGCGAGGCCGAAGGCCTGGCCACGGCTTCGCAGCGCAAGATGCGGGCCGCCGCCGGCGCCTAGGCGAACAGCCAGGGCTCCTGTCGCTTGCGCTGTTCCTCGTAGGCCCGGATCTGCTCCAGCCGCTGCTCCGTGACGCTGATGTCGTCCAGCGCCATGAGCAGCCTGTGGCGCCGTTCCGGCTCGACCGTGAAGCCGATGCGCCAGTCCGGGCCGGCCAGCACGCCCTCCTCCAGATCCACGCTCCACTCGGCACAGGGATTGCGCGCGGCGGCCTCGAACAGCTCGTCGACGCGCTGCTTGTCCAGTTGGATGGGCAGCAGGCCGTTCTTGAAGCAGTTGTTGCGGAAGATGTCCGCGAACGAAGGGGCGAGCAGCGCGGCGATGCCCAGGTCCTTGAGCGCCCAGACCGCGTGTTCGCGGCTGGAGCCGCAGCCGAAGTTCTCGCGAGCGAGCAGGATGCGCGCGCCTTGCGCCGCCGGCCGGTTCAGGCAGAAATCGGCCACCGGCTCGCGCTGTGCGGCCGGCTTGCCGGGATGGCCGATGTCGGCGTAGCGCCAGTTGTCGAAGGCGTACTGGCCGAACCCCGTCCTGGACAGGGAGGTCATGTACTGCTTGGGCAGGATGGCGTCGGTGTCCACGTTGGCGCGGTCCAGCGGGATCAGGCGCGAGCGGACGGTGGTGAAAGGCGTGTTCATGCGGGGCTCCAGTGGCGGATGTCGACCAGGCGGCCGGCGATGGCGGCCGCGGCGGCCATGGCGGGGCTCATCAGGTGGGTGCGTCCCAGCGCGCCCTGCCGGCCCTCGAAGTTGCGGTTCGAGGTGGAGGCGCAGCGCTCGCCCGGGTTCAGGCGGTCCTCGTTCATGCCCAGGCACATCGAGCATCCCGGTTCGCGCCATTCGAAGCCGGCCTGCGTGAACAGGCGGTCCAGGCCTTCCCGCTCGGCCTGCCGCCTGACCAGGCCCGAGCCGGGCACGACCAGGGCCTGCCGCACATTGCCGGCCACCCGGGCGCCCCGGACCATGGCGGCGGCGCTGCGCAGGTCCTCGATGCGGGCGTTGGTGCAGGAGCCGATGAAGACCCTGTCCACCGGAATGCCGACCAGCGGCTGCCCGGCCTGCAGGCCCATATAGTGCAGGGCGCGCTGCGCATCGGCCTGCCTGCCCGGCCCGGCAAGGGTCGGACAGGGGACGAGCTGGTCGATGGGCGCGGCCATGTCGGGCGAGGTGCCCCAGGTCACGGTGGGCGCGACCTGGCCGGCATCGACCGTCAGCGTGCGGTCGTAGCGGCAGCCCGGATCGCTGACCAGGCTGCGCCAGTAGCGCTCAGCGTTGTCCCAGTCGGCGCCCCTGGGCGCCAGCGGCCTGTCGCGCACATAGTCCAGGGTCTTGTCGTCCACGGCCACCAGGCCTATGCGCGCGCCGGCCTCGATGGCCATGTTGCACAAGGTCATGCGCCCTTCCATGGACAGCGCCCGTATGGCCGGGCCGGTGAACTCGATGGCGCAGTCGCGTCCGCCGTCCGCGCCCATGCGGGCGATGATGTGCAGGATCAGGTCCTTGGCGGTGGTCCCGGCGGGCAATGCGCCCTGGACGTCCACCTGCAGGGTGCGCATGCGGCGCGCCGCCAGGCACTGGGTAGCCAGGACGTGCTCGACCTCGGAGGTGCCGATGCCGAAGGCCAGGGCGGCGAAGGCGCCGTGCGTGCTGGTGTGCGAATCTCCCGCCACGATGCTGGAGCCGGGCAAGGTCATGCCCTGCTCCGGCCCGATGACGTGGATGATGCCCTGGCGCTCGTCGTCCAGGCCGAAATAGCGCAGGCCGAATTCGCGGCTGTTGATGGCCATCTGGTCGATCTGCGCCTGGGCCAGGGGATCGTCCAGCTGTCGGGCGCGCCGCCGCGTCGGCACGTTGTGGTCCACGGTGGCCAGCGCGGTATCGGGCCGGCGCACGCGCCGCCCGGCCAGGCGCAGGCTCTCGAAGGCCTGCGGGCTGGTGACTTCGTACAGCAGTTGCCGGTCTATGTAGATCAGGTCGTGTTCATCGTCCAGGGCGGCGACGCGATGGGCGTCCCAGAGTTTCTGGAACAGGGTGCGGGGGCAAGCGGTCATGGCTGGCACACCTTGAGGGCGTAGGCGGGGCCGGCCTTGTGCAGGCGGCTCTGCATGGGTTCCTGGGTCAGGACGGCGATCTCTTCGGCCAGCGGCTGCAGCGCCTCCAGGTCCAGGCCGGTGTCCACCCCGCTGATCTGGAACATGTGCGCCATGTCCTCCAGGCTGGCGTTGCCGCTGGCGCCCGGCGCGTAGGGACAGCCGCCCAGGCCCGCCAGGGCGGCGTCGAAGCGGCGCGCGCCTTCGCGGTAGGCGGCCCAGGCATTGGCCAGCGCCAGGCCCCGGGTGTCGTGGAAGTGGCCGGTGACGCCCTGCTCTCCGTACAGCGCCAGCGCGGCCTGGGTCAGGCGCTCGACATCGGCCGGCGAAGCCATGCCGGTGGTGTCGCACAGGCTGACCGAGCGGGCGCCCAGGCGCTGGACCTCCTGCATCAGTTCGATCACGCGTGCGGGCGCCACGGCGCCGGTGAAGGGGCAGCCGAAGGCGGTGGACAGGGACACGTTCACCGGCGTGTGCCCGGCGGCGCGCAGCACCTGTTCCAGCTGCGCCAGCGATTGCGTGACACCCATGCGCAGATTGGCCTGGTTGTGCGCTTCGGAGGCGGAGAACACGAAGTTCAGCTCGTCCATGCCGGCGGCCAGGGCGCGTTCGCAGCCGCGCAGATTGGGCACCAGGGCGGTGTAGCAGACGGCCGGGTCGCGGCGCGTCAGGTGCGCCAGCTCGTCGGCGTCGGCCAGCGCGGGGATGGCCTTGGGCGAGGTGAAGGAAGTCAGCTCGATCTTGCGCACCCCGCAGGGGGGCAATGCCTGCGCGAAGCGCAGCTTGTCGGGCGTGGGCACCCAGCGCGGCACGATCTGCAGGCCGTCGCGCAGCGTGACGTCGGTGATCAGTACGGCGTTCATTCGATGACTCCTTGTCGGCGCAGCGCCTGCCGGCGTTCGGGGGCGACGCCCAGTTCCTGGAGAATGGCTTCGGTATGCTCGCCCAGCTCCGGGCCCAGCCATTGGGTGGCGCCCGGCGTGCGGCTCAGCTTGGGCACGATGCCCGGCACGGTCAGCGGCTGGCCGTCCGCCAGGACGTGTTCCTCCAGCATGCCGCGCGCCTGGTAGTGGGGATCCCGCAGGATGTCGGCCGCGGTGTAGATGCTGCCGCTGGGCACTTCGGCCTGCTCCAGCGCGGCCAGCACCTGCTCCAGGGTGCGCGCGCCCGTCCAATCGGCGATCGTCTGGTCCAGCATGGCGCTGTGTTCGACCCGTCCCGCGTTGTCGGCCAGCCGCTCGTCGCCGGCCAGGTCGGGCCGGCCCATGGCCTGCATCAGGCGCGTGAAGATGGCGTCGCTGTTGGCGGCGATCACCACCCATTTGCCGTCGCCGGTGGGATAGGTGTTGGACGGCGCGATGCCGGGCAGGCTGGCCCCGGTGCGCTCGCGCTGATGGCCGTTGAGCTGGTAGTCGGGAATCAGGCTCTCCATCACGGCGAAGACCGATTCGTACAGGGCCACGTCTATCATCTGGCCCTGGCCGCCGTCCTGGCGCAGGTGGTGCATGGCCAGCAGCGCGCCTATGGTGCCGTACAGCGAGGCCAGGGTGTCGCCCAGGCTGACGCCCACGCGCACCGGCGGACGATCCGGATAGCCGGTGCCGTAGCGCAGCCCGCCCATGCATTCGGCAATGGCGGCAAAGCCGGGGCGGCGGTGGTAGGGGCCGTCCTGGCCGTAGCCCGAGACGCGCACCATGATCAGGTGCGGGTTGAGTGCGTGCAGCGTGTCCCACCCCAGGCCCCAGCGCTCCAGCACGCCGGGGCGGAAGTTCTCGATGACGATGTCGCTTTGCAGCGCCAGCTCACGCGCGATCTGCTGGCCTTCGGCCTGGCGCAGGTCCAGGGCGATGGAGCGCTTGTTGCGGCTTTGCACGCGCCACCATAGCGAAGTGTCCTTGTGGAGCTGGCGCCAGCGGCGCAGCGGGTCGCCCTTGCCGGGCGGCTCGATCTTGATGATGTCGGCGCCGAACTGGGCCAGCAGGCTGCCGGCGTAGGGGCCGGCGATCAGCGACCCCAGTTCCAGTACCTTGATCCCTTTCAGGGGCGGTTCCGTAAATGTTTTCTTGTCCATTTCTGTTTCCTCCGGATAATGATTCTGGTGGAGAAAAAGAAAGCGGAAAAGCAATGAAATATTATGCTGCCATCGCGAAAAACGTGGATGGAAAAAATAAAAAACCCGCGCTGGGCGGGTTTTGTTTTTAAAGTTTTCTGGGCAGCCAGAGAATGATGTCCGGGAATATCGTCAATATGACGATGGCCAGGATCTCCAGGCCCACGAAAGGCAGGGCGCCGCGCGTGATCTGCTGCAGGGAGATCTGCGGCGCGATCCCCTTGATGACGTACAGATTCAATCCGACCGGCGGCGTGATCACGGCCATTTCGCAGGCAATGATCATGACAATGCCGAACCAGAGCGGATCATAGCCAAGGGCGACGATTACTGGCAATAAAACGGGCGTGGTGATCAGGATAAGCGAAACAATATCCAGGAACATGCCGACCAGAATCAGGAAAAGCAGCACGAACAATAAGATCACCCAGGCCGGCTGGGACGAGGCCGTGATCAGCGTCACCAGCTTCTGCGGAATCATCAGCCGGGTCATGATGTAGCCGAACAGCAGCGCGGCGGCCAGGATCAGCAGGATCATGCCGCTGGTCACGGCGGTGGAGCGCAGGATCTGCAGGGCGGTGCGCCAGTTCATTTCGCCATAGGCGATGGCGATCAGGAAGGCGCCCGCCGCCCCGATGCCGGCCGCCTCGGTAGGCGTGGCGATGCCCAGGTAGATGGTGCCCAGCACCAGCAGGATCAGCAAGGATGCGGCCCAGATATCCTTCAGGGCCAGCAGCTTCTGCGACCAGGTCACGGTTTCCGCATTGCGCGGCGCCGAGTCGGGACGCAAGACGGCGACCAGGGCCACGTAGATCACCATCATGACGGTCACCATCAGCGCGGGCAGCAGGGCGCCGATGAACAGCTTGCCGATGGACTGGTCCGCCATCTCGCCGTAGAGCACGAAGCCTATGCTGGGGGGAATCAGCAGCGCCAGGGCGCCGGCGGCGGCGATCGTGCCCCCCGACAGGCTGGGCGAATAGCCGCGCTTGAGCATTTCCGGGATGGCGAAGCGGCCTATGGTGGCCGCCCCGGCCACGCTGACCCCGCTCATGGCCCCGAACACGGCCGAGCTGCCCACGCTGGCCACCGCCAGGCCGCCGGGCAGGCGGTTCAGCCATAGGTAGAAGAGCTGGTAGAGCTTGCCGCCTATGCTGGTGCGGGCGATCACCTCGCCCATGAGGATGAAGAGCGGGATGGCGATCAGCGAATAGCTGGCCATGCCGCGGTGCAGGGTGGCGGGAATGACGTCCAGGCCGGCCAGGCCGGATTTCATCAGGATGCCGGAAATGCTGGCCACGCCCAGCGCGGCGAAGATCGGGGTGCCGATGACCATCAGGATGGCGAAGCAGGCCATCATCAGGCTGAAGATGAGCATGGAATCCATGTCAGAACTCCTTGAGGCTGTCGTTGGATTCCACGCTGTCCGGGATGAACAGCTGGCGCAGGGTGGCCAGGCCGAGCAGCGCGCCGCCCAGCGGGATCATGCCGTAGGCGATCCATAGCGGAAAGCGCAGCATGGAGGCCGAGCGGTAGTTGCGGGCGATGGCGGTCTCCACCACCGAGATGCCCGCCCACAGCAGCACCAGGCAGAAGAACAGGATGCACAGTTGCGAGACGCAGGTGGCCAGGCGCTTGCCGCGCGGAGAGAACTTCTGGTGGAAGGCCTCGACGTTGACGTGCCGGTTCTCCAGGTGCACCCAGCCGATGGACAGCCAGGAGCAGACCAGCAGCAGGTACACGCAGACCTCGGTGATGTAGATGCTGGGGCTGTTGAAGACGTAGCGCGCGATGACGCCGTAGGTGCAGGCGATCATCAGGGCGGCCAGCGCGACCTCGGCCACCAGGATGGCGAGCCGGTTGCTGCCGCGCGCCAGCGCGCCCAGGGAATGGATGAGCGGATTCATGGTGTCTCCTCACGCAGGAGGCGCACCCGCCGCATCGGCGGGCGCGCGCCCCTTGCGCGATCAGGGCTGGCGGGTTTTCTCGATCAGGGCCAGGTAGGCCGGGCCGTTCTCGACCTGCTTGCTCCATTCATCGATGGCCGGGCGGGTCAGCTTGCGCATCTCGTCGAGCTGCGCCGGCTCGACGCGGTTGATGGTCACGCCGGCCTGCTCGTAACGCTGCAGGGCGTGCTCCACGAAGGCGTTGACGCGCTCGAACTGTTCCGCATCGCGCTGCCGGGCGGCCTTGCTGATGATGTCCTGCAGGTCGGCGGGCAGGGAGTCCCATTTCTTGCGGTTGATGGTCAGCACCGATACGTCGATGCCGAAGTTGGCGATGGACAGGTGCTTGGCGACCTCGTAGAGGTTGCGTCCGATGCCGGTCAGCAGCGGGCGCGGGGTGGCGTCGATCACGCCGCGGTCAAAGGCCAGGTACAGCTCGGACGAGGGCATGCCGGTGGGCGAGCCGCCCAGCAGCTGCAAGGCGCGGGCATCCATGGAACTGGTCGAAGCCCAGACCTTGCCCTTCACGTCGGCAGCCGAATTGATGGGCGTCTTGCGGCTGTAGAACTCATAGGGATCCCACGGCGCCAGGCCCAGCACCACGGCATCGTGCGTGTCGCGCAGCTCCTGTTCGGCGCCCAGCTTGAACAGGCCCTCGTCCAGGGCGCGCTTCAGGTGCGCGGTGCTGTCGAACAGGAACGGCAGCGTGAAGATGTTCAGCGCCGGCACCGTGCCGCTGGGATAGGTGCTGGTCATGTTGACGATGTCCACGTCGCCGCGGGACAGGGCGGGCAGTTCCTCGTAGCCGTCGAACAGCTGGCCGGAGTGGAACACGTTGATCTTGATGCGGCCCTGGCTTTCTTTTTCCACGGTCTGCACGAAGTTCTCGATGGGCTTCCAGGCGTATTCGTAGGAAGGCGGCAGGTAGGTCGAGAAGGTCAGCTCGACTTCCTGGGCGTGCGCGGGCTGGATGCCCAGCGCCAGGGTGCAGGCGGCCAGGGCCGCGGTGAGGGCTTTTTTCATGGTGTCTCCTGTGGGTCTTGTCGTATTGCGCGGCGCTCAGAGCGTCTGCAGGTGCTGGATCAGTTGCGACGAGGGCAGCACTTCGGCGTACTTGCTGGCCATGTCGATCAGATTGCTGCGGTGCTGGGCCGCCGAGCGGTCGGCGACCGCATCCTCGGCCACGAAGGGGGCGAAGCCCGACTGCAGGGCGTCCACCACGCTGGCGCGCACGCAACCGCTGGTGGTGGCTCCGGCCACCAGCAGCATGTCGCAGCCCTGGTGGGCCAGCAAGGCGGGCAGAGGCGTGCCGTAGAAGGCCGAGGCCTGGGTCTTGTACAGGATGATGTCCTGGGCGGGGTCATAGTCCAGCCGGGGGTCCAGTTCGCAGGCCGGCGTGCCGCGCAGCAGGGTGCGCAGCGAGGAGGCCTTGCGCAGCCACAGGTTGGCGTCGGCCAGGTGCGGCTCGTAGCCGATGATGGTGAAAATGACCCGGCCCTTGCCGCGCATGGCGCGGATCAGGGCGTTGGTCCGTTCGATCTGGCTGCCGCAGTCCGAGGCCAGCGGGGTCAGTCCCGGCTCGGTGAAGCCGCGCTGAAAGTCGATGACCAGCAGCGCCGGGCGTGCGCCCATCGCCAGCGTGCCGTCGAATCCCCCCTTCAGATTGTCGCTGTCGCGCATCGTGTATTTCTCCTCCAGATATTTTTCTGACTTTAATGATCAGGTTCCGTATTTTTTGTGTAGTCTGTCATCGCTGATCGCGTGAGTACAGCGTCGAATTGCGATGGTGCTATCGCATTTGATGACGGCGGAATGCTTGCCGGCGCGGCTCACCTAGGATGGAATACCCGGTTATGAACATCGATCCCAAGTCCCTGCGGTTGTTTCTGCTGGTCATCGAGCGCGGCACGATATCGGGCGCCGCCGAACAGTTCCACATAGCCCCGGCCGCGGTCAGCAAGCGGCTGAGCGACCTGGAGGAGCAGCTGGGCGCGGCGCTGATCGAGCGCAGCAACAAGGGCGTGCATCCCACCGCGGCGGGCAAGGCGCTGGCGTCCATGTCGCAGCGCCTGCTCGACGATATGGACGCCATGGGCGCGCTGATGCGCGACTTCGCGGGCGGGGCGACGGGACATGTGCGCATCGCCGCCAACCTGTCCTCCATCACGCAATTCCTGCCCCAGGCCCTGAGTTCCTTCATGGCCCGCCACCCCAAGGTCAGGGTGTCGCTGGAGGAGCGCATCAGTTCGGAAGTCGCCCAGGCGGTGGCCGACAACAATGCGGACCTGGGGGTGCTGATCCGGGGCGCCGGCAGCGTGGAGGTCGAATACTACGACTACCGGCGCGACGAGCTGGTGCTGCTGGCGCCCGCCTCCCACCCCCTGGCGGGCCGTGCGGAACTGGCTTTTGCCGATACGCTGGACTATGACTATGTGGGCATGCATACCGGCAGCCACCCGAACCTGCTGCTGTTGCGGGCCGCCAGCGAGCTGGAGCGCACCTGGCGCTGCCGCGTGCAGGTGACTAGCTACGACGCCCAGTGCCGCATGATCGAGGCTGGGCTGGGCATAGGCGTGCTGCCGCGCTCGGTGGCCGCTTCCTATGTGCAGAGCCTGGGCCTTGCCATGTGCGTGCTCAAGGAGCCCTGGACGCATCGGCGCGTGGCCTTGTGCGTGCGCAGCCGCCACAGCCTGTCGCCCGCGGCGCGCCTGCTGATGGACCATTTGCTGCAGGGTTGAATGGGCGCTGGCCGGTCCTAGCCGTCTGCGCGCCAGCCCGCTCCCCGCCCGGGTCCGAAAAAATGTTGCCCAAATGAGAATGACTATTGATCTTTTCAATATTCTTGATGATAATTGTTCTCATGTATATTTGCATATGTAATGCCATCACCGAGCGTCAAGTACAGGAAGCTGTGCAAGGCGGCGCTGCCAGCCTGGCGGACCTGCAGGGTCAGCTGGGGGTTGCGTCCTGCTGCGGTTGTTGTGCGGATACGGCCCAGGATTACCTGCCGGGCGGGCGCTACGCCAACCAGGTCATGATCGCCCCGGCCGGGGCCGCCCGGGTCGAGGACGCCGCCAACGACAACCACATCGCCGAGCAAGCCTTCGAACGCATCGTCTGCCGCGCCTGACGCGGCTCCGGTGACTGGCCGGCCCCGAACCTTCCCGCACCGGCTCCGGTAGTGGGAATGAGTTTCGTTAGTCCTGCTATTAACCCAAATCCGCAACGGATCGGGCAGCGGGACTGTCCTCTTTTGCGCCGCAATTCCCCTGTGCATGGTAGTCTGCGGTTTTCACCCCCCAAAGTCAGGGGCCGGATTTCGTGTTCGCTCCGAAGCCGGCCCGGCCCCGCATTGCGGGAGTCCGGCGTCCTGTTGGGGCAGGCGCCGCCAGATTCACAGGAGAAGAACATGTTTGGCGATAAAGTGGTGGTTCAACACCTGAACAAGCAACTGAAGAACGAACTCACGGCCATCAACCAGTATTTCCTGCATGCCCGCATGCTGAACCATTGGGGCTTCAACAAGCTGGGCAAGCACGAATACGACGAGTCCATCGGTGAAATGAAGCACGCCGACATGCTGATCGAGCGCATCTTCATGCTGGACGGCCTGCCCAATCTGCAGGACATGCACAAGATCATGATCGGCGAGAACGTGCCCGAGCTGCTGGGCTGCGATCTGAAGCTGGAGAAGGCCGCCCGCGAGACCGTGGTCGAGGCCATCGAATACTGTGAATCCGCACGCGACTACGTGTCCCGCGACCTGTTCCTGAAGATCCTGGACGACACCGAAGAGCACATCGACTGGCTGGAGACCCAGATCGAGCTGATCAACAAGGTCGGTCTGCAGAACTACCTGCAGTCGCAGATGGGCGAGCACGGCGAATAAGCCGCGCGGCTCCAAAGAAAAAGCGCCCCTCGGGGCGCTTTTTTCATGCGGGCCGCAAGCGGCCTAGAAGGCTTTGTCGGGACAGCCGGGCACCCGGCCCCAGGCATTGTTGGGGCCGCAGTACTTGTTGCGGGCCTCCCAGGAGCAGCTGGGGCGCTCGAAAAAGCCCTTGGAGCTGCAGGCGTTCAGCTCCTGCTGCAGCTGGGCCTGCCAGGCCCCGCCGTTGGCGCCGCCCACCTGCACGTTCTGCGGCGGCGGAGGCGGCGGCGTGCCGATGTCCACGGGCTGGATGGGCTGCTGGCCGCCCAGGTTGTTGACGGTGGCGATGCCCTGCAGCTCGCGGTTCTGCTCGCTCATGGCGATCTGGATGGCTTCTTCCAGGGAAATGGAGGTGGTGGCCAGCGCGATCGGCGGCTTTTCGTCTTCCAGGGATTCGGTATTGATCTCCCAGGCCACGGGCGTTCCGGGCTGGGGCACCCCCAGGCGGCCGTCCGGCAGGGGCTGCGGCGGCTGCGCGGTGAAGGGCTTGCCGTCCGCGTCCAGCGTGGGCAGGTCGTCCGGATCAGCCGTGGCCACGGCCATGGATTTCTCGGGACCATGCGCGATCAGCCAGTTGCCGAGTTCCAGCCCGCCCCATATCGAGGCTCCTGCAGCCAGCAGCAAGACAGCAATGATAAAACGCCAGGGCATAGGCTATTTCTCGGTCTAGTCAGTGGGCAATCCGCGTTCCGGATGCGTGAAATTGATGAAATGGAGCCGACATTGTAGCGAAATGTCGGCGCCGCTCTTGTGACAGAATTAGACTGCGTCCCCGAAGACGTGTCCGCCGTGCTCGCGCAAGGCATGGAACTCGATGCCGGGATTGAGTTCCTGGGCCACGCGCAACTGCGCCGGCGAAGAAGCCAGGAAGGCGGTTGCCTCGACCACATCGTAGGCGATGTTGCCTGCGTTGGTCTCGATGAATTTCTTCATGTCCTTGGGATCCTTGGCGGTCACCCAGCGGGCCAGGTTGAAGCGGCTGGAAGACAGGCGGGCGTCCACGCCGTACTCGGTCTTGAGGCGGTGGGCCACCACTTCGAACTGCAGCTGGCCCACGGCGCCCAGCAACATCATGCCGCCGGCCATGTGCGGGCGGAACACCTGGATGGCGCCCTCTTCGCCCAGTTGAGTCAGGCCGGTGCGCAACTGCTTGGTGCGCAAAGGATCTTTGACCTCGATGGACTGGAAGAGTTCGGGGGCGAAGAACGGCAGGCCGGTGAATTGCAGGTTTTCGCCTTCGGTCAGCACGTCGCCCAGCTGCAGCACGCCATGGTTGGGCACGCCGATGATGTCGCCGGCGAAGGCATCGTCCAGCAGTTCGCGGCGCTGGGACAGGAAGGACACCACGTTGTTGGGGCGGATTTCCTTGCCGGTGCGCGACACCTTCAGCTTCATGCCGCGCTTGAAGTGGCCGGAGCTCACGCGCACGAAGGCCACGCGGTCGCGGTGGGCCGGGTCCATATTGGCCTGCACCTTGAAGACCACGCCGCTGAACTTGGGCTCGTCCGGCTGCACTTCACGCTGCAGGGCCGTGCGCGGGCCGGGAGCGGGCGCCAGCTCCACCAAGGCGTCCAGCACTTCCTGCACGCCGAAGTTGTTGATGGCCGATCCGAAGAAGACCGGTGTCTGGCGGCCGTCCAGGAAGGCCTGGTGGTCGAAGACGGGCGAGGCTTCGGAGATCAGCTCGATCTCCTCGCGGGCTTTTTCGAAGGCCTCGCCAAAGCGCTGGGCGATGACCGGGTTGTCCAGGCCGGGAATCAGTTCGTCGTCGTCGCCGTGGCGCTCCTGGCCGGGCTTGAAGACGCGCATGTGGTCCTTGCGCAGGTTGAATACGCCGCCGAAGCGGCGCGCCATGCCGATGGGCCAGGAAAAGGGCACGGCTTCCATGCCCAGGTGCGATTCGATTTCCGACAGCAGGTCCAGCGGCTCCTGCACTTCGCGGTCCAGCTTGTTGACGAAGGTGATGATGGGGGTGTTGCGCGCGCGGCAGACCTGCAGCAGGCGGATGGTCTGCGGCTCCACGCCGTTGGCCGCGTCGATCACCATCAGGGCGGCGTCCACGGCGGTCAGCACGCGGTAGGTGTCTTCCGAGAAGTCCTGGTGGCCGGGGGTGTCGAGCAGGTTGATCACGCAGTCGCGGTACTCCATCTGCATCACGGACGAAGCCACCGAAATGCCGCGCTGCTTTTCGATCTCCATCCAGTCCGACGAGGCGTGGCGACTGGCCTTGCGCGCCTTCACGCTGCCGGCGATCTGGATCGCGCCCGCGAACAGCAGCAGTTTTTCAGTCAGCGTGGTCTTGCCCGCGTCGGGGTGGGAGATGATGGCGAAAGTGCGGCGTTTCTTGACTTCAGAGCGTATGTCACCGGACGACATTGAAAATCCTTGTGGCGGCGCCGCGGTCGGCGCATGGAAAACAGTAGCGAATTATCCGTAAAGGGCGGGCGCGGGGCAAGCCGCGCCCGTCGGCGTCGATCGGCCTCAGTGGCGCGAGACGCCCGCCAGCACGGTGCCGGCCAGGATGAACAGCGAACCGAAGACGCGGTTCAGCAGCCGTATGTGGCGCGCCTGGCGCAGCATGCGGAGCATGCGGGCGGCCAGCGAGGTGTAGCAGCCCATGGCCACCAGGTCCGTGAAGCAAAGCGTCAGGGCGATCAGCAGGTACTGCAGCGGCAGCGGCCGGCCCAGGTCCAGGAACTGCGGCATGATGGCCAGCAGGAAGACCGTGCCCTTGGGGTTGGTGATGTTGATCAGGCAGCCGCGCAGCAGCAGGTCGCGGATGCGGAAATCGCTGGGCTCCTGCCCGGCGACCTCGACCGGCATGGCGTCGGTGCGCAGCTGCTTCCAGCCCAGGTAGATCAGGTAGGCCGCGCCCAGCCATTTGATGATGTTGAAGGCCAGTTCGGAGCGGGCCAGCACCTGGCCCAGTCCCAGGCTGATGATCAGCACCTGGTTCATGATGCCGATGTTCAGGCCTATGGCCATCCAGTAGCCGCGCCGGAAGCCGTACTTCAGCCCCGAGGACATGGAGGAGATGGCGCCCGGTCCGGGCGAAAAGGAGATGATCCAGGAAGCCGCGAAGAAGGCGAGCCAGGTGCTCAGTGCCATGATGTCGTTCCATCCAGAGGCGGGCGCATCGCCCGCCCCCGGCAGGCGATGCGCCTGATGAGGGATCAGGCCTTGGCGTGCTGCGCGCCGCGACCGCCGTTGCCGCGGCCCTGGCCGCGCCCTTCCTGGCGGCCCTGGGCGGGACGACCCTGGGCGGGCGCGCCGTTGCGGCGTGGACGGCTGTCGTTGCCGGGACGGCGGGGACGGGTGTCCGCGCTGCCGCGGCCTTCGCCGGGCCGGCCCTGGCCGGAGCGGCGCGGAGCATGCGCGCGCGGGGCGGGCGCATTGTTGAAGCGGCGCTCGGCGTAGGTTTCCTCGTTGTCGCCGGCTTCTTCGATGGCCTGGCGCGATGGCGGCGTCCAGCCTTCCACCACGATGCGCTCGATGGTGTTGCGGGTCAGGCGCTCGATCTGCTTGAGCAGGCGCATCTCGGTGCGGTCCACCAGCGACAGGGCGACGCCTTCGCTGCCGGCGCGGCCGGTGCGGCCGATGCGGTGCACGTAGTCTTCAGGCACGTTGGGCAGCTCGAAGTTGACCACGTAGGGCAACTGGTCGATGTCCAGGCCGCGGGCGGCGATGTCGGTGGCCACTAGCACCACCACCTTGCCGTTCTTGAAGCCGGCCAGCGCGCGGGTGCGGGCCGCCTGGCTCTTGTTGCCGTGCAGGGCCTCGGCGGCCATGCCGTCCTTGGACAGTTTTTCGGCCAGGCGGTTGGCGCCGTGCTTGGTGCGGCAGAATACCAGCACCTGGTTCCAGCCGCTTTCGCGGATGATGTGGCTGAGCAGATCGCGCTTGTGGGACTGGTCGGCCAGGATGACCTGCTGGGTGATCAGCTCGTTGGTGGTGTTGCGGGCGGCGACGGCCACTTCGTCCGGGTCGTTCAGCGAACCGCGGGCCAGATCGCGGATCTCGTCCGAGAAGGTGGCCGAGAACAGCAGGGTCTGGCGTTCGACGGGCATCAGGCTCAGGATCTTGCGGATGTCGCGGATGAAGCCCATGTCCAGCATGCGGTCGGCTTCGTCCAGGACCAGGATCTCGACGCCGGTCAGGTCCACGGTGCGCTGGCGCACGTGGTCCAGCAGGCGGCCGGGCGTGGCCACCAGGATGTCCAGCGGCTTGCGCAGGGCGTTGAACTGCGGGTTGATGTTGACGCCGCCGAAGATGACCAGCGAACGCAGGCGGGTGTGCTGGCTGTACAGGCGCACGGATTCCTCGACCTGGGCGGCCAGTTCGCGCGTGGGGGCCAGGATCAGGGCGCGGGGACGGCCGGGCTTGCGGCTCTGCAGGGGATTGTTCAGCAGGCGGTGCAGGATGGGCAGGGTGAAGCCGGCGGTCTTGCCGGTGCCGGTCTGGGCGGCGGCCAGCAGGTCTCCGCCTTCGATGACCTTGGGGATGGCCTGGGCCTGAATGGGGGTGGGATGTACGTAGCCTGCGTCAGTTACGGCACGCAATAGGGGTTCTGCCAACCCGAGGGAGGCAAAGGTGATTTGAGAGTCCAAGAATTTTCCAGTGACCAGCCCAAAAGCCCTCTTCGGGGCCCTACCAATCCAGGCTAACGTATTTGAGGTTTATGGCGACAATGCCACGGCAGGGGCAAGAACGCCGCCTGCTGCAAGTGGCGCAGTGATTGGTGCGCTGCGCAATCAGCCATTATACCGTGAAATCAGTAAAAATCCTCATTGACCGCCCTGTTCCGCCTTATTCGGTTCCGTGAAAAAACCACAGTCGGGCCTGGGCTTGGCGCAAATGGCGGGGCGGCGCCAGTGACAGGAATTGTCAAGTGCGGCCGCCCATGCACTTGTCCTGCCGCGGGGGGCGGTTTACGCTTGGCGCTGTCAGCCCGTCCGGCGCGGCGTCGCGACGTCGCGGCAGGACGGGGCCGTCACTTTCTTTTGTTGTTCATCTGCTTGTTTTCGCAGGAAGAAAATCATGACACGTTGGATTCGATGGGTATTCATCACCGGGTTGGCCGCGCTTCTGTCCGGCTGTGGCTATAACGAGATCCAGCGCCTGGACGAGCAGGTCAAGGCCGCCTGGTCGCAGACTCTGAACCAGTACGAGCGGCGCGCCGAACTCGTGCCCAAGCTGGTCAGCGCCGTCAATGCCTACATGGTCAACGAGCGCGCCGTGCTCACGCAGGTCACCGAGGCGCGCGCCAAGGTCGGCAGCATCCAGATCAAGGTGGATGACGTGGACAATCCGGAGGTCATGGCGCGCTTTCAGGAAGCGCAGAACCAGCTGTCCTCGGCCTTGTCGCGCCTGATCGCGGTGTCGGAGAACTACCCGCAGCTCAAGAGCGACGGTCTGTTCCGCGATCTGATGACGCAACTGGAGGGAACGGAGAACCGCATCGCCACCGAGCGCGGCCGCTACGTGCAGGCCATCCAGGAATACAACCTGTTCATCCGCCAGTTCCCGACCGTGATCACGGCCAAGATCTTCGGCTACAAGGTCAAGGAGAACTACGGGGTGGACCGCCAGAGCGAGATCACGCGTGACCCCGAGGTCAAGTTCGACCTGCCCGCCACGCCCGCTCCGGCCGCCCGTTGATCAGCGTTGGAGGCGCCATCATGAACATGACTGATTGCGCGTGCCGCCGCGGCCTGGAGAGTGCGCTGGCGCTGGCCGCCCTGCTGCTGGCCCTGCTGTGGCCCTGGGCGGGCGCGCAGGCCAAGCCCGAGCCCATTCCCCCCATCGCGGGCTGGGTGACGGACACCACCGGCACGCTGACCGCGGAGCAGAAGTCCCGCCTGGACCAGCAACTGAAGACGCTGGAGCAGGACAAGGGCGCGCAGGTGGTCATCCTGATGGTGCCCACCACGGGCGAGGAAACCATCGAGCAGTACGCGCTGCGCGTGTTCGACGTCTGGAAGATCGGCCGCAAGAAGGTGGACGACGGCATCCTGCTGCTGGTGGCCAAGGATGACAGACGCATGCGCATCCAGACCGGCTACGGCCTGGAAGGCGCCGTCACCGACCTGCAGTCCGGGCGCATCATCCGCGAACAGATGACGCCGCGCTTTCGCGAAGGCGACTTCTACGGCGGCATACAGGCGGCTGCCGACAGCCTGGTCGGGCTGGTGAACGGCGAGGACCTGCCGCCGCCGCCCAAGACGCCGCCGGTCACCTCTTCCGGCGAGGAAGGCGTGTTCTGGGAGCCCTTGCTGGCGGTGGGCGCCATCGTGTTCTTCGCCTCGCCCCTGTTCGCCGCTTTCGCGGCCGGGGTGTTCACGCTGGTGGTCTCGGGCAGCATAGCGCTGGCCCTGATCGCGGCCGTCGCGGGCGCCGTGCTCAGCATGATAGGGCGGCTGTTCGGGGCGGGCGGCAAGTCCAGCTCCGGCCGGGCCTCGCGGCGCGGCGGCGTCATCGGCGGCCTGGGCGGCTATGGCTCGGGCGGCGGTTTTGGCGGCGGAGGCGGCGGTGGTTTCGGCGGCTTCGGCGGTGGTGGAGGCGGTGGCGGCGGCAGCAGCGGCGGAGGCGGCGCCTCCGGAAGCTGGTAGGCCGCCGGGGAGAAATCATGAGCAATACCTGGAAGAATCTGACGGGCTGGGCTTCGGTGGAAGGCCAGTGGCTGCGTCGCCGCCATTTCAACGCCGAAGTGCTGGCCCACCTGGCCGAGCAGATCCGCAAGAGCGAACAGAATCACAGCGGCGAGCTGGTGGTGGCCATCGAGGCCGTGCTGCCTTCCCACGAGGCCGACAGCGCCCAGCGCGCCCTGGAGGTTTTTGGACGCTTGCGCGTCTGGGATACGCCTCAGAACAGCGGCGTGCTGCTGTACCTGGCCCTGGACCAGCGCCGCATCCACATCATCGCCGACCGCGGCATCAAAGCCGAACCGGCCCAATGGGAACAGATCTGCCGGCAATTGCAGCAGGATCTGGCGGCTCGCGAGTACCTGTCCGGGCTGCTGACAGCGGTGGCCTCGATCGAACAGGTGCTGCAGCAGGGCGCGCCGGCATGCTCCGGCGGCGCGGCGCCCGGCAATGCGCTGCCCGACGAGCCAGTGCTCCTGTAACGGGCGACGAGCGCCATGGACACGCCCGACTCCGCCGGCCGCTGGCAGCAGCAGACGCTGATCGAAGCCATGCGCCTGCGCGAGACGCTCTGGGGGCCGGTCGACGATATCGCTGAATCGCGCCGCGCCCGGGCGGCCGGGGGCCCCTTCGCGCAGCGCGTCTGGCAGCGGGCCTTCGCCCTGGCCAGCCGCGACGGCCTGCTGCAGGCCTGGAAGCGGTGGTGGCAGGTCGCGCGTTGGCTGCTGGCCTTGATGGCGGTGCTGGCGATCGCGGCCGGCGCGGGCGCGGCCGCCGGCGCCCTGGGCGACGGCAGCCGTCCGGTCAATGTATTGCTGGCGCTGGGCGCCCTGCTGGGCCTGCATTTGCTGACGCTGCTGTTCTGGTTGCTCAGCCTGTTCTGGACGGGCAAAGGCGCGGGCGGCGGCAGCTGGGCGGGAGATGCATGGCTGTGGCTCAGCCGGCGCATGGTCAAGGGCGAGGCGAGCCTGGTGCCGCGCGCCTTCGTCGCCGTGCTGGCGCGCCAGCGCAGCCAGCCCTGGCTGTTCGGCATGATCAGTCACGGATTGTGGGTCCTGGCGCTGGGCTCGGCCCTGGGTTCGCTGCTGTTCCTTCTGGCCTCGCGCCGTTATCAGTTCAATTGGGAAACCACGCTCTTGTCGCCCGACGCCTTCGTCTGGCTGACCGAGCGCATCGGCGCCCTGCCGTCCCTGCTGGGATTTGCCATGCCCGATGCGCAGACCATACGCATCAGCGACGGGCTCCATGTGCTGGACGCCCAGGCTCAGGCGCAATGGTCGGGCTGGCTGCTGGGCGCCCTGGTGGTCTATGGGCTGGCGCCGCGCGTGCTGGCCTTGGGCTGGAGCCTTTGGCAGTGGGCGCGCCGCAGCGCCTCCCTGCGGCTGGACGACAGTCTGCCGGGCCTGGCAGAACTGCGGCCGCGCCTGATGCCGGCCAGCGAACACACCGGCGTGGACGTGCTGGCCTCGCCCGATACCGTGGCCCGGATCCAGGGCGCGGCCCAGGCCGGCCTGCCGGCGGACGCCGTCTGCGTGGTGGGGCTGGAACTGGCGCCCGAGCAGGCCTGGCCGCCGCCCTTCCTGCAGCCGGACATGCAGGACCTGGGCCGCGTGGATTCGCGCGCCGAGCGCCTGGCCATCCTGGGCCGGCTGCACGCCGCCATGCCGCGCCGCCTGCTGATGGTGTGCGAGGCGGGACAGACGCCGGATCGCGGCATCGTCGCCACCCTGGTCGAATGGGCTCAGCTGGCCCGCCAGGCCGATGTGATCCTGATCGACGGCGGCGCCGAGCCGACCAGCCAGGAACGCCGCCGCAGCTGGCATGAGCGCCTGGACGCCGCCGGCTTCGCGCCGGCGCAGATTCATGACCAATGGCCCCCGGCCGTGAAGGAGGAAACGCCATGAGTCAGGCGGCCCTGAGTCTGGCGGTGGTGGGACATACCAACACCGGCAAGACATCCTTGCTGCGCACCCTGACGCGCGACACGGGTTTCGGGCAGGTGCGCAACAGCCCGGGCACGACCCGGCACGTGGAAGGCGCGCGGCTGACCGTGGATGACGAGGCGCTGGTCGAGCTTTTCGACACCCCGGGCCTGGAGGACAGCATGGCCTTGCTGGACTTCATGGACCAGTTGAACAAGCCGGGCGAGCGCATCGACGGGCCCGAGCGCATCCGCCGCTTCCTGGAGTCGCCCGCCGCGCAGGGGCGTTTCGAACAGGAAGCCCGCGTGCTGCGCAAGCTGCAGGCCTGCGACGCCGGCCTGTACGTGGTGGATGCGCGCGATCCGGTGCTGAGCAAGCACAAGGATGAACTTACCCTGCTGGCCTACAGCGGCCGGCCGCTGCTGCCCGTGCTGAACTTCGTGCGCAGTCCCCAGGCGCGCGTGCAGGAGTGGCGCGTCGCACTGGCTCGTCTGGGCCTGCATGCGCTGGCCGAGTTCGATACCGTGGCGCCCGCGCTCGATGGCGAGGCGCTGCTGTACGAAAAGCTGGCCCTGCTGCTGGAAACCCATGCGGACGTGCTGCACCGCCTGAAGACGGATCTGGCCCGCCAGGCCGGGCTGCGCCGCCGCGACGCCCTGCGCCTGCTGGCCGAGCTGCTGGTGGACGTGGCGGCCTGGCGCATCAGCAGCGAACCGGATCCGGAGTCCATGGAGCGGGCCGGAGGCCAATTGCGCGAACGCGTGGTGGAGCGCGAGGCCAAGAGCGTGCAGGCCTTGCTCAAGCGCTACAGCTTCAGCCGTCAGGACCTGGTGGCCGACCTGCTGCATTTCGATGGCGAGCGCTGGGGCATGGATCTGTTCGATCCGCAGGCCTTGAAGGAGTTCGGGGTGCAGCTGGGCAAGGGCGTGGCTGCCGGCGCCGTGGCGGGCGCCACGCTGGACGCGTTCACCGGCGGACTGAGCCTGGGCGCCGGCATGGCGCTGGGCGCCCTGGCCGGCGGCCTGTGGCAGGGAGCGGACAAATGGGGCCGGCGCCTGCTGGGCAAATTGCGCGGCGAAACCGAGCTGAGCGTGGACGACGCCGTCTTGCGCCTGCTGGCGGTGCGCCAATTGAGCTTGATCGCCGCCCTGGAGCGGCGCGGCCATGCCGCCCAGACGCCCATACGCCTGGGCGAGATCGATGCGGAGGATTTCGACCAGCCCCTGCAGCGCGAGCTGAACGCCTGGCGCGCCCAGGCCTTGCCGGAAGAACTGCGCCTGGCGCGCATCCATCCGCAATGGTCGGCCCTGCGGGACGACTATTCACCCGACGCCCGGCGCGAGGCCTGCGTGCGCCAGCTGGCCGAGCGTCTTCTGGGCGCGCGCGAGCGGCCCGCCGCGGCGCGGCCGCAATAGCGCTTTGCGCCCATGAAAAAACCGCCTGCACGCGGGTGTCAGGCGGTTCTTCTCTACTTGGTCAGGGAGCCTTGGTCAGGAGCGCTTGGCGATCAGTCCGTAGATGAACAAGACGATGATGGCGCCTACGATGGAGCCTATCCAGCCCGCTCCTTCGCCCGGCTGGTACCAGCCCAGCGCCTGTCCCAGGTAGCCGGCCACAAAGGCGCCCACGATACCCAGGATGGTGGTCAGGATCCAGCCCATCTTCTGGTCGCCGGGCATGATGGCCCGCGCCAGCAAACCCACAATAAAGCCAACAATGATCATGGAGATGATGCCCATCGCGCTACTCCTTGTCAGTTCGTTCGCCGGTCATGGGGTCAGACCGCTGCTCTATCTTAGGTTTGAAGTTTTCCGGCGTCCAGCGTTTGGGCTTGAGGACCGTGGTGAAAACGTCAGATTTTGTTAATGAGCGGCCCGCGCCGTCTGGCGTATAGTGTGTGCCATGAACATCCCCCTGCCCGTGCTGAACCTGAGCGACTGCGACCCGGCCCGCCCCCTGCGGGCCTTCATAGGCCTGTGGCCGGACCAGGCCGCCCGGCGCTACCTGCAAGAGCAGGCGCGGCGGGCGCACGGCATATATGGCGGGCGCATGATGCAGCCCGAGCATTTCCACCTGACGCTGGCTTTTCTGGGCAACAGTCCCGTGCCGGCCCTGCAGGCGCTGGCTGCGCAGTTGCCGGACTGGACCGCGCCCCAGGTGGCGTTCGAGCTGAGCGTGCAGGGCGTGTTCCAGAAGCCCAGGGTGGTCTGGGCCGGGCCGGACGACTCGCAGCAGCAGGCGCTGGCGGTTCTGCAGAGCTGGCACGAGGACATCTGGGCGCGCCTGCAGGCGCTGGGCTGGGAGCGCACGGAGCGGCGCTTCAGGCCGCATATCTCCCTGCTGCGCCATGCCCGCCTGGATGGCGTCGATACGCGGGAGCAGCCCTTGCCGCACCAGAGCTTCGTTCCTGCCGGCGCGGGCCTGATCGTCTCCGTTCCGGAAAACGATCGCAGCCGGTATCACCTGGCGGCCTGCCTGGGGCGCGGTATGATGCGGGCTTGAACGCCAATAGAACAGGCCGGCTCACCGGCCGCAGACAAGGCTGGACATGAATATCCGGTTTCTGGAGACTTTTACCTGGATCGCCCGCCTGGGCAGTTTCCGGGCCGCCGCGAACAAGCAGCACCTGACCCAGGCGGCGGTATCGGGGCGCATCGCCGCCCTGGAGAGCGAACTGCAGCAGCAGTTGTTCGAGCGCGGCAACCGCGAGGTCCGCCTGACGCCCGCGGGACGCACCTTGATGCAGTACGCCGAACAGATCCTGGGCGTGGAGCAGGGCCTGCGGGAAGCCCTGGCGGGCCCGCGCAGCCTGCGCGGACGGGTGCGGCTGGGCGTGGTCGAATCCATTGTGCATACCTGGTTCAAGGCGCTGATACGCGAGCTGCACGCCTTGTACCCGGAGCTGGAGATCGAGCTGACGGCCGAGTCCACGCTGCGCCTGCACGATCTGCTCAAGCGCGGCATCATCGATGTGGCGCTGCAGACCGATCCCATCATGGGCGACGGCATTCGCAACCTGCCCATGGGTTCCATGCGCATGGGCTGGGTCTGCGTGGCCGGAGGCGTCATCCCCCCGCGCAGCAGCCTGCAGGAGCTGGTCCGGCGCTGGCCGGTGGTGACCTTTCCGCGCGGCTCGCAGCCGCACCTGGCGCTGGTGCAGCTGCTGGAGCAGCAGCACGTGGAGCGGGGCCATATCCACTATGTGTCCTCGATTGCCGCCAGCACGCAGTTGATCGACGCCCAGCCCTGCGTGGGGACGCTGCCCGTGGCCGCCGTGGGGGCGCAGATCGCCAGCGGCCATTACCAGGAAGTGGAGTGCGAGCATACGCTGCCGGACCTGCGCCTGGTGGCCAGCTGGCGTCCCGATCCCCTGACGCGCACCGCCGAGGCCGTGATCGGCGTCGCCCTGGACCGGATGCACCAGTTCGCCGCCGAGCATCCCAGCGACGCGACGCCGCCGCCCGACACGCGCGCCTTCGCCATCTGAGGCTTGAGGGTTTTCCCCCTGCGCGCCCTGGCGGCGTGCAGGGTCTGCGCGGCGGCAATCCAGGTGATATGCCGCTTTGTGGCAGTGATCGCTTTTTGCTATCGGAACGCGCCGAAAAAAACCGTTGGAGCCTGATCCTCAGCCGTTCCAGAATCTGCATCAGAGTGTATCCAGGATACGCACCAACGCATTGATTCCGGGAGGAGTTTGACGTGTCTGCCGTTTTACGTACCGATCGTGGCGCGCCGGGGGAGCTGTTCATCTGGACCGACATCGCGCCGGAGTTCGAAGACGATTTCAACCAGTGGTACGACCGCGAGCACATGGCCGAGCGCGCCGCCATCGAAGGCTTTGACTGGTCGCGCCGCTATGTGCGCCAGGGTGCGGGGCGCAAGTACCTGGCCGTGTACCGTACTCGATCGCTGGACGTGTTCACCAGCGCGCCCTACCGACAGGCCTTCGAGCACCAGACGCCCTGGTCCATCGCCAATTTCGGCCGCATGAGCAATACGCAGCGGCGCGTCATGGCCGTTTCGCTGCTGGGCGGCGAGGGCACGGGCGGCGTGCTGCTGCTGGCGCGCCTGTCCGGCGAGCCGGCGGCCCGGCAGGCGGCCGAGCGCAGCGCCGGCTGGCTGCGGGAGGTGGACGGCCTGCTGGCCCTGCGCGTGCTGACGCCCGATCCCGAGCTGTCCACGCCCCTGCCATCGGAGGATCCGGCCCGGCGCACGCTGGACGCCTACCTGCTGGCGGACCTGACCACGGTCGCGGGCGCCCGCGCGCTGGCCGAACGCCTGCAGCGCGAGTGCGGCCTGGCCGCGGACGATCTGTCCGAGTTTTCCTTGTTGTGGGATCTGCGTTCGGCGGATCTGAAGGCGGGCCGCGCCTGAGGCGGCCATCACGTCAATTCACGAGAGAGGCTTACACCATGATCAAAAAAATGCTTTCCGCGGCCTGCGTGCTGGCGCTGGCCGGCGCCGCCCAGGCGGCTACCAGCTGGAACATGTCCACCGAGCAGCCGGACGGTAATTTCCTGACCCAGAACGCCCGTGAATTCGCCGCCGACGTCAAGAAGGCCACCAACGGCGAACTGAACATCAACGTGCAGTCCAACTCCGTCCTGCTCAAGCGCCCCGAGGTCAAGCGCGGCGTGCAGCAGGGCGTGGTGCAGGCCGGCGAGATGCTGGTGGCGGCCATCGGCAACGAAGATCCCCTGTTCGAAGTGGACAGCGTGCCCTTCCTGGCCTCGTCCTTCGACCAGTCCGAGAAGCTCTGGAAGGCCACGCGGCCCATGCTGGCCGAGCGCCTGGACAAGCAGGGCATCGTGCTGGTCTATGGATCGCCCTGGCCGCCCCAGGGCATCTACACCAAGCAGCCGGTCCAGCAGCTCTCCGACCTGCAGGGCGTGCGCTTTCGCGCCTACAGCCCCGCGACCAGCCGCCTGGCGTCCCTGATGGGCGCGGTGCCGACCACCGTGCAGACGCCCGAAGTGCCGCAGGCTTTTTCCACCGGCGTGATCGACGCCATGCTGACCTCGCCGGCGACCGGCGTGGACTCGCAGGCCTGGGACTACGTGAAGTACTACTACGACGCGCAGGTCTTCATCCCGCAGAGCTTCGTGATCGTCAACAAGCGCGCCTTCCAGCGCCTGCCCGAAGAGGCGCAGAAGGCCGTGCTGGAAGCGGGCCGGCGCGCCGAGGAGCGCGGCTGGGCCATGTCCCGCGAGCAGACCGCCAAGCTGACCCAGACCATGGCCGACAAGGGCATGGTGGTGGGCAAGCTGCCCGAGAAGCTGGCGGGCGAACTGCACAAGATCGGCGAGACCATGACGCAGGAGTGGCTGGCCAAGGCGGGCGCGGACGGCCAGAAGCTGCTCGACACCTATCGCCAACCTTGACGGGGCGCCGCCATGATCTGGTTGGAACGTTTGGCCAGGCTGTGCGGCGCGCTCGCCGCGCTCTTTCTCTGCCTGATCGGAGTGGTGGTGACGGCGCAGATCGTGGCGCGGCTGTTTTCCATGCAGATCCCGGCCTCGGACGACTTCGCGGCCTGGTGCATGTCGGCGTCCATCTTCCTGGCGCTGCCCTACGCCATGCTGCGCGGCGACCACATCCGCGTCTCGCTGCTGCTGCAGGTCATGCCGCAGCGCCTGCACCGTCCCTACGAAGTGCTGGCGACCCTGATCGGCCTGGCCCTGTCGGCCTGGTGTACCTGGGAGACCACATTTTTCGTCTATGAATCCTTCCTCTACAAGGAAGTGTCGCAGGGCATGCTGGCCGTGCCGCTGTGGATTCCCCAGGTGGGCATGCCCATAGGCCTGGGGCTGCTGACCCTGATGCTGCTGCGGCGCCTGCTGCGCACCGTGCAGGGCCAGGAACTGGAGGCCACCGAACATGGCTGATCTATCGCAAGCAATCGTGCTTTTCGTGGCCCTGATCGCGCTGCTGGCGATGGGGGTGTGGGTGGCGCTGGTGCTGGTGGCCTGCGGCGTCCTGTCCATCGTGCTGTTCGCCGATGCGCCGGCCGGCATCATCTTCGCCACCAAGGCCTGGGACTCCTCGGCGAGCTGGGCCTTGACCGCCCTGCCGCTCTTCATCTGGATGGGCGAGATCCTGTACCGGACCCGGCTGGCGGAGGACATGTTCAGCGGCCTGGGGCCCTGGGTGCAGCGCCTGCCGGGCCGGCTGGTGCACGTCAACACGCTGGGCTGCGGCATCTTCGCCGCGGTCAGCGGCTCGTCGGCGGCGACGGCGGCCACCATAGGCCGCATCTCCCTGCCGGAGTTCAAGGCGCGCGGCTACGACGACAGCATCAGCATAGGCTCGCTGGCCGGCGCCGGCACGCTGGGCCTGCTGATCCCGCCGTCCATCGTGATGATCGTCTATGCCGTGGCCGCGCAAGTGTCCATCATCCGGCTGTTCGTGGCCGGCGTGCTGCCGGGCATCATGCTGATGTGCCTGTTCTCGGCCTATATCGCGTTCTGGTCGCTGCGCCATCCCGACCGCGTGCCGCCGGCCACCGAGCAGATCAGCCTGGGCGAGAAGATCCGCCGCCTGCGTCTGCTGTTGCCGGTGGTGCTGCTGATCGTGGCGGTCATCGGCTCGATCTACGGCGGCATTGCCACCGCGACCGAAGCGGCCGTGCTGGGCGTGATCGGTTCGCTGGTCATCGCCGCCTTCGGCCGCTCGCTGAACTGGGCCACCTTCTCGGCCAGCCTGCTGGGCGCGGCGCGCACCTCCTGCATGATCTCCTTCATCCTGATCGGCGCGGCCTATCTGACCAGCGCCATGAGCTTCACCGGCCTGCCCGCCAATCTGGCGGCCTGGATAGGCTCGCTGGGCCTGAGCCAGTACGCCCTGATCGCGGTGCTGACGGTGTTCTTCATCATCCTGGGCGCTTTCCTGGACGGCATCTCCATCGTGGTCCTGACCACCTCCGTGCTGCTGCCCGCGGTGCTGGCGGCCGGCATAGACCCGATCTGGTTCGGCATCTACCTGATCCTGACGGTGGAGATGGCTCAGATCACCCCGCCCATCGGCTTCAACCTGTTCGTGATCCAGGGCATCACCGGCCGCAATCTGTTCGAACTGGTGCGCATGGCCTTCCCCTTCTTCCTGGTGCTGGTGCTGGCCACGGTGATCGTGACGATATTCCCGCAGATCGTCATGGTCCTGCCCAACGCGATGTAAGGAGACGACATGCAGACGGCTTACGTGGCGCTGGGCGCGCAACGCTACCGGGTGGAGCGGAACTGGGCGCAGGCCGACCTGGGCAGCATCTGCAGCGTGGCGGTGCTGGCCGACGGGCGCATCGCCGCCCTGCTGCGCCGGCCCGCCTCGATCATCGTGCTGGAGCCCGACGGGCGCCTGGCTGCGCAATGGCCGCTGGCGGATCTGCTGTGCCCTCATCACATCAGCGCCCGGCCGGGGGGCGGCGCGCTGGTGGCGGACCTGGACGGCCATCAGGTCCTGGCGTTGGACGGGAACGGGGGCGAGCAGTGGCGGCTGGGCGAGCCGGGCCGGCCGCGCTGGCAGGAGCCGTTCAATCATCCCACCCATGCGCTGGAGTGGCCGGACGGCGGCGTGTGGGTCAGCGACGGTTACGGCAATACCGTGGTGCACCGCTTCGATGCCGGGCGCCGCTGGCTGGGCGCCATGGGCGAGCCCGGGGATGGCCCCTTGCAGTTCAGCACGCCGCACATGCTGGCGCGCGCGGCGGACGGCACGGTGCTGGTGGCCGACCGGGAGAATCATCGCGTCCAGCGCCTGGACGGCCAGGGCCGCTACCTGGGCGAGCTGCGTCCCGTGCACAAGCCCATGGCGGTGGCCGTCCTGCCGCAGGGCGACGTCCTGGTCAGCGACCAGACGGCCAGCCTGTCGCGTTTCTCGGCGCAGGACGGGCGCCTGATCGGCCGTTGCCGCATCCAGGGCGTCTACGGGCATGGCCTGGCGGCCGGCGTCGACGGCTGCATCCATGTGGCCGAAATGCTGCCCGACTGCCTGACGCGATTGCGCCCGGACTGATCGCGCGCGCCGCGCGCCGCGGATGCGTAGCGGGCGATGTCAGGCGGGACCAATTCCGTTAGACTACGCCTCATGACGACATCCTCGCCAGCGTATCTCCGCTCCGAAGGCTCCGGCCGGCTTCAGTTGCTGGGCGACTGGACCTTGCGCCACTACGATGCCCTGCAGGCCAGCCTGAAGCAGGCGGCCGCCGCGCAGGTGCTCGACTTCAGCGGGCTCAAGACCCTGGATACCGCGGGCGCGCAGGTGTTGTGCGAATGGCTGGGCGCCGAGCGCATCGAGGCCGCCCTGGCCGGCGCGCAGGGGCTGTCCGAGGAACGCCGCCAATTGCTGCAGACCGTGGCCCGGGCGATGAGCCGCACCGAGACGCCCGCTCCGCCGCCGCGTCACTGGCTGCTCACCGACCTGCTCGAGCGCGTGGGCCTGTCCACGGAACGCTTCTTTCGCCAGGCGCGCGACCTGCTGGGCTTCATCGGGCTGACCCTGGAAACCCTGTTCTTCAATGTGCTGCGGCCCAGCCAGTGGCGCGTCACCTCCATCGTGGCGCAGCTGGAGGAAACCGCCTTCAACGCCGTGCCCATCGTGGCCCTGCTGACCTTTCTGGTCGGGGCGGTGATCGCCTTCCTGGGCGCGACCGTCCTGGCCGATTTCGGGGCCACCATCTACACCGTCAACCTGGTGGGCTTTTCCTTCCTGCGCGAATTCGCCGTGCTGCTGACCGCCATCCTGATGGCGGGCCGCACCGCCAGCGCCTTCACGGCGCAGATCGGCTCCATGAAGGCCAACGAGGAAATCGACGCGCTGCGCGCCCAGGGGCTCAACCCCATGCTGATCCTGGTCATCCCGCGCGTGCTGGCCATGCTGCTGGCGCTGCCCATCCTGACCTTCATCGGCATGATGGCGGGCATCTTCGGCGGGGCCCTGGTGTGCGCGCTGACGCTGGACATCTCGCCCACCATGTTCCTGAACATCTTCAGCCAGGACATCGAGCTGCGGCATTTCATCCTGGGCATCGCCAAGGCCCCGGTGTTCGCCTTCCTGATCGCCGTCATCGGCTGCCAGGAGGGCTTCAAGGTCAGCGGCAGCGCCCAGTCCGTGGGCGAGCACACGACCTCCGCGGTGGTGCACTCCATCTTCATCGTGATCCTGATCGACGCCCTGGCCGCCCTGTTCTTCATGGAGATGGGATGGTAGAGGCGCAGCGCAAGCCCATCATCCAGGTGCGCGACCTGAGCAACCGCTTCGGCGATCACGTCGTGCACGAGCACCTGGACATGGACGTGTATCCGGGCGAGATCGTCGGGGTGGTGGGCGGCTCGGGCACCGGCAAGTCGGTGCTGCTGCGCTCCATTCTGGGCCTGCGCCCGCCCTCCGGCGGCACGGTGCGCATCTTCGACCAGGAGATCGGCGCGCTGTCCTCCGACGACCGCTCGCGCCTGGAGCGCCGCCTGGGCGTGCTCTTCCAGCAGGGCGCGCTGTTTTCCTCCCTGACCGTGGTGGAGAACGTCGCCATGCCGCTGATCGAACACATCGGCCTGTCCCGGCCGCAGGCCGAGCATATCGCCGCCATGAAGATGGCGCTGGCGGGCCTGCCGGCCAATGCCGCCGGCAAGTATCCGTCCGAGCTGTCGGGCGGCATGATCAAGCGCGCCGCCCTGGCCCGCGCCCTGGCCCTGGATCCGGAAATCCTCTTCCTGGACGAGCCCACCGCCGGCCTGGACCCGATCGGCGCGGGAGATTTCGATCAGCTCATCCTGACCCTGCGCGACGCGCTGGGTCTGACCGTCTTTCTGGTCACGCACGACCTGGACACGCTCTACACCATCTGCGACCGGGTCGCCGTGCTGGCGGAAAAGCGCGTGCTGGTCAACGACACGCTCAGCCGTGTCGAACAAGTCGATAACGCCTGGATCCGGGAGTATTTCCAGGGTCCGCGGGGGAGGGCCGCCCAGCAGGCCCAAAGCCGACGTCAGGAGCATTCTTAATGGAACCTCGCGCCCATCATGTATTGATCGGGGTCTTTACGCTGCTGGTCGCCACGGCCGCGGTGCTGTTTTCACTCTGGCTGGCCAAGGCCGGCCGGGACGCCGAGACCCGCGACTACGAAATCGTCTTCCTGGAAGGCGTGCGGGGCCTGTCGCGCGGCAGCGCGGTGCAGTACAACGGCCTGCGCGTGGGCGAGGTGCGCTCGCTGCGGCTGGATCCCGATGACCTGCAGCGCGTGCGCGCCCGCATCACCATCCAGGCGGCCATCCCCATCCACGAAGACACCCGCGCCCGCCTGGCGCTGGCCGGCATCACCGGGCAGTCCGTCATCGAACTGAGCGGCGGCACGCCCAACAGCCCCTTGTTGCCGGCCACGGACGGCAAGCTGCCCGTGATCGTGGCCTCGCCCTCGCCTCTGGCCCAATTGATGGCGGGCGGCGAAGAGCTGATGAGCAAGATTTCCAGCCTGCTGGACAATGCCAACCATTTCCTGTCGGCCGAGAACTCCCAATCCATTTCCGCCAGCCTGCAGCAACTGGAGAAGCTGATGGGCCAGCTGTCGCAGGCCGGCGAAGGCGTGCCCGAGCTGATCGGCAAGCTGTCGGCCGCCAGCGAGCAGGCCGCCGCGCTGCTCAAGTCCACCCAGGGGCTGGTGGACCGTCAGGGCGCCCAGGCCATGAACGCCATCCAGAAATCCATGGACGATTTCAGCCGGGCCACGCAAAGCCTGGACAAGCTGGTGCGGGACAACGCGGCGGCCGTCGGGCGCGGCGCGCAGGGCCTGACCGAGATCGAGCCGACCTTGCGCGAGCTGCGCCAGGCCCTGGCGGGCCTGCGCGCGGTCACTTCCCGACTGGAGGACAACCCGGCCGGCTATCTGCTGGGCCGCGACAAACTACAGGAGTTCACGCCATGATTTCCGTTGTTGCGCGCCGTCTGGCGCTGGGCGCCATCCTGGGCGGCGCCGCCCTGCTGACGGCCTGCTCCGTGCTGCCCGCGCCCGAGTCGCTGACGTATTACCAGTTGCCCGCCGCCGCGCTGGCGGTCCAGCCGTCCGACCCGGCCCGCCAGGCGCTCATCCTGCAGGTGGACCGCCCCTATGCGGACCGCGCGCTGGCCAGCCCGCGCATCATCGTGCTGCCCGACGGCAACCAGCTCAGCGCCTACCAGGGGGTGCGCTGGAGCGACGATGCGCCCACCCTGCTGCGCAACCGCCTGGCCGGGGCCTTGCGCGACGCCGGGCAGTTCCGCGCCGTGGCGCTGGACAGCGACGCCCTGGTGGCCGACTGGGAACTGAGCGGATCGCTGAATGCGTTCCAGGTGGCTTATGTGCAGGGCGCGCCGCGCGTGCGCATCCAGTTCGACGCCAATCTGCGCGACCAGCGCAACGGCGTCCTGCTGCAGACGCGGCGCTTCACGCTCGAAGAGCCCGTGGATGGTACGGCGGTGCCGCAGGTCGTGCAGGCTTTCGGCCGGGCCGGCGACGCGCTGGCCCTGGAGATAAGCCAATGGCTGGGTTCGATTCCGGTCAGGACGGGGCTGCGTTGAGGCCATGTACGAGTCGCGCAATCAGCCCCTGATCAGTTGGCGGCGCTTCGTCCTGCGCCTGCTGGTGCATGCCGCGTTCGGCGTTCTTTTCGTGGCCCTTTCCTTGCTGCTGGGGGCACTGGGCCATGTCTGGCTGGAGGAGAACGTGCACTGGCACGATGCGGCCCTGAACGCCGCCATGATTGCGGGCGGCATCGGCCCCCTGATCCTGCCCGAGACCGTGGCCGGCAAGTTGTTCTTCGCGTTCTACGGGGCCTACGTCAGCCTGGTGCTGGCCGCCACGTTCGGCCTGATCATCGCCCCGGTCCTGCATCGGGTGCTGCACGCCTTCCACCTGGAAGACTGAGCCGGGTCCGGCTTGGAAGGCGCCGCCTCAGCATTGGGCGGCGTTTTCTTTTTCCAGGCGGGCGATCAGGGCGGGCAGTTCGTCCATGCGGCGGAAGGTCTGGCGCACGCCCGCCAGCCGCATTTCTTCTTCGCGTCCGGCCACGGGGCAGTAGCCCAGCACGGTGGCGCCGGCCGCCATGCCGGCCGTGGCGCCGGTGACGCTGTCCTCCACCACCACGCAGCGGGCCGGGTCCACGCCCAGTCCCGTCGCCGCTGCCAGGTAGACGTCCGGGTAGGGCTTGTTGCGCGGAGTCTCGGCGCCGCTGTAGACGTGGCTTCCGAAATAGTCGCTCAGGCCGGTCTGCCCCAGCTGCAGGGTGAGCTTGGCGCGGTCGGCGCCCGAGGCGCAGGCGATCATGCCGGGTTTTTCGCGCAGGATGGCTTCGATGGCCGCCTTGACGCCGGGGATGGGCATGACCTCGCCGGACAGGGCATGGTTGCGGCGCATCCGGAAAGCCATGACCCATTCCATGTCCAGGTCCTTGCCCGTCATCTCGCGCACCACGGGCAGCTCGTCCGGCAGGGCCTTGCCGATGAACCAGTCGTAGCACTGGTCGTAGCTCATCACCCAGCCTTCTTCCTCCAGCATGTCGCGCAGCACGCGGACCGTGATGGGTTCGCTGTCGACCAGCACGCCGTCGCAATCGAAGAGCACAGCGGAGAACGTCATGGGTGAAACCTTTGCATCCAGAAACCGGGGGAAGTATCAGATGATACAGCAGGAGGAGGGGCACGCGTATTTCAGCAGCAAAAACAAGGGGCTGCAGGCAGTGTTGCATATTTTCCTAAGTGAAAACCCCGAGTCTTAAATAATTGAGTATTCATATATTCATTTCTAAAATAAATGCTCATAAGAAAACTTTCTTCGGGGATATCCGTCATGATTACCAAAACGACTCGAGTGGCGGCAGCCCTGCTGCTGGCGATGGGGATGGCCGGCGCCCAGGCGGCTGAAGTCACGCTGAAGGCGGTGTCGGTCTTTACCATGGACACCTTCTTCACCAAGCGCTTCAAGCAGTTCGTGGACAAGGTCAACGCCGAGGGCAAGGGCCTGGTGCAGATCAACGTGATCGGCGGCCCGGAAGCGATTCCGCCGTTCGAAGTGGGCAACGCCCTGCGCGCCGGCGTGGTGGATTTCGCCAACACCACGGCCGTGTTCCACGCCAACCTGGTGCCCGAGGCGCTGGCCCTGACGCTGACGGAAAAGCCCATGAGCGAGCTGCGCCGGAACGGCGGCTACGAGCTGATGGACAAGATCCACCGCGAGAAGGCCAACATCACCTGGCTGGCCCGCACGACCGACGGCCTGCAGTACCACATCTACACCAACAAGCCCGTGACCTCGGCCGACCTGTCCGGCTTCAAGCTGCGCGGCGTGCCCGTCTACCTGGCGTTCTTCCGCGAGATCGGCGCCACGCCCCTGCAGATTCCGCCGGGCGAGGTCTACACCGCCCTGGAGCGCGGCGTGGTGGACGGCTATGGCTGGCCTTCGGTGGGCGTGATGGAAATGGGCTGGCATGAAAAGACCAAGTACCGCGTCGAGCCGGGCTTCTACAACGTGGAAGTGGGCTTTTTCATGAACCAGAAGAGCTGGGAAAAGCTGGACGACGAGCAGAAGGCCTTCATGCGCAAGCAGATCGAGTGGATGGAGTCCCAGAACGTCACCGAGCACCAGATGGCGATCGACGAGAAGGCGGCCACGGAAAAAGCCGGCGTGCAGCCCCTGGTGCTGGAGCCTGAAGTGGCGCGCGCCCTGCGCACCAAGGCCTACGAGGCCGGCTGGGCGGGCATCGACAAATCCAGCCCCAAGTATGCCGCGCAGCTGCGCGAGCTGTTCGGCGGCTACCAGCCCTGACGGAATCGTTTCAAGCGGCCTGAATGTGGACATTGCGCCCTGGGTGCAGTGTCCACTTTTTGATGGCGCACATCCGGCCGGCCCATTCCGGTCCTGTCATTCACATTGTTCTGCGGAGAAGACGACATGTCTGCTGCAACCTCTCCGGAAGGCGCGCCTTCCAATCCGGCGTGGGGCCGTCCCTACGCGCTTCTGATGCATGCCTGCGGCGCCGTGGCGGCCCTGACCTTCGGGCTGATGAGCCTGCTGGTCTGCGCCGACGTGGTGCTGCGCAACCTGGGCTATGACGTGCTCTCCACCAGCGTGGAGATCACCGAGTACATGCTTATCATCGCCACCTTCGTGGCGGCGCCCTGGGTGCTGTACCTGGGCGGGCACATCCGCATCGACGTGCTGTTCAACACCTTGCCCCAGGGGGCGCAGCGCGCTCTGGACCTGGTCTCCAATCTGCTGGGCCTGGCGGTCAGCGCCGTGCTGGCCTGGCAATGCGCGGCCGTGGCGCTGGACGCTCATGAACAGGGCGCCATGGTGTTCAAGGCGCTGGTGTTTCCGGAGTGGTGGCTGAACCTGCCGCTGCTGTTCGGCGCGGCCATGCTGGCGCTGGAGTTCCTGCGCCGCCTGCTGTCTACCCCCGCCACGCAAGGAGCCTGATCATGGAATGGCAAATGGCATTGATCCTGATGCTGGGATCGCTTTTCCTGCTGATGGCCATCGGCACGCCGGTGGTGTTCGCCTTCCTGTCGGTCAATCTGCTGGGCGCCTGGCTGTTCCTGGGCGAGGCCGCCGGCCTGGCCCAGTGGGCGCGCAACACGACCGCGTCGATAGGCAGCTTCTCGCTGACGCCCATCCCCTTGTTCGTGCTGATGGGCGAGGTGCTTTTCCATACGGGTCTGGCCTTCAAGGCCATTGATTCGATCGAGCGCATGATCTCGCGCGTGCCCGGCAAGCTGTCCATCGTCAGCATCCTGGGCGGCACGACCTTCGCCACGCTGTCGGGCTCGTCCATCGCCAATACCGCCATGATGGGCGGGGTGATGCTGCCCGAGATGCTGCGCCGCGGCTACCACCCCACCATGGCCATGGGGCCCATCATGGCGGTGGGCGGCATCGCCATGCTGATCCCGCCGTCGGCCCTGGCCGTGATGCTGGGCAGCCTGGCCGGCATCTCCATCGAGCGCCTGCTGATCGGCGGCATCCTGCCCGGCATGCTGATGGCTCTGGGCTTCCTGGCCTACGTGGTGGTGCGCAGCCGCCTGCGTCCGCAGGACGCGCCCATGAGCGAGGATGACGAGGTCACGCGCCTGAAGGGCTGGGCGCTGTGGAAGCCTTTCGTGCTGAACGTGGTGCCGTTGCTGGGCATCTTCATCGCCGTGGTGGGCTCCATGCTGGCCGGCTGGGCTTCGCCCACGGAATCGGCCGCCATCGGCGTGCTGGCCTCCGTGCTGGCGACCATCGGCTATCGTGCCTTGACCCTGAAGGCGTTGTGGAAGAGCCTGATCGAGACCGCCAAGGTGTCCGTGGTGATCCTGTTCATCCTGGCCGCTTCCACGACTTTCGCGCAACTGCTGAGCTTCTCGGGCGCCAGCGCCGGTTTCCTGGGCATGATCAAGGACTACAACCTCTCGCCCTTCGTGCTGGTGGTCTGCATGTTGCTGGTGCTGCTGGTGATGGGCATGGTGCTGGACCAGATCTCCATGATGATGATCGCTCTGCCCTTCTTCATGCCCCTGGCCCTGGCCGCCGGCGTGGACACGGTCTGGCTGGGCGTGATGATCCTGATCGCGCTGGAGATCGGCCTGTTGACTCCGCCCTTCGGCCTGCTGCTGATCGTGATGCAAAGCGTGGCTCCGCCCTCCATCCGCCTGCCGCAGATCTACAGCGCGGCCGTGCCCTTCCTGGTCATCGAGATCGGCGTGCTGGCCCTGGTGCTGTTCATCCCCTGGATCGCCCTGGGCCTGCCCGGCCTGATCGGGTGATGCGACTGCCGGACGTCCGCAGTTCGCTGGAAAGCGAAAAGGCCACCCTTCGGGGAGGCTTTTTTGCTTTATGGCAGGGGATGCGGGCGCGGCATGCCATTTAGTTGAAGCAGGGAATGGCGCGGCTTCATCTTTAGGAGGCGCTAGGCCTATGCATGTCGGCTGATCGATTCAGTGGACATTGTGAGCCGTCCAGGAGCCTGAGGGGGCCAGGCAGGGCGGGTCAGACGGCTTGCCGCAGGCGGGGGATTGCGCAGGGGGGCAAGCGTCCTTCTGTTCGAGTGGGACGCTTGTGTCTCGTCCGGGGGACGAGACACCCCACGAGTCAAGGACGCGCCCGGAGCGATCCTTCGACAAGGGCACCGGTGCGCAGCACCGGCAAGCCGTCAGCCCAGGCTGGCCCCCTCAGGCTCCTGGACGGCGTCTTCACAAAGCCCATCCCTGGCAATCGAACAGCTCGCTTGTCGGAGTTTTGCATCAAGCCATATTCAATCTGCCTGGGAAAAGCGGATTTATCCCTGCACAGGCTCCGCATGAATCCCGCCCTCCCGCATCACCAGCCGCACGGTGTCGCCGCGCTGGATGTGGGTGTCGTGCAGGCGGGCGATCAGCATGGGACCGGCCGCGCTGGCGATGGTGGCCAGCAGCACGTCGGCCTGGCCTTCGGGGCCGCGCTGCAGGCTGTGGGTCAGCTCCTGCACCGTGCCCGAATCGCAGGGCTCGGGCTGGAAATCGGCGCCGTGGCAGCGCGGGCACAGGTGGCGGGCGGGAAAAACGCGATGTTCGCAGCCCAGACAGCGGAAAACAGTGGGACTCATGACAAGGACTCCAGGATCAGGGCGGTGGAACACATGCCGTAGCGGTACTCCACCATGCCGTAGCCGGTCACCAGGCCGAAGCGCGCTTGCGGCACCTGGCGCTCGCCCGCCTGGCCGCCCAGCTGGCGCATGACCTCCACCAGGCCGTGCAGGCTGCAGGCCGCTCCCGCCTGGCCGGCCGACAATTGGCCGCCGGACGTGTTCAGGGCCAGGCGGCCGGCGGCGATGTCCTCATGGATGAAGCGCTTGGCGTCCTGCGCCTGGAAAAAGCCCAGGTCCTGCAATTGCGCCAGCACCATCACCGGGTAGTCGTCGTAGATGCTGACCACGTCCATGTCCGCCGGGCTCAGGCCGCTTTGCGGCCACAGGTCCGGCGCCAGGCGCGCCAGGCCCGTGCTCAGGCCGTCGCCCTGCTGGTCGTCGATATTGTGCAGGCTGCGCAGCGCGCGCACCGTGATGGCGGGCCGCCCTTGCGCGGCCGGATGATCCTGGCGCGTCACGATGAGGGCGTTGGCGCCGTCCACCACGGGCACGCAGTCCAGCCGGCCCAGCGGCCAGGACACGTCCGGCGCGTTCAGGTAGTCGTCCAGGCTCATGGGCGAGCGGTAGACGGCTTGCGGATTCAGCGCCGCCCACTGGCGCTGGCGCATGACCAGGGCGCCGTAGTCGGCGCGCTCCAGGCCAAGCGCGCGCATCTGCGCGGCCGTGAGCATGGCGAACACCTGGTTGGGGCTGCCCGCGCCCAGCGGGCGCAGGTGATCGCGCGTGGTCTGGTTGTAGTTCTCCACCAGGCGGCGGAAGTCCTCGGGCTCGAAGTGGTCGCCGGCCACGATGGCGATGGCGCGGGCGTCGCCCGCCTGCACCGCGCGTATGGCGTGCTGCAGGATGTTCAGGCCGCTGGCCCCGCCATTGCTGTCGTCCATGATCCAGCGCGGCTGCAGGCCCAGCTTCCAGGCCAGGTCTATGGCCCGGTCCGGGCCGTGCGTGAAGGAAGCCACGCCCAGTCCGTCTATGTCGCTGGCGCGCAGGCCGGCTTCCTCGAGCGCTTGGCGGAAAGCCAGGGCCAGCAGCTCGGACGTGCTGCGCTGGCTGCGCCGCGTGTAGCTGACTTCCGTGGCGCCCAGCAGGCGCACATTGCCCAGATCGAATTGGCTTGTCATGCAGGGCTCCCGAATCAGCGGCGGCGGACCTGGTAGCCGGCTTTCTCCCTGTCCCAGGTGGCCGGACCCACGCCGCGGTCGCGCAGTGCGAACTTCTGGATCTTGCCGTTCTCGGTGGTCGGCAGGCGGTCGGTGAATTCGATGAAGCGGGGCACGGCGAAATACGGCAGGGTGCGCTCGCAATGGCCCAGCAGCTCTTCACAGCTTACCTGCGCATCGGGTCGCAGCACAATCATGGCCATGACCTCGTCCTCGGCCAGCTCCGACTTGGCGGCGTAGACGGCCACCGTCTGCACGGCCGGATGGCTGGACAGCGCCTCTTCGACCTCGAAGGAAGAAATGTTCTCGCCGCGGCGCCGGATCATGTCCTTCAGGCGGTCCACGAAGCGGTAATAGCCGTCGGCGTCGCGCACCACCCGGTCGCCGGTGTGGAACCACAGGTTCTTCCAGGTCTCCACGGTCTTTTCAGGCATGCCGTAATAGCCCAGGGCGAAGGCATAGGGCTCGTCGGCGCGCAGCAGCAGCTCGCCCACCTGGCCGTCGGGCAGTTCATTGTCGTTCTCGTCCACGACGCGGGCCTGGAAGCCGTCGGACAGGCGGCCCATGTAGCCGTTGCGCTGTTCCTCGATGCCGCGCCCCATCACGTAGTTGGTCTCGGTGGAACCGAAGCCGTCCAGCAGGCGCATGCCGCAGCGTTCCAGGAATTGGGTGTGGAACTGCTCGGGCACGCCGGGGCCCAGGGCGATGCGCGTCTTGTGCAGTTTTTCAGCAGGCGTGACCGGCTTGGACAGCAGGATGGGCACCATGGCGCCCAGCAGGTAGGTGATGGTGGCGCCGGTCTCGTGCAGGGCGTCGAAGAAGCGGCTGGCCGAGAAACGGCGGTCCGCCACCATGCAGGCGTCGCTCACCAGGGCCTGGAAGAAGGTGTTGAGCGCATTGGTGTGGAACATGGGCAGGCAGGTGTAGAGCACGTCGTCAGGCCGCATGCCCAGCTTGCTGGCCGTGTAGATGCCCCACCAGTAGAACTGGGCATGCGGACACTGCACGCCTTTGGACGGGCCGGAGGTGCCCGAGGTGTACAGGATGGCCAGGGTGTCGCCAGGAGCAATGTCGGCCGGTTCGCAATAGTCGCCGGGCGCGGGCAGTTCGCAGGCGGGCACGTCCAGCGGCTGGGCGGCCTCTTCGCCGGGGATCAGCCAGGCCTGCGCCACGGCGGTGGCGCCCAGGTCGACTTCGGCCAGCAGCGGCGTCAGGTCGGTCTCCACCACCAGCAGCGTGGCGCCGCTGTTGCTCAGGATATGCTGCAGCTGCGCGCCGCGCGAGGCGGTATTGATGGGCACCACGATGGCGCCCAGCCAGCCGCAGCCCAGCACCATGTCCAGGAATTCGCGACGGTTGGTGCACAGCAGGGCCACGCGGTCCCCGCGCCGGATGCCGGCGGCGGCCAGACGGCTGGCGCTGGCGGCGGCCGCCTGCAGGGTCTGCGCGCCGGTGTAGCTGCTGCGGCGATCCGAGAACAGCGGCGCATCGCCCATGCGTTCGGCTCGCAGGCGCAGCAGCGCCGGCACGGTGCGCTGGGCGGCGGGCAAGGAATACAGCGGCAGTTGGGAAGCGGGAATCGAATGGGCTTGCATGGTTTGTCTCCCGGCGGCCGCGTGAAACGGAGGCGGCGAGCCGATTTATATGGGTGGAATCACTAATACCGAACAAACAGTATACTGCAATATATTATTTTCAAATTCATTTCCTCAGCCGGAAAAACCCGGAGTTCAGAGCGCGGCAAGGCGGGGCACATCGTCGCTGCGCCGTCCGGAAGAAATCGGCCATGGGGTGGAGGAGACAGGCGTTGCGCAACCACAAGGGGAGCCTGGCCTGCGAGTGCGTCCGCGCAAGCGGACATGACAATGACCTTGAACGAGCCCAGACGGGCTCCGGGGATGAACTATGAAGTTGTGGCTTAAATTCGCAACCTGCTGCGCAGTGATGCTGGGCGCCCAGGCCCATGCCCAGGACAAGAACGTGACCTTGGTGGTGCCCTATCCGCCAGGCGGCGCCGCCGATCAGCTGGCGCGCGTGATCTCCCAGGAGATGGGCACGCGCTTCGGCCAGAAGGTGATCGTGGAGAACCGTCCGGGCGCCGGCGCCCAGGTGGCCATGAACGTGGTCAAGAACGCCAATCCGGCCGCCATGGGCACGGTGCTGTTCCTGGCCGACAGCGGCGCTTATTCGCTGAACCGCCACCTGTACAAGCGCCTGAACTACAACGTGGCCACCGACCTGGTGCCCATGACCCTGGCCGCCAAGGCCCCTGTGTTCCTGCTGGTGAACAAGGACAGCCCCTACAAGAACGTGCAGGACCTGGTTGCGGCCGGCAAGCAGCAGGAACTGACCTACGGTTCGCCCGGCATGGGCACCGGCACCCATCTGCTGGGCGAGATGCTGCGCAAGGAAACGGGCGCGCGCCTGGTGCACGTGCCGTACAAGGGCGCCGGCCCGGCTCTGATCGATGCCGTCAGCGGCCAGATCGATTTCATCTTCGACGTGCTGACCGGCAGCCGCGGCTTCCTGGAAGACGGCCGCCTGCGCGCCATCGCCGCCGCCACGACCGAGCGCAGCCCGCTGCGCCCCAATGTGCCCACCATTGCCGAGAGCGGCATCCCCAATGTGGCCTTCACGATCTGGTGGGGCATTTCCGCCAAGGCCGGCACGCCCGCCGACGACGTCTCGCGCCTGACCGAGCAACTGACGGCCGTGCTCAAGGAGCCCGAGGTGGTCAAGAAGTTCGTGGAGTTCGGCATCGAGATCCAGCCCTCGACTCCGCAGGAGTTTTCCGAGCTGATCGAGCATGACGCCAAAGCCATGGGCCCCATGATCCAGTCCTTGAACATCACCCTGGACTGATCAAGCTGCAGTGAAGAAAGGCCGGCTTTAGCCGGCCTTTTTTATTGGGTCCCGTCCTGAATCCGCCGGGCGGCTTGTTGAGCGCAGGCAGGAGGGCCGCGCTCTTGCCTCAAGGCTGAGCGCGGCATGGGCTTGTCGTTACACGGTGCTTATCTGCCTGGCGTGACTGTTGGCCGTCAATGCCGCCGGCATGGACCTGGCGCCACGTCCAGCCTGGAGCTTGAATACCGCCACGGCCTGCACCAGATTCTGCGCCTGGCTCTTGAGGCTGCCGGCGGCGGCCGCCATTTCCTCGACCAGCGCGGCGTTCTGCTGGGTGACCCCATCCATTTGCGCGACGGCTTCGCCTATCTGGCTGACGCCAGTGCTCTGCTCGCTGCTGGCGGCGCTGATCTCGCCCATGATGTCGGTGACGCGGCGGATCGAGGCCACCACATGCGTCATGGTCTCGCCCGCCTTGTCCACCAGCTGGGCGCCCTGGCCCACGCGCTCGACGCTGGCGGTGATCAAGTCCTTGATCTCCTTGGCGGCCTGGGCGCTGCGCTGGGCGAGGGAACGCACTTCGCCGGCCACGACGGCGAAGCCCTTGCCTTGTTCGCCCGCGCGGGCGGCTTCCACCGCCGCGTTCAATGCCAGGATGTTGGTCTGGAACGCGATGCCGTCGATGACGCTGATGATGTCGGCAATCTTCTGGCTCGACGCATTGATGCCTTTCATGGTGTCCACCACTTCGGCCACCACGCTGCCGCCTTGCTCGGCCACGGTACTGGCGTTCATGGCAAGCTGGTTGGCCTGGTGCGCGTTGTCGGCGTTCTGCCTGACGGTGGCGGACAGTTCCTCCATGGACGCGGCCGTCTCTTCCAGCGCGCTGGCCTGGCTTGCGGTACGCGCGCTCAGGTCGTGGTTGCCCTGGGCGATCTGGGAGCTGGCGGCCGCCACCGAATCGCTGCCCTGGCGCACCGTGGAGACGACCTCCACCAGGCTGGATTGCATGCGTCCCAGGGCGCTCATGAGCTGCGCCACCTCGTCGCGGCCGCTGGCGACGATCTGGTTCGTCAGGTCGCCCCGCGCCACGTCGTCGGCCACTTGCACCGCCTGGCGCATGGAGGCGATCACGCTGCTGAACATGCTCCACAGCATCATGAAGAACAGGCCCAGCGCGGCGGCGCCGCTGATCAGCTGGATCATGACCCAGCGCGCCGCGGCATCTTGCGCGGCCGCGATGGCGCCGCTGGTGCGGGCGTCCAGCAACTGGAAGAAGGCGCTCACGGGTTCCATGATCCTGGCCTTGGTGCGGTGATAGTCGGCGTTGTTGACCAGTTCGCGCGCCTTGTCCAGGTCGGGCTCCCCCTTGACGAAGCCGCCCGTGCCGTCGGGCGCCAGACCCTTGACCAGGTTCATGGCCTGCATTTCAGTCTGGGCCAGGGCGGCCGACTTGTCGGCGGCCTCGCTGAGCTTGGCCATTTCGGCATCGGAAAAGCCGGCCTGCCGCATCATGTCCAGCAGCGCCACGGCCGGGCCGCTCTGGCCGGGCACGGCAATGTCGGCGGCGCGGAAATCCCAGTAGATGCCTTCGTAGCCGGCCGGGCGGGGCAGCTTGCCGGCGCGGATGTCGACGACCTCCTTGTATTGCTGCTCCCAGCGTGCGTCGCCCGTGCTCACATAGCTGCGGACCAGCCGGGTCAGGTCGTCGGAGTTGTGGCGCAGTTCATTGGCCAGTATGTAGGAGGTATAACGTTGCTGATAGGCCTGTGCTACAGCGCCGGTGGCCTGGTTTACGTTCCATTGCGTCACGGCCAGGATGCCGATGACGACCAGGAGCAAGCCTGCCAGAACCATCAGCTTCTGGCGCAGGCGCAAATTATTGAGGAAGGACATGGTGCGCCTTTTTTGTCGTATCAAGATGGCCCGATGCATGGCATCGGGCCGTTGGAAGGGGCTGCCCTGCTGCGTTTGCCTAGGATGCGCGCTGCAGGGCGGATACGGTTACGACATCGGTTTTTAGGGCTTTAGTCCGGCCTTGTTGGGGTTTTCATCAGGCCAGCAGCTCGGCCTGTTTCATGCAGTAGGCGGCGCTGCAGATCAGCAGGTTCTCGTGGATCAGCGCAGCGGCCTGGTCGGCCTGGCGCTGGCGGAAGGCCTGGCAGATGCCCTGGGCGCGCTGCAGGGTGCCCAGGCGGAAGTCCGCATCCTGCAGGCAGGCGATGCGAGCCTGGTCGGCGCGGTCGTGCAGGCGCTCCATGGTGTCCACCAGCTGCTTGTTGGGCACCATATTGATCCAGGCGCTGCGAAAGGACCAGTTGGCCTGGATGTTGTCCAGCGGATCGCCCTGCTGGTGGGTGGCCTCGATGCGCGCCACGGCGTGTTCCATGGCCAGCAGACCCATGGCGCTCTGGTTCTGGCAGGCGGAACGGGCGGCGGCCGGCTCCAGCAGCAGGCGCACGGAGAAGATGTCCTCGATGTCCTGCGGGGTGTAGACCTTGAGCACGAAGCCGCGCGAGGTGCTGTCCAGCATGCCTTCGTTCTTGAGCTGCAGCAGGGCTTCGCGCACGGGCATGCGCGAGACATTCAGGCTGGAGGCGATTTCGTTGTCCACCAGCCGCACGTCAAAGCCGATCTTGCCCAGGGCGATGTCCTGGCGCAGCATGCCGTAGACCTGTTCGCGGATGTTGGGTTCGCGTTTCTTGTAAGGGGAAGCAGCCATGAATGCAGCGGCGCAAGGCGCGCGGAAAAAGAGAAGATGACGACGGGCTATAGGATAACAAGGAAGCGCGTCGCGCCGATCCGTTTTATGCTAGCGCTGGCGGGCCCGTCCCGGATGAGTACCCGGCGGGCGCCATGAACAATGGAACAGGAGGGCTGCCCGGTGCGCTGGCGGCACGTGGAAATCTTCGATGCGATCTGCCGGGGCGGGACCCTGACGGAGGCGGCGCGCCTGCTGCACATCTCCCAGCCGGCCGCCAGCAAGCTGCTGGCCACGGCGGAAATGCAGCTGGGCTTTCGCCTGTTCGACCGCGTGCGCGGTCGCCTGGTGCCGACCCGCGAGGCGGGCATCCTGGCCCCGCACGTGGCGCGCCTGCACCAGGAACTGGGCGACGTGGGCCGGCTGGCGCGCAATCTGCGCTTTCATCATCAGGGCTTGTGGCGCATCGGCAGCAGCCCCGCCTTCGGCCTGGAGCTGCTGCCCGTGGCGGTGAGCCGCTGCCGCCAGGCCCATCCGGCCATGAGCTTCGAGCTGCGCACGCACCACAGCGGCGAGCTCCTGCAGGCCCTGGAAACCCGCGATCTGGACATGGTCGTCACCTTCGACCAGGGCGAGCATCCGGGCGTGCAGCGCCAGGTGCTGGCCGCGACGCAGCTGGTGCATGTCGCCCCGCCCGAAGCGCCCGCCTTGCGTTCCTGGGAGGACATGGCGCAACGCTCCTTCATCGCCCTCGATGCGCATGATCCGGTGGGCGCCATGGTGGAGCGCCTGCTGGAAGCCCACGTGCCCGATTTCGCGCCCGTCATGCGGGTGCAGACGCATTACGTGGCCTGCTCGCTGGTACTGCAGGGAGCAGGCGAGGCGCTGGTGGACCTGGTCACGGCGCGCGCCATGCAGCGTCCGGGCCTGCGCCTGCATCGCCTGCCGCAGGCCCTGGACGTGCCCGTCAGCGTGCTGACCGTGCAGGACGACGCCGGCTCGGGCTCGCGCCAGGTCGTGCTGGATCACATACGTCAGGCCCTGCTGGAGTGCCGCTTTCCAGAGGAAGCAGCGTAGCCATTCCATAACCCAGGGTTATGGAGCGCGCTGATTTTTCATTGGCCCGCGCCGGGCCGGGAACGCAGAATACGGACCAGTTATCGGGAGTATTCTGCATGCACGTTTGTATCATCGGCGCCGGCGTCATCGGCATGAGCACGGCTTTCATGTTGCGCCAGAAGGGGGTGCGCGTCACGGTGCTGGAGGCCGGGCCGCAGGTGGCCGGCGGCACCAGCTTTGCCAACGGCGGCCAGCTCAGCTACAGCTATGTGGCGCCGCTGGCCGATCCGGGCGTCTTCAAGGACTTGCCGCGCTGGCTGCTGAAGAAAGACTCGCCGCTGCGCTTCCGGCCGGCGCTGGATCCGCAGCAGTGGCGTTGGCTGGCCCATTTCCTGCAATTGTGCCGGGGCGACGTGGTGCGCCAGTCCACGGCGCAGATGCTGACCTTGTCCTACCTGAGCCGCGATGTGCTGCACGACTGGCAGGCCCGCTTCGGCCTGGAATTCGCCCACCAGACCAACGGCAAGCTGATCGTGTTCCGCAGCGCCGGTCCTTTCGAGCATGCGCGCGAGCAGGCGCGGCTGCAGGCGGAGCTGGGTTCTTCGCAGCAGGTGCTGGAAGCGGACGAGGTGCTGGCGCTGGAGCCGTCTCTGCAGGCCCTGGGTCCCCGCCTGAAGGGGGCCATCTACACGCCCAGCGAAGAGGCCGGCGACACCCGCCTGTTCTGCCAAGCCCTGCATTCCCGCCTGGAAAACAATCCGGACTACCAGCTTGTGCTGAACCAGCCCGTGCAGAGCTTCGTGCGCGAAGGGCGCGACGTGCGCGCCGTGCTCACGCCGCAGGGAGAACTGCAGGCGGATCAGTTCGTGGTGGCCGGCGGCATGGGAACGGTGCCCTTGCTGCGCCAGTTGGGCGGCCGGCCCCTGATCTATCCGCTCAAGGGCTACAGCCTGAGTCTGCCGCTGGCGGGCCTGGCCCAGCCTGTGCCCGCGATCAGCGTGACCGACTACGAGCGGCGCATCGTCTACGCCCGCCTGGGCGAGGTGCTGCGCATGGCCGCCATGGTGGACATCGGATTCGGCGGCCTGGACATTCCGTCGGCGCGCATGGCCGGGTTCAAGCAGCAGGTGAACGAACTGTTTCCCGGCCTGCCTCTGGAGCAGGCGCAGACCTGGGCGGGTCTGCGTCCGGCCACGCCTTCGGGCAAGCCGGTCATCGGGGCCAGCAGGCTGGCGGGAAGGTTGTGGATCAATGCCGGGCATGGGGCCCTGGGTTTCACCCTGGCCTGCGGCAGCGCCGCGCTGCTGGCGGCGCGCATGCTGGGCGAGGCCGCGCCCATCGACGACGCGCCTTTCCGCCCCTGAGGCCGACACGTCCTAGACCGCCGCCCGCAGGCCGGGCGTGGCCCGGAACAGGGCGGCCAGGACCAGGGAGGCGGCGTATATGCCGGCCGCCAGCACGGGGATGGACCAGATGGCGTTGAAATCCAACGCCGTGAACAGGTAGCGGTACATCAGGTCGATCAGCCAGGGGTGGATGAGGTACACGCCCAGCGTCAGCTCGGCCAGGTGGCGGCTGATCGCGGGGCTGATCAAAGGCTGTTCCCAATCGCGCAGCAGCAGGATCAGCGCCAGGGACATGGGTATGACCGTGATGCTCAGGTAGTCGTAGAAATACGCTCCGGTCTGCAGGTCGTGCAGCGTGGCCAGGGCATAGCAGCCCCAGGCCGTGGCGCCGATGGAGGCCAGCAGCACGGCCAGGCTCAGCCAGCGCGGCACGGCCAGCGGCGCCTTGCGCACGAGGTAGCCCAGCAGGAAGTAAGGCAGGTAGGACAGGAACCAGGTGAAGAATGGCGTGGAGTTGGTCTTCAGGTCCGCGCTGCTGAGCGTGCTGAGGGCCGACAGGGCGAATGCCGCCGCCGTGAGGGCGGCCAGGTGCCGCAGCCGGCAGGCCTGCACCAGACGCCGCAGAAAGGGCGTGAACAGGTACAGGAACACGATCATGTACAGAAACCACAGGTGGAAATAGGGCCGGCCCTCCAGCAGGCGTTGCAGGTAGGGGTAGGGCTCGGCCTGCGGCGTCCACCAGTGCTGCTTGAAGGCGGTCCACAGCAGATAGAAGGCCGTCCAGAACAAGAGCGGCGCCAGGATGCGCGCGGCGCGCTTGCGGTAGAAACGGCTCATGCTCTCTTCGGGCCGGGGCTCCAGCAGCAGGGCGCCGCTGACCATGACGAAGACCGGCACGCACCAGCGGGTGGCGGCGTCGTACAGATTGCCGCTCCACCAGTCGGGGCTGCCCAGCTCGGCGTTCAGCACCGCGTAGGCGGCGATGTGCAGCCAGACGACGGAGAAAATGGCGACGATGCGGGTGTTGTTGATCCAGTTCATGGGGCAGAGCCTGTGCTTGTCGGACCACTTCATCCTAACGGCCAAACGTTTCCTGTTTGTCCCGCGGATACGGGATTTGGCGTCCAGATTTGACCGGATGTGTCCGGGCGCGGCGGCATTCAGTCCCACGCGGGGGCCAGGCCCTCGGGATCGACTTCGCGGCTGTTGCGCTCCAGCGCGGCGATCTGCGCCATGTCCTGGGCGTCGAGCTTCAGGTCGCGGGCCAGCAGGTTGCTGGCCAGGTTCTCGCGCTTGGTCGAGGACGGGATCACCGCATAGCCCAGCTGCAGCGCCCAGGCCAGCGCCACTTGTGCCACCGTGGCCTGGTGCTTTTGCGCGATCTGCGCCAGGACGGGATCCTTGAGCACTTTGCCGTAGGCCAGGGTCATGTAGGAGGTCACGGCGATGCCTTGCTCCTGGAGGAAAGCCGTCAGCTTGGCATTCTGCAGGTAGGGGCTCAGCTCGATCTGGTTGGTGGCGAGCTCGCCTTTGCCGACCGCGGAGATGGCCTGCTTCGTCAGTTCGATATTGAAGTTGGAGATGCCGATCTGGCGGGTCAGGCCCAGGGCCTTGGCCTCGGCCAGCGCTTCCATGTATTCGGACAGCTCGACGCCGTTGCCGGGGGCGGGCCAGTGGATCAGCGTCAGGTCCACGTAGTCGGTGCGCAATTTTTCCAGGCTTTCGCGCAGGCTGGGTACGAGCCTGGATTTCGCGTAGTTGTCGGTCCAGACCTTGGTGGTCACGAACAGGTCGGAGCGCGCTACGCCGCTCTGGGCGATGGCCCGGCCCACGTCGGCCTCATTGCCGTAGATCTGCGCCGTGTCGACGGCGCGATAGCCCAGGTCCAGCGCGTTGAGGACCGAATCGATCACGGTCTGGCCGGTCAGGCGGAAGGTGCCGACGCCAAAAGAAGGGATGCTCATGCAAGGCTCCTGTTATCAAGTCTAAGGTGGAAGCGGAACCCGGAGCGGGCCCGCCGCCCTGGATCACTTATCGATGGATTACAGTTTGCCTGTTTAATCTTTGCGGATTAAGCCTAGGTTTCGCCAAATACAATTGATTTCCAGTCAATAATCCTATGCTCCCGACCTCCTGCGAGCCTGGGCAGGGCAAAAAAAAAAACGGCCGCAAGAGCGGCCGGTTTGATGAGGGCGATGGCGCCTATTGCACCGAGATGCCGGCGTCTTCCACGATCTTGGCCCATTTCTTCAGTTCGCTGTCCAGCAGGGTGTCCGCTTGGGCGGGGGTGCCGCCCAGTGTGGTGGCGCCCAGATTGGCCAGCTTATCCTTGACGTCGGGCTGGGCCAGAACTTTGTTCAGGGCCTGGTTGGCGCTGGCGATGATTTCGGGCGGCGTGCCCTTGGGCGCCAGCAGGGCGAACCAGGTGGAGGACAGCAATTCAGGATAGCCTTGCTCCACCGTGGTGGGCACGTCGGGCAGCGTGGCCGCGCGCGTGGCGGAGGTCACGGCCAGCGCCTTGACCTGGCCGGCCTTGACCTGGCCGACGATGCCGGGAATCAGCTGGAACATGGCCTGGATCTCGCCGGTGATCAGGTTGGTGGTGGCCTGGCCGGGGGCGCTGTAGGGGATGTGCAGCATGTTGGTGCCGGTCTGGGCCATGAACAGCTCGCCGGCCAGATGCATGGAGCTGCCGTTGCCGGTGGAGCCGAAGTTCACCTGGCCGGGATGCTGCTTGACGTAGTCCGCGAAGGACTTCACCGAGTCCACGGGCAGGTTGGGGCTGACGACCAGGATGTTGGGCACTTCGGCCACCAGGCCTATCATGTCGAAGCTTTTCTGCGGATCGAATTGCAGCTTCTGGTACAGGGCAGGGCTGACGGCCAGCGTGCCGGCCCAGGAGAACAGCAGCTTGGAGCCGTCCGGCTTGGCCGCCGCCGCGATGCCGGCGCCGATGTTGCCATTGGCCCCGCCGTGGTTGTCGATGACGAAATTGCCGTTCAGTTCCTTGGCCAGGCCTTCGGCGATCAGGCGGGCGATGGAATCGCCCGTGCCGCCGCCGGCGGGTGCGGGTACGATGATCTGTACCGCCTTGCCGGCGGGCGGCCAGTCGGTGGCGGCCACGGAATTGAAAGCCAGGCCCAGGGCCAGGGTGCCCAGCAGGGCGCGCAGGGAGAATGACATGATGGATCCACAGAAAAAAGGCGTGCCGCCCGCTGACGCGGCGGCGTTTTACGCAATTAATTTATCATGACGCGACGCCATATAACCGTTTGATCTTATACGTTTAAATAATATGTTTATAAAGCTAAAAGTCGCGGCCGACGCGCCTCGGTATGATGGCAGCAGGATGCAGTCTGGGAGCATGACGGATGAATGTTGAATTCGATGGTATATGGGTCGTGGCGGTGCTGGCTGCGCTGGCGCTGGGCGGCCTGCTGGGCGCCTGGGTGCGCGGCCGCATGGCGGCGCCCGCGCTGTACGCCCTGGAGGATGAGCGCGCGCGCCTGGAGCGGGAGCTGGCCGCGGCGCGCGATCTGTCCGAGCAGGCCAGGGACAGGGCGGCGGACTTGGAGAAGGAGCTGATCCGTCGTGATGCGGACCTGCGTGCGCAACAGGCCCGCAACCAGGCCATACGGGACGACCTGGACAGCAGCCGCGAGCAGATGCGGCTGCAGTTCGAATCTCTGGCGCAGCAGATCCTGGAAGCCAAGGGGCAGACCCTGCGCCAGGACAGCCAGCGCACCCTGGACGAGATGTTGCGGCCGTTCCGCGAGCAACTGGCGAGCTTCCAGCTGCGCGTCAACCAGGTGCATGACGAGTCCGTCAAAGGCCAGGCCGCGCTGGGCGCGGAGCTGCAGCGCATGCAGGAGATGGGGCTGCGCATGAGCGCCGAGGCCCATTCGCTGGCGGTCGCCCTCAAGGGCGACAAGAAGACCACCGGCAACTGGGGCGAGACGCAGCTGGAAAAGACGCTGGAGGTGGCCGGCCTGGTGCGCGGCGTGCATTTCGACACCCAGTGGCAGGCGCGTGACGAGCAGGGCCGCCTGCGCTACCCGGACTTCGTGGTCCACCTGCCGCAGGACAAGCATCTGGTGCTCGACTGCAAGGTCTCGCTGGTGGACTACGATCGCGCCGTGCGCGCCGAGTCCGAGGCCGAGCGCCAGCAGAGCCTGCAGGCCCACGTCCAGGCCCTGCGCAATCACATCGACGACCTGTCCGCCAAGGACTACAGCGCCCTGCCGGGCCTGGGCAGCCCCGGCTTCGTCTTCATGTACGTGCCCGTGGAGGCCGCCTACATGCAGGCCCTGCAGCAGCACCACGGGTTGTTCGACTACGGCCTGTCCAAGAACGTGCTGATGGTCTCGCACACCACGCTGCTGCCCATCCTGCGCACCGTGGCCAATGTGTGGATGATGGTGCGCAGCAACGAGCAGGCGCACGAACTGAGCCAGCGCGCCGGCGAGATCTACAACCAGGTCTCCCTGCTGGCCGAGCGCCTGAAGAAGCTGGGCGAGACCCTGGGCCAGGCGGGCAAGCACTACAACAGCACCGTCACGGCCCTGGCCGGCCAGCAGGGCCTGTACGGCAAGGTCAGCCGCTTCGCCGAACTCTCCGCCCGAGCCAACCGCAATCCGCCAGCCATCGAACCTTGGCACGGGGACATCGAGCATGAACGGCTGGACTGGGTTTTGCGCGAGGAGGCCGGGCAGGAAGGACGGAATGCCGCGAATTGATTCGGCAACTCCACGTCTGCTTATCTACTGAGCGCTGCTGTTGAGGGCGCGCCACGAAGCGCGGGAGAAGCGCTGAGCGGTCACGGCAACGGGTTTCGGGCGTATTCCTGGCGCACGACCTCCACCCATTGCTCGATGGGCTGCGGCGGGCTGAGCAGGTAGCCTTGCAGGGCGTGGCAGCCGCGGCGCAGCAGGAAGGCTTTCTGCTGCTCGTTTTCGATGCCTTCGGCAACCACGTGCAGGCGCAGCTGGCGGGCCATGGCCAGCACGGTGCGCACGATGGCGTTGGCGTCCTGTTCAAGGGGCACGCCCACGATCAGGCTGCGGTCTATCTTCAGCTCGTACAGCGGCAGGCGGCTGATGGCCGCCAGGTTGGAGTAGCCGGTGCCGAAGTCGTCCATGGAAAAGCGTATGCCCAGGCCGGTCAGTTCGCGCATCATGGTGCTGGCCGAGGCGAAGTCCTCCATCAGCACGCCTTCGGTGATCTCGAAGACCAGGCGGTGGGCGGGCGCGCCGCTGCTCTCCAGGATCTGGCGGGTGCGGGCGGCGAAGTCCGGGCGGCGGAACTGGATGGGGCTGACGTTGAGGGAGATGGGAAAGGCGGCCGGCTGGGTCTGCAGCAGCAGGTCGCAGACCGAAGCCATGATCCAGTCTCCCAGCGGCGTGATCAGGTCGGAGCTCTCCGCCAGGGGAATGAACAGGTTGGGCGTCAGGACGCCGCGCGTGGGATGGTGCCAGCGCAGCAGCACTTCCGCGCCGCTGATGCGCCCCAGCTTGTCGTACTGCGATTGCACGAACAGGCGCAGCTGGTCCGAGCCTATGGCAAAGCTCAGGTCGTGCAGCAGCGTCAGATGCTCTTCCAAGGCTTCCTGCATGCCCGGTTCATACAAGGTGATCTGGTTGCGGCCGCTTTCCTTGGAGCGGTACATGGCCGTGTCGGCCTGGCGCATCAGTTCTTCGGCGTTCAGGGTCTTGTCGGTGATCAGCGCCAGGCCGATGCTGCTGCTGCTCAGGTAGGAGTGGCCTTCGATGATGTAAGGCTCTTCCAGGCGCGCGCGCAATTGTTCGGCAAAGTCCAGCGCCTGCTGCCGGCATTGGTCCAGGGAGCCCGGCCGCAGCATCTTCAGGATGACGAACTCGTCGCCGCCCAGGCGCGCCACGATGTCCTGCGCATCGATCAGCAACGAGAGGCGGCGCGCCACCAGGCGCAGCAGCGAATCGCCGATGGCGTGGCCGCGCGCATCGTTGATGTGCTTGAAGCGGTCCAGGTCCAGGAAGTACAGGGCGCTGGGTTTCTGGCAGGGCTCCACGGTCAGCAGATGCTGTTCCAGCCGTTGCAGCAGCAGGCGGCGGTTGGGCAGTTCGGTCAGCGGGTCGTAGAAGGCCAGGCGATAGTTCTCCGACTGCGTGGCCTTCAGGGCCGAGATGTTCGTGGAGATCCCGTACAGCACCATCTGCTGCGTGTCCGGATCCTGCACGGGCATCTTGATGGAGAAGAACGTGGCCCGCACCTCGCCCTTGCGGTCGCGCACGATTTCTTCGGCGGCCAGCCGCTCCCCGCTGTAGAGCACCTGCTCGTCGTTGCGGCGGAATTCGTTGATGGTCTGCTTGTTGGCGTACAGGTCCTGGTCGGTCTTGCCCACGATGCTCTGGGCGGTGTAGTTCAGGTCCTCGCACATCTTGCGGTTGGCGTACAGGTAGCGGAAATGGCTGTCCTTGATGAAGACATAGGCGTCGATCGCATCCAGCACGGTGTGCATGCGGTGCTCGGTCCGCACCAGTTTCTGGCGCTGGCGGCGCAGGCCGCCGCGCATCAGGTAGAGCGTCAGCAGGGCGACCGCCAGCAGCGCGGCCAGGATCGTCAGCGAGGGCATGATCCAGGGCTTGGGCGGCTTCTCGATCAGCCGTATGCCCCATTGGCTCAGTGTGTCGGTGTAGAAGGTATCGGCCTTGTCCTGCCATTGCTTGAGCTGTGCGTCGATGGCGGCCAGCAGTTCGGGATGGCGGCCCTTGGCGGTGACGTAGTAGGAACTGGTGGGCTCGAAGCGGATGGCGGTGTTCTTCAGGCCGTAGTCGCCGGCGTAGCGCAGTCCGAAGAGATGGCCCACCACGGCGGCGTCGGCCTGATCACGGCGCACCAGCTCCAGCGCGTCGGTCTGCGAGGAGGCCGTGACGACCTGGGCTTGCAGGTCCAGATTCTCCAGGATGGCGTTCAACTGGGTCAGTTGCAAGGTGCCGGCCATGACCGCGATGCGCTTGTCCTTCAGGTCGTTGATGGCCCGGATCAGGGTGTCGTTGGCCGTGAATATCTGCGACCAGTCCTCCAGCGCCGGCGTGGCGTGGAAACTGTAGAGCGACTCGCGCATGCGGTCGTAGGCCACGCCCGGCACCAGGTCGACCAGGCCGCTTTGCAGGGCATTGAGACATTGCTGCCATTCGCACTGGACGGTTTCTATGACCCAGCCCTGGCGCCGCGCGATCTCCAGCAGCAGCTCGCCCAGGATGCCCGCGGGCCTGGCCTGGCCGTCCAGGAACAGCTTGGGCGGATTGTCGTAGACGCCCACCCGCACCAACGTGGGCTGGGCCTGAGCCGCCCCCGGCATGGCCAGCGACGCCAGCAGGGCGATCGCCGCCCCGCCCAGCGCGTAAGTCGCCCGGCGCAGCGTAAGATGAAGGAGGCGGGGCAGATTCATGATGAAAGGGCTGGAAAAAACAGGCAATCAGGGAGTAGGGCGGACATGCAACAATGGTGCGACTAGATTAACTGAATATCAGGATGCGGGGCAGCGGCGCCCGCATCCCGGAGCCAAATTGCAGGAGCAAGACATCGTGAGTCAGGAAACATTGGACGTTCGGGTCAGGGGCAAGGTGCAGGGCGTGGGCTTCAGGGCGGCCGCCGTGCGGCATGCGCATCTGTATGGGGTGAACGGCTGGGTCAGCAACGCGGCGGACGGCTCCGTGGAGCTGGTGCTGCAGGGCGACCCTGACCGGCTGGACCGCATGGTCAGCTGGCTGCACCGCGGGCCCGATCTGGCCGTGGTGGAACAGGTGGATCTGCAGCGGTCTTATTCGGACAAGCAATACGGGAGCTTCCAGATCCGCTGACCGCTTGCCCGGCCCCTTGTTGAAAACTTTAATTATTAAGCATTGATTTTGCTGCGTTTATCTGCGGGCAAACCCTGAGAAAACATTTGTTTTTTCAGCCCTTGTTCAGGTTAACATGCGTTTTATCCTGTTTCAGGAGACCTGTGGTCGACGCAATGGAACCCCTGGCCCGGCTGCAGCGCGCCTTGCCCGAACTGACTCCCGAACTGCGCCGCGCCGCCCAGTGGGTGGAGCAGCATCCGGTTGAAGTCGGCCTGTGGTCGATGCGCAGGCAGGCGCAAGCCCTGTCCCTGGCGCCGGCGACCATGCTGCGCCTGGCGCGGGCCGCGGGCTACGACAGCTACGACAGTTTCCGGGCGCCGTTCCAGCAGGCCTTGCACAACGGCGCGGGCAGCATGGCCAGCCGGGCGCGCGGCCTGCAGGGCGGGCGGGAGAATCCGCGCCAGACCCTGGCCTTGCGCCATCAGCAGGAGTCCGCCCTGGAGTCGGTGCTGCGGCTCAATCCGGTGCCGGCGCTGGATGCGGCGGCGCAATGCCTGCTGGAGTCGCGCAAAGTGGGGTTTCTGGGGATGGGGTCGAGCTTCGGCTGTGCGTTCCAGATGCATTACGCCTACCAGCTCATGCGCGGCAGCGGCGTGCTGCTCAACCGTTCGGCCGACGTCATCCTGGAGCTGGAGGGCGCCCTGGGCAGGCAGTCCGCACTGGTGGTGATCAGCCAGGCGCCCTATGTGCGCGCGGCGGTGCAGAGCATGCGCCAGGCCCTGGAGCGCGGCGTGACGGTGGTGGCGCTGACCGACAGCGCGCTGTCCCCGATCGCGCAGGGGGCGCGGCACGTGCTGCTGTTCGAGGCGGTGCCCGGCGAGCGCCAGCCCGCGAGTTTTTTTCATTCCATGGTCGGCCCGGTAGCCTTGGCCGAGCATTTGCTGGCCCGCAAAGCCCCCAAGGGCGGCGATGCCGTGGTGCAGCGCCTGACGCGCATGGAATCCATGCTCCAGGCCCAGCAGATCTACTGGCGGGAGGCAGGCAGCGCCTGAGCGCGCCGGCCTTCTGCATGGACCCCGCCTGGGAGTCCGAACGCGACATTCCGGCGGCCCGCCTTCACAAGAGGACGGGCGCCAGACAATGAAAACCGGCCCGAGTGCCGGCCATTAAACCGGGGACATCCCCAAAGGGAGAGAGAGTGATGCGTCACGTATTCAAAAAAACAGGCAAGAAAACGTCCTTGGCGCTGACCGCCGCCGCGGCCATGTGCGCCATGCTGGCCAGTCCGCTGCCGGCCAGCGCGCAGCAGAAGTTCGTGAGCATCGGCACGGGCGGGGTGACCGGCGTGTACTACGCGGCCGGCGGCGCCATCTGCCGGCTGGTGAACAAGGACCGCTCCGATCACGGCGTGCGCTGCTCGGTCGAATCCACGGGCGGCTCGGTGTTCAACGTGAACACCATCAAGGCCAAGGAGCTGGACCTGGGCGTGGTGCAGTCGGACGTGGGCTACAACGCCTACAACGGCGAAGGCCAGTTCAAGGACGCCGGTGCCTTCAAGAAGCTTCGTTCGGTCTTCTCCATCCACCCCGAGCCCTTCACGGTTCTGTCGCGCAAGGAAGCCAACATCCAGAAGTTCGAGGACTTCAAGGGCAAGCGCTTCAACGTGGGCAACCCCGGCTCGGGCACCCGCGCCTCCATGGACCAGTTGCTGCAGGCCATGGGCCTGGACAACAGCTTCTTCTCGCTGGCCTCCGAGCTGCGCCCCGACGAGCACGGCCCGGCCCTGTGCGACGGCAAGATCGACGGCTTCATCTACGGCGTGGGCCACCCCTCGGCCAACATCCAGGACCCCACCACGTCCTGCGGCGCCAAGCTCGTGCCCCTGACCGGCGCGGCGGTGGACAAGCTGGTGGAAACCTATCCCTACTACGCCAAGGCAACCATCCCCGGCGGCCTGTACCCCAACAATCCCGACGATACCCAGACCTACGGCGTGCTGGCCACCTTCGTCACCTCGGAAGACGTGCCGGACGAAGCGGTCTACACCGTGGTCAAGGCCGTGTTCGACAACTTCGACGACTTCAAGCGCCTGCATCCGGCGTTTGCCAACCTGAAGAAGGAAGACATGGTCAAGAACGGCCTGTCGGCTCCGCTGCATCCCGGCGCGGAGAAGTACTTCAAGGAAAAAGGGCTGCTGTAAGTCCGCGTTGCCGCCGACCGGTTCAGGCCGGTCGGGGCAGGCGTGCCGGGCCGCTGCGGCGGCCTGCCTGAACCAGGACCGTCCCTTCGGACGGTCTTCCTGATCGGGCGCCCGCGGGCGCCGGTCCGGCCCGACCGGATCAAGAGCCAGGCTTTCCTGGAGACGAAGCGATGACACGACAAGAACACAAAGAAGCAGGGCCCGACCTGGCCCTGACACAGAACGAGACGGCCGAGCTGGAACAGCTGGTCGCCGATGTGGACCGGGGCGGCCGCTCCGTGGCCGGCGTCGCCGGCATGATCCTGTTCCTGACCGCCGTGGGCTGGTCCCTGTTCCAGCTCTGGTATGCCTCGCCCATACCCTTCGCCCTGAACCTGGGCATTTTCAATGACACCGAGGCGCGCGCCCTGCACCTGGGCATCGCCATGTTCCTGGCCTACCTGGCTTATCCGGCGCGCAAGAAATCCGCCCGCGACCGCATCCCGGTGCACGACTGGCTGCTGGCGCTGGTCGCGGCCTTCTGCGGCTCCTACCTGTTCTTCTTCTACAAGGAACTGGCCATGCGGCCGGGCATTCCCACCACCATGGACGTGGTGGTGGCCAGCGCCGGCCTGGTGCTGCTGCTGGAAGCCACGCGCCGCTCGCTGGGCGCGCCCATGGCCGTGCTCGCGGTGATCTTCATCGCCTACATCTTCCTGGGCCCCTGGCTGCCCGATGCGCTCTCGCATCGCGGCGCCTCCCTGGAGCGCCTGGTCTCGCACATGTGGCTGACCACCGAGGGCGTCTACGGCGTGGCCCTGGGCGTGTCGGTGTCCTACATCTTCATCTTCGTGCTGCTGGGCTCTCTGCTGGACCGCTGCGGCGCGGGCAATTACATGATGCAGGTGTCCTTCGCCCTGCTGGGCCACCTGCGCGGCGGTCCGGCTAAGGTGGCCGTGGTGTCCTCGGCGGTGAACGGCATCGTGTCGGCCTCGTCGGTGGCCAACGTGGTCACGGGCGGCATCTTCACCATTCCGCTGATGAAAAAGGCGGGTTACGGCGGCATCCGCGCCGGCGCCATCGAAACCGCCTCGTCCGTGAACGGCCAGATCATGCCGCCGGTGATGGGCGCGGCGGCCTTCCTGATGATCGAATACGTCGGCATTCCCTACACCGACATCATCCGCCACGCCTTGCTGCCGGCCGTGATTTCCTACATCGCCCTGTTCTACATCGTGCACCTGGAGGCGCTCAAGCTGGGCATCAAGCCCATGATGGGTTCGGGCGCGCCCAGGACCATGGGTCAGAAACTGGCCGGCTGGGGCATGGGCATCGCCGGCACGCTCATCGTGATGGGCCTGGTGTACTGGATAGGCGTGGGCGTGCAGGCGGTGGCCGGCGAGGCGGCGATCTGGATCCTGCTGTTCCTGCTGCTGGTCCTGTACGTGTTCCTGCTGGGCGTGGCGGCGCGCCACGACGACCTGCCCACCGATATCAACGTGACCAATCCGGTGCGTCCCGAACCCTGGCCCACCGTGCGGGCCGGCCTGTATTACCTGATCCCGATCGGCATCCTGGTCTGGTGCCTGACGGTGGAGATGATGTCCGCCGGCCTGTCCGCCTTCTGGGCGGTGATGGCCATGCTGTTCCAGATGGTCACCCAGCGGCCGCTGATCGCCTGGTTCCGCAAGCAGGCGCTGGCCGAGCCCGCCCGTCAGGGGCTGCGCGAAGCCGTGGTCGGCCTGCAGGAAGGCGCGCGCAACATGGTGGGCATAGGCATCGCCTGCGGCACGGCCGGCCTGATCGTGGGCGCCATCACCCTGACGGGCCTGGGCCTGCGCATGACGGCCTTCGTGGAACTGGTCTCCATGGGCAATGTGCTGGCCATGCTGTTCTTCACGGCGGCGGTCTGCCTGATTCTGGGGCTGGGCATGCCCACCACGGCCAACTACATTCTGATGGCCACGCTGATGGCGCCCGTGGTGGTGGAGCTGGGCGCGCAGAGCGGCATGGTGATCCCGCTGATCGCCGTGCACATGTTCGTGTTCTATTACGGCATCATGGCGGACATCACTCCGCCGGTCGGCCTGGCCACCTTCGCGGCGGCCGCCATCTCGGGCGAGGACCCCATCAAGACCGGCATCCAGGGCGTGACCTACGCGCTGCGCACGGCCGTGCTGCCCTTCATGTTCATCTTCAACCCCATGCTGCTGCTGATCGGCATACACAGCACCTGGGAGCTGATCCTGGTGGTGGTGGGCGCCACGGCGGCCTCCATGGCGTTTGCAGCGGCCACCATGCGCTGGTTCCGCATCCGCGCGACCTGGCTGGAAGTGGTCCTGCTGCTGCTGGTGACCTTCATGCTGTTCCGTCCTGACTGGTTCATGGACCACGCCACTGAAAAGTACCAGAACCGTCCGCCCGCGGAGCTGATGCAGGTCGTCGAGCAACTGCCGCCCGGCGCCAACCTGGTGGTGCAACTGGCCGGCATGAACCTGGAAGGCGACGAACTGCAGAAGACGGTGGCCGTGGCGGTGCCCGGCCTGCCAGAAGGCGACACGTCCACCGGCCTGGCGGCGGCCACCAAGCGCCTGTCCATGGCCGGCCTGACGGTCATGGCCTTCGGCGACACGGCCCAGATCGCTTCGGTGTCCTTCGGCAGCCCGGCGCGCCGCGCAGGATGGGAGCAGGGCTGGGACATCCAGCAGGTCAAGGTGCCGAATCCGGACCGGCCGTCCGAGTTCTGGTTCTTCATCCCGGCCTTCCTGATCCTGGCCTGGCTGTGGGTGCGCCAGGGCGCGCGCATGCGTCGCATTCCAGCCGGGCGAGCCGCCGTCCCGGCGTGATAGAGCGCCGCAGCCCGCCTTCGGGCCCGCTGCGGTAGTAAACTATCCGGCACGGATTCTCCGGCCCGCCAGCGCGGCGGGCCGTTTCTTTGTTTTGACCAAACATGAATGTGAACAAAGCCCGGCCGCCCGTGCCGGCGCGCGACGGCGTGACGCCCAGCAAGGTCTGGTGCCCGCGCGGTCCCTGGCGCACGCTGGATGATTTCCTGCTGGAACGCTTTCCCCACGTCAGCCCCGCGCTGCTGCGCGAGCGCCTGGCGCGCGGCGACATCCTGGACGGCGAAGGCCGCGTGCAGCAGTCCGGCTCGCATTATCAGCCCGACCGCTGGCTCTGGTACTTCCGCATGGTGGAGGACGAGCGCCCCGTGCCTTTCGAGATGCCCATCCTGCATGCCGACGAGCGCCTGATCGCCGTGGACAAGCCGCATTTCCTGGCGACCACGCCGGGCGGACGCTATCTGCTGGAGACGGCGCTCACGCGGGTGCGCCGCCATTTCGGCGAGGACGGCATCTCCCCCTTGCACCGCCTGGACAGGGAGACGGCCGGCATTCTGCTGTTCTGCCGCGACCCGGCCTTGCGCGGCGCCTACCAGTCCCTGTTCCAGCAGGGCCGCGTGGACAAGGAATATGAAGCCGTCGCGCCTTTTCTGGATCTGCCGGCCGACGGCCGCACCTACGCCAGCCGCATGGAGGAAGTGCCCGGCCTGTTCGTGATGCGCGAGGCGGAGGGCGAACCCAACAGCCGCACGGACATCGTGCGCGAGCGCGACTGGGTCGACGAACAGGGCCGCCGCCTGGCCTTGTACCGGCTGCGGCCCCACAGCGGGCGCAAGCATCAGTTGCGCCTGCACATGAGCAGCCTGGGCGCGCCCATCCTGAATGATGTGTTCTATCCCGAATTGCTGCCGCCGCGCGAGGACGACGACTTCGATCAGCCTCTGCAATTGCTGGCGCGGCATATCGCCTTCATCGATCCGGTCAGCGGGCAGGAGCGCTGCTTCAGCAGCCGCCGTCGCCTGGACCGCGACGAAATGGCGCCGGCTTTTCCTGCCGCCGGGGCCGATCGGAACTAGTAGGTCTGGAAGACGTGCTGCAGTTCGGTTTCGTCGAGTTGCGCGGCCAGGCCCAGCATCAGCAGGATGCGCGCTTTCTGGGCAGGCAGCCAGTGGGCGGCGATGGTGTGGTGGTCCTGGTCGTAGGCGCTGTCGGTGACCGGGCCGGCGTGGATGCGCGAGGCCCGCACGCAGACCACGCCCAGGCGGTGCGCGCGGCTGACTCCTTCCAGGGCGCCGGGCGTCAGGCTGCCGTTGCCGGTGGCTGCCACCACGATGCCGCGCACGCCGTTCTGGGCGGCGCTGCGGTACAGCTCGGCCAGCGTGTCCGGATGATCATAGAAGACCTGCACCCTGGGCAGCGCGGCCAGCCCGCGTACGTCGAAGCGGCTGTCCAGCGTGTGCGGCAGCAGGCAGCGCATGGCAAAGCGCGCCTGGCCGGCGGCGACCAGGCCCAGGGGGCCGGCGTCGGGCGAGCCGAAGGCGCTGGTCTGGGTGGTGTGCTGCTTGCTCAGGAAGCGGGCGCTGTGGATCTGGTCGTTCAGCAGCACCAGCACGCCCTGGCCCTGCGCCTGGGGAGCGCAGGCCGCGAGCACGGCGTTGTACAGGTTCAGCGGACCGTCCGCGCTCAGCGCCGAAGCCGGACGCATGGCCGCGGTCAGGACCACGGGCTTGCGGGTCTTGAGCGTCAGGTGCAGGAAGAAGGCGCTTTCCTCCAGCGTGTCCGTGCCGTGGGTCAGCACCACGCCGTCCAGGTCCGGGCGGGCCAGCAATTCATTGAGTTTCCGGGACAGCTCCAGCAACATGAGCGAGCTCATGGCGCGGCTGTCCACATTGAAGATCTGATGGCATTCCAGCTCGGCCAGGTCCTGTATCTCGGGCACGGCATGCAGCAGGGCGTGCACGCCTTCGGTGATGTCGTAGTCGGTCAGGCCCGTGCTGGACTGCGTGGTGGCGGCGATGGTGCCGCCCGTGCCCACCAGGGCCAGTCTTGGACGGGACGCGCTGGGCTTGGCGGTCATGGTCAGCGGCGTACTTTCAGCCAGCGTTCCACCAGGTGGACGCCGGACAGCAGGGTGAAGTTGATCAGCAGGTACAGCAGGCCCGCGATCACGAAGGTTTCAATGATGGCGTAGTTCTGGTTCATCAGCCGCTTGGCGTGGCCGGTCAGGTCCATCACCGCGATGGTGGAAGCCAGGCTGGTGCCCTTGATGGCCAGCACGATCTCGTTGCTGTAGGCGGGCAGGGCCTGGCGTATGGCCAGCGGAAAGGCCACGCGGCGAAAGCGCGTCCAGGCCGACATGCCGATGGCCTTGGCGGCTTCGATCTGGCCGGTGGGGATGGCCTGGAAGCCGCCCCGGAATACTTCGCCCACGTAGGCGCCGCTGTTCAGGCCTATGGCCAGGATGGCGCAGCGCATGCCGTCGCTGAACAGCCACCACAGGGCGGGAGAATGGCGCACGAAAGGCAGGGTGCCCACGCCGTAGTACAGCAGAAACAGCTGCACCAGCAAGGGAGTGCCGCGAAACAGCGTGCTGTAGCCGAAGGCGAAGCCTTGCAGGGCGCGGTTGCCCGATTGGCGCATCAGCGCCAGCGACAGGCCCACGGCCAGCGACAGCACGATGCCCCACAGGCCGATGTAGACGCTCAGGCCAAAACCCTTGAACAGGGTCTGCAGCGTGGTGGTGAACAGGTCCAGGTCTATCATGCCCGGGCCCTCATGCCTTTGCCGGTGTAGCGTTCGGCCAGCACGAACAGCGCCTGGCTGAGCGCGCCGATCAGGAAGTACAGCACCCCGGCGATCAGGTACATGGCCATGGGCTCGCGGGTGCTGGCCGCGCCCAGGGTGGCCGCGCGCATGATCTCCACCAGCCCCACCAGGGAGATCAGGGCGGTGTCCTTCAGGGCGGTCTGCCAGACGTTGTTGGCGCCGGGCAGGGCGTACCAGAACATCTGCGGCAGGATGATGCGCTTCAGGCGCATCCAGGCCGGCATGCCGATGGCCTTGGCGGCTTCGATCTGGCCCTCGGGGATGGCCTGCAGGGCGCCGCGAAAGACTTCCACGCTATAGGAGCCGGCGATCAGGCCTATGGCCAGCACGCCGACCAGCGCCGGGAACCAGCGCGTCATGGCGTCTTCCCAGCGCATCAGGTCGGCCAGGTCCGACATGGCCTGGACCGATCCGAAGAACAGCAGGTAGATGATGAGCAGCTCGGGGATGCTGCGCACCACCGTGGTGTACAGGCTGACCAGCCCGCGCAGCCAGCGCGGGCCGGAGGTCTTGATGCTGGCTCCCGTTATGCCGATGACCACGCCCAGCGCCATGCCCAGAATGGATATGACCAGCGTCATCATCACGCCGCGCAGGAACATCCAGCCCCAGCCCTCGCGCAGCACGTTGAAAATGGTGTCTAGCATCAAGTGGTGCTTCTCGGATTATTTCTTGCAGATCTCGTAGTTGGAGATGTCGATGTCGAACCACTTCTCGCTGGAGGACTTGATGGTGCCGTCTTCGATCAGCTTGCACAGGGCGGCGTCCACCTTGGCCTTGAGTTCGGCGTTGCCCTTGTGGATGCCCACGGCGATGCCGTAGCCCAGCGTTTCAGGATCGGACGAGCCCTTGATCACCAGCTTGGACAGCGCGAAGTTCTCCTCGCCCACCTTGTGCAGGAACTTGGACTGCGAGGTCAGGTCGGCGAAGGTGCCGTCCAGGCGGCCGGCGTCCAGGTCGATCTGCATCTGGTCCAGCGTGTCGTAGTTCTTGACCGTGGTCTTGGGGGCCATCTTGCTCAGGTAGGCGCCGTGCGTGGTGCCGCCCTGCACGCCGATGGTCTTGCCGGCCAGGCCGTCGAAAATGGTCTGTTCCTTGTCGGCGTTGACCAGGTCGCTCTTCTTGGGCAGCACGAAGATCGCGTCCTCCACGGCGTAGGGGATGCTGAAGCTGATGCGCTTGGCGCGCTCGGGCGTGTAGGACATGCCCGAGATGATCAGGTCAAAGCGCTTGGCGTCCAGCGAAGGGATCAGGCTGTCGAAGGCCTGGACCACGAATTTGCAGTCGGCGCCCAGCTGCTTGCACAGGGCCTGGCCGACATCGGCGTCAAAGCCCGTGACCTTGCCGGCGGCATCCACCATGCTCCATGGGGGGTAGCCGCCTTCGGTGCCGATCTTCAGGGTGTCGGCCACGGCCGCCTGGCTGCCCAGCAGGGCCAGGCTGGCGCAGATCAGGGTCTTGCTGATGAATTTCATGGTCTGGCTCTCCTTTGTAGATGGGCTGGCGGCGGGCCGCGTGTGTCCGGGGCGCCGTCCCAGCCGGTGTCGTGTTGAGGAAGCAGTGATCTTACTGCATGGGCTGCAAAAATTGACGCAGGCGCTCCGAACGGGGCGCATCGAACAATTGCCGGGGCTGGCCGGATTCCTCGACCAGGCCGTTGTGCATGAAGACGGTCTGGCTGGAGACTTCGCGGGCGAAGTTCATCTCGTGGGTGACCAGGATCATGGTGCGGCCTTCCTCGGCCAGCTGGCGGATGACGCGCAGCACCTCGCCGACCATCTCGGGGTCCAGGGCGGAGGTGGGTTCGTCGAACAGCAGCACGTCCGGGTCCATGGCCAGGGCGCGAGCGATGGCCACGCGCTGCTGCTGGCCGCCGGAGAGCTCGGCGGGATAGGCGTCGCACTTGTTGCTCAGGCCCACCTTGGCCAGCAGCTCGCGCGCGTAGTCGGCGGCTTCGTGGGCGGGGCGGCGCTTGACGTGGACAGGCCCTTCGGTGACGTTCTGCAGCACCGTGCGGTGCGACCACAGGTTGAAATTCTGGAAGACCATGCCCAGCCGGGCGCGCACCTGTTCCAGCAGGCGGGGATCGTCGCTGACGCAGATCCCCTTGCGGTTGCGATGGCTGCGCAGGATGTCGGCGCCGATCTGGACTTCGCCCTGGTCGGGTACGACCAGGTGGTTGACGCAGCGCAGCAGCGTGCTTTTGCCTGAGCCGGACGCACCGATGATGGACAGCACGTCGCCTTTATGAGCGCTGAGCGAAATGCCCTTGAGAACCTCGTTGCTGCCGAAGCGCTTGTGGATGTCGCGTACTTGGACGGCCGCGTTCGTGTCAGTGTGGCTCACAGGCACTTCCTTGCGGTCGAATGGAAAGGGGAAAGCGTTTCATACGGGTGTCATGTCGTGATTACCCCGATTTTAACGCTTTCCCCGTCTTCAGGCCGTACAGGGTCTATCCCACCTTGCTAAAAAAGTAGTATAGACATTTAATACTGTGCCTCAAGGATAGAGGCCGCGCACCTGGCGCGACTCCAGGATGCGGGCGCAGCCCACGATGAAGGCCGCCGTGCGCAGGGTGACGTTGTGCTCCCTGGCCACCGCCGCCATGGCGTTGTAGGCCGAGCGCATCATGTGGCCCAGGCGCGCGTTGATCTCGTCCTCGGTCCAGAAGAAGCTGGAGAAGTCCTGCACCCATTCGAAGTAGGACACCGTGACCCCGCCGGCGTTGGCCACCACGTCGGGCACGATGACCACGCCCTTGTCGTTGAGGATGTCGTCGGCCTCGGGCGTGGTCGGGCCGTTGGCGCCCTCGATGATGATGCGCGCCCGGATGTCTTCCGCATTGTCCTTGTTGATCTGGCCTTCCAGGGCCGCCGGGATGAGCAGGTCGGTCTCGATGTGCCAGAACTGCGCGTCGGAGATGGCTTCGGTGTTGGGCGCGCCGGCCACGCCCTTGTTCTGCTCCACGTGATCGAGCAGGGCCAGCACGTCCAGGCCGTTGGCGTTGTAGACCGTGCCGGTGTGGTCCTGCACGGCCAGTATCTTGGCGCCGGCTTCCTGGAACAGGCGGGCGGCGGTGCCGCCCACGTTGCCGAAGCCCTGCACGATGACGCGCGCGCCGTTCACGTCTATGCCGGCGTCGCGCGCGGCCTCGCAGCCCACCGTGAACACGCCCCGGCCGGTGGCCTCCACGCGGCCCAGGCTGCCGCCCAGCGAGACGGGCTTGCCCGTGACCACGCCGGTGGAGGTGCCGCCGATGTTCATGGAGTACGTGTCCATCATCCAGGCCATGGTCTGGGCGTTGGTGTTCACGTCAGGGGCGGGAATGTCCTTGTTGGGGCCGATGATGACCCCGATCTCGCTGGTGTAGCGGCGCGTGACGCGCTCCAGCTCCGCCTGCGAGTAGTTGCGCGGGTCGATGCGTATGCCGCCCTTGGCGCCGCCGAAGGGCAGGTTGACCGCCGCCGCCTTGACGGACATCCAGGCGGCCAGCGCCATGACTTCGGACAGGGTGACGTCCTGGTGGTAGCGCACGCCGCCCTTGCCGGGCCCGCGCGAGGTGTTGTGCTGGACGCGGTAGCCCTCGAAGTGGGCCACGGTGCCGTCATCCAGTTCGATGGGCACGTCCACGATCAGGGTGCGCTTGGGGCGCTTGAGTGTCTCCACCCACCTGGACAGCTTGCCCAGGTAGGGGGTGACCCGCTCCACTTGTTCGAGATAGATACCCCAGGGTCCGATGTTGTCGGGATTGAGATAAGACGGCAGGGCATGAGTGGGACGATCTGTCATGGGCTCCTCGATTGGTCTGGAAGACGGGAAAAAAAGTTGCGGGTATGGACGTGGGGTCGGGTCGGGAAAAAGGTTGAAAGAAGGCGCGGCGCGCATCAACGCGGGGCGGCAGCAAGAGGTATGCTATCGGAAATGACCGGTCTTGTGTTTGCCGTCTCCGGTCGCGGTTTACCTGAAGCCTGTGCCCCCGATGTCCATTCCCCAATCTCCCCTGAGCGCGCGTCTGGCGCAATTGCGCGAGCGTATTGAACTGGCCTGCCGGCAGGCTGGCCGCGAACCCGGCTCGGTGGCTCTGCTGCCGGTCAGCAAGACCTTCCCGGCCGACGTGCTTGCGCAGGCCCTGGACCTGGGGCTGCATCGCCTGGGCGAGAACAAGCTGCAGGAGATCCGCGACAAGCAGGCGCAGCTGGCCGGCCGCGACGTGCAATGGGTGATGATAGGCCATTTGCAGACCAACAAGGCCAAGGACGCCGCCCGGCTGGCAGCGGAAGTCCAGTCCCTGGACCGGCTCTCGCTGGCGCAGGAGCTGGACCGGCGCCTGCAGCTCGAGCAGCGCAGCCTGGACGTGCTGATCCAGGTCAAGACCTCTCCGGAGGAAAGCAAGTTCGGCCTGCCGCCCGAGGACCTGCCGGCCTTCATGCAGGCGCTGCGCTCCCTGGACACCTTGCGGGTGCGCGGCCTGATGACCATGGCGGTGAACAGCCCGGATCCGCAGGCCGTGCGGGCCTGTTTCCGCCAGTTGCGTCAGTGGCGCGACCGCCTCCAGGAACTGGGCCACGAACAGGTGCAGCGCCTGTCCATGGGCATGAGCGGCGACTTCGAGCTGGCCATCCAGGAAGGCTCCACCGAGGTGCGCGTGGGCTCGGCCCTGTTCGGCGCCCGCGATTACGCCTGAGGCGGTATCCGCATCGCTCCTAATGCCGCGCGCCCGAACCCTGGCGCATAATGTCCCGGCGCACCCCCCATGGGGTGCAATGACTCGACTATAAAAAAGCGGCGCCGCGCGCGCCCTTGCACAAAGACTGAGGAGACATCATGCGCTGGAAGATTTTCGGAGCAGGACTGATGCTGGCGGGCGCCGGCTTGACGGGCGCGGCCATGGCGGCGGACTGGCCGCAGTCGCCGGTCCAGTGGGTGGTGCCGTATCCGGCCGGCGGCGGCTCGGACGTGATCGCCCGCCTGGTGGCCAAGCAGCTGGAGACCACGCTGGGCCAGAGCCTGATCGTGGAGAACAAGCCGGGCGCGGCCACCATCATCGGCGCGACCTACGTGGCCAACGCCAAGCCGGACGGCTATACGGTGGGTACGGCCGATTCGGGCACGCTGGCCTACAACGCGTCCATGTACCGCTCCTTGCAATACGATCCGGCCAAGTTCACCTACGTGGGCGGGCTGGCGCGTTTTCCGCTGATGCTGGCGGTGCCCCAGGAATCCCCCTACAAGACGCTGGATGATCTGCTGGCGGCCGCCCGGGCCGAGCCTGAGAAGCTGACCGCTTCGTCGGCGGGCAGCGGCTCGCCGCATCATCTGGCGCTGGAGATGTTCAAGCAGCTGACCGGCACGCAGATCGTCCACGTGCCCTACAAGGGCGCGGCGCCCGCGATCCAGGACCTGCTGGGCCGCCAGGTGGACATGTCCTTCGTGGATTCGGCCGCCGCCCTGTCCAACATCAAGGCGGGCAAGCTGCGCGTGCTGGCCGTGGCCACGCCCAAGCGCATCGACCTGCTGCCCGAGGTGCCCACCATGGCCGAGGCGGGCGTGAAGAACTTCCACGCCTATGCCTGGCAGGGCATGGTCGGCCCGCATGACATGGACGCCCAGGCGCGCCAGCGCATGAGCGAAGCCCTGATGCAGGCCTTGCAGGACCTGGCCGTGTCGCAGCGCATCCGCGACATGGGGGTGGAGCCCATGCCCATGTCGCCGGACGAGTTCCGCAAGTTCGCCGAACGCGAGCGCGCCGAATGGGCGGCGGTGATCCGGCGCGCCGACATCCGCCTGGACTAGGGGCGCGGGGCCGGGCTCAGGCTGTCTGGACGTCCCCGTAGTGCTTCAGGGCGTCCAGGTCCAGCACCTGGACGGCGCCGTATTCGATCAGCAGCAGGCCTTCGCTTTCCAGCTGGCGCAAGGCCTGGTTGGCGCGCTGGCGCGAGACGCGGGCCAGGTAGCCGATTTCCTCCTGGGTGATGTCCAGGCGCAGGCCCTTGCCGGGATACAGCAGCGGGTTGAAGAGCTCGGCCAGGCAGCGCGCCACGCGGGCGTCTGGAGTGGAGAGGCGGTCGTATTCGGCCTTGCCGATGAACTGCGCGACGCGCTCGTTGAGCTGATGCAGGAGGTAGCGATTGAAAGCGATGCTCTGGTCCAGCAGGTCGTTGAAGGTGCGCGCCGGCAGCCGGGCGACCTGGCTGGCGCGCAAGGCCACCACGTCGTACTTGCGTTCCTCGTCCTTGAGCAGGGAGCCTTCGCCTATCCAGCCCCCGGCGGGCACGCCGGTCAGCGAGGCGATCTTGCCGTCGGGATTGCCCACGGACACCTTGATCAGGCCGGACATCACGCCCAGCCAGGCCGTGGCGCGCTCGCCCTTGCGCTCGATGATGGCGCCGGCCTCGTACAGGGTGACCAGGGTGTCGCGCCGCACGCGCTCCTGCAGCTCGGGAGCCAGCAGGCCGAACCAGGCTGCGCGCTCGGGCAGGGCGTCTAGAAGATGCATGAGGATTAACCCTAGATAAAGGTGGAATGTCATGTCCGTGACAGTTGCGCGGACAGGCAGTCGATACCTTGATTGACAACAGGATGCAAACAGCAGACTGACACAGAGAAAGTCTTCCCTGGCAATCATAAGCAGCCCCCTGGACCAGAACAAGCCGGGAAAATTCGGAGGAGACATGGTGGTTCGGACGGATGAAGGGCAGGCGGCCGGCATTCCCGGCACCTTTCCCGCGTGGATAGATCATCATGCCCGGGTGCGCGGCGGCAAGGTCGCCATGCGCGAAAAAGATCTGGGCATCTGGCAGACCTGGACCTGGACGCAGGTGGCCGAGCAGGCCGAACAGTTGGCCGCGGGCCTGGCTGGCCTGGGCGTGCACGACGGCCAGCACGTGGCCGTGATCGGGGAGAACCGGCCCCGCCTGTACCTGGCCATGATGGCAGCCCAGATGCTGGGCGCCGTGCCGGTGCCGCTCTACCAGGACGCCGTGGCGCAGGAGATGCTGCACGTGCTGCGCGACGCCGGCATCCGGGTGGCGGTGGTCGAGGACCAGGAGCAGGTGGACAAGCTGCTGGAAGTCTGGGACCAGTGCCCGGACCTGAGCCACGTGATCTACGACGACCCGCGCGGCCTGCGCAACTATCGCCAGGCGCAGCTGCAGGACATCGAGCGCGTGATGGAGCTGGGGCGCACCCGGCTGGCCGATGAGCCCGACAGCGTGCGGCGCATCTGGCAGGCGCTGAGCCCGGACCAGACGGCCGCCATGTTCTACACCTCCGGCACCACCGGCAAGCCCAAGGGCGTGGTGCTGACCCATGCCGCCCTGATCGACCGCGCCCTGGCCATCCAGGACATGGAGTCGCTGACCGACCGCGAAGAGGTGCTGGCCTACCTGCCGCCGGCCTGGATCGGGCAGAACATGTTCTCCTACACGCAGTTCCTGGTGACCGGCTTCACGGTCAATCACCCCGAATCGCCGGGCACCGTGTCCATCGACCTGCACGACATCGGCCCGACCTATTATTTTGCCCCGCCGCGCGTGCTGGAAGGCCTGCTGACACAGGTGACCATACGCATGGAGGACGCCGGCGCGGTCAAGCGCGCCCTGTACCGGCGCTGCATGGATCTGGCTCGCCGCGTGGGCGTGCGCATCCTGGACGGAGCGCGCGATGTGAGCGCCTGGGACCGCCTGCGCTACGCCCTGGGAAATGTGCTGATCTACGGTCCCTTGCGCAACGCCCTGGGCATGAGCCGGGTGCGCGTGGCCTATACCGCGGGCGAGGCCATCGGGCCGGACCTGTTCGACTTCTACCGCTCCATCGGCATCAACCTGAAGCAGCTGTACGGCTCCACCGAGACCTCCGTGTTCGTCTGCGTGCAGCAGGACGGGCAGGTGCGCGCCGACACGGTGGGCCCGCCCGTGCGCGGCGTGGAGATCCGCGTGGCCGACAATGGCGAGATCCAGGTGCGCAGTCCCGGCCTGTTCAAGGAGTACTACCGCAATCCGGAATCCACCGCCGAGTCCTTCACGGAGGACGGCTGGTACCACACGGGCGACGCCGGCTACCTGGACGGCGACGGCCAGCTGAAGATCATCGACCGCGCCAAGGACGTGGGCAAGCTGGCCGACGGTTCGCTGTTCGCGCCCAAGTACATCGAGAACAAGCTCAAGTTCTTCCCGTTCATCAAGGAAGCCGTGGCCTTCGGCGCCGGCCAGGATCAGGTCTGCGCCTTCATCAACATCGACCTGGAGGCGGTGGGCAACTGGGCCGAACGCCGCAACCTGCCCTATGCGGGCTACACCGACCTGGCTTCCAAGCCCGAGGTCTACGCCCTGATCCGCGATTGCGTCGCCCAGGTCAACGCGGACCTGGCCGCCGACCCCAAGCTGGCCGGCTCCTGCATACGCGCGTTCCTGATCCTGCACAAGGAACTGGATCCGGACGATGATGAATTGACCCGCACCCGCAAGGTGCGGCGCGGCTTCATCGCGCAGAAGTACGAGGTGCTGGTGCAGGCCCTGTTCAAGGGTCTGGACCATCAGTACGTGGAGACCGAGGTGAAATTCGAAGACGGCCGCACGGGCCGCATCGCGGCGGACCTGCGCATCGAGCGCATGCCGGACGCAGCCGGGAGGAGCATGTGATGAATGAGGCGCAGACGCAGGAACGGCGCATCGGGCCGGTGGTGCTGGACCTGAAGAACATTTCCCTGGCCTTCGGCGGGGTCAAGGCCCTGACGGACATCTCGTTCGACATACGCGAACACGAGATCCGCTCCATCATCGGCCCCAACGGCGCGGGCAAGAGCTCCATGCTGAACGTCATCAACGGGGTGTATGCGCCGCAAAAGGGCGAGATCGTGCTGCGCGACCGCGTGTATGCGCGCATGAATTCGCGCCATACGGCCGAGCAGGGCATTGCCCGCACCTTCCAGAACCTGGCGCTGTTCAAGGGCATGAGCGTGCTGGACAACATCATGACCGGCCGCAACCTGCACATGAAGAGCGGCGTGCTGGCCCAGGCGTTCCGGCTGGGCCGCGCCGAGCGAGAGGAAATCCGCAACCGCGAATACGTGGAGGGCATCATCGATTTCCTGGAGATCCAGGCCTATCGCAAGACGCCGGTGGGCCGCCTGCCCTACGGCCTGCAAAAGCGCGTCGACCTGGGCCGGGCGCTGGCCATGCAGCCCAGCATCCTGCTGCTGGACGAGCCCATGGCGGGCATGAACATCGAGGAAAAGCAGGACATGTGCCGCTTCATCCTGGACGTGAACGAGGAGTACGGCACCACCATCGTGCTGATCGAGCACGACATGGGCGTGGTCATGGACATCTCCGACCGGGTCGTGGTGCTGGACTACGGCAAGAAGATCGGCGACGGCGCGCCCGACGAGGTGCGGCAGAATCCGGACGTCATCCGCGCCTACCTGGGCGCCGGCCACTGAGGGGAATCGATCATGGCATTTTTCCTGGAAACCGTGCTGGGCGGATTGATGATAGGGATGCTGTACGCCCTGGTCGCCCTGGGCTTCGTCCTGATCTTCAAGGCCTCCGGGGTGTTCAACTTCGCCCAGGGCGCCATGGTGCTGGTGGCGGCGCTGGCGATGGCCCGCCTGTCGCACTGGATACCGCAATGGCTGGGCATGGAGCCGGGCCTGTGGGGCAATGTGCTGGCCTTCATCGTCTCGGCCCTGTTCATGTGGCTGCTGGCCGTGCTCATCGAGCGCTGGGTGCTGCGCTACCTGGTCAACCAGGAAGGCACGACGCTGCTCATGGCCACCATAGGCATCAGCTATTTCCTGGACGGCATGGGGCAGATCATCTTCGGCAGCTCGGTCTATTCCATCGACGTGGGCATGCCCAAGGATCCGATCTTCATCCTGGAGTCGCTGTTCGAGGGCGGCGTGCTGGTCAGCATGGAGGACCTGAGTTCGGCCGTGCTGGCGGCCCTGCTGGTGGCCGCGCTGGCGTTCTTCTTCCAGTACACCGGGGTGGGCCGGGCCTTGCGCGCGGTGGCCGACGACCACCAGGCGGCGCAGTCCATCGGCATCCCGCTCAACCGCATCTGGGTGGTGGTCTGGACCGTGGCCGGGCTGGTGGCCCTGGTGGCCGGCGTGATCTGGGGCTCCAAGTACGGCGTGCAGTTCACCCTGTCCACGGCGGCGCTGCGCGCCCTGCCGGTGGTGATCCTGGGCGGGCTGACCTCCATTCCGGGCGCCATCGTGGGCGGGCTGATCATCGGCGTGGGAGAGAAAGTGTCCGAGGTCTACCTGGGGCCTTACGTGGGCGGCGGCATCGAGATCTGGTTCGCCTACGTGCTGGCCCTGGTGTTCCTGCTGTTCCGGCCGCAAGGCCTGTTCGGCGAGAAGATTATCGATCGCGTCTGAGGTGGAAACGACATGATTTATCGCGAAAACGGCCAGTTCAAGAGCAGCTATCGGGCGGATCAGCAGATCTTCCCCATACGCCAGGATCGTTACGTGGTGCTGGGCGTGCTGCTCGTCGCCTTCGTGCTGGCGCCCCTGCTGGCGTCCAACTATTTCCTGCAGGCCATCCTGACGCCGTTCCTGATCCTGTCGCTGGCCGCCATAGGCCTGAACATCCTGGTGGGCTACTGCGGGCAGATCTCGATCGGTTCGGGCGCCTTCATGGCGGTGGGGGCGTACGCGGCCTGGAACTTCGGCGTGCGCATCCCCGAAGTACCGCTGGTGGGGCAGATCCTGCTGGGCGGGGTGTTCGCCACCCTGGTGGGCGTGGTCTTCGGCATCCCCAGCCTGCGCATCCGCGGCCTGTACCTGGCCGTCACCACGCTGGCCGCGCAGTTCTTCGTGGACTGGGCCTTTCTGCGCATCGCCTTCTTCACCAATTATTCGCCCTCGGGCAACGTGTCGGTGCCGGCCCTGAGCGCCTTCGGCCTGCCCGTGCAGACCCCGGCGCAGAAGTATCTGTTCGTGCTGATCTTCGTGGTGGTGTTCGCGCTGCTGGCCAAGAACCTGGTGCGCGGGGCCATAGGGCGGCAATGGATGGCCATACGCGACATGGACGTGGCCGCCGAGGTCATCGGCATACGGCCGGTGTACGCCAAGCTCACCGCCTTTGCCGTCAGCTCCTTCTTCATCGGCGTGGCCGGCGCACTTTGGGCCTACATCCACCTGGGTTCCTGGGAGCCATTGGCCTTCGACCTGAACCGCTCGCTGCAGCTGCTGTTCATCGTGATCATCGGCGGGCTGGGTTCCATCGTGGGCAGTTTTTTCGGCGCGGCCTTCATGGTGCTGCTGCCCGTGCTGCTGACCAATGTGCCGCACTGGTTCGGGCTGTCGCTGGGCGTGGACACGGCCTCGCACATCGAGCACATGGTGTTCGGCGCGCTGATCGTCTTCTTTTTGATCGTGGAGCCGCACGGCCTGGCGCGGCTCTGGAGTATTGGCAAGGAAAAGCTGCGCCTGTGGCCTTTCCCCCATTGATGCAGGAAGGTGGTGCATGACAAGAACAGCCCCGCCGTCAGGACGGGGTATCAAAACACGGTACTAATCGGAGGACCAGGAGATGACGACACGACTGAAACGCGCCGCGCTGGGCTTGAGCGCCTGCGCCGCGATGCTGACCATGAGCACGGCCGCCCTGGCGGCCGAAGAGCAGTACATTCCGCTGCTGACCTACCGCACCGGCTCTTTCGCGCCCCTGGGCATTCCCTGGGCCGACGGCAAGCTGGACTACCTGGCGCTGGTCAATGAGCGCGACGGCGGGGTCAACGGCGTCAAGCTGGTGTACGAGGAGTGCGAGACCGCCTACGCCACCGACCGCGGCGTGGAGTGCTACGAGCGCATGAAGGGCAAGGGCGGCGGGGCCTCGGGCTTCGACACCCAGTCCACGGGCATCACCTTCGCCCTGACCGACAAGGCCTTCGTGGACGGCATTCCCATCGAGACCATGGGCTACGGCCTGTCGCATTCGGTGAACGGCGCCGTGTTCGAGTGGAACTTCCCGCTGCTGGGCACCTACTGGACGGCGGCCGACGTCATGATCCAGGACATCGCCAAGCAGGTGGGACAGGACAAGCTCAAGGACCAGAAGATCGCCCTGATCTATCACGATTCCCCCTATGGCAAGGAGCCCATCGCGCTGCTGCAGGCGCGCGCCAAGGCCGAAGGGTTCACGCTGGAGCTGTATCCGGTCACCGCGCCCGGCGTGGAGCAGAAGTCCACCTGGCTGCAGGTGCGCAAGAACCGGCCCGACTTCATCCTGCTCTGGAGCGCGGGCATCATGACGCCCACCGCCATCCGCGAGGCCCAGGCGGTGGGCTATCCGCGCGACAAGATCTACGGCATCTGGTGGGCCGCCTCCGAGAGCGACGTGGCCGACCTGGGCGCGGCGGCCAAGGGCTACAAGGGCATCACCATCCACAACAGTGCTGGACACGGCCCGGTGCACGAGGCCGTCAAGGCCATGCACGCCCAGGGCAAGGGCGCGGAGAACCGCGACAAGTACGTGGGCACGCTGGCGCACACGCGCGGCATGATGATCTCCATGATGCAGGTCGAGGCCATCCGCACCGCCCAGGAGAAGTTCGGCAAGGGCAAGCGCATGACGCCCGAGCAGGTGCGCTGGGGCTTCGAGAACCTGAACCTGGACGAGGCGCGCCTGAAGGAGCTGGGCTTCGAGGGCATCATGCGGCCGGTCAAGACCTCGTGCAGCAACCACATGGGGGATGACTGGGCGCGCATCGTGCAATGGAACGGCAGCAAGTTCGAGGTCGTCTCCGACTGGTACCAGGCCGACAAGAAGTTCGTCGATCCGCTGGTCAAGGAGATGTCGGCCAAGTACGCGGCCGAGAAGAAGATCACGCCTCGCAACTGCGAGAGTTGAACCCAGGCGCCCGGGGGCGGCCCCGGGCGCTTCCTGTGCGGGGATGATCATGAATGAAACCGCAGGCCAGAGGACGCAGGCGCCCGTGCTGCTGGACGTCAATGGCATCGAAGTGATTTACAACCACGTCATTCTGGTGCTCAAGGGGGTGTCCCTGCGCGTGCCGGAAGGGCATATCGTGGCGCTGCTGGGGGCCAACGGCGCCGGCAAGACCACCACCTTGCGCGCCGTGTCCAACCTGCTGCGCGCCGAGCGCGGCGATGTCACCAAGGGCCATATCGAGCTGCGCGGCGAGCGCATCGAGCAGCTGACGCCCGCCGATCTGGTCAAGCGCGGCGTGGTGCAGGTCATGGAGGGGCGGCACTGCTTCGCGCACCTGAGCATCGAGGAGAACCTGCTGACCGGGGCCTATACGCGCTCGCTGTCGCGCGGCGAGCTGAGCGCGGAACTGGACAAGGTCTACCAGTACTTCCCCCGGCTCAAGCAGCGCCGTACGAGCCAGGCAGGCTACACCTCCGGGGGCGAGCAGCAGATGTGCGCCATCGGCCGGGCCTTGATGGCCGATCCGGGCATGATCCTGCTGGACGAACCGTCCATGGGGTTGGCGCCGCAGGTCGTGGAGGAGATCTTCGAGATCGTGCGCGACCTGAACCAGCGCGAGCGGGTCAGCTTCCTGCTCGCCGAGCAGAACACCAATGTGGCGCTGAAATATGCGGACTACGGCTACATCCTGGAAAACGGCCGCGTCATGATGGACGGACCGTCCCAGGCGCTGGCCGAGAACGAGGACGTGAAGGAGTTCTACCTGGGCGTCTCGCACGGCGAGCGCAAGAGCTTCCGGGACAACAAATTCTATCGGCGCCGCAAGCGCTGGCTGGCATAGGGTGGATCGACGTCCATCCGCTGGAGGGGATATGAGCGAGTACTACGATGAACGCGAGACCTTGCCGCCCGAGCAGCGCGAGGAGCATCTGATGGCGCGTCTGCCCCAGGTGCTGCGGGCCGCGCGCGAGCGCGCGCCGGCCATCGCGGTGCAGTTGCAGGGCGTGGACGTGGAGGCGATGCGCAGCCGGGACGACCTGTCCGCCATCCCGGTGATCCGCAAGAGCGAACTGCTGCAGGCCCAGCTCAAGTCGCGCGAACAGGCCCGCTCGCGCGGTCCCTCGTCGGAACATGCCCGGTATGTGTTCGGCGGATTTTCCAGCATAGGCTGGGGGCGGGCGCGCAAGGTGTTCGCCTCGCCCGGCCCCATGTACGAGCCCGAAAGCGCGCGACCCGATTACTGGGGCTTTGCGCGCGCCCTGTATGCGGCCGGGTTCCGGCGCGACGAGCTGATCTACAACTGTTTTTCCTATCATTTCACCCCGGCCGGCTCCATGATGGAGACGGCGGGCCATGCCCTGGGCTGCACGGTGTTTCCGGGCGGCGTGGGGCAGACCGAGCAGCAGGTGCAGGCCATGGCCGACCTGATGCCCAACGGCTACACCGGCACGCCCAGCTTCCTGAAGATCATCCTGGAGAAGGCCCAGGCCATGCAGGTGGCCTTGCCCGGCCTGAGCAAGGCGCTGTTCTCGGGCGAGGCCTACCCGCCTTCGCTGCAGCAATGGTTCGCCGGGCAGGGCATCGCCGGCTACCAGGCCTACGGCAGCGCGGATCTGGGCATGATCGCCTACGAGACCCCGGCGCGCGAAGGACTGGTCCTGAACGAGGATCTCATCCTGGAGATCGTGCGTCCGGGCACCGGCCACGCGGTCGAGCCGGGGGAGGTGGGCGAGGTCGTGATCACTTCCTTCAATCCCGACTATCCGCTGGTGCGCTTCGGCACCGGGGACCTGTCGGCCCTGATGCCCGGGACTTCACCTTGCGGACGCAGCAATCAGCGCATCCGGGGCTGGATGGGGCGGGCCGACCAGACCACCAAGGTGCGCGGCATGTTCGTGCATCCGGCGCAGGTGGAGCAGATACGCGCCCGGCATCCGGAGCTGGGCCTGGCGCGGCTGGTGGTGCGCGGGGCGCCCGGCCAGGACCAGATGGTGTTCCAGGCCGAGAGCGCGAGCGCGCCGCAGGGGCTGGAACAGGCGCTGGCCGACACCATACGGGAGATCACCAAGCTGCGTGCCCAGGTCGAGCTGCTGGCCCCGGACACGCTGCCGCGCGACGGCAAAGTCATCGAGGATCAGCGTACCTACGAATAATCGGTAATGAATTTATGCCGACAGGGTTATATCGGGCTGCGGTAATATGCAGGAAAATTATGTGTTCCAGCATCATAAGAGGAGAGACCGATGCGCTTCCTGAAGTACTCCGCCGCCGCCCTGGCCGTGATGGCCGGCGCGCAGGCCGCCCAGGCCGCCACCCTGGACACCGTCAAGCAGCGTGGCCATGTTCTGTGCGGCGTGACCACGGGTTTTGCCGGCTTTTCCGCTCCGGATGACAAGGGCAACTGGACCGGCCTGGACATCGACGTGTGCCGCGCCGTGGCCGCCGCCACGCTGGGCGATGCCAGCAAGTACAAGGCCGTGCCCCTGAACTCCCAGCAGCGCTTCACGGCGCTGCAGTCCGGCGAGATCGACCTGCTGGCGCGCAACACCACGGTGACGCAGCAGCGCGACACGGCCGTGGGCGCCATCCATGCCGGCATCAATTTCTACGACGGCCAGGGATTCCTGGTGTCCAGGAAGCTGGGCGTGTCCAGCGCCAAGGATCTGAACGGCGCCACGGTCTGCATGCAGACCGGCACCTCCAACGAGAACACCATGGCCGACTGGGCCCGCGCCAACAAGGTCGAATACAAGCCGGTGGTCATCGAGCAGTTCAATGAAGTGGTCAACGCCTTCGTGGCGGGCCGCTGCGACGTATTTTCCACGGATGCGTCCGGCCTGGCTTCCATCCGCATCTCCAAGATGCAGAATCCCGACGACTACCAGGTGCTGCCCGAGATCATCTCCAAGGAGCCCCTGGGACCCTTCGTGCGCCAGGGCGACGACGCCTGGCTGAACATCGTGAAATGGTCGCTGCAGGCCACCTTCAATGCCGAGGAGCTGGGCGTGACCAGCGCCAATGTGGACGAACAGCTCAAGAGCACCAATCCCAACGTGCAGCGCCTGCTGGGCGTCACCCCCGGCGCGGGCAAGAACCTGGGCCTGGACGAAAAATGGGCCTACAACATCATCAAGCAGGTCGGCAACTACGGCGAATCGTTCGAGCGCAACGTGGGCAAGGACAGCCCGCTGAAGATCGAGCGCGGCCTGAACGCCCTGTGGACCAACGGCGGCCTGATCTACGGCCTGCCCATCCGTTGAGCAGCGTGCGTCCAGCCTGATGGCCGACTGCAAACGGCTCCCTGCGGGGAGCCGTTTTTTTGTTCGGTTTGCGTGGGCATTGCAATACGGGCAGGACCTTTTGGGCCAAGCGGGAAAAGCTCAGTTCTTGCGCCTGAGCACCAGCGAGATCTTGGCAAAGGCCACCTGCAGTTCGGGCGTGGCGCCCTGGAAGATGATGGGGCGTCCGCGCCGGGTGAAGCAGATCAGGCGCTTGGAGTTGAACAGCGGCACGAACTTGGCGAAGTGGATGTCCTGCCACTGCACCTGCCGCTTCATGATCCAGCTCTGGCGTATGCCGTCGCGATCTATGGTGGTGATGCCGTGCCACATGTACCAGGCGATCACGATCAGGCCGGTGAACAGCAGCACCAGGCTGCCGGCCAGCAGCGGGCTGATATTGGCGCCCTGGGGCGAGCCGGCCACCAGGGCCATGCGCACGCCGATCAGGGCCAGCACCAGCCAGGCGGTGGCGGCGACCCAGCGCGGCCAGGAACGGCCCTGGATGGGCAGGGGGGAAATGTCCTTGAGCAGGGCATCGATGTCCTCCTGGGAGGCGGGCTGGCTCATCAGCACGAGACGGCCCCCTTGCGCGCCGCCAGCGCATTGCCGGCATGGCTGGCCGGTTTGCGGCCCAGGTGGCCGGAGATCCACTGGCCTATGTCCACCACCGCGTCCAGGTCCACGCCGGTCTCGATTCCCAGTCCCTGCATCAGGTAGAGCACGTCCTCGGTGGCGACGTTGCCGGTGGCGCCCTTGGCGTAGGGACAGCCGCCCAGGCCCGCGACCGAGCTGTGGAAGATATGGATGCCCGCCTGCAGGGAGGCCACGATATTGGCTATGGCCTGGCCGTAGGTGTCGTGGAAGTGGCCCGACACGCGGGCCGGGTCGACCTGCTCGGTCACCAGGCGCATCAGCTCGTAGACCTGCCGGGCCGTGCCCACGCCTATGGTGTCGGCTACGTCGATCTCATCGCAGCCCAGTTCGATCAGGCGGCGCGCCACCTTGAGCACGCTGGCCGGGGCGACCTCGCCTTCGTAGGGGCAGCCCAGCGAACAGCTGATGGAGCCGCGCAGGCGCAGGCCCGCCTGCTTGGCCGCCTGCGCGACCGGGGCGAAGCGCTCCAGGGATTCGTCCACGCTGCAGTTGATGTTGCGCTGGGAAAAGGCTTCACTGGCGGCGGCGAAGATCACGACCTCGTCGGCGCGGGCCGCCAGGGCGCCTTCGAAGCCGCGCATATTGGGGGTGAGCACGGAATAGATGGTTCCGGGGCGGCGCGCTATGGCTTGCATGACTTGCGCGCCGTCGGCCATCTGCGGCACCCATTTGGGCGACACGAACGAGGTGGCTTCCACATTGGCAAAGCCTGCCTGTGCCAGCCGGTCGACCAGCTCGACCTTGACGGCGGTGGGGATGAATTCCTTTTCGTTCTGCAGGCCGTCCCGTGGGCCGACCTCGACGATCTTGACGCGCGATGGGTATGACATGGTGGTTCCTGGAAAGAGGCGCGGCCTTGCGGCCGCCGACTATGACGCCATGATAACCGCTCGCGCGCCGGTCATTAAGGTTTCAAGCGTTGGAAACGGCCGTCGGGCAGGGCTTCGATGCAGCCGGCCAGCTCCAGTTCGGCCAGCACGGCCGGCAGCTCGGTGGCCAGCAGGCCGGTGCGGCGCAGCAGCTGCTCGGGCGACAGGGGCGCGAAATCGATGCGCTCCAGTATGGGGCGCAGTTCCTCGGGTACGGAAGATGCGTGCGCGGCGACTTGTGCGGCGCAGACAGGGAGGCCGGGCTGGCCGGGTGCGGCTGCGCCCAGTTCGTCCAGGATGTCCTGCGCGCTCTCCACCAGCTTGGCGCCTTGCCGTATCAGCGCATGGCAGCCGCGCGACAGGGGCGAATGGATGGAGCCGGGAATGGCGAAGACCTCGCGGCCCAGTTCCCCGGCCAGGCGGGCCGTGATCAGCGAGCCGCTCTGGCGGGCGGCCTCGACCACCAGCACGCCCTTGGCCAGGGCGGCGACCAGCCGGTTGCGGCGCGGGAAATGATGGGGCAGGGCGCGGGTGCCCAGCGGCAATTCGCTGAGCAGCAGGCCGTGTTCGGCGATGCGGTGCGCCAGGTCGCGGTGGGCGGAGGGATAGACGAGGTCCATGCCCGTACCCATGACGGCCACGGTGCCCGCGCCTTGCGGGCCGGCTTGCAGGGCGCCTTGGTGCGCCGCCTGGTCTATGCCCGCCGCCAGACCGCTGACGATGCACCAGCCCTGCGCGGCCAGGGCGCCGGCGAAATCCCGGGCGGTTTCCTGGCCCGACTGGGTGGCGCTGCGCGCGCCCACCACGGCCAGGCCGGGATGGCGCAGGATGGACGGCTCGCCATTGGCGTAAAGCAGCAGGGGCGGGTCGTGCAGGTCCAGCAGGCCGTGCGGGTAGGCGGGGTCGGCCAATGTCAGGACGTGGTGGCGCGGATGCTCCAGCCAGGCCATGGCCTGGGCGATGGCGTCCCGCAGTTCGTCGGGGGCGTCCTGGGCGAGCTGGGCGGCCAGATCGGCCGGGACGTGGCGGGCCAGCGCGGCGGCGGAGCTTTGATAGATCTGTTGCGGCAGGCCCAGCGCGGCCAGCAGCTGGCGCGCCTGGGCGGGCGCCAGGCCGGGTTCCAGGGACAGGCGCAGCCAGGCGCGCAGTTCTTCCGATGTAAAATGATGGGGCATGCGGCAGTGTGGCATGAAAAGGATTGTTTGCCGACCGGGAGCAGGACAGCGGCGTCCGGCTGGACCAGAATGCGCGCCAAGGCCCTGTTCCGGTCGGCTGAAACGGCTGCCGCCCTGAATAGTGTTTTATTATATAGACTTATAGGTTTTATTCGGACTTGCACCATGGCTTTGCTTCCCATTCTCAAATTCCCTGACCCGCGCCTACACACGGTGGCCAAGCCCGTGCAGGAAGTGGACGAGCGCGTCCGCACGCTGGTCAAGGACATGGCCGAAACCATGTACGACGCGCCCGGCGTGGGGCTGGCGGCCACCCAGGTGGACGTGCACGAGCGCATCGTGGTCATCGACGTCTCCGAGGAAGGTAACGAGCTGCTGGTTTTGATCAATCCGGTCATTACCTGGAAGAGCGAGGAACTGCAGGTCTACGAAGAAGGATGCCTGTCGGTGCCCGGCGTGTACGACAAAGTCGAGCGCTCGGCCCGGATCCGTTTCAAGGCCCTGAACGAAAAGGGCGAAGAATACGAAATGGAGGCCGAGGGCCTGCTGGCCGTGTGCGTGCAGCACGAGCTGGATCACCTGGACGGCAAGGTGTTCGTGGAATACCTGTCCGTGCTCAAGCGCGAGCGCATCCGCAGCCGCCTGCGCAAGCAGCAGCGCGAAGCCCTGAAGGCGGCCGGCTGATTCCGCATGCGTATTGTCTTTGCCGGAACGCCGGAGTTCGCCCGCATCGCCCTGGACGCCTTGTTGGCCCAGGGCTTCGATGTCCCCCTCGTCCTGACCCAGCCGGACCGCCCCTCGGGCCGCGGCCTGAAGCTCACGCCCAGCCCGGTCAAGCAGGCCGCCGTGCAGGCCGGCATCCCTGTGCTCCAGCCGCTCAGCCTGCGGCTGGACGGCAGGCATCCGGAAGACGCCGCCCAGGCGCGCCAGGCCTTGCTGGATGTCCAGCCGGACCTGATGGTCGTGGCCGCCTATGGCCTGATCCTGCCTGCCTGGACGCTGCAACTGCCGCGCCATGGCTGCTTCAACATACATGCCAGCCTGCTGCCGCGCTGGCGCGGGGCCGCGCCTATCCAGCGGGCCATCGAGGCCGGCGACGCGGCCACGGGCATCACCATCATGCAGATGGACGAAGGCCTGGACACCGGCGACATGCTGGTGCGCCGCGAATTGCCCATCCGCACCGACCACAGCGCCGCCGTGCTGCACGACGAGCTGGCCGAGCTGGGCGCCCAGGCCTTGTTGCAGGCCTTGCAGGAACTGCGTGGAGGCCGGCTGCAGGCCACTCCCCAGCCGGAGCAGGGCGTCACCTACGCGGCCAAGCTGTCCAAGGCCGAATCCGCCCTGGATCTGTCCTTGCCGGCGGATGTGCTGGAGCGCCGCATTCGCGCCTTCGACCCGGCGCCTGGCTCGACGCTGGCCTTGCCCGGCCTGGAGCAGCCGATCAAGGTGTGGCGCGCCCAGGCTCTGCCCCAGGCGCATCAGGTCGCGCCCGGCCAGGTGCTGGCAGCGAGCGCGCAGGGCATAGACCTGGCCTGCGGCCAGGGCGTGCTGCGTTTGCTGGAGGTCCAGAAGGCGGGCGGCAAGCGCCAGCCCGTCAGCGCCTTCGTGCAGGGCTGGCAGGCCCGCGCCAGCTAGTGCGTCAGGCGCCGGGCCGGGCCTGGCGCCGCCACTCCAGGGCCCCGATCGTGATGCCGCTGGCGCAGACCACGGCGATGCCTATCCAGGTGAAGAGGTCGGGGAACTGTCCCCATATCATCCAACCCAGCGCGGCGGCCGCCACGATCTGCAGGTACACGAATGGCGCCAGCAGGGAGGCCGAGGCGCGCTGGTAGGCCTGGATCTGCAACAGGTGTCCCAGACAGCCCCAGAAGCCCGTGGAGACCAGGATCAGCCATTGGAAGGCCGTGAGCTGCCTGAGGGCCGGCAGGGCGGCGGGCAGGATGAAGGGCAGGGCGATGGTCAGGCAGAGGCTGCCCACCGCGCCGCTCCAGATTAGCGTGGTCATGGCGTCGTCCACGGCCACGCGGCGCGTGACGATGTACTGGGTGGCGAACATGCAGGCGGTGATCAATCCGAACAGCACGCCCATGGGATGCAGGCCGCCCGTGGGGCGGATGATGATGAGCACGCCCAGGAATCCCACGCCGGCGGCCACCCAGCGGCTGAGGCGCGGCGGCTCCTTGAGCAGCCAGGGCGCCACGGACAGCACCAGCAGGGGCGCCAGGAAATTGATGGCGGTGGCTTCGGCCTGGGGCAGATAGCGCAGCGCCGAGAAAAAGGAAAACGTGGCCAGCATCATGACCGTGCCGCGCAGGATCTGCGCCTTGGGGCGCGTGCTGCGCAGCACGCGGCGACCCTTGACCGGCAGCACCAGGGTCAGCACCAGGCACAAGTGCACCACGTAGCGGAACCAGCACATGATCAGCAGCGGCACGCCGAATCCCATGATCCATTTGCCGCTGGCGTCCAGGCCCGACAAGGCCCAGGACGACAGCACGAGGATCAGCACGCCTGCCAGCGGGAAGGCGCTGGGCGGGAGAGCCGTCTGGTTGCCGGCCCCGGTCTTGGGCGTGCTCATGAGGAACTCCTGACGCAAAGCACGAGGACGGTCGGGCGACCGTCCTTGGATATATCAATTTTACAAGATTAGTCGCCGCGCAGCGGCAATACCCTTTCGATCGCTGCACCCACTCCGAGCAGGTGCTCGTCGTGATAGGCGGGAGCGGCGACCATCAGGCCCACGGGCGCTTCGCCCCGGGCATGGCAGGGCAGCGACAGGGCGCAGCCGTCCAGGAAATTGATCAGGGTGGGATTGCGCAGGATCAGTCCGTTGCTGGCGAAATACAGGTCCTCGGACTCGACCAGGTCCTGGATGCGGGGCGCCACCACGGGCACGGTGGGCATCAGCACGGCGTCAAAGCGCTCCAGGCGGCTTTCCACGGCGGCGATCCAGGCCTGGCGGGTATCGAGCAGCTCGATGTAGTCGGCGCAGTCTATGCCCTTGCCGCGCAGGATGCGCGAGGCCACGCGCGGATCGTACTGGTCGCCCTTGCTTTCGATCAGTTCGCGGTGCACGGACCAGGCCTCGGCGCAGACGAAGCCGCCCTTGCGGTTGATGTGCGGCAGCTGGTCGAATTCGGGGATGTCGATTTCCTCGACCTGCGCGCCATGTTCGCGCAGCAGGGCGATGGCGCGATCAAAAGCGGCGCGCACCGTCTCGTCGATGCCGTCGAAGACGAAGGAGGTGGGTACGGCCAGGCGCAGCGTGTCCAGGGCGGGAGCCACCACGGGCACGTAGGGCTGGTCCGTCAGGATGGAATCCACGATGGCGCAGCACTCGACGGAGGCGGCCAGCGGGCCGTTGGAGTCCAGGCTGCGCGACAGCGGCATGGTGCCTTCGCTGGGCACGCGCTCGGCGGTGGGCTTGAAGCCGGTCAGGCCGTTGAAGGCCGAGGGGATGCGGATGGAGCCGCCGGTGTCGGTGCCGATGGAAAATACCGACATGCCTTCGGCCACGGCCACGCCGGCGCCCGACGACGAGCCGCCGGGGATGCGCGCATTGGCGCGGTCCCAGGGCGAACGGGGCGTTCCGTGATGGGGGTTGATGCCCAGCCCGGAAAAGGCGAATTCAGTCATGTTGGTCGAACCAATCAGGATGGCGCCGGCCTTGAGCAGGCGGTCCACGATGACGGCGTTGTGTTCAGCCGGTTCGGCATCCTTCAGGACGGCCGAACCTCCCAGAGTGACATAGCCGGCGATGTCGAACAGATTCTTGACCGACATGGGCAGGCCTTCGACCAGCGAGCGGCGCAGTCCGGCCGCACGTAGTATGTCCGATGCGTGCGCGGCCTGCAGGGCCTGCTCGGCAAAGACCTCGATGAAAGTGGCCGCTCCTTCGCCGTTCTCGTCCTGGATGCGGTCCAGGGCTTGCCGGGTCAGGGCGACCGAGGTGGTTTCACCCCGGTCCAGGGCGCGTTGCAGTTCGGTAATGGTCGCTAGCATGATCACTCGCAAAAAAAAGATGGGCTGAACGTTTGGAGCCTGCTCACGCTGTCTTCAAGGGACCTTGAGTGCCCGCAGAGGCCGTGAGCAGGTTCCGGGTGGCAGTTTAGGCCACTTCGGGCAGGACGTCCGTCACGTAAGTGTGGCGGATGCTGCGCTGGCGGCGCGGATCGAACAGCTCCATGGTGAAGCTGGTCGAGGGACGGATGCCGCCGATGGCGGCCACCGTGCCGCAGGTCATGCCGTAGCCGGCGGGCATGGTCGCGGACTGGAAGCAGCCTTCGATCAGCTCCAGCGGGTTCTTCAGGCTGGCCAGCGTGCCGTCCTGGTACAGCACTTCCTTGCCGTCTTCCTGGATGTAGGCGCGCAGCACCAGCTCGTCCCAGTATTCGGCCACGTCGCTGAACAGCCAGGCCTCGCGGGCCACGGGCTTGGCGCAGATCTGCTTGGACAGGGCCACGCTGTGGGCTTCCAGCACGCGGTCGGTGTGGTCCGAGGCCAGGCTCACCAGCAGGCGGCCCTGGTGGTTGAACACGAAGACTTCGGATTCGCCGGACGAACCGGATCCCACCACCTGGATGGTGTCGTCTTGCACCATCTGGTTGGCGGCGATGCGGTAGTACAGGGGCACGGAGCTTGGGCGGGGCACGCCCAGCTCGGCCAGCTCTTCGATGTGGTGCTCGATGGCGGCCATGTCGCGGCCGGCCCAGCCGGCCACGATGCAGTGCTGCAGGTCGGCTTCGACGATTTCAGTGTGGGTGGCCTGGGCCAGTTCAAAGGTCAGACGCATAGCGATACTCGTTTAATCAATGGACAGTATTGGATCAGCCGAACAGGCGGGGCAGCCACAGGGCCAGATCCGGGAAGATGGCCAGCAGGCCGACCATGGCCAGCAGCATGATCACGAAGGGCAGGCTGCCTATCATGACGTCGTTCATGCTGCCGCTCTTGCGCAGGCTCTGGACCACGAACAGATTCAAGCCGACGGGCGGGGTGATCAGAGCCACTTCGACCAGGATGATGATCACGATGCCCAGCCAGATCGGGTCAAAGCCCAGGGCGATCATGATGGGCGCCACGATGGGGATGGTGGTGATCATCATGGACAGGGTCTCCATGAAGCAGCCCAGCACCAGGTAGAACACCACGATGATCAGCAGCATCACCATGGGCGAGACGCCCAGGCCGGTGATGGACTCGGTCAGCGCGTTGGTCAGGCCCGTGGCGGACATGACGAAGTTCAGGAAGGCCGAACCGATCACGATCAGCATGATCATGGCGGTGGCTTTCATGGTGCCTTCCAGCACTTCCTTCATCATGTTCCAGCTCATGCGGCCGGAGAAGGCGGCCAGGATCAGCGCGCCCACCACGCCCAGCGCGGCGGCTTCGGTGGGGGTGGCGATGCCGGCGTAGATGGAGCCGACCACCAGCAGGAAGATGCCCAGCGGCGGCACCAGATGGACTAGGCTGGCGAAGCGCTGGCCCCAGGAGGCCTTGACCTTGGCGCCGCCCCACTTGGGCTTGACGATGCAGGCGGCTGCGATGGCCAGCATGAACAGCAGGGCCATCCCCAGGCCGGGGATGATGCCGGCCAGGTACAGCTTGGGCACGGAGGAGTTGGTCAGCACGCCGTAGATCACCAGATTGATCGAAGGCGGGATCAGGATGCCCAGGGTGCCGCCGGCGGCCAGGCTGCCCAGGAACAGGGGCTCGTTGTAGCCCTGCTTCTTGATCTGCGGCAAGGCCACGGTGCCCACGGTGGCGGCGGTGGCCACGCTGGAGCCGGAGGTGGCGGCGAACAGCGCGCTGGCGCCGATGTTGGCGTGCATCAGGCCGCCGGGCAGCCAGGACAGCCACAGGCTCATGGCGTTGTACATGCGTTCGGCCATGCCCGAACGCAGCAGGATCTCGCCCAGCATGATGAACAGCGGGATGGCCACCAGCAGGAATTCATTGCTGGTGCCCCAGGAGATTTCGCCCAGCGCGCCGGTCAGCGGCAGCATGGAGAACAGCGGGTCCAGGATCAGGCCCAGGGCGCCCAGGGCGGCGCCCACGGGAATGCTCAGCCCGATCAGGACGAGCAGCAGAGTCAGTGCGGTTGCAATCATTTGGCGTCTCCTTGCACCATGCGTTTGCCGGCTTCGGCTTCTTCGGAGGCTTCTTCCTGCGTGCTGCGGATGCCGCACAGGGCCTGGATGGCGGCCATGTCGCCGGTGATCAGCGCCAGGCTGGAGCGCAGCAGCATCAGGGCCAGCACCACGCACAGCCAGATCAGGCCGGCCACCCACAGGAACTGGGGAATCCACAGGGGCGTGCCCATGGCGGTGTTGGCGGTGGACTGGTTGGTCCAGGACAGGCCGGCCACATCAGTGGCGTACAGCGTCAGGTAGACGATGAAGACGGACAGGGCCACCAGGGCGATCCAGTCCAGCAGGGCGGCCACGCGCACGGGCAGGTGCTGGTAGATGGCGTCGATGCGGATGTTGGCGCGCTGCAAGGTCGCGAACGACAAGGCCCAGGAGATGCTGATGGCGAAGGCGTAGCCGGACAGTTCGTCCGAGCCGCCCAGGGACGTGCCGCTGAACTTGCGCATCAGCACGTCGGCGGTGATGTAGAGGGCGCTGAGCAGCGTCAGGCTGCCTGCGAACCAGATGGCGATGCGCGACAGGGTCGTGGCACCGGACAGCAAACGGTTCAGCGTTGCGAATTTCTCGGTATTTTCCATGGTGTCTACCCCGTACAGGGTCTGGGAGGGAGGGGGCCTGGGGTGCAGGCCGCCGGCCGCCGCGCGGATGGCGGCGGCCGGCAGTCACGGTACTACAAGCTTACTTCTTGGCTTCGAAGCCCAGGATGGGGCTCAGGCTGGCGTTGAACGCGGCCACGGTGTCGGCGGAGCTGCGCTCGGCCCACTTGGGCACCACGGTCTCGCTCATGACCTTCTTGAGCAGTTCGCGATCGGCCTCGGTAGGTTCGACCAGCTTCATCTTGCCCTTCACAGGCTGCGAGCAGGCGGCCGCGCCGGTGTTGCAGTCGTAGCCTTCCTGGGTTTCCCTGGCGGCGGCATCCCAGATCTGGTTGGTCATGACCTTGATGTTGCTGGCCAGGAATTCCTGCACCTTCGGATCCAGTTTCTTCCAGGCGCTCAGGTTGGCGGCGTGGATCTGCTGGTTCCAGTTGATGGGCATCTTGTACAGGTTGGTGCTGACTTCGTACCACTTGGCCGAGTAGCCGGACATGGAGCCGGTGATGGCGCAGTCGACCACGCCGTTCTGCAGGGCGGGAACCACTTCGCCGAACGGAATGGTCACGCTGTTGCCGCCCAGGGCCTGGACGAACTCAGCCTGCGTGCGGCTGCTGGTGCGCACTTTCTTGCCCTTCAGGTCGGCCAGGCCGTTGAAGTTGCCGTTGCAGAACAGAACCTGCGCGGGATAGGTCGAAAAACCCAGCACCTTCACGTTGTTCTTTTCGTAGAACTGCTCGTAGGCGGGCGTGAAGGCTTCGGTCAGCTTCTTGGCCACGGCGATGTCGGGAGCCAGGCCGGCCAGGTCGATGGCCTCGTTGATCGAGTTGTCGCTGGCGAAGTAGGCCAGGGTGGCGGTGCCGAAGGGGATCACGCCCTGACCGATCAGGCGCATGATTTCAGGACCCTTCAGGCCCATGTCGTTGAAACCCTTGATGTCGGCCGTGACCTGGCCGCCGGACAGCTCAGGAATGGTCTTGGTCCAGAAGGGTTGTTCCGTGTTCTGGTAGGCCGTCAGGTTGCTCAGGCCGCCCACGACTTTCAGTTGGGTCTTGGGCAGGTCCTGGGCGCTGGTCTGGGCCAGGGCTGCCGAACCCAGGGCCAGGGTGCCCAGGGCCAGGGAGGTCAACACGATTTTTTTCATAATGTGCTCCGAATAGCTGTCTAGCTGCAATGCTTGGAATGTGCCGGTAAGACACGGGAAGAACAGCAATATAAAACCACGAGGGGAACCGGGATCAGCCGGTCAAACTAGTATCAAAGCGCTGCCAGGCGTGTGTTCAGGAGGTCCGTGATCAGCATGTGCCCGGGGGCGTGAGTGATGCAGAACTCCGGTCTGGCCTGGGCCGCGACGGCTTGCGGGGTGACGCCGCAGGCCCAGAACACGGGCAGCTCGTTCGGCCTGATCTGCACGGCGTCGCCGTAGTCAGGCTGGTTGATGTCGGATATGCCGATGAGGGCAGGGTCGCCGATGTGGATCGGGGCGCCGTGCACCGAAGGAAAACGGGAGGTAATCTGTACAGCGCGAATGGCGTCGGCGGCGCGCATGGGGCGCATGGAGACCACCAGAGGACCGGCCAGACGACGGGTTGCGTGCGTCTGGATCGTGCTGCGGTACATGGGTACGTTCACGCCTGCGCTGATGTGGCGCACGTCGATTCCGTCCGCCAGGAGCGCCTCTTCGAACGAGAACGAGCAGCCGATCAGGAAGGAGACCAGGTCGTCGCGCCAGAGGTCGCGGACATTGAGGGGTTCGGCGCTGAGTTGTCCGTCGCGCCAGACCCGATAGCGGGGGAAGTCAGTGCGTATATCGATGGAACGACCCAGGGACGGCACCTGATACTGACCAGGCTCGGTTACGGCCAGCAGGGGGCATGGTTTAGGGTTGCGCTGGCAGAACAGCAGGAACTCGTCGGCCCAGTCCTTGGGAAGAATCATGAGGTTGGCCTGGACATGGCCCGCCGCCAGTCCGGCGGTGGGACCAGTATGGAGTTCTTTGCGGATGCGCTCGCGGCATTGTTCGGCCTCGGGCGCCAGTATTGGCAGGGGTTCCAGGTTCATGATGACCACTCGCACGCAGGGGGTTGATCACAGCAACGAATTGCAACCGATGGGGCAATCCCTGTCCAATTGTAAGTTCAAATATTAGGTTATAAATTTTACTTATCAGTCTCTGCGTATATCTGCGCGATGCGCTGCGCGTGGGTGGCCACCGCACGCGCAATATGACTGTCCGGGGAGTCCATCCAGCAGGCGAAAAACTCGATCGCCGGCAAGGGCTGGTCAACCTTCAAAAGCCGCAGTTTTCCCTCGGAAAGCTCGTCTTTTATGACGGCCGGAGCCAGCACGCTGGGACCCATGGCGCGGCGCGTCATCTGCACGATGGTGCTGAGCGAGGCGCTGCCGAAAAGACGCGGCGATTTCACCCCCGCGCGCAGCAGGGCTTCGCGTGTGGACTGGTAGGGAACGCTGCCCGACGGATAGGTGATCACAGGGTAAACCCCTAGGTCGGAGACGCTGATTTTCCGGCCGTGGAGCTTCAGGGCGGGGCTGGCCACCCAGCCCAGTTGATATTCGCACAGGCGCAGGCAGTGTTCCTTGGGGTCCTGGCCCACGCCCACGATCATGGCCATGTCGATCTGGAAGGCGGCCAGTTGCTGGCGCAGCACATTGGTGGTGTCCACATGGATTTCGATGACCAGGGCCGGGTACTCCTGGTGCAGGTGATCGATCAGATTGTGCAGCCAGGTCTGCACGATGGTCTCGGCCACGCCCAGGCGCAGCACGCCGCGGATGGCGTTCTGCTCCTTGGCGGCGCGCAGCATCTCGGTGCGCAGGTCCAGCATGCGCTGGGCATGGGAGAGCAGTTCCTGGCCCTTGTCGGTGAGCTTGATGCCGCGCGCGCCCCGGTCGAACACGCGGACCTCCAGGGCGGCCTCCAGACCGGCGATGCGCTGCGAGATGGAAGGCTGGGTGGTGTTCAGCTTCTCCGCGGCAGCCCGAAAGCCGCCAAGCTCGGCAACCCATACGAAGGCTTCGATCTGTTTGAAATCAATCATGTTTTCGGTCCAGGAGAGGTTCTCTCTATTATGCCTTAAGGGACCTGCCTCCCTTTTGGGAAGGAGTGCAAAAATTTGTCTGCTTCTGCTTGATTTTCATGCGCCGCCACTATAATTCCGCCATGACTTGCAAGATACTCATTGTGCGTACGTCCTCCCTGGGAGACCTGGTCCATATGCTGCCAGCGATCTCGGACATCGCACGCCATGTGCCAGGCGCACAGATCGACTGGCTGGTCGAAGAAAGCTTCGCCGAGATTCCCCGCTGGCACCGCGCCGTGCACGAGGCCATCCCCGTGGCGCACCGGCGCTGGCGCAAGCAGTGGTGGTCCGCCCAGACGCGCCAGGAACGCGCGGCATTGCGCGCGCAGCTGGACGCGCGCCGCTACGACGTGGTGCTGGACATGCAGGCCCTGATGAAATCCATCTGGCTGGTGCGCCAGACGCATGGGCGCCGCCACGGCCTGGACTGGAAGTCGGCGCGCGAGCCGCTGGCCTCTTTGTTCTACGACGTGCGCCATCGCGTCGGCTTCTGGCAGCCGGCCGTGTTTCGCCAGCGCAGCCTGGCGGCGGCCGCCTTCGGCTATCAGTTCGAGGGCGCGCCGGATTTCGGCCTGCAGGCCCTGGCCGAGCAGGCTCCGGCCGGGCAATCCCCCTACGCCATCATCATGCCTTCGGCCAGCCGGGACGACAAACTCTGGGCGCCGGCCAACTGGCTGCAGGTCTTCGACCGGCTTCAGGGAGAAGGCCTGGAGCTGCGCCTGCTGGCCGGCAGTCCAGCGGAGACTGAACGGGCCCAGGATCTGATCGCCGGGCGCGAGCATGCCTGCGTGCTGCCGCGCATGGGCCTGACGCCCGTCGCCCTGCAACTGGCGGGCGCCCGCATCATGGTGGGGCTGGATAGCGGGCTGACGCACCTGTCCGCCGGCCTGGGACGGCCCACCATAGGCATCTACAAGGCCTCCACGCCGGTGCGCACGCCTCTGGAAGGCTCGGCCTATACGGCCAGCCTGGGCGAGCGCGGCCATGAGCCTTCGGCGCAGACCGTGTTGTGCGCCATCGACCAGGCGCTCGGCAGCCAGGGCGTCGGCGATGATGCGCCGGCCCTGATCGCGCCGGCGCTCTAGAGCCTGCCGGCACCATCCAGGGAGTTCGCGTTCGGGCCAGAGCGGCCCGCAGCCGGCCTTGCCCGGCAGTTCGCGTTTTTGCTCCGCGGCTTTATGCGTACAATGTGCGTTGATCCTGCGCTGAGGCTAGGCTGGTGAACCGCTTTTTCTATACCGCTTCCATACGCATGCTGGCCCCCGCCCTGATGGCCTGGATGGGCCTGCGCGCTCGCCGCGCCGGCGGGGACTGGCAGGTGCTCTCCGGCGCCCGTTTCGGGTACTACAAGGACCAGGCCGCGCCGCCGCGCGCGCCTGTCTGGGTGCACGCCGTCAGCCTGGGCGAGACGCGCGCCGCCCATCCCTTGATCCGGGCCTTGCTGGACCAGGGCGAAACCGTGCTGCTGACCCACATGACCGTCACGGGCCGCGAGGAAGGCGCCAAGGCCTTCGCTGCCGAGATCGAGCAGGGACGGCTCATCCAGCAATGGCTGCCCTACGACTTTCCCGGCTCCGTGCGACGTTTCCTGGCCCATTACAGGCCCTGCGCCGGCATGCTCATCGAGCGCGAGGTCTGGCCCAACCTGCTGGCCGCGGCGCGCCGCCAGGGCGTGCCCATGATGCTGGCCAGCGCCCGTTTTTCCGAGCACGCGCTGGCCGCCAGCCTGCGCGCCGGCTCGGTGATGCGCGAGGCCTACCGTTCCTTCAGGCTGGTGTACGCCCAGAGCCTGGCCGACGCCCAGCGTCTGGAGCAGGCGGGCGCGCAGGGCGTCAGGGTCTCGGGCAACCTGAAGTTCGATGTGGACCTGCCGCAGGACAAGATCGCCCGAGGCCGGCGCTTTGCCAGCGACCTGAACCGGCGCATCGTGGTCATCGCCAGCACGCGCGAGACCGAGGACATGGACTTCGCCGATGCCATCGCGCATTTCCTGCGCCGCGAACGCGAGCACGGCAATGAATTGCACAGCCCCATCCTGTTCGCCTTGGTCCCGCGCCACCCGCAGCGTTTCGACGACGCGGCCGCCTACCTGGACAAGCTGGGCCTGCGCCATGTGCGCCGCAGCGCCTTGCTCAAGCAGGGAGACTCCAGCTCCTCGGCCGTGCAGGCCTGCCGCGATGTGGACGTGCTGCTGGGCGACACCCTGGGCGAGATGTACTGGTATTACGCGCTGGCCAGGGTGGCCATCGTTGCCGGCAGCTTCCAGCCGCTGGGGGGGCAGAACTTCATCGAGGCCAGCGCCATCGGGGTGCCCGTCATCGTCGGGCCGCATACGCGCAATTTCGAACAGGCGGTGCAGGATGCCCTGCATGCGGGCGCTGCGCTGCGCGCCGCCACGCCGTCGGCAGCCTTGCAGCAGGCGGTGGAGCTGGTGGATGCGCCGGCGCGCCATCACAAGATGTCGGATGCGGGCCTGCATTGGGTGCAGATGCACGAGGGCGCCGTCGTGCGCGTGCTCTCGGGCCTGGCCGAGATCCGCGCTTCGCGTCCCTCGGACTCATAAGCAAATAAGCAATTTATCGTAGGGACAGGACGGTCTGTCGCAGTTATCTGACATAAATCCTTTCCTGGGCGCTGCGCGGACAAAAGAAAAGCCCGCTTTCGCGGGCTTTCTTGAGATCAGAATCCGTATGGATTACAGCTTCTGGATGCTCTTGGCTTGGGGACCTTTCTGGCCTTCGGCAGACACGTAGGATACGCGCTGGTTTTCTTCCAGAGATTTGAAGCCCGTGCCCAGGATGTCGGAATGGTGAACGAAAAGATCTTTGCCACCGTTGTCGGGGGAGATAAAGCCGTAGCCTTTTTCGTTATTGAACCATTTTACGATACCGGTTTCTGTTTGCATTTCCTGCATTCCCTAAAAATGACGAGCAATCTGCTCAAAAAAGATTGTCAAGATGTAAAAATCAGGGCAATGAGTATTAGAAACAATACCGTATTGAACAAACTTCGACGAACTTGAAATCCTGCACCGCTAATCGTAGGGGTGAAATGGCCTGTAAGTCAAGCTAAATCGCCCTTTGCACAGTTTGTCACAAGCAAGGGATAAACAATTACGAACAAGGTTTGTTATTGGTACGGACCCCTCTGCGCCCCTCGTTAAAGTCCGTGGTATTTACGACCAAATTCAAGCGTAGCATGAAAGAAACCGGCCTTGCTACCGCAGTCGTAACGAGTGCCTTCATATTGATACGCATATACAGCGCGACTTTCCAAAAGGCTGGCGATTCCGTCCGTCAATTGAATTTCACCGCCCACGCCCGCCTGGGTGCGGCGCAGGTGGTCGAAAATTTCCGGTTCGAGCACATAGCGGCCCACGACGGCCTGGGTGGAGGGCGCCACTTCAGGCGCGGGTTTCTCCACGATGCGGCTCAAGCGGGTGGCGTTGGCATCGAGCGCTTCGCCGGCCACGATGCCGTACTTGTTCGTTTCGCTGGGGGCCACATTCTGCGTGGCCACGATGCTGCCGTTGTACTGGTGGGCGGCCTCGACCAGCTGGCGCGAGACGGGCGTGGCGGCGTCGATCAGGTCGTCGGCCAGCAGCACCAGGAAGGGCTCGTTGCCCACGATGGGCGCGGCGCACAGCACGGCGTGGCCCAGGCCCAGGGCGCGCGACTGGCGGGTGTAGATGCAATTGACGTGGCTGGGGATGACGTGGCGCACTTGCTCCAGCATGTCCAGCTTGTTCTTGGCTTCCAGTTCCTTTTCCAGTTCGGGAGCGCTGTCGAAGTGGTCTTCGATGGCGCGCTTGTTGCGGCCCGTCACGAAGATCAGTTCGGTGACCCCGGCTGCCACGGCTTCTTCGACGGCGTATTGAATCAGCGGCTTGTCGACGATGGGCAGCATTTCCTTGGGCATGGCCTTGGTGGCGGGAAGGAAACGGGTGCCTAGACCGGCGACAGGAAAGACAGCTTTGCGAATAGGTTTCATGGGTTCGACAATCGTGGTTCAGGAACGGGGGGCGGCGGGGTGTTGCGGCGCGCCCAGTTTCACCGCGTCCTGGTTGCGTTGGGAGAATTGCCGGGGCTCTCGGCCCTGCTCGCTGGGAGGCGTGCCAAAAAAGCCCTGTCCAAAGGCCAGGACGGCCACATTCGCCAGCAGGATCAGTATGAAAAGCAGTCGCATCCCCGACACCGGAAAGAAACAGTCCAGCGGTCGATTGTAAGGGGTCGCGCCTGGAAGTTCATCCGTTTAATCAGGCTTTACGTATCCGGATGTGGGAATCCATGGCTTTTTTTTGCCGCCGGACGGCTCCAAGGCAAAAGCCGTCCCCTTGGGGATGAGCCCCGACCCATGGCAGTCCCTGCGGACCGCCAGGCCAGGTCATGCCCTGGGCAAGCCCGCATACAGGGCCAGCCCGTGCAGCGTCGGCGTGTCCAGTTCCTGGATGGGAGGCGTGCGCACGCCCAGCAGCCGGCAGTGGTCTTGCAGCTGGTCATGCAGCTCGTGCTGGATCAGGGCCCGGCCGCCGCCCGCCAGAAAGACCAGCGGGGGCGTTCCGAAGCGGCGGCGCCCCTGTTCCCACTGGCGCAGCACGGCGCCGGCCTGGGCGGCGGCCACGCCGGTGCTGATGGCGGCCATGGTGTTGGTGGGAAAGGAGGCCACGCGGCCGTGGGCTTCGGGCAATTGGGCGGTGTTCTGCTTGAGCGAAGCAAGCATCAGGCTCGGACCGGGCAGGATGGAGCCGCCCATGAAGCGGCGCTCGCCGTCCTGGACGGGGCTGAGCAGATCGACGGTGGTGGCCGTGCCGAAGCTGACCAGCAAGGCGGCCTGCGCCGGACTGGCCTGGCCGTCCAGCAGGTCGCACAATCCGAGCAGGGCCGCCCAGCGGTCCGCGCCGAGCTGGCCGGGCTGCTCGTAGCCGTTGGACAGTCCGAAGGCGCGCGCTTCGCTGTGCAGCCAGCGCACGGCGCCCAGGCCCAGGCTTTGCACGGCGGCGTCGATCTGGGCCTGCACGAGCGGGCCCGCCACATTGACGCCGATCGCCCCGCCGCCGTGTCCGCGCATGTCCTGCAAGGGCGCATGGCCTGCCTGCAGCCAGGCGGCCAGCTGGTCCAGCTGGTCGGCGTGCAGGGAAACCGGCGCCGCTTCGCGCGCGCCGCTAAGGGGGTGGCGCCAGCCCAGCTTGATGCGGGTGTTGCCGGAGTCGATCAGCAAAGTCATGCCGGGCCAGTCGGTTGGGGAAAAGCGCCAGTATAGCGATCAGCGCTGGGGACGCACGGAAACCTCGCCCACGGTGATGGCGCGTTCCGTCCTGTCGGGATGGCGCAGCAGCAGCTGGCCCGATTCATTGATGCCGGTGACGATGCCGGTGTGCAGGATCTGGCCGTTGTCCATGATGTGCACGTGCTGTCCCACCAGCGCGTCCACCTGGGCGTAGCGTTCGGGAAGGTCGGCAAAGCCCTGGGCGGTGACGTGGTTCAGGCTCAGGTAGCAGGACTGGGCGACCTTGGCGACGATGTCCGAGCAGCGGGTCAGCGCAGCCTGCGCGGAGTGCTCGGAGATGCCGCTCCAGTCGGCCACGGCGCGTTGCGTGCGCTGGCTGAGATCGACGGCGTCCTGCAGATTGATGCCGATGCCGATGATGACGACGTGATGGTCGCTGGAGCTGGGCGCAGCGCTGGCGCGCGTGGCCTCGACCAGGATGCCGGCCAGCTTGGCCTGGTCCCACAGCACGTCGTTGGGCCACTTCATGGTCAGGCGGCGCCGCAGGGACGGCTCCAGGCAAAGGCGCAGCGCCTCGCAGGTGGCCATGCCCGCCAGCGGCGAGAGCGTGGGCAGCTGGCGCGCCGGCAGGAAGATGTCGAAGGCGCAGGAGAACATCAGGTTGGCGCCGACGCGATTCTGCCAGGTGCGCCCGGCGCGGCCGCGACCGCGGCTTTGCAGGTGGGCGCCCAGCAGCCAGGGCCGCACGCGCGGGCCGGTCTCCTGGCGCGCCAGGTTCAGCAGGTCGGCGTTGGTGGACTCGGTGGAGTCCAGCCAGCGGATCTGGTTGAAATGCGGCAGTCGGACGCGCAGCTCGGCGATCATGTCCCGGGGACTGGGCAGGGCGAATTGAGAAGAGGTGTTCATGACAATCCGGTACACTGGATGGGCTTGGCATAATCTTATTTGATATTTGGTCTGAACATGTCTGAACGCGTGGATACGATTCAATTTTCCGGCGCTGCCGGGGTCATCGACTGTGCTCTGGACTGGCCTGCCGCCGAGCCGCGCGGCTGGGCACTGATCCTGCATCCCCATCCCCTGCATGGCGGGGCGCGGGACAATAAAGTGGTCACTACCTTGTCGCGCTGCGCCACCCAGCAGGGGCTGCTGGCGGTGCGCCCCAATTTTCGCGGCGTGGGGCTGTCGGCCGGCGAATTCGACCGGAGTCGCGGCGAGACCGCCGACATGCTGCAATTGATCGAGCAGTTCGGCGCCCGGTTTCCCCAGTGGACGGGCGGTCCCTGGCTGCTGGCGGGCTTTTCCTTCGGCACCGCCGTGGCTGCGCAAGTGCATGCGAGCCTGCGTGAAGCGGGTGCGCCGCTGCCTCAGGCCCTGGTGCTGACCGGCACCGCCGTCAATCGTTTCCGTTTCCGCCAGGTGCAGCCTGCGGCCGACACCTTGCTGGTGCATGGCGAGCTGGACGATGTGGTGCCCCTGGCCGAGGGCATGGAGTTCGCCCGCGAGCACCAGCTGCCCATGGTGGTGCTCCCAGAAGCGGGGCATTTTTTCCACGGCAAGCTCATTCAGTTGCGTGACGTGGTCAATCGCCATCTTGCCTCGCTTGGAACTTAAGCCGCCTTTTGTTTTCAAATCGTTGCGTTTTCATTTGCGGATAGGCGGCCGGGCGCGCTCACAGCCCCGTAGGGCTCTGCCATAATGGGCCCTTTCCGCCCCATTCGCGGCTTCCAATCTCTCCCAGCCATGACCTCTGCAAAAAAACTTGTCTCTCCGATTCTCTCTCGTTGCGTGGTGGCGCTCGCCCTGTCGCTGCCCCTGCTGGCCCAGGCCCAGACTGCGGCCCAACCCGCCGCGCCGGCTGCGGCGCCGGCCGGTGCAGCGGCCTTGCCGGGCGAACTGTCCATCGTGCCGGCCCCCGGCCTGACGGCGCGCGCCTGGCTTTCCATGGATGTGAACAGCGGCCAGGTGATCGCCGCCGAGGGCATAGACGAGCGTGTGGAGCCCGCCTCGCTGACCAAGCTCATGACCGCCTACCTGGTGTTCGACGCGCTGGAGTCCGGCCGCCTGAAGCTGGATCAGCCGGTGAACATCTCGGAAAAGGCCTGGCGTACCGAAGGCTCGCGCATGTTCGTCAAGGTCAACACCCAGGTGCCGGTGGACGAGCTGCTGCAGGGCGTGATCGTACAGTCGGGCAACGACGCCTCCGTGGCCCTGGCCGAAGCCGTGGCCGGCAGCGAATCGGCCTTTGCCGCGCTGATGAACGAACAGGCCGCCAAGCTGGGCCTGAAGGCCACGCACTTCGTCAATTCCACCGGCCTGCCCGATCCCGAGCACCTGACTTCGGTGCGCGACCTGGCCACGCTGGCTGCCGCGCTGGTGTCGCGCTTTCCGCAGTACCTGCACTACTACAGCCAGAAGGAATTCACCTACAACAACATCAAGCAGCCCAACCGCAATCGCCTGCTGTGGCTGGACACCACGGTGGACGGCCTGAAGACCGGCCATACCCAATCCGCCGGCTATTGCCTGGTGTCCACCGCCTTGCGCGACGGCCGCCGCGTGGTGTCCGTGGTGGTCGGCACGGCCAGCGACGCCGCCCGTACCGAGAACAGCCTGAAGCTGCTGAACTGGAGCTTTCAGAACTTCGAGACGGTCAAGCTCTATGATGCCGGCAACCCTGCCGTGAACGCCCGCGTCTGGGAAGGCGCGGTGGAGAACGTGGGCCTGGGTACGGCCGAGCCGCTGTGGCTGACGGTGCCGCGCGGCAAGTCGGCCGATATCAAGCCCGTCGCCCAGTACACCCAGCCGCTGGTCGCGCCCCTGACCAAGGGGGCCAAGGTCGGCACCCTGACCCTGTCCCTGGATGGCAAGACCCTGTCCGAGCAGCCGCTGGTGGTGCTCGAGGACGTGCCCGAGGCGGGCTTTTTCGGCCGCATGGTCGACAAAGTGCTGCTGATGTTCGAATAAGTTTTCCCGTGCGAGACCGAACCCATGATTCCTAGTATTGATCCCGACAGCATCGTCTACCTGAACGGCGATTTCGTGCGCCTGGGCGAGGCGAAGATCTCCGTGCTGGACCGCGGCTTCATCTATGGCGACGGCATCTACGACGTCGTGCCGGCCTACCATGGCAAGCCCTTTCGCATGGACGGGCACCTGAATCGCCTGGAGCGCAGCCTGGCCAAGATCGGCATCGCCAATCCCTTCACGCGCCGCGAATGGGAAAAGCTGGTGCTGGACATGCTGGCCCGATCGGGTCGCGGCGGCGACTGCATGGTCTACATCCAGGTCACGCGCGGCGTGGCCAAGCGCGACCATGCCTTTCCCAAGGATGCGGCCCCCAGCGTGTTCATCATGGTCTCGCCTTTCCAGCGCGTGCAGGCCGAGCGCGAGAACGGCCTGACCGCCATTGCCATCGAAGACGTGCGCTGGCTGCACTGCGACATCAAGTCGGTGTCGCTGCTGGGCAATGTGCTGGCCAAGCAGCAGGCCGTGCAGGCCGGCGTGGACGAAGTCATCCAGTTCCGCGACGGCTTCCTGACCGAAGGCGCCTCCTGCAACATCTGGATCGTGCGCGAGGGCACCTTGCTGGCGCCCATGCGCAACAACCTGATCCTGGAAGGTGTACGCTATGGCCTGATGGAAGAGCTGGCCGCGCAGGCCGGCATTCCGTTCCAGGCGCGCCAGATTTCCCGCGAGGAAGTCGACGGCGCCGACGAGATCCTGATGACGGCGGCCACCAAGGAGGTGCTGCCCATCGTTATGTTCAACGGCCGTCCCGTCGGAGACGGACGGCCCGGCCCGGTCTTTGCCAAGCTGCGCGAAGGCTACGACAAGGCCATCCAGGCAGTGGAGCAAGCATGACTATTTCCCCTGAAGAATCCCTGATCGAATACCCCAGCGACTTTCCCATCAAGGTCATGGGCCAGACCCACGACACCTTGCTGGACGAGCTGCTGGCCATCGTGCGGGAATTCGATCCCGACTTCGACGCCTCGACCGTCGAGCAGCGCCCCAGCAAGGCCGGCAACTACACTGGCCTGACTTTCACCGTGCGCGCCACTTCGCGCGAACAGCTGGACAATCTGTACCGGGCCCTGCATGCGCATCATCTGGTGCGCGTCGTCCTGTAAGCGGAGCAGCGCCCAGCATGTCCGACTTTCCCCAGGTCAAATGGCTTGCCGGCCCGACCGACTACGGTCCGGTCTGGCAGGCCATGCGCGATTTCACCGAACAGCGCCAGCCCGATACCCCCGATGAAATCTGGCTGGTGGAGCACAGGCCTGTCTATACGCAAGGGCAGGCGGGCAAGCCCGAGCACCTGCTCAACCCTGGCGGCATTCCCGTGGTGCAGACGGACCGGGGCGGACAGGTCACGTACCACGGTCCCGGGCAACTGCTGGTGTATTGCCTGTTCGATTTGCGCCGCGTCGGCCTGTACGTCAAGGAATACGTGAACCTGCTCGAAGAGGCCGTCATTGCCTGCCTGACGCATTTCGGCGTGGCGGGCGCCTGCCGCAAGCCTGGCGCGCCGGGGGTCTATGTGCCGCTGCGCCAGGGAGGCGAGGGCCTGGCCAAGATCTCGGCGCTGGGCATCAAGATCCGCAACGGCCGCTCCTACCATGGCCTGGCCCTGAACGTCGCCATGGACCTGGCGCCGTTCGGCGGCATCAATCCCTGCGGCTACGAAGGTCTGCAGACCACCGACATGCGCTCGGAAGGGGTGGACATCACGCTGGAGCAGGCGGCGCAGTTCCTCTGTGCGCACCTGTCGCAGGCCATGGCGCAGCGAATCCACGCCATGGCGGCCTGATCAGCGGCCCGTGAATACGGCGGCCCGCTTTTCGATGAAGGCATCTATGCCTTCGCAGGCATCCTCGCTCATCATATTGCCGGCCATGACCTGGCCGGCGTAATCGTAGGCCTGTTCCAGGGGCAGGCTGCGCTGCTTGTAGAACATGGCCTTGCCGGCGCGCACGGCCACCGGGCTCTTGGCCAGGATGCGCTGCGCCAGGTCCTGCACGGCCTGGTCCAGCTGCCCGTCGGGCACGGCATGATTGATCAGGCCCAGTTCCTGGGCGCGCTGTGCGCTGATGAAGTCCCCGGTCATCAGCATTTCCATGGCCGCCTTGGGCGGCACGCAGCGCGACAGAGCCACGGCCGGCGTCGAGCAGAACAGGCCCACATTGATGCCGGAGACCGCGAAGCGCGCCGACTGCGCGGCCACGGCCAGATCGCAGCTTGCCACGAGCTGGCAGCCGGCGGCGGTCGCCAGGCCTTGCACGCGGGCGATCACCGGCACCGGCAGCTTCAGCACGCCCTGCATGACGCGGCTGCAGCGCTGGAACAGGTCCAGGTAGTAGTCGTGATCAGGATGGGCGCGCATCTGCTTCAGGTCATGACCGGCGCAGAACGCCTTGCCTTCGGCCTGCAGGATCACGCATTGTAGCTCGCGGTCCTGCGCCAGCGTGTTCAGGATGTCCTGCAAGGCGTCCAGCACCTCTTCGGACAGCGCGTTGTACTGCGCGGGGCGATTCAGCGTGATGCGGGCCAGCCCGTCTTGCTGATGCAGCTGCACCGGGGCCGTATTTTGTTCATGGGGCATGCGAGTCTCCGTACTTGTAGTATGCGCAGGTTCTACCCGGCAGCGTTGCTGCTTTGACGCGCCAAGCTCTATATTGAAGGGGCTTATGAGCAAACTATGGCCCCGCTTCTAGGCGCTTGTAAAGCTTGGGGCTACAATCGACCGATGACCGCTTCGCGGCACAACCGCGGCGCAGCACGCTGTTTACTACCCTTACGCCTATGACCACCCCTGTAGACACCCCCGTCGAACACAAACCCACCGTCCGTCCGCGCACAGTCGAGTACGACGCGACGCAGAAGCAGAAGGCCGAGGCCAAGACCTCGCGCATTCCGATCAAGGTCGTCCAGGCGGAGCGTCTGAAGAAGCCGGACTGGATCCGCGTCAAGGCGGCGGCCCCCAATTCCCGCTTCTACGAGATCAAGGAAACGCTGCGCGAGCACAAGCTGTTCTCGGTCTGTGAAGAAGCTTCCTGTCCCAACATCGGCGAATGCTTCGGCAAGGGCACGGCCACCTTCATGATCATGGGCGACAAGTGCACGCGCCGCTGCCCGTTCTGCGACGTGGGCCACGGCCGTCCCGATCCCCTGGACAAGGACGAGCCGGTCAACCTGGCCAAGGCCATCGGCGCCATGAAGCTGTCCTACGTGGTGATCACCTCCGTGGACCGGGACGATCTGCGCGACGGCGGCGCCGCCCACTTCGTGGAGTGCATCCGCCAGGTGCGCGAGCATTCGCCCAAGACCACCATCGAAGTCCTGGTGCCGGATTTCCGCGCCCGCCTGGAGCGCGCCTTGGGCATCCTGGACGCCTGCCCTCCGGACGTCATGAACCACAACCTGGAAACCGTGCCCCGCTTGTACAAGCAGGCCCGTCCCGGTTCGGATTACCATCACTCGCTCAAGCTGCTGCAGGAATTCAAGAAGCTGCATCCGGAAGTGCCCACCAAATCGGGCCTGATGGTGGGCCTGGGCGAAACCAACGAGGAAATCCTGGACGTCATGCGCGACATGCGCGCCCACAATGTGGACATGCTGACCATCGGCCAGTATCTGCAGCCTTCGGGACACCACCTGCCCGTCATGCGTTACGTCACGCCGGAAGAGTTCGCCATGTTCGAACGCGAAGCCTACGCCATGGGCTTCACCCACGCCGCCGTGGGCGCCATGGTGCGGTCCTCGTATCATGCGGACCAGCAGGCCCATGCTGCGGGCGTGCAGTCCTGATGTCTGTCCTTGCATAGGCCTTCCCGCAGGAAGGCGCATAAAAAACCCGGCTCATGTGCCGGGTTTTTTTTGGGGCCGTTCCGCTGTGCAGGCTGGGCCGCCGGCTCCGCGGGCCATCCACCGGGAGCGTCGCTGCTGTCAGATGCCCGCGCATGGGGCAGAGGGCAAGGCAGTGTTGGGCCAGCTTGCTTGACGGGCCCCGGCTGCCGTCAGCTCCCGGCAGCCAGGCAGCGCGCCGACAGGCTCTCTATATAAGGCTCGATGACGGCGTCGTAGTCTTCCACGCCCAGATACCAGGCTTTCAGGCCGGATTCGTCCAGCTTCAGGTCGGTCCAGCAGAACAGGGAGCGGTCGAACGAGTCCTTGATGGTTTCGTCGACCAGCTTGAACAGATCTTCCAGCAAAGGCAGACAGGCCAGCGGCACGGCCAGGGGCGTGGCGCCCTCGAATTGCCAGGCATATTGCTGGATCAGCTCCGAAGACCACAAGGCATGTTGTTCCTCGGCGCTCAGGGCGGGATCGGCGGGAGTCAGGGGCATGATGGCGTGTTTCTTCTATCTATATATAGAGTGATGTCAGGGTCCGGTGGCCAGCCACTGGATGGGGGCGACGCCTTGTTCGGTCAGCCAGTCGTTGGCCCGGCGAAAGTGGCCGCAGCCGATGAAGGGCACAGGCGGCCGGCGAGCGGACAGAGGCGAGGGATGGTTGGCGGCCAGGATCAGGAAAGGGCCCTGCGAGTGTTGGCGGATCAGTTCCGCCTTGGCTTGCGCGTGGGCGCCCCAAAGCATGTAGACGATGGGGCGCGCACTCTGGCGCGCCAACTGGACAAGCAGCGCGTCCGTGACCGACTCCCAGCCTTGCTTGGCATGAGAAGCGGGCAGGCCGTCTTCCACGGTCAGGGACGCGTTCAGCAACAGCACGCCTTGGCGGGCCCAGTTGCTCAGGTCGTGGCTGACTGGCTCGGGCTGGTCGGGGTATTCCTGCCGCAGTTCTTTAAGGATATTGCGCAGGCTGGGCGGTGCCGGGCAGGTATCGGGCACGGAAAAGGACAGGCCTTGCGCCTGGTTGGGGCCATGATAGGGATCCTGTCCCAGGATGACGACGCGGACTTCGTGCAGCGGCAGCAACTGCAGGGCCCGAAAAGGCGCGGACGGATAAATGGTGGCGCCGTCGGCTCGTTCCTTGTCCAGCCAGGCTGACAGCGTCTTGAGGGTGGCCTGCAGTTCTGGGCTGCCCAGCGCCGCCTGCCAGTCCGCGGGCAAGCGGGCGACATGGGACAGGACGCTGCCTTCCAGCGTATTGCCTGCCAGCATGTCGTCGCCAATCAGGCTGAGCTGCTCCGTGGAGCGGGGAGAAGGGGAACGAGCCATGATGATGATCGCTTGTTGATTGTCTCTGTATTGTAAGGCGGGAGCAGGCTGCCACTGTAAGTATCCGTTGTCCGCAGGCAAGCAAAGGCCGGCGCTTCCTTTCTACTATATGGAACCCAACTTTCTTATATATAGGGGACTGGGCTAGGCGGCGGCAAGGGACGGGCCTGTCGATCGGCAAAGGCGGCAGCCTGTCAGCAAGGCGGAGTGTACAGGTGCCGGCAGGCCGGGATGGGGTTCAATGATGGCGGACACCCCGGTTTTGGCCTGGCCCTTGGCGTCAAAGTCCGCTTGAGCGAGGAGGGCAGGGCGCCACATCTTTCCGATCCAGGCAGCGGAATTTAATTTACATTTAGTTTCTTTTTCGTGTTTCTTGTTTTCTTTCATGGGGTTGAAGCTGGATTTAAGGGAAATCCCTAGATGCGCTTGAAATATTCTTGTCAAAAAGCTTGCGTTGTTGAAAAACACCGTGCTATAGTTTCTTTCTTGCTGCAGCGAACGGGGGTTTCCCGACACGAGGCGGCAAGCGGTTCAGTCTGTTTTCACCGCCTTGGCCCAGAGGCCCGCACCGAAAGCAGGGCGAACCGGCCGGAAATTAAAGCTTGCGCAGGGTTAAATTCTTGTGTTATAGTTTGAAGTTCTGCAAACGAGACGGCAACGTTAAGTGCTCAGGATTGAGGATTTACCATTGCGGCTTGTGAAGCGGTTCAGGCAGTAGCGGAGCGGTT
>JAFACG010000027.1 GCA_023425645.1 Pseudomonadota bacterium
GGCGGGACACGCCCGGTTCGCCTGTGAAGTGAGCGGCGCGGTCACGCCGCCAGCAGCAGGAACCCGCCGAAGCGGCTCAGGGGCGGCTCAATGCCGCGCCTGAGCGCCGTAGGAATTTCCGGCCTTCGGGTCGGGGAGGATGTCAAGACCGACAGGGTGGCCACGATGATCAGAATGATTTGCAGCCAGGTTTCCTGCGGCCAGCCGAACAGGTGCTCCAGGCCGGCGTTGATCTGCAGCACGCCCAGGCCCATGGAGGTGGCGATGCCGAACAGGGTGCCGCAGACCGCGAAGATGTCCACGCTGTCGCCTATCCACCCTTCGATGCGCTTGCCGAACAGCGGATACAGGCCTGAACGTATGGTCAGCGGCAGGTTGTAGCGAAAGCAGAAGTAGGCCAGGGACAGGCCGGCCACGGCGTAGATCTAATAAGTGTCAGCAGTCAGGAGCGAATTGGGTCCATAGGCAGTATCAGTTCCTGGCTGCCGGCCTGGCGTGTCAGTTCGAGCTGGTGCAGGACGCTGGCGCTGGCGGTGTGCACGGCCGTGTGCAGGTCGGCGCCCAGCAGCAGGCGGGCCAGCAGCGTGGCGGCGAACAGGTCGCCGGTACCCTTGGCGGCGGAGTCGACGCGAGGATGGCTCAGCAGGGTGTGGGCCGGCGTTTCGCGGCGCGTCAGCAGCAGATTGATCTGGCCGGCTTGCCAGGATAGAGGCGCCGCGCTGGTGGCGATGAGCCACTGCGTGCGCTCCTGGAGCAATGAACGCGCGGCGCTGGAGGCGGCCTCTTCGGTATCGGAGGGCAGGCCTGTCAGCAGGGACAGTTCATAGCCGTTGGGCGTCAGCCCCGTGGCCAGCGGCAGCAGCATCCGGTGGTAGGCCCGGACCAGATCGGGGTCCACGTAGAGGCCCACGTCCAGGTCGCCGATGACCGGATCCACGATGACCAGGGTGTCGGGCAGGCGGTGCAGCAGCTCGCGCAGCCAGCGGGCGATGACAGCGGCCTGCTGCGCATTGCCCAGATAGCCGATCAGCACGGCGCGCACCTTGTCCAGGGCGCCGCGCCGCCCCAGGTCTTCCAGGAAGCCGGCCAGCCAGTCGGCCGGGACGGCTCCGCCGTGCACCGTGGGGTATTGCGGATTGTTGCTGAGCAGCACGGTGGGAACCGCGGCCACGGCCAGGCCGTGCTGGCGCAGCGTGGGGACGGCGACATTGTTGCCGACCCGGCCGTAGATGACTTGCGATTGGATGGAAACCACATCCACGTGGTATGGATGCAGCTCCCTGCCCACGAACGATGAGCCTGGGTTCATGCCGGGCAGGCGGCGGGGTCGGGCTGTTTCAACTGGCTGAGCCAGTTCTCCAGCACCAGGCGCGCAGCGGCATGCAGGCGCTTGCCGACCTGGGCCGCATCGGCGCGCAGGGCGTGGGGATCGATGTCGGCCTGGCCCAGTTCGTTGGCGTGGCCCACCAGCCAGCGCTCCAGCTTGCTGGTGTCGGCTTCCAGGTGGAACTGCAGGCCCAGTACCTGGGCGCCGAAGGAGAAGGCCTGGTTGGCGCCCACCGGCGTGCTGGCCAGGTGCACGGCGCCGTCCGGGATGTCGAACTGGTCGCCGTGCCAGTGCAGCACGGGAATGCCATCCACGGCGGCCAGCGCGGATTGCGCGCCGGCTTGCGTCAGGGTCAGCGGCGCGAAGCCGATTTCCTTGACGCCCAGGGGGTAGACGTTGGCGCCCAGGGCGCGGGCGATCAGTTGCGCGCCCAGGCAGATGCCCAGCAGCGGCTTGCCCGCCAGCAGCCATTTCTGGATCAGCTCCAGTTCGCCGCTCAGGAAGGGGTAGATTTTTTCGTCATAGGCGCCGATGGGGCCGCCCAGCACGATGAGCAGGTCGGCGTCCCGTTCGCTCAGGTGGCGCAAGGACTCCACGGAAGGGTCCACGTACTGGACCTGGTAGCCCTGCTCGGCCAGGACGGGTTCGAGCGTGCCCAGGTCTTCGAAATGGATATGACGCAGTGCAATGACTTTTTTCATGACGGTCTCTTTGTATCCGATGGTGATGATGTCAGCTTGTCGAGCCGATGTCCACGGTCAGGGCGCCGGACAAGGGAAAGGTGCAGCAGGCCAGGGCGTGGCCCTGGGCCTTGTCCTGATCGCTGAGGCAGAAGTCCGGTTCGAAGCGGCAGTCGCCGTCCGATATCTTCACGCGGCAGGCGCCGCAGATGCCGGCCCGGCATTGGCTGCGGATGGGCACCTGCCCCGCTTCCAGCATTTCCAGCAGGCTGGGGCCGGGGTCGGGCGAGAGCGTCCGATCCGAACCCGGCACACTGATCCGCAAGGGGGCGGAACCTGATTGGGGCGCGATGTCCAGCGGCGCGGCGGCCGGCGGCGAGAAGGCTTCGATGAGCATGCGCGAGACCGGATGGGTCTTGGCGGTGTACTCGCGCAGCGCCTGGGCGAAGCCGTGGCTGCCGCAGATCACCACGGCCTGCGGATCCTGCAGGTGCTGCAGGGCCTCGGAGGAAGGGCGGCCCACTTTGAACTGGGCGCTGCTGCGGATGTTCTCGCGGGTGACGAAGACATTCAGCGAGAACCAGGCCGTGGTCAGGTCCAGTTCCAGCAGTTCGTGCAGGAAGGGAATGTCCGAGACGCGCGGGATGCTCAGCAGCAGCTGCACGTCGGGCACGGGCAGGCCGTTGCGCGCCCGCTGCGCCAGTTCGCGCAGCAGGGCGATGGGCAGGGTGATGCCTATGCCTCCGGCAATCATGGCGATGCGCTGGTAGCCCAGGATGGAGTCCACGGAGATGTCGCCGGCCACGTATTGCAGCGGCACGGTCATGCCCTCGCGCAGCGTGGCATGCATGTGGTCGGACACGCTGTTGCGTCCTGAGCCTTTGACGGCGATCTCGAACAGGTCCGCGTCGGGCTTGCGGGTGATGGAATACAGGCGTTGCTGGATGACGCCGCCCGTGTCCGGGTAGCTCAGGGCCACATGCTTGCCGGCCTGCAGCGAGCGCAGGAAGTCGAAGTGCCCGCCCTGCACGCGCAGGGTGAACACCTTGACGTTGCCTGCCTCGGGCCGGACCGTCTCGCAACGCGCCTGGATGTGCGGCGTCATTGCAGCGCCTCCTGCTGTTCGGCTTCGGTCTGGCGGATCGTGCCGGACTTGCTGTTCAGGCCGATGCGCTCGATCAGGCTCTGCACCGAGTCGGTGTAGACGCTGATCTCGTTGCTGTCGCCCACATCGTGCAGGATGTCGCGCGCATTGGGGAATTGGAGCATGGAGAAGACCTTTGCCCAGGCGCCCAGTTCGTTGTTGGCGAACATTTCCACCGTGCGCAGGATGACGGCGCGCAGGTGCTCGCGCTCCCGCTGGCTCAGGCCCTGGACGATGTCCGAGGCGACGAAGCTGAAGACGCTGGAGTGGCTCCATTCGTCCATGGCGTGCGTGCGGGTGACTTCGTGGCAGATGGACTGGATGGCCTTGTCCTCGGCCATGGTCTTCAGGTAGTCGGTGATCAGCGTCTCGGATGCGCAGGCGATGGCGAAGCGCGTCAGGCGCCGCTCCGATTCGGAGCCGCACTGGCTCAGCAGATTGTTGCGCCACTGCACCAGGTTGAACTCGGTGAAGTCCAGCGGCTGCAGGCCGCGCATTTCATAGATGTAGTTGCACGCCATGATGGACATGCGGGTGTGCAGGGCTTCGTCCAGCAGCGCCTGGGACATCACGTCCTGCAGCAGGCCGCGATTGGCGCTGGGCGGAGGCGTCTTGATGATGTCTTCGCACGTGGGCGTGACGACATTGCACTCGATGTAGATGGTCTTCAGGTTGTAGATGCCCCAGGCGTAGGACAGGCATTGGGACTTGAGCTCCTGCGGCGCCTCCAGCCAGGCCTGGTGGTTGCGGAAGGGCAGCAGGCATTCGCTGAAGTCGGCCTTGCCCGGGTCGAAGGCCAGGTTCCAGTAATCGGGCAGTTCCTGGTTCACGGCCGCGCGGTTCTTCCAGAGCACGGACAGCTTGTGCAGCATGTTGCGTACGGCGTCATCGGTTTCATGGCTTTTGATCGTCATTTCAAATTTCCTTGCTGTTGAGTGCGATCTCGTCAGGACGATGAGACCGTTTCGTAAACCAGCCTGTCTGTATTCCATATCTGGTATCCGCAGGCTTCATGGATTGGATTTTTTTGCGCATTTTCAAAAATGAGCCAAAAAATCCGTATCAGAACTTGCTTGAATTTTTGAAAACAATACGGTGGCGCGCTGCCGTTCCGGTGGTGGCCGAGTTCTTTCCTTGCTTGACTATAAAGTTCAAAACCATTTCAAAACTTATATAAGCAAGGCATAATTTATGGGCCTTGAAGGTATAAGGGGAATGGTTTGCTTCATTCGCAGGCTGAATTCTAATGATTATAGTGGACCCCAAATTTGAGACGGGGGTTTAAGCTGTCGTCCGCGAAAGGATGGTAGCGAATGAGTGAAGGTAAAAAGCGCAGGGTGCACAGCGCCGAGTTTAAGGCCAAGGTGGGACTG
>JAFACG010000031.1 GCA_023425645.1 Pseudomonadota bacterium
GGGCATCAAAGCTGGCTGGGGCATCAAAGCTGGCTGGGGCATCAAAGCTGGCAACGACTACGGAATCTATGCCGGTCTTCGTATCCAGATTGGCCGCTGGTCGATGTACGCCCGTGTCGTGGCGAAGACCAAACCCAAGAACCTAATCAGCGGTTTTTGGGTGGAAGTCACCGCCACCGAAAAGGGGGCCGCGTGATGAAACCCCTGAATACCGCACAACGCCTGCTGGAATCCATCGGCGTGCCGGTCGCGCCCAGCACTGCGCGCGCCAAGATGCCCAGCCACACGAAGAAAGGGCCAGGGCGTCGTCACCAGCAAGGCAAGAAAAAGGAGGCGCGCAATGTCTGAACACGCAATCCTTTCGCCCAGCAGCGCGCACCGCTGGCTTGCCTGCCCCGGCAGCATCGCACTGGAAGCCCAATACCCGGACGATTCCAGCGCATTTGCCCAGGAAGGCACTGCGGCCCACTTCGTCGCGGCCACTTGCCTGACATCGGGCGATGACGCGGCGGCCTATGTCGGCCGCTTCGTGGCCCTGACCGACCAAGGCGAACACTTCGACCTGCCCGAACGGCTGGAAGGCGTAACGACCATCGAAGTTACCCAGGACATGGCCGAACACGTCCAGAAGTATTTGAACTATGTGCGCGCCCTGGGTGGCGAAGTCATGGTGGAACAGCGCCTGCCCATCAGTTTCATCACGGGCGAAGCCGACGCCAAGGGTACGTCCGATGTCGTGGTGTTGCTGCCCGACGAACTGGTGGTCGTTGACCTGAAATACGGCCGGGGCGTGCGGGTCGAAGCCCCCGACAATGACCAGCTTGCCATCTACGGCGCGGCCGCGCTGGAAGAATTCGGCATCGTTGGCGACTTCGCGCGCGTGCGCATGGTCATTCATCAACCGCGCCTTGACCATGTAAGCGAATGGGTGTTGCCCATCCTGCACATGCAAGACCGGGTGGATGAAATCAAGCGCATTTCCCGCATCGCCCTGGGCTACGCAGGCAAGTCGCCCGACGAAATCGACGCCGAAGAACTGCGCCCGGCGGACAAGCAATGCCGCTTCTGCCGCGCCAAGGCGACCTGCCCGGCGTTGCGCAGCCATGTCCTTTCCACCGTCACCGACGGGTTTGTGGACATCAGCAAGCCGATAGCGCCCGTGGTGGAAGCCGCCGTGGGTCGCACGTTCGATAACGCCATCCTGGGCAATCTGCTGGGCGCTGTTGACCTGATCGAAAACTGGTGTGGTGCCATCCGCGCCCAGGCCAAGGTCGAATTGCTGGCTGGCCGCGACGTGCCCGGCTTCAAGCTGGTGTCAGGCAAGCGCGGCGCGCGGCGTTGGGTGGACGACGACCAGGCCCAGGCGGCATTGAAGGCCATGCGGTTGAAGGTTGAACAGATGTTCGACCTGTCGCTGATTTCCCCCACCACAGCCGAAAAGCTGCACAAGGCGGAAACCATTGGCGCGCGCCAATGGGCCAAGCTGCAAGCCCTGATTACCCAGCCCGACGGTGCCCCCACGGTCGCCCCCACGACGGACAAGCGCCCGGCGCTGGAAGTCGCCGCGCCGCTGGATGGTTTCAAGGATGAAACCGCCACGGCGGATGCACCGGCCGAAGACCTGGCCGACATCGAGGGGCTTGTATGACTGAAGCCTGGCACAACTGGCAGCACGGCATTTTGCCCCCGCGCGCCCAGGAAATTCTACGCAACGCCGCGACCGTCGGCGCCCCTGAAACCCTTGCACGCCGTCAGGCCGTCGAAGACGCCATCGCGCGCGTGCGCCGTCATTTCCCGCAGTTTTTCAAACCCGAATCCGGCGTCAGCAAGTACGCCGAAGCAACCAAGTAAAGGAGCAATCCCCATGTCCGCACCCACCGAATTCATCCTGCAACGTGTCCGCCTGTCCTTCCCCGACCTGTGGAACGCCGTGGAATTCAAGGCCGGCGACGGCAAGCCGCGCTGGAACGCCACGTTTCTGATTGTGCCCGGCAGCGCCAACGACAAGGCTATCCGCGCCGCCATCGAACAGGCCGCCCAGGACAAGTTCAAAGACAAAGCCAGCATCATGCTGGAAGCCTTCGCCGGCAACCCGCAAAAGTATTGCTATCAGGACGGCAGCAAGGGCTTGGCCGCGCGATACGACGGCTATCCGGGCAACTGGTACTTGGCCTGCCACCGCCAAGCCCTTATCAAGGGTCGGCCGAACGCGCGCCCGGAAATCATCGACACCAATATGTCCCCGTTGCTGCCCGATGACGGCCGCCCCTACGCTGGTTGCTATGTGAATGCCAAGGTCAGCATCTACGCCTTGGACGGCGCAAACCCCGGCATCTTCGCGTCGTTTTCCGTCGTGCAGTACCACTCCAAGGGTGAAGCGTTCAGCGCCGGCACGCCCAGCCTGGAAGGCTTCGGCGACATCAGCGAAGGCGCCGACGCTGGCGCGGACTTGGTGTAAGGGGGCCGACATGACTATCAAACCGCACCAACAGCGCGTCATCGACGAAAAGGCGGAACTTGACGCCAAGCGGGAAAAGCTGGGTGCCTTCAAGAATACGCCTGTGTTCGCGCGCCTTCCCTGGCAGGAACAAGAACGCCTGAATACCCAGGCCCACATCATGACCATGTACAGCGCCGTGCTGGGTGAACGCATCGCCGCGTTTCCAAGGCCCGCATTGACGGAAGCCGACGCCCTGGCCGACCTGGAAGGCAGGCCGCGCCCGGATAACCCTAGCGCCGCGTAACAGCACCCTAGGGGCGGTCGCATCCTCACGTTGCGACTGGCCCACGCGACACAAAGGCCGGGATGGCTAACCCCCTGTGCCCCATAGCCACTTTCACACGGGGGCGGTGCCGAAACCAGGGCGACCGGGCAACTACTGACCTGGAAATCCCGGCAACGGGCCACTACACCATTAAGGAGAAATTAAAGATGACTTCTAAGACCGTTAACGTGCGCTTGACCAATGCCATGCGCTTCGAAATCGAAACAAAAGTTCTGCGCGAAACATTCCGCGCGCGCGTCGCAAAGTTGAATAAACAGGCACAAGACTATTGCCAAGCCATCGTAAACAAGGGCCATGCCAAGTATTTCGAAATGCACGGCGACCCGAAGCTAGAACCCTATCTGGCGCGTTGTCTTAACGATGGCGTGTTCAAGTTCTACACCGACGATGCAGGGAAGTCCCGTTCGATGTCAAAGCTGACATTGGGCACCAAAGAGGATAAAGAAGCGCGGGCGTACCGTGAGGTGCTGCAAATATCCGACGGCTTCCGCACAAGTTCTTTGACATTGCGCGGCCCCGCTGGCGAACGCTACGGCAGTGATTTGGTTCCGGTCAAAATCACGCCGAATCAAGTGCAGAAGCTTCAACGCATCACCGATGAAATGAAGCAATTAGTCAAGGACTTCACCAAGTTCAAAGACGAATTGGTATCCATTTTGTTTGCTTCGACAACCCTGACCGACCTTTATAAGGCGATACCTGAATTAAAGAAAATCACTGGCATTAACGAAACCAAAGTTTTGTCCACATCCACCGCGCTGGTTCTGCCGAAAGAAGCTGTCATGGCTGAACTGAAAACCGCCGGATTGGTGTCATGACACGGCTTTGGGTTGACTTCGAAACATTCAGCGCCGTGCCCATTGGCAACGGTACGCACGCCTACATGGAAGGCGTCGAAATCCTGCTGACGGCCTGGGCCATCGATGATGGCCCGGTGTCCGTCGTGGACAACGCCAACGGGGAGCAATGGCCGCGCGACTTCGTGGACGCGCTGGCCGACCCGCTGGTGGAACTGGCCGCGCACAATTCCCCGTTCGACCGTAATGTGCTGCGCTACACCGGCACAAATACCGACATCACGCGCTGGCACGACACGATGGTAAAGGCGCTGGCTCATGGGATGCCTGGCGCGCTGGGCACGCTTTGCGACATCCTGGCCGTGCCGACCGACAAAGCCAAGGGCAAGGAAGGCAAGCGCCTAATCCAGCTTTTTTGCAAACCCCGGCCCAAGAACATGAAATTGCGCCGGGCCACCCGCGACACCCACCCGGAAGATTGGGCCATGTTCGTGGAGTACGCCGGGCTGGACATCGAAGCCATGCGCGTGGTGGATGCCAAGCTGCCAAGCTGGAACTACAGCGGGCACGAATTGGCGCTGTGGCACCTTGACCAGGCCATCAATGACCGGGGCGTACAGGTTGATGTCGAACTGGCGCGGGCGGCCATCCGCGCCGCCGAACGCGCCAAAGTCACCCTGGCCGAACGCACCCAGGAACTGACCGAAGGCGAAGTGCGCGCAGCCACCCAGCGCGACAGGCTGATAACGCACATTCTGCAAGCCTACGACATCGAAGTGCCCGACCTGCAAACCAGCACCATCGAAAAGATTTTGGAACGCGGCGCCGACCTGCCGCTGGTGCTGGTCGAACTGCTGAACATCCGATTGCAGGCCAGCAAAACCAGCACCAGCAAATACAACACGCTGGTAAAGGGCGTCAGCCGCGACGGGCGCTTGCGCGGCACGCTGCAATTCGACGGCGCGGCGCGTACTGGCCGCTGGGCTGGCCGTCTGTTCCAGCCGCAGAACTTGCCCCGCCCGACATTGAAACAGCGCGCCATCGATGCTGGCATCGATGCGCTGAAAGCCGATTGCGAAGACCTACTGTTCGACAACGTGATGGAACTGACCAGCAGCGCCATCCGGGGGTGCATCGTCGCGCCGGCCGGCCGCAAGCTGGTGGTGGCCGACTTGTCGAACATCGAAGGCCGGATGATTGCCTGGCTGGCTGGCGAGGAATGGAAGCTGCAAGCGTTCCGCGAATTCGACACCTGCCTGGGCGCGGATGGGCAATGGTACGACGGTGTGGCCCTGCGCGACGCCGCCCTGGCGGGCCAGGCAATCGCCCTGGAATACAACGCCAAGGGCGACCCCATCCGACGCGGCCCTGACCTGTACAAGCTGGCCTACGCCAAGGCGTTTGCCGTCAGCCACGAAACGGTCGAAGGCGACCAGCGCCAAATCGGCAAGGTCATGGAATTGATGCTGGGCTACGAAGGCGGCGTGGGCGCGTTCCTGACCGGGGCGGCCACCTACGGCATTGACCTGGACGCGATGGCCGAAGCCGCGCTGCCCAGCATCGACGCCGATGTGCTGGCCGAAGCTGAACGATATCTGGCCGCACGGGAAAAGCGCCGCGATGGCAGCTTCGGCCTGGCCCCCCGGACGTTCGTTGTGTGCGACGCATTGAAGCGCCTATGGCGCCGCGCACACCCCGCCGTATCCGCGTTTTGGCCGGCGCTGTCCACGGCCAGCATGATGGCCGTCATTCACGAAGGCGTCGTGCAGCACGTCCGGGGTATTCGCTTGCAACGCAAGGGCGCCTGGCTGCGCGTCCAACTGCCTTCCGGTCGCCTGCTGTGCTATCCGCTGCCCGAAGTCGATACCGCCGGCAAGTTGTCGTACATGGGCGTGAACCAGTACAGCCGCAAATGGGCACGCCTGAAAACCTACGGCGGCAAGCTGTCGGAAAACATCACCCAGGCCGCTGCGCGCGATGTGCTGGCCGCTAGTATGCCGGCCGTCGAAGCTGCCGGCTACCAAATCGTGTTGACCGTCCACGACGAAATTCTGACGGAAGCCCCCGACCGTCCCGAATTCAACCCCGGCCACCTGGCCGGGTTGATGGCGGCTAACCCTGCCTGGGCCGATGGCCTGCCGCTGTCGGCGGCCGGCTTTGAAGCCCACCGCTACAAGAAAGGTTGATGACCATGCTGCTACTTCGATTCTTCAAGTATTACCGATCATTGGGCTACGACTGTTGGCCGGCGCTGCGCGCGGCGTGGAGGCGTACCCATGCGTGAATCCCAAGTCGAAACCTACCTGGTCGAACAGGTCAAGGCGCTGGGCGGGGAAGTCCGCAAGGTGCGCTGGATTGGCCGCAACGGTGCCCCCGACCGTCTGGTGATGTTGCCCGGTGATTTCGGGCGATTCGGGGAAGACAGCGCGCCAGGTCGCACCCTTTGGGTGGAACTGAAAGCGCCCGGCGAGAAAGCGAAGCCCCACCAGCAGCGCGAACACGACAGGATGCGCCGCATGGGCCAGGTCGTGGTCGTGGTCGATTCGTTCGAAGCCGTCGATAGGGTGCTGGCGTGAAGGTACTTGACCCTTGTTGCGGTAGCCGCATGTTTTGGTTCAACCGCCAGCACGCCGACGCTGTGTATGGCGACTGCCGCCGTGAAACCATCACAGTCACCGACCGTTCGCACGGCCAGGCCGACGGCCAGCGCACCTTGAACATCGACCCGGATGTGCTGCTGGACTTCCGGGCGCTGCCGTATCCCGACGGCACTTTCAAGCTGGTGGTGTTCGACCCGCCGCACCTGGTGCGCGCTGGCCCCCGAAGCTGGCTTGCGGCCAAATACGGCAAGCTGTCGGATAACTGGCGTGACGACCTGCGCGCAGGTTTCACCGAATGCTTCCGGGTGCTGGCCGCCGACGGTGTGTTGGTTTTCAAGTGGAACGAAACCCAAGTCAAGGTGCGCGATGTGTTGGCCTTGACACCTGTGCAGCCGTTGTTCGGCCATCCCACCGGGCGCCAGGGCTTGACGCATTGGCTTGTATTCATGAAGCCGGAAGACCGGGGGTTAGTGTGACTGAACGCCGCGTCTTCGCCCCCCGTCCGTACCAGGACATCATCATCGACCACATCCTGAACACGCCGCGCTGCGCGGTGTGGGCGGGCATGGGCATGGGCAAGACCGTTTCCACGCTGACCGCCGTGGATGTGCTGGAACTGGTCGAGCCTGGCCCCACGCTGGTCACGGCACCGCTACGGGTGGCGCAAAGCACCTGGCCGGATGAAGTCGTGAAATGGCAGCACCTGCGAAACGTGGAAGTGACGCCCATTGTCGGCACCGCCGCCGCGCGCAAAAAGGCACTGGCCCGCGCGTTCAGCTTTTCGGCCAGCACCTTCACCATCAATTACGAAAACATCCCGTGGCTGGTGGAAACCTTGGCCGACATGCGTAAGCCCTGGCCGTTTGCCAAGATAGTGCCCGATGAAGCGACGCGGGTTAAATCCTTCCGCACCCGGCAGGGTGGCAAGCGGGCGGCCGCCCTGGGCCGCGTGGCCCATTTGCCCCAGGTGCGCCACTTCATCGAACTGACGGGCACGCCGTCGCCCAACGGCTTGAAAGACTTGTGGGGCCAAGCGTGGTTCCTGGACAAAGGGCAGCGCCTGGGCCGGTCGTTCGAAGCCTTCAAGTCCCGGTGGTTCCAGACGGTGCAGGTCGGCGCTGACGCGCACGCCGTTGACCTGGTGCCGCTGGCGCACGCCCAGCGGGAAATCGAAGACCTGCTGCGCGACCTGTGCATTTCCCTTGACCCGGCCGACTGGTTCGACCTGCGCGAACCGATCAACGTGCCGGTGTACATCGATTTGCCCAGCCGGGCGCGCAACCTGTACCACGACATGGAACGGGAAATGTTCATGCAGTTGGATGGTTGCGATGTGGAAGCGTTCAACGCGGCGGCGCGCACCATCAAATGCTTGCAGCTTGCCAACGGCGCGGCCTACACCAACGACGACCAGGGCGAGAACCGCCCCTGGGCCGAAGTCCACGACCTGAAATTGCAAGCCCTGGAATCCATCGTCGAAGAATTGGGCGGTGCGCCGTTGCTGGTCGCCTACCACTTCAAACCCGACCTGGTGCGCCTGCTTAAAGCCTTCCCCCGTGGGCGCCACCTGGACACCGACCCGCAAACCCTGCGCGACTTCAAGGCCGGGCGTATCCCGCTGCTGTTCGCGCACCCTGACAGCGCCGGCCACGGCCTGGACGGGATGCAGGACGTATGCAACGCCGTGGCGTTCTTCGGCCACTGGTGGAACCTGGAAACCCGCCAGCAAATCATTGAACGGGTCGGCGCAGTGCGCCAGGCCCAGGCCGGCCACGACCGGCCCACCTATATCTACGACATCATCGCGCGCGGCACGGTGGACGAATTGGTTATCGCCCGCCACAAGACCAAGCGGGCGGTGCAAGACCTTTTGTTAGAAGCCATGAAAAGGAGAAATGACCTATGAACCACGATGCCGTTTCCGTCCAGCTTTGTCGTACTGCTGGGCTTTCCGACACCGCCACCGACGCCTTGCTGACGCGCCTAAGAGGTGCCCGCCACCCCGACGTTCACGATAACAATTCCGTGCTGGTTGGCTTCTCCAAGGAAAGCACTGTCAGCGATGGCAGCACGGCCAGCTACTACGAACTGCCACCGGGGGCGACTGAATTACAGCACCTTATCAGTCATCGGAACATGAACGCACAGATAGGGGAAATCTTCCGGGCCTGCTACCGCTACGGCAAGGTGGCCCACAGCCCCCAAATGCGCGACATCAAAAAAATCATCTTCTACGCGCAAGCCGAACTTGCGCGGTTGGAAAAGGAGGCATAGCCGTGGCCGACGAAATAGACCTGGCGCAGGAACGCGCCGAACTGCACCGACAGGCCGCCGTCGATAACCGGCCGTCGCCTGAAATGCCCAAGGGTGTGCCGGGCGACTGTGAATACTGCGGCGAGTGGTGCGGCCGCCTGGTGGGCGGGGCGTGCGGATTTTGCCGCGACCGCTACAAGCTGCCGTGAGGGGGCAAGCATGGACGCCCCCGACGACAAAGCCCTGACGCTGCAAGAGGTGGCCACCCGCCTGGGCCTTGCCTACAGCACGGTATTTGCCAAGCGCCACCAGATAGGGTTCCGCCTGCCCGGTTCCCGTGTGTGGCGTGTGTGGCCCGCCCGACTTGCAGAACTATCCGCCCCGCGCAATACTGTGGCCCGGTTGTCCTTGCGGGCCGTAGAGGAAACTCCATGTCAATCCGCAAAGATAAAACGTCCGGTATCTACCAAATCTCCATCAGCCCGCCGGGCGGTGGAACGCGAATTAGATGCTCTGCTGGCACGACCGACCGCAAGGCCGCGCAGGAATACCACGACAGGTTGAAAGCCGACTTGTGGCGTCAGGCCAAATTGGGCGAAGTGCCCGACAAGGATTTCGAAGACGCCGCCGTGCGGTTTCTGCGGGAAACCGCCGGGCAACGCGACTACGCCACGAAGCAACGGCATGTCGCGTTCTGGCGTGAGAAATTCGCGGGCCGGTCGATTCGTTCTTTAACATCCGACGATATCGTGGATGCGCTGCCAACGCACCGTATTCACCAGAAGAAAGCCCCCACGCCCCTGACGGGCGCCACGCTGAACCGTTATTTGTCCACCATCCGGCGCATGTTGAACCTGTGCGTGGATTGGGATTGGCTGGACAAAGCGCCCAAGCTGCCGGTGTATTACGAACCCGATGTGCGGGTGCGGTGGGAACCGCCGGAAGTCATCGCCGCGCTGATCGACGCCATGACCATGCCCTGGATGCGGGACGCGGCCCTGGTGGCCGTGATGACGGGGATGCGCGAAAGCGAACAATTCGGACTACGCCCCCGGCAGGTTGATCTATCCTTGCGTGCCACCCACGTCACCAGCGACAACGCGAAGTCAGGCCGCGCCCGGTCGGTGCCCCTGAACGATGCCGCCTATGACGTGCTGGAACGCCGCCTGAAAACCGCCACCAATTGGGTATTCACCCGTGACAACGGGGAAGGCGTGCGAATCCAAGAACACGACAAGCGCATATTCAACCGGGCGTGCAAGGCTGTAGGCATCGAAGACTTCCATTGGCATGACCTTCGGCACACCTGGGCAAGCTGGCATGTTCAAGGCGTCATGAATGGCGTCAGCACGCCGCTGATGGTGCTGAAAGAGTTGGGCGGGTGGGAAACCATCCAGATGGTGCAGAAGTACGCCCACCTGGCCCCGTCGCACCTGGCCGACTACGCCGGCAATGTCAAGATTTGGTCAATGTCTGGCGACCAAGAAAAAACGCCACTGGCTAGAGTGGCGTAAGTTCTTGATCTAAAAGGGAATTCTGGTGGCGCATCCCTGATTCGAACAGGGGACCTGCGGATTATGATTCCGTCGCTCTAACCTGCTGAGCTAATGCGCCGAAAAAGAAATTATAGCAAGGTTTTCGATTTTGGCAAACGTTTTAGAGAATTTTTCTGCCTGTTCCGGCAAGAAGATCCGCATGACCTCCTGAAACCCGCACGGGTGCTGGCTTGGGCGAAGGAAAATCTTTTCGCCCCCCACGAAAAAGTGTCACATAAGGTATCCAGACTGTCTGTTTGGTCTCACGGGGGACTGCGCGGGATGTGTTGATGGCCGTCAAGCGGGGCGCCCCGAAGGTGTTGCTACACTGGCGGCTTGGCGACCTGCCTGTTTTGCCCCATTTCTCGTCCGCGATCCGGACTCCGACAGGAGCTTTTTCCTATGGCCAGTACGCTTGCTATTGTTGTTTCGCTGTTGCTGTTGATGTTTCTTGCTTACAGGGGGGTGACGGTGCTGCTGCTGGCGCCCCTGATGGCCGCGCTGGCGGTGCTGCTCTCGGGCGATGCGGGCTTTCTGCTGCCCATCTACACGTCCACCTTCATGAGCGCGCTGAGCAACTACGTGCTCCAGTTCCTGCCCATCTTCTTGCTGGGCGCCTTGTTCGGACAGTTGATGGCCGACTCGGGCGCCGCCCACACCATCGCCCAGTGGATCACGCGCAAGCTGGGACATCGCCACGCCATCGCCACCGTGGTCATGGCCTGCGGCGTGCTGACCTACGGCGGAGTATCCCTGTTCGTGGTGGCGTTCGCCATCTACCCCATCGCCAAGGATCTGTTCCGCCAGGCCAATGTACCCAAGCGCCTGATTCCGGCATCGATCGCGCTGGGTTCCTTCACCTTCACCATGACGGCGCTGCCCGGCACGCCCGCCATCCAGAACGCGATCCCCATTCCCTACTACGGCACCAACGTGTTCGCCGCGCCGGGCCTGGGCATCATCGGCGGCCTGATCATGGCGCTGGGCGGCCTGTGGTGGCTGCAGTCGTGCGTCAGGAAAGCGGCCGCCAACGGTGAAGGCTATGGCGAGCACCTGGAAGACCTGGGCGACATCCCTGAAGAGAATCACCAGGGCCTGAGCCACATGCCGCTGTTCCTGGCCGTGCTGCCTCTGCTGCTGGTGATCGGCGTCAACGCCCTGTTCACCTACGGCATCTTCCCAGACACCAATTTCGATTACCTGAGCGAGCGCTTCCCGCAGATCGCCCCCGCCAAGATCACCGGCCTGTGGGCGCTGATCATCGCGCTGGTCGTCGCCAACCTGGTGCTGATCGTCAGCCGTCTGGGCCGATGGAAGAACCTGCGCGAAAGCATCAACAAGGGCGTGTTCGGCTTCATGCTGCCGCTGTTCAACACGGCCTCGGAAGTGGGCTACGGCGCCGTCATCGCCAGCCTGACCGGTTTCGTGATCATCCGCGACTTCGTCCTGAACCTGGCTCCCGGCAATCCGCTGATTTCCGAGGCGGTGGCCATGACCACCCTGGCCGGCATCACGGGCTCCTCGTCGGGCGGCCTGAGCATCGCCCTGCAGACTCTGGGCTCGGACTACTTGCAGATGGCCCAGCAAGCCGGCATCAGCCCCGAACTGCTGCACCGCGTGGCCGTGATGGCCGCCGGAGGCCTGGACACCCTGCCCCACTGCGGCGCGGTGATCACCTTGCTGTCCATCTGCAAGCTGAACCACCGCCAGTCCTATGGCAACATCGCCGTCGTCACCATGGTATGGCCGCTGATTGCCGTAGCCGTCGTCATCACGCTGGGCACGCTGTTCGGCAGCTTCTGACACCACAATGCCGACACGAAGAAAGCCAGCCGCAAGGCTGGCTTTTTCTTGGTTCTTCGAAGAATTCCGGGGTTACCTCCGTGTTTGGCGAGCCGTTTGGGCCAAGCGGAAAGAGGTTCAGGTTCTCGCAAGACCGGCCGGGTCGATGCCATCGACATTTTGAGCCGTTCAAGGCGCAGGAAGATCGGACGGCGCTGACGGCTTGCCGGCGCGGTGCGCCGGTTCCCTGGTCGGGGCGCCTGGCCGGGCGCGTCGTTAACTCCGGCGGGTTGCTCGCCCCCTGGGCGAGCAACAAGCGCCGCCGTCGAACAGAACGACGCTTGCCTCCCGTCCCCGCACCCCGCCTGCGGCAAGCCATCCAACCCGCCCCGTCCGATCTTCCTGCGCCTTGAACGGCGTCTTCAAAAAACCAGTTCGGCATCGACTTGGCAATTCAGTCCCCGGAATTCTTCGAAGAACCTTTTTCTGTGCCGGGCCTCCCGCCAGCCGCGTGCGTCAGAACGGCGGCGACTCAAGAAAACCACAACAAAAACCCGTCCACGAACCGATCAGTAAAAACACCGAGCCCGCCGAAACCAGGTGCAAGGCCATGTTTTTTTATGTAAAAAAAAGCAATAACACAACCAAAACAATATGATTATTATCATGCAAATTGCATGCATTCTCCGTCACTATCCCAACAACTTGATTCTTACAAAGTTAGCTAACTAACTGAATCAGGCCGGATCCCGCGTCCAGAGAAAGCCACGACAAGCGGGGTCCCATACAACAACAACGATTCGGAGACACGCACATGCAACTCGGCCAACAGCCCTACCCTCGGTTCTGACACGTCCCCGCTCCAGGCAGTTACGTGCGGCGCAGCAAGACTGCGCGCGCCCGGCTGCGTGCTGCTCTCGATACCGCGACGCATCTTTCCATTATCCGGAGGTCCTGCATGACCACTGCAACATTCAGCCGGCGCCAATTTCTGAAGTTCGGAGTCGTATCCGGCGTATCCATCTACATGGCGCTGTTCGCCGGCAACCTGCCGGTGCGCCTGGCCAACAACCGCTTCGAGCAATTCCAGGCCGGCCAGAAACGGCATGCGTACCGCATGAAGAACCGCATCGCCCTCAACAAGGCCAGCGGCAAGATCATGCAATATCAAAGCTTCAGCCTGTCCGACGGCGGCGGCCGGGCCACCTGCAGCTGGCCCGTCACCACGGGCAGCGCGCAAAGCGCCCAAGGCATCTACTACCTGCCCAAGAGCGACGCCTGGGGCGGGGCTTTGGCAAAGGCCAGACCATGACCGCCATCGAGCTCATGATGGACGAAGCGGCGGCCCGGCTGAACATGGACCCCATAGACCTGCGCCTGAAGAACGTCATGCTCAGCGGCCAGAAGAACATGGAAGGCGGCATCCCGGCCGGCTCGCTGCGGGCGCGGGAAATCCTGGAAAAGGCGCGCCAGCACCCGCTGTGGACCGGCCGCGAGCAAAAGAAGAAAGAGTTCGAGGCCGCCAACCCCGGCAAGCTGTACGGCGTGGGCTTTGCCTGTGTCATGAAGGACTACGGCACAGGCTCGCAGGGCGACCATTCGGGCATCGAGATCGACGAGCAGGGCCAGGTGCATCTGCGCACCTCCATCGTGGAAATCGGCACCGGCTCGGCCACTTCCCAGGCGGTGATCTGCGCCAAATGGGTGGGCCGCGCCGCGCACACCGTCCAGGCCTCGCACCTGGACTGGCCCGAGCTGGGCATGGAGGCCACCCACAACCCCTACATCCTGAAGCAGGCCGACCAGGACAAGCAGCAGGCCAATCCGCGCTGGACGCCGGTGCTGTCCTCCGGCTCATACGCCAGCAGTTCGTCCTACTTCGGCTCGCACGGCACCTCCGAAGCCGCCCGCCTGCTCTTCCTCTACGGCCTCTGGCCGGCCAGAACGTGCGCCTGCCCGTGGACGGGCTGGCGCTGCGCTACGGCGCGGGCGATCCCAAGGCCAGGGAGCTGAATGGCTACCAGCGGCTGGAGCGGCGCAACATCGCCTACCCGCTGGTGGCGCGGCGCCGCGGCGGCTACCTGTACTACTCGGCCGTGGGCGTGCTGACGGAAGTGGAGGTCGACCGCAAGAGCGGCGAGCAGACGCTGCTGTCCGCGCACACCTGGGTGGACTGCGGCAAGCCCATCGTGCCGCAACTGGTCATGAGCCAGGCCGAAGGCGGCCTGGCCATGGGCCTGGGCCAGGCCTGGTACGAGGACCTGCCCCTGTATGAAGGAGGTCCCGGCGACGGCACCTGGAACTTCCACCGCTACCGCTTGCCGCGCGCCAAGGACGTGGCCGTCTGGAACACCAGCTTCGAACTGCTGGAGCCGCTGTCCGAGACCGACGCGCCCAAGGGCATTGCCGAAGTGGTGATGATCCCCATCATCCCGGCCGCCGTCAGCGCCGTCAATCATGCCACCGGACAGTTCTTCCGCGAACTGCCCGTCACCGCCGAAAAAATCAAGGGGCGTCTGGCATGAGCAATCCGACCAAGAAACTGCGCCTGAACATCAACCGGGTCGACCTGCAGGCAATGGAAGTCAGCCAGGATCTGCCCATGATCGACTTTCTGCACGAATACGCCGGGCTGACCGGCACGCACCTGGGCTGCGGCATGGGCATCTGCCACGCCTGCGTGGTGATCGTGGACCATCCGGACGGGCGCAGCGAAGAAGTGCGCACCTGCGTCATGCCGGCCAGCTACTTCGAAGGCAAGAAAGTGCGCACCATCGAGGCGCACGCCAAGCGCGACGGGCAGGACAAGGTCACGGAACTGCATCCGGTGCAACAAGCCTTTCTGGAGCACTTCGCCTTCCAGTGCGGCTACTGCACGCCGGGCTTCGTCAATGCCGGCATCGTGCTGTACGAATCCTTGCAGAAGCAACCGGTGGCGCGCGACCAGGTCGAGGCCAAGGTGTCCGAGGGCCTGCAGAACCACATCTGCCGCTGCACCGGCTATGTGCGCTACCACCAGGCCATGAAGGACCTGATCCTGGCCACGCCCGGCATGGTGAGCTAGGCCCAGGCGTCGGGGACGGCCCCAGGGTTGTCCCCGGCTTGCCGACGCGCCAGGCATGCTACGATTTGCGCAGCAGGACTTGAACCTGGAGCACCAAGAACAAGGAGCGCGCCATGAGCAACACCTACAGCCTCAATGACCTGGGTCGTGAAGCCGTCCGCCAATTCGTGCAAGACCGTGGCCTGCCCGACCTGAACCTGGATGCCTATTACGCCGCCGCCGAGGTGGAGGCCGATAATTTCAATGAAGACGGCAGCCAGCGCGGCGAGATCGAAATCACCCCGCCTTGCAGCAAGGACGGCCTGATGCACACCCTGCTGCTGGAAAAACACTGGTTCAGCGCCGAACCCGTGCCCGAAACACCGGACGAAGATCCGCTGTTCTGATGCCGGCCCGAGACGCGCCCCACCCGGGCGCGTCAGTCCACCTGCAGGCCGATCTTGCGGGCCAGCAGGCCGAAGCGGTCGATATCGGTCCAGACGATGTCCCGGAATCCCTGCGCCAGGGCTTGCTTCCCCGGCGATTGCGGCGTATAGCCCAGGTCCATCAGTTCGCGCTGCATGACGGGCTGCGCCACGGCCTCTCGCACCGCCTCGTTCAGGCGCCGCACCACCTGCGCCGGGGTGTGGGACGGCGCCAACAGGCCGTGCCACTGATCCAGCTCGAAGGGCTGGCCGATGATTTCCGCCACGGTCGGCACGTCCGCCAGCACGGGGCTGCGCTGGGGCGAGGTCACCGCCAGGGCCCGCAGGCGCCCGGACGCGATCAGCGCCGACGCGCTGGACAGCGTGACGATGCCGACCGGCACCTGCCCGGCCACCACGTCATTCAAGGCCGGGCCGCAGCCTCGGTACGGAATGTGCAGCAGGTACGTGCCGCTGGTCTCGTACAGCATCTCCCCGGCCAGGTGCTGCGGCGTGCCGTTGCCGCAGGACGCATAGGCCAGGGACGGCTCGGAGCGCACCGCCAGCACGTCCTGCAAGGAGGCGATGCCGGAACCTTCCGCCGTCACCAGCACGGAAGGCACGAATCCCACATTGGCCACCGGCGCGAAATCGGCCTTGGGATCAAAGCCCAGATTGCGGTAGACGCCGGGGTTGATGGCAAAAGAACTGTTGGCCATCAGCAAGGTATAGCCGTCGGCGCGCGCATAGGCCACGGCGCGAGAGCCGATATTGCCGCTAGCGCCGGGGCGGTTGTCCACGATGACCGCCTGGCCCAGGCTTTCCTGCAGGCGCATGCCCAGCTTGCGGGCCAGCAGATCGGTGCCGCCCCCCGGCGGGAAGGTGACGATGAGGGTGATGGGTCGGCTGGGATAGTCCTGGTCTTGCGCAGGGGTCGCGGGGCCCGCCACGTCCGCCGGGGCAGCCAGCGCCAGTGAAGCGGCGGCCAGCGCTGCGCCGCCCAGCGCGCAACGCTTCAGGAACGACAACATGGTGTTTCCAGTAAGGTGACGGTCTATCAGGCGTCCAGGCCTATGTCCAGGACCCGGGCGCTATGGGTGATCCAGCCCACGGCGATGCGGTCCACCCCGCAGCGCGCGATCTGCACGGCGGTTTCGGGCGTGATGCGGCCCGAGGCCTCGGTCTTGGCCCGGCCGGCGACTCGGTCCACGGCCTGTTTCAGCGTATCCGTGTCCATATTGTCCAGCAGGATGCTGTCCACGCCCAGCTCCAGGACTTCGTCCAGTTGCTCCAGCGTGTCCACCTCCACCTCTATGCATACCAGGTGGCCGATGTAGGCCCGCGCCGCTTCCACCGCCGCGCGCACCCCGCCGGCCACGGCGATGTGGTTGTCCTTGATGAGCACGGCGTCGTCCAGGCCGAAGCGGTGATTGCTGCCTCCGCCGACCCGAACCGCATACTTCTGCAGGGCGCGCATGCCCGGCATGGTCTTGCGGGTGCAGGTCACCTTGGTGCCGTAGGGCGCGATGGCGCGGGCAATGGACGCAGTGGCCGAGGCCACCCCGCTCAGATGGCCCAGGAAATTCAGGGCGCAGCGCTCGGCCGTCAGCATGGCGCGGGCCGAACCGCTGATGACGGCGATTTCCGCGCCGGGCGCCAGATCATCGCCGTCCTGCAGCCGGGCCTCGAATCGCAAGGACGGATCCAGCAGCCTGAAGGCGATGCGCGCCAGGTCCAGGCCGGCCAGCACGCCGTGCTCGCGGGCCACCAGCCGAGTCCGGGTGCGGGCCTCGGGCGACACGATGGCATCCGTCGTCAAATCGCCGGCGCGACCCAGATCCTCCTGCAGGGCGGCGCGCACCAGCGGCTCCAGGATGACGTCCGGCAGCGGCGGGACGCGGTTCACGCCTGGGACCGTCATTTGCGCAGTCGGCGCAGTGATTTCTTTTATGCTCATTTTGAGTATTAAAAAGGATAAAAAGAAGGCCTGTCGGCACCATACACTTATGCTATTCCTGAGCATAAAAGCTGTCAAGCCGCAGGCCTTGCCCTCTTCCTCCTAGCGGGCCTGTTTGGCCAGCGGGAGCTTGCTGCCGGAAATAGCGCGCTCCAGCAGCACGTCGCCCCGGAACCGGAACAGTTTGGCGGGCCTGCCCGAGCCGCCCAGGCTCATGGCGCCCGTCTCTTCCACCAGGGCCTGCTGCTCGATCAGGCGCCGGAAATTCTGCTTGTGCAGGCCTCGGCCCGCCAGCGCTTCCACCGCCTGTTGCAGTTGCAGCAAGGTGAATTCCGGCGGCATCAGCTCGAACACCACGGGCCGGTACTTGATCTTGGCCCGCAGGCGAGCCAGGCCCGTGGCCAGGATGCGCCGATGATCGTGCATCATGGGCAGCCCCAGGCGGTTCTCCTGTCCCACCGCATCCGGACGCGGTTCGCGGCGGCGGATCGCCTCCGGCAGCAAACCCGCCTCGTACAGCAATTCGTAGCGCTGCAGCACGAAATCCTCGTTCCAGGTCGCGCCCTCCAGACCGAAGCTGTAGGCCACGCGCTGGCGGCGTATGGCCTGCGCTTCCGGATCCTGGTCGCACCACTGCATCAGGGCGGGCGCGATCAGGTCCTGGATAAGGGCGGGCGCGCCCTGGCGCCAATCCTCCCAGGGGAAGTAGCGATAGCAATCCTGCCAGATGACCTGGGCGACGTCCGGCCGTCCCACTTCGCGCGTCAGCCCCACATAGCTGACCGACACCACGCGCGCCCCGTGGGCGTCGAAGCGGTCCCGGTCCGCAAAGGTGTAGAGCTGCTCCACATAGCCCAGGGGATGATGGGTCTGCGCCTCCACCCAATCGCGCAGGCCGGTCTGCAAGGAACGGTGCGCCTGCTGGAAAGGGCCGGCCGGCAGGGCCTTGCCCGCATCCGTCGTCAGCACGCGCGGCTCGCCATCAGTGACGGCGACCAGTACGGCCACCAGCTCGGCGCTGACGGCGGGCTCCTGCAGTTCGATCACATGCTCTCCTTGAAAACCGCGCCCGCAAGCGGGCGGCGTCGCCGAATTATAAACGCAGCACATACGGCGCCGAACCAACACACGAGCCCGACGCGTGACGATGAACAAGCGGCAAAATATACCGATGAAAAAATACATATCTAAAGAAAAAAAGCGACCATCCGTAAAGCTGATAAACCCTATTTCTAAAACGTTATGTCAGTTCAAGCCGCCGGTCAGACACCGGATATGCGCCTAGTTTCTGCTTTTGCCGTTGTCAGCCATTCGCAAAAATAGAGAGATTTGTGTGGTTTAAGGTCATATTCAGAAAAAGACTTGCCCGTGCGTGCGTCTCCCGACGATTTCCGTCGGTTCGACTGACCCCGAACATCACACGTAGTGTTCCTGCAGGATGTTGAATGCGTAAGAATTTTCCCGTTACCCAGGACGAGGTGCGTGTCCGGGCTGATCAGTACCTGATTTCCAAGACGGACCTGAAAGGCCGCATCACCTACGCCAATGCCGCGTTCATCGCCATCAGCGGCTTCTCGCGCGAGGAACTGGTCGGCAAGGCGCACAATATCGTGCGCCATCCGGACATGCCGCCCGAGGCCTTCCAGGACCTGTGGGACACGCTGCAGAAAGAACGCCCCTGGATGGGCGTGGTCAAGAACCGCCGCAAGGACGGCGGCTTCTACTGGGTCTACGCCATGGCGGTGCCCATCTACGAGAACGGCGCCGTCACCGGCTACGCCTCGGTGCGGGTCAAGCCCACCCAGGAACAGATCGAGCAAGCCGACCAGTTCTACCGCGCCATCAACGAAGGACGCGCACAAGGCTATCGCGTGTTCGAAGGCCGCAAGGTGCCCACAGGCTGGCGGCGCGGCCTGCAGCTGCTGCGCAAGCCCTTCAGCAATTCGTTGCGCGCCAGCCTGTTCCGCATGGGCGCCCTGGCGCTGGCCACGACCGGCACGGCCCTGTACTTCGCCCTGACCGGCGGCGTTCCCCAAGGCTCGGGCCTGTGGCTGACGGGCGGCCTGTGCCTGGCCAGCGCCGCCATGATGGCCTATGGCTGGCTGATCGCCCAGCGCGTCATCCGCCCGCTGGACCAGGCCTCCCTGATCGCCCAGCAGATCGCCACCGGCAACCTGCAACTGGACATCGACATCGGCGCGAGCGAAGGAAATTCGGAAATCGGGCAGCTCTACTTCTGCCTGGACCTGATGCGCAAGAGCCTGGTGGGCATCGCCAGCGACGCCCGCCATGGCATCGAGGCGTCCATCCATGCCGCCCGCATCCTGGAGGTGAACAACACCAATCTGGCGGCGCGTACCGAGGACCAGGCCGCCTCCCTGCAGGAGACCGCCGCCAGCATGGAAGAGCTGACCGTGACCGTGCGCCAGAACGCCGACAACGCCAACCAGGCCAGCCAGCTGGCCGACGCCAGCATGCATATCGCGCAACGCGGCGGCGCCGTGGTCAACGAAGTGGTGCAGACCATGCAGGGCATACACGACAGCTCGCGGCGCATCGGCGATATCGTGACCGTGATCGAAGGCATCGCCTTCCAGACCAACATCCTGGCCTTGAACGCGGCGGTCGAATCGGCGCGCGCGGGCGAGGCCGGACGCGGCTTTGCCGTGGTGGCCGGCGAAGTGCGCAGCCTGGCCCAGAAGAGTTCGCAGGCCGCCGGCGAGATCAAGATCCTGATTGATGAATCGGTAGGCCGCATGGCCAAAGGCGCCGAACAAGCCGCCCGCGCCGGCGACACCATGGAAGAAATCGTGGATTCGGTCAAGCGCGTGACGGACATCATCGGCGAGATCTCAACCGCTTCCATCGAACAGGCCAGCGGCCTGGACCAGATCAATCAGGCCATGGCCAAGATGGACGGAGTCACGCAGCAGAACGCCGCCCTGGTCCAGGACCTGGGCAACACCATGAGCGATCTGGCCCAGGAAGCGTCGGAACTGGCCGACGCCATCAAGGCCCTGAACACGGGCGAAGACGGCAAGGCCGACACGGCGCCCCCGGCCGCCCGCCTCTCCCGGGCCCCTGCCCCGCAGGTGCTTTCCTACCAGCCCTCGCCGGCCGCTGTCGTGCCCAGCGCGCGAACGGCATCGGCCCGGCTGAGCGCCGTGCGCCGCTGAAGCGCCAAAACAGGGTCGGATACCGTGGCAGGATTTCCGACCCTGTCAATACTGACAGCTAGACAAATTCAAAAAACTTCCGAACAAAAGCCGGATTCAGCGTCCGCGATAAAAATAAAATAAATAAATCAAGCGCATGTGAAAAAAGCGCGGAGTGCTTAAGACAATTATCTGCCTCGTCATCATCGTGACACTTTTGGATTCCATGATTAACACGATGTAATAGGCCGACGCAGGTCAGTAACATAAGGGGTTGCGTTCCCTGTTGCTTAGCCCTCCATAGGCCTGATCATGCGCGAAAACCACCCCATCACCCCACATGAAACTCAGGTGCCCGACAAGGTCTACCTGATCTCCAAGACGGACCTGCAAGGCCGCATCACCTACGCCAATCCCGCCTTCATCGAAATCAGCGGTTACAGCCACGGCGAGCTCATCGGCTCGCATCACAACATCGTGCGCCATCCCCACATGCCGCCCGTCCTGTTCCAGGACCTGTGGCAGACCTTGAAACAGCAGCGTCCCTGGTCGGGTCTGATCAAGAACCGGCGCAAGGACGGGGGCTTCTACTGGGTCAAGGCGCGCGTCATTCCCCTGCTTGAAAACGGCCGGGTCAGCGGCTACGCCTCCGTGCGCGTGCGGCCCGACGCGCAGGAAATCCGCGAAGCCGAACATCTGTATCAGGCCATCAATGAACAGGGCCTGCGCGGTTTCCGCATCCGGGAAGGCCGCCTGCAATCCACCGGCTGGCGCGCGACGGCGCGCGCCATGCTGCAGCCGCTGAACCGCAGCCTGCGCGCCAGCCTGCTGCGCTTCGGCCTGCTGACCGGCGGCCTGCTGGCCCTGTGCGCAGCCCTGCTGGCCGGCAGCGGCGCCTCCGCGGCCTACCTGGCCGGCGGGCTGGGCGCCCTGGGTGCGGCGGGGCTGGCCACCCTGGCCTACGGCTGGGTGGTGGCCCAGCGCATGATGCGGCCGCTGCAAAGCGCCACCCACATCGCCCAGCAGATCGCCACCGGCAACCTGCTGATCGAACTGAATCCGCAGCACACGCGCAGCCAGGAAGTCGCCCAGCTCTACTTCTACATGGACATGATGCGCAAAAGCCTGCTGGGCCTGGCGCGCGACGTGCACCAGGGCATACAGGCATCGCTGGACGTGTCGACCCGCCTGGAGGACGGCAACCGCCAACTTTCCAGCCGGACTTCGGCCCAATCCGGTTCACTGCAACGCACCGCGGCCAGCATGGAACAACTGACCATGACCGTGCAGCAGACCGCCGACAACGCCCGCCTGGCCAACAAGCTGGCCGGCCAAAGCCTGTCCACGGCCCGGCGCGGCGGAGAAGTCGTGCAGGACATGGTCAACACCATGCAGGACATTCACAACAGTTCCGAGCGCATCGGCGACATCGTCACCATAATCGAGGGCCTGGCCTTCCAGACCAACATCCTAGCGCTGAACGCCGCCGTGGAATCGGCCCGCGCCGGCGAGGCCGGCAAGGGCTTTGCGGTGGTGGCGGGCGAAGTGCGCAGCCTGGCCCAGAAAAGCGCCCAGGCGGCGGGCGAGATCAAGGCCCTGGTGGACGATTCCCTGCAGCGCATGGCCACCGGGGCGCGCCACGCCGATCGGGCAGGCGCCACCATGGACGAGATCATGCAGTCGGTCTCGGACGTCACCCACCTGATCAACGAAATCTCCACCGCCTCGGGCGAACAGGCCAGCGGGCTGGCGCAGATCAACGAAGCGGTCTCCCACATGGACCAGGACACCAACGACAACGCCGATCTGGCGCGCAACCTGGGCGACACCGTCAGCCAGCTCAGCCGGCAGGCGCTGGAATTGAAGCTGTCCATCCAACTGCTGAACACCGGTCATGGGCGCTCCACCTACGTCCCCGACCCTGGCACCACGCAGGACCCCATTCCCTTGTTGAAAGTGGCCTGATCAAGGGCGCAGACGCCGATCGCAGAACGATGGCATGAACGGACATGATCCCACTGACCGCCGGGTGTCGCCGGCGGCCCTGGACGCGGGACGCCGCCCCGAACGGCCACGCCCCATGAACCTCTGACCGGCTGGCTTGGGGGCCGGCAGGACCGCTTGCCCTCCTCCTCAGCCTGTGCTGCACTAGAGCTTCACATTCCGCCCGCGCTTTTCGGCTGGAAATGCCTCGTCGACCAGGCAGAAAGCGCCGGACGTCCCCATGGAACTGCACGGCACCGACTTCCAGCTCAAGGTCTGGAACGTCCTGCGCCGGATCCCGCCCGGCCAGACGCGCAGCTATACCGACATCGCCCGCGCCATCGGCGAGCCCGCCGCCACCCGCGCCGTCGCCCGCGCCTGCGCCTCCAACCCCATCGCCCTGCTCATCCCCTGCCACCGCATCCTGCGCAGCGACGGCGGCATCACCGGCTACCGTTGGGGCGTGGAGCGCAAGAAAGCCATGATCCGGCACGAAAAGGAGTTCACGGCGAATGCCGGCAAGTAACGCTTTTGCGTGGACTTGGAACAGAAAGGTCACACCAGACCGAACATCAATAGCGCATGCAGCGCAACACCCACCAGGCCGCCCACCAGCGTGCCATTGAAACGGATAAATTGCAGGTCGGTGCCCACGCTCAACTCCAGTTCGCGCACCAAGTCCATATCATCCCAGTTGCGCACCGTACGTGAAATATGGTCTTTCGCGCCTTCGCGCAGATGCTCGGCCAGGCCCGCCGCGGCGGACAGCATGTGTTCGTTCAAGGTGGCCCGCAGCTCTTCATCCTTTTCCAGGCGCTGTCCCAGGTCCTGCGCCAACTGGCGCAGATGCGCGGCGACCGCGGAATCGTCCCTGTCCAGGTCGGTGCGCAAGGTTCTGATGACTTCATTCCACAGGCCATCGATATAGGCGCCGAACTCCCCATGCTCTAGAAGACGTTGCTTGATAGACTCCACCTGTTCGATCAGTGCGGGATCGCGTCCCAGCCGCTGTATGTACGTCTCCACCCAGCGCTCATAATCCTGGCGCAACTCGTGATCGGGCTGGCAGAGAATGTCCTGCAGCTCGTCCACCAAGGCGCGCGCCAGCTTGTCGGCCAGCTTGCCCGATAGATCGTCCACCGAGGCGACCACCCCCACAAGCTTCAGGATGCCGGGCCATTCGTTCTGGGCATGACGCAGCAGGACGCCGGCAACGCGCTGCCTGACGGCCTCGTCCGCCAGGTAAAGGCCCAGCTGCTGCAAGACCTCGTCCAGCAGCCTCTGATGGCGGCCATTGCGAGTCAGCAGGCCCAGGATCTCGGATGCCGTGCCTGCAAGGTTCCAGCGCAGCAGGTACGCTCGCAGGCCGTCCGTCAGCGCCTGCTTGACGCTTTGTTCATCCAGCAGACGCAAGGCTTCACGCAGGCCCGTCCGCATATAGGCCGCCGCTTTCCCGCTTTGCTCCGGCCGGGACAGCCACTGCCCCAGCCGCGCCGCCGGGTCCAGGGCTCGCAGCTTCTCCAGGATGGCGGCGGAGTCCAGGAAATGATCGCGCACGAACACGGCCAGGCTGTCGCCCAGACTGTTCTTCTTGTTGGGAATGATGGCCGTATGCGGCAAAGGCAGCCCCAAGGGCCGCCTGAACAAGGCCACGACCGCGAACCAGTCGGCCAATGCCCCGACGGTGGCGGCCTCGCTGAAGGCCCGCAGCCAGGGCCACAGACCCGCCCCCGGCGCCGCCTCGCCCTGACGCATCATGGCGTGGCTCAGCAGGAACAGGCAGATGGTCAACGCCAGCAAAGCCAGCGCGCCAAGCTTCATCTTGCGCAGGCGGCGTTCGGAGGTGGATAAAGACGAGAAGGGTTTTGTCATTAGGATGAGTTGATGAACCGCCGACGAAAAATAACAGCGTCCTGCACTCCCTCCAGCTTCCTGCACAAAGCCTAGTTTTTAAGCCGCACCTAGCAGCACAGGCCAACCCGCTAAACGCTCCTCAACCCATGCAGTAGCCAAAATCGAAAGCACTACAAAAACATACTATATTCAATACAGCTTCCTATTTACTACGCTTCTTGTCTCCTTTCCGTTGAGCAGGTGTTCTGTCGTTTCCTGTATTCGTCCGATGGTCATGGCCCCCGTCTTTTTTTTGCTTGCCCGTGGTAATTACACCTGAGCGAACCTGATCCTTATCTTTGGAGAAAAAGTCAAATATGCCCATTACGCTATGTCCTATGATGCTAACTTAAAGCCGCTCATACTAGTTTGGAATATCATTCGCATACATCTATCACGCGCTCCACTGCTTCCACGGCAGCTTGTTTCAGGGCCTGCGAAATTTGGCTGGCCTGCTGGGGCGCCAGGATTTTTCCCCCGGTGGTCTGCGCCGCGCAGGCGGCCAGGCCCTGGCCGGTGATGTCCACCACATTGATGCGCAGCCGCGGCTTTGCCTGCGCGAGCTCGTGCGCCAGCGCGCACACGTCTTTTCCGCAGCCATCCCCGCCGTCCACGAACAGCACTATCAGGGCATCCCGCTGCACGCCGTCGACGCGGCTTGCCGCCAGCGATAGGGCATCCGCCAGATTCGTGCTGTTCTCAGGTTCGATAGCCTGGACAAGGCTTTTCAGTTGTCCGCGCTGTCCTTGCTTGAAGCCTCCCCAGTATTGGGGAGCCTGACACTCGGGTGAAAAGGAAACCATATGGATGTCTTGCTGCGCGGGCAGGCCATCCACCATGGCGCTGAATGCCTGCCGGGCGGCCGTGATGCGGGCCGTACCTAAAAACAAGTTCTGGGCGCGCTGGCGCTCGTCGCCGGCCAATGCCATGCGCTCGATTTCGTTCAGTTCGAAAAACCAGTTTTCGTCCTCCAGGTCTGCATCCACGCCCAGCAACATGGAACTGGAGGTATCGAATATGACGTACAGCTCCGGCCCCAAGGTCCGGCCTGCTTCATCCTTGACGCAAATCGGCGCTTGCGTCGCCGGCCCCGCGGAATCCGGCGGAGGGCGCATGCGCGGTGACGAGGCTTCCCGGGACGCCATGGTTTCAGGCGCCGCGTCCCACAACGACGCAGGCAAGGCAAACCGCCAGCATAAAAACAGAATCAGGCCCAGCAACAGTAAAGCCGCCAGCACAAGCCACCACCAGGCAAAGCGCGAGCCGCTATTGGCCAAGCCCCGGCCGTCCGGCGGCTCCGTAGGCCCGGAGGGACTGGATGGTGCCGAGGCCACCCGGGCAAGAGACGATGCAGGCATTGCCTGCGCTCCAGCGCCCTGCAGGCCCTGTTCCTTTCCGCCAGCCAATGGCTGGGGCGAGAGCTTGGGGTTTTGGCTCAAGACCACCAAAGGTTTGCCGCCGATGCTGTAAAGAGCCCCCGTCAACCCACTGTCCAGAAAGACCTGCAGACTGCGCGCCTGCTCCGGGTCGCCGCGCTGCTCCAGTTCCCTGGCCAGGCGATGAAGACGATCCAGAGCCTGCTGCCAGCGCAGGCGCAGATCCTTTTGTTCGGCAGGGGATAAATCGCTCAAAGCCCTAGCCTGCCCTTGCAGGCCGGACCACCAGGCGGCGATCCCCGAGTCGGGGGACGGAACCGCCTGGTACGTCGCGAAAAGCTGGGTCAGTGGCTCTGCCTGTCGCTGCAGCATCAACAAGGTTTGCTGATGCTGCGTGTAGGCGGCGGAAGGCCCGACCGTATCGAGTATGACGCGCTGCATGCCGCGATTACTCGTACCCCAGGCTGGCCTGCAGATCGCTCACTTTTTTCTGGAGCTGCTGCAGACGCTGCTGCTTTTGCACTATCATGGCGGGACTGCTGCTTTCGCTGGCGTTATTGATGTCCTTCAGGTCCTTATCCAAGGCTGCAAGTTGGGCCTGCATACCCGCCTCTTTGCCTTTGCTGGCCTGCAGGCTGCGTATCAGCTGACCCATCGAACGATTCAGCTCGACCTGCCGGCGGCGCTGCTGAGCCAGACTGGCCTTGGTCTGATTCTGCTGCGCTACGATGTCCCGATAAACCTGATGAAACAGGGCATTGGCTTCCTGGCTGCTCAGCAGCGCCTGCTCGCGCTGATCGACGTGCTGACGGTAGGCCCCCGACGTGTCGCAACTGAGCTTGGTCAAGAACCCCGAATCTTTGTCGGAGGGATCGCACTGGCTCATCGTCGTCGCGCACCCGGCCAACAACAAGCTTGCCACAAGGGGTGTCCAGCGTATGAATAGTCGCATGCGGTCCTCTTAGCCCAGCGTAATGGCCGCACGCATGGAATACAGGTCCTCGACCTCTTTCTCCAGCACCGCCACTTTCAGGTTCATCTGGTCGATCTGCTTGTCCAGATTGCGAATTTCGGCCTTCTTCTTGTTGTCCTTGCGCTCGGCATCCGCGACATCGCGGTACTGGCTCACTTTTTCCTTCATGTTCTTCAGGTCTTTGTTCAAGACCTCGATGTTCTTGTCCACGCGGGCCAGCTGTTTTTCCGCCTGTTTCTTTTCAACTTTCTTTTCTTTCAGGTTCTTTTCCAGAACGGCAATTTGCTTCTTGTCGTCGGCAATCACCTGCTTGGCCGTTTCGGTGCGCTCGATGATGCGCGCCGTGTCTGTCTCAACATCCGCCTGCATGGCGGCCAGGCGCTCGCTGGTATTCGCGTACTCGCTGCGGCGCTGATCAAGATAGTAATTGGCGCCCATCGCCACGCCGCACGCGGCCACGCCGGCAATGAGGGAACACGTCAGCTTATTGCTCGAATTCGACACCATGCAAGCCAGCACCCCCGCGGTCGCCGCGCCCGCGCATGCCGTGAAGCCGGACTTGCTGAAGAACTGCGCGTCGTCGCCTTGGGTCAGACGGGCATCGGCCTGGGTGCCGGACAACAGCTGGCTTCCGGTGCTGGCGCAACCCGACAACAAGGCGACGCCCAGCATCAGACTGCCGATCAAGGTGCGGGGGGTGAAACGAAATGCGTTCTGCATGATTTCCTCTTCTTTTTTAAAATGTAATCGAGCGACTTGCCCAAACCCTTCATCAACCCGCAGACACGGACTTGCAGGCGTCTTTCCAGGCATCCACAGCGATCACGTCCGTCTTCAGGTGATCACTCTGATTCTTCCAATGCACATCCAGATACGGCCGCAGCGCGGACAAGCTCTTGTTCTGCTCCATCATCTGGCGCGCCACGGGGACCTGCTTTTCCAGCAGGGTCTTGCCATACAGCGACGAGGCGTCAATCAGGCTGCTGGCGTAGTACCGCGCCAACTTGGCGACACGATCCTCCTGCTCCTGCAGCTTGACCTTACGGCTGACGCATTGCTTGTCATCCTGGCCCGCCTCGCACAAGGCGGCATAGTTCCTGTGCAGCAATTCCACGAAAAGCACATCGTCTTTCAGCTTGGTGCACAGAAACGCGCCCAGCTCCAGGCCGGCCCGTATGGCCTGGTCCCGCGTTTCTTCCTGGCGCTGATTGGCGGCGCGCAAATCGCCTTCCAGCTGCTTGAGCTGCGCTTTCAGGGTGTTGTCCTGCAAGCTGCTGGCCAGGGAGCCCAGGCGCTGCACCGCTGTGGCCTTCGGCTGCCGCTCGGCGGCGCCCTCGCCCTGACTCGTGCCCAGCTGCTGCCAGCTTTTCTCGATTTCCAGGACGCGCTCCCGTGACGTCAGCGCAATCGACACCAGGGCCAGACGCATGCCCGTCGTCTTTGCCTGGGTCGGTCCCTTGGCGCCATAATAGGCCTGCTCCTTGCGCGCCGACGAGCGCAGAGCCTGCGGCGAGGACAGGTAATTGCCGCCGCGCACCACAAATCCTCCGGCCTGGCCATGCTGGCGGTCCAGCTTGTTGAGCCTGAACGATTCCAGGATCAATTCATCGACGTTGCCCAGCATGTCGTGCAAACCCAGCGGATTGGGCTTGAGCAGGCCCGGGAACTGCACCTTGCCATTCGCCGACTGGGCGCCGGCATACCATTCGTATTCGTTCAAGCCTTCGGGCATGGGGTAGCGGACATCGCGGAAATCGGCCGACGACAGGGCCGCGCCGCCGCGCGCCGCGTATTCCCATTCGATCTCGGTGGGCAGGCGCACGAAACCGGCCATGCCGTCTTCCTGCGGCAACTGCTGCGCCGCATTCTGCCGCAGCCACGTGTTGTACAGGTCCGAAAACCGCACGGCATCCATCCAGCTGATTTCCGCCTGAGGTAGCTGCAACATCCGCTTGGGCTCCACGCAGCTTTCCTGCATCACGGCCTTGTATTGCAATTGGTTCAGCTCGTACTTAGCCAGCAGGTAGTAGCGCGAGGACGAGCCCGGCTTCGTATCCGTGAAACTGCCCGCAATGAATTCAGGCCGGCTGTGCTCGACGTAGCCCCATTCGTCCCCCTCCTGCCCCACGACGACGCGCAAGTCGTCCAGCGGACCCGCGGCGGGCACCTCGATGCGTCGGAACACCATGGCGCCGTCGCACGGCATGGGCAGGATCACATCCCCTTCCGCAGGCTTGGGGTTGTAGTATTTTTCGTCCCACGCCGCCGCGTGCGCACCGCCCGCAGCGCCCAGCCCCAGGACCAGCGCAGACATCGCTGCACCGAACACATCATTAAACTTCACGTAAACTCTCCGCAGGTTGTACTTTCACCGCGCGCCACGCCCCCACCGCCGCCACCACGCAGGCCAGCCCAAGGACCATCAGGGACGCATAAAAGGCATGCGCGGGCGTAATGCGGCAGACAAAATCAGTCTGCAGCCCTTCGCCCAGCAACAGACGGTTGAACAAGGCGCTGCCCAGACCGTACAAAAGCAAGCCCGCGGCATAGGCTATCAAGCTCAGCATGACGGCCTGGAGCAGCACATAGCGGACCACGCCGCCGCCGTCGAAACCCAGCAGGCGCAAGACCGCCAGGTCTTTGCGCTTGCGGTCCACATTGGCCAGAAACGCTCCCGTCAGGGACGCCGCGCAGCCCACGATAGCCGTTAGGGCGATCACGCCGAAAATCAAGGTCAGGACCCGGTTGATGGCGCGCACGTTTTCGATGTCCGCCAGGCGGCTCACGACCGCGATGCCCTGGCGCTCCAGCCAGTGGGCCAGGCCGCCGACGTGCTCGATCGAACGGGCGTACAGGCGCGCGCGGGCATAGCGCGCGGGCCGATCGACATCGATGAGCTGGCCATTCAGGAGCCCGAAGGCCGGCACCTGAAACGCATCCCGCGCGTTTTCAAGCGCCATCAAGGTTCCCGGGGCGACGAAGACCGCCGCACGCGCATAGCGATGCTCGGCCAGCACGTCCGCCACGCGCATGGGTCGGTCGCCCTGCTCCAGGCGGCCGTCCAGGCGGCGGCTAACCCGCAGATGCACAGGTTCGCCGGGTCGCCAGCCCAGTTTCCGGGCGGCTTCCTCGGTCAGGATGAGTTCGTCGTCTTGCAAGTCCCTGGACTGCGTCTGCAGCAAGGGGTCGCCCTGGCTGCTGCCCAGCACTTCGACGTTTTCCAGAAAACGGCGACGATCGACGCGCAGATCGGCCTGCGTATTCAGCGACCGCGTCATGCCGATGGCATAGCCCACGCCCGGCGCCTGCCGCAACTGCTCCAGCCATGGCTGGTCGAAGCTGCCGCTGGACACCATCTTGACTTCGAGGTTGCGCGGATCTTGCAGGAGCTCCTGCTGCAGCTGGGTGACGACGCCATGCTTGAGTCCGAACAGCAATAGCAAGGGCGCCACCACCGCCAGCATGGACGCCACCATACAGAACGAGATGCGTCGGTCGAACCACAAGTCCGCCCATGCCAGACGAAGCACAATCATGAACATGGTGGTCGCGACTCGGGTAAAAAGAGGCTGAGCCCGGGCTCCACCCTGGCCTGCAGGCGCGGGATGGAGAATTCGCCCAACATATCCCAGTCGTGCGACACCAGCAGGACGGCCAGCCGCAAATCGCGGGCCAGGGTAAAGAACAGCTGGACCAGATCGCGGGCCGTTGCGGGGTCCAGCGCCGCCGTGGGCTCGTCGGCCAGGATCAGGCCCGGCGCATGTGCTATGGCCCTGGTAAACGAGACTCGCTGGCGCTCGCCGATGGACAGCGCCGACGGATACAGGGCCAGGAGACGCTCCAGCTTGAGCGCCTGGATCGCTGCATCCAGGTGCGTCGCCTGCAGGGGCAAGCCCAGCAGACGACGCGGCAACACCATGTTTTCCCAGACCGACAAATAAGGCAGCAGCCCGCCATTCTGCAGGACGAAACCCAGGTTCCGGGCGCGCCAGCGGGCCAGCTCGGAATCTTGCCGGCAGTCATACAGGGCCATGATATCCCTGGATTCGTGCCCGAGCAGAAAAGAATCCGCGCGCGCGGGCCGCAGCAACAACCCTAGGGATTCAAGCAAGGTGCTTTTCCCGCAGCCGCTGGCGCCAGTTACCGCCACGATCTGGCCGGCCGCCAGTTCCAGCTGCGGCAACCGCACACGGAAAGCAGCGGGCCCCTGCCCTCTGGACACCTCCAGCCCCTTGACGCTCAGCATGTCAGGGCATCATTTCCAGAGGCACGGGGTAGACGTCGTCGCGGGCGTCCGCGCCTTCGGCCAGGGACACCCAGCGATCCGCATCCGCGTTATAGCGAGCGTAATGACGCAGCTTGGTGCTCAAGTCCCGGATGAATTTTTCCTGACTCAGCGCATCCCAGCTGGCCCAGGTTTCCTCGTCCAGCGTCAGCACGGTACTTTGATACGGCAAGTCTTCCAGGTACTCGCCCATCAGGCCCAGCTCCGCCAAGCGCGTGCCCGACTCTTGCTTCAGCTTGCTGGGATCAGCGCCCATGGCGGCGGCCACCGAACGCAGGCGATTGAACATGTCGCTGGGCGAGATCAGACCCTGGTTGGCCGCTTCCAGTATCTGCCGCACCACGTCGCTCAGGTCGCTCAATTGCGCCTTGGTCAGCAGCACCCGCACGTCCGTCGTGGGAATGTTTTGGCGGATCAGGTCGCGGTCACTGATCCAGGCCTGGAAAACCTCGGGGGCGGCGGCGCCGGACTCTTTGCCCAGGTAGGCCAGGCGCATGGCGTGCCCGATCAGCTCCGCGTCGGACAACATTTGCTGCGTGGTCGCGTCATCCGGGGCTTGCGCACGCGCAGCGCTGCCGATGGCGTCGCCGCCCTGGTAGGCGACCTTGACCTGTTCGGTAATAGCCGTCGCAAGGCTGTCCACCATCGCGCCGAACTGATTGACATCCCCGGCGTTGACCGGATAGTAAAGGGGCGTCTGCGTGCCGCCATAGGTGGACAACTCGCGGTATTGGTCAGCCGCCTTGGCGTGGTTGTTCTTGCCCGACGGCGTCTTCAGGTGCAGCGTGTAGATGGCCACGCCCGGATTGGCGGCCTCGATGCGCAACTGGGCCGCGTCCAGTCCCGTCGAGGAATACGGACTGCTGCCCTCCAGCGCGCCCGCGTCGGTGATCAGCACGATGTAGCGCGCGCCGAACGAGGTCCAATCCACCTTGTCCAGGGCATGCAGGACGCCCGCATAAGCATCTTCGTCATACGCCACGGTCGAGACCTTGGCCTGTTTCAGATCCGCCACCTTGGCCAGAAAGTCCTGACTGCTGGTCACGGTGTTGGGGTCGGCGTACATATGCGTCAGGTATTCGATGCCCGGCGCCTCTTTGACGCTCGACCGGAACGCCAGCAAGCCGAACTTGACCTGATCGGACAGGCCTTGCTCTTCGACCTTGGCGTAGACCTTGCGCACCGCTTCCCGGGTCCGGTCGATGTACGGATCCATGGAAATGGTCGAGTCGATCACGAAGACGACAGCTGCGCTGAAGGCCTTGATCTGCGCGGCCCGCTGCACCTGCTGCTGTTCTTCTTTTTCTTTTTCGACTTGCTCCTGCGTCTTTTCCGTCACGGAAGCGACATTCAGCAAGCGGGTGCGAAATCCGTTTTCCGTCATGATCTCTTCGCCGCTCAGCACGGGAAGCAGGTAGAACTGCTTTTGCAGATCGACGAAATACTCGGGCTCCTGGGCCACTACCCCATCGGCATGGGACGCCGTGCGCAGGGCCTGGCGCATGGGAGCCACGATGGTCGCCGGATCGGGCGTATCCAGCGCCTGCTCAAGCAAGGACCGGTCCTTGAAGAAAAGCATGCGATCGCGGTTGGCCGGATTGGTGAATGCCAGGGTCAGCTGCATTTTCCAGTCTACTGTGCAGGCCTTGTCCAACCAGCCTACCGTCTTGCCCTGGCTGTCGGGCCCGACCTGCAGGCGCACGCGGCCGCCCTGCTCCTGCCGCTCATAAATGTAAAAACGGCTGAAGGAGGGGACCGGCTTGCCGTCCTGATCGGAGGCCGAGGCGAACAGGCGGCACGAGGGCGTCGTCAGCACGCGCTGATAAAGGGTTTTCTTGCCTTCCTGCAGCAGCGGAGCGGCGGCATGGGCAGCAAGGCTGCCCGAAAGCAGGGCGCCCAGCACGGCGAGTCGAAAGAGAGGACGCGGAATCACTTGCTCAGCTCCTCGTAGCGGGCCTTCGCCTGGGCATTTTCCGGCTCGGACAGCAGGACGGTTTCGTACCAGTACGCCGCCGTGGCCGGATTGGCCTGGCTGAAGCAGGGCTGGGCCTGGTGCGTCTGGGGGTCGTATTCGCGCGCATAGGCCAGGGCGATATGCACGTCTCCAGCCTGGGCTTTATGCACATACAGCCGTTGCGCCACGTCGCACTGTCCAGCCTGCTTGGCCTGCTCGATGACGGCCAGCCATTGCTCGGAGGTCTTGGACTCTTTGACGCATTCCTGCACGAACTGCAGCCCGGGCATGTCGGCCAGCTTGTCCATGGCGCACGCGTCGGCCGACGCGCTCGGGGCGGACGGCGGCGAGACGGAGGCGGCCGCGGGCTCTTCGGGCGGTTTCTTCAGGAAAAAATACGCGGCCGCCGCGGCAATGCCCGCTGCGAGCACGGTGACCATCATCCACAGCAACGCCTTGCCGCCGCCGGCGCCCTTTTTGTTGACGGCCGACGCCGCCGGGCTTGCAGCGGCCTGTTCCCGCTGAGAAGCCGCATCGGCCGGCTCCGCCAGCGCCTGCGGCTCATGAGCGGGCTCCACGGGCTGCGCCGGCGCCGCTTCCGCCGCGGGAGCGGGTGCATCCACAGGCTCGGCCGGTTCGATGGAACCGGCCGCTGCCGTCAGCTCCATCGCCTGTGCGTTGCCGCCCGCCGTCGATGGAAGGATCGCCTTGTCCAGCCTCAAGGTGCTTTTGCCCACTTCCTGCCCATCTGCGTTTCCCAGAAGCAACTGATAGGCATCGCTGGAATTGGCCAGCAAAGGGTCCACGATGCCGGCATCCACTAGCACGGCGAAACCCTCCTCAAAGGTGCCCCACCCGTGCAGTGGCAGCCAGCGCAACGACGCGCCCCAAGCCTTGTCCGCGTGCAGGTAATGGCGATCCTGGCTGCGCACGATCGCCACGGAATACGCTTCCAGGCCCAGCTCGCCTTCCAGGTCTCGCACATACAATCGGGCGCGGCCCGGCACGACCGGGTCCAACGCCTGCAAATTGATTCGAAGTTTCATGCAACGCTCTTAAGAGTAAAACTGTCCAAAACACGGCCCAGCGCCTGATTCTGTTCGAGGCTGAGTTCGCGCCCGCCTTCGTAGCCGGCATTGTGTAGCGTGGTGTGCGCCAATGCCGCCGCCCAGTCCCTCATGAATGCGAAGCCGTGGTCCTGCGGCTCGGCGGCAAGCTCGGGCATGCCGCCGGCGGTGAAACGACCGGGACTGGTGAACAAGGATTGATTGCCGGCGCCCTCTTTCAGGTACATCCAGGTGACGAATTGGCTCATCACCATGGAGACATTGCAGACATGCCGGTCCGCCAGCCGCTCACGGCGCACGCCGGCCTGGCGGCGCTGCGTCAGGCTTGTCAGCATCTTTTCCTGCAAGGACCAGCGATCCGCCGCGATGATCAGCTCATCGGCCATGCTGGCCAGCAGTTCCGCGGGCATGTGCAGCACATTCTGGTTCAGGCGGCTTGCCGGCAATTCCCGCAATTGACTGACCCATTTGCGATAGACCCGCTCCGCATATTGCTGCTCGAAGGGCTGTTCCCCCGCCATGGCGCCCTGCGCCGGGTCCGCCTTGGCCCCAATCAGGGAGAAAAACAGTTCGCGCAGGCTTTCCTGCGGCACATGCAGCGCGGCCAGCAGCTCGCCGATGACCGGCCGGTAGGCGGGCAATTGCTCGCTGAACCGGGCTGCCAGTTCCCGCTTGACCGCCGCCTGCTCATCACCACCCTGGCTGTACCAGCTGCGCAGCGACTTCTGGACCAGGGCGTCGTGCAGGCTGCGGTATTGCTCCTGCAGGCGCGCCAGCTTGAAATCCAGGCCGCCGATCTGGGCCACATGTTTCCACAGGCGCCCCATGCCGCCGTCGTTCAAGGCCATCATGGCATCCCAGCTTTCCTGCGGGGAACCGATATGCTGGGCGACGAATTCGTTCTCGGAAAAGCTCGCCCGCATGCCCTGCAAGTGCTGCTGGACCGAGCCGGTATAGGACAGTTCGGCGCCCTGGCCGTCCATATCGATGAAGGGCACGGGCAGGCCCGGCTTACGTACCAGGAAAGTATTGCTGAACGGCTTGCCCGGCGTCCATTGCTGCAGCCATTCGCAATGCCCGAAACGCTCTTTGAAGCTCATTTTCATGAGTCCTTCCCAGCCCTGACGTATCTGGGACGCATCCTGGCTGAGCGAAATGCCGATGCGCTTGTCAAACATGGTAACCGCCCACATCAAGCCTACTTTCCGGTTCTGCCGCTCCGCCGGCGTCTGCCCTTGAGTGCGGTGCACCCAGCGGGTCAGCACCGGCTCCACGTCCTTGACGTCGCTCTGCTTGTCCGAGGCCGTGCACATGACTAGGCCGTTCATCTCTTGCTGGTCGGTATAGCGCTCGAACAAATAAGCGACCTTGCCGCGCAAGATGAGCTGCGAGGCGGGATTGCCGCCGCTTTGCTCGGACACGGCGCCCGCATCCTTGACCGTGCGGATGTTCAGGCGCCCACGGTAGCCGGGGAAGTCCAGCAGATCGACATGCTGCAATTTACTCGATTGCATGGCCCCGCACAGCGGGAAAGTCAGCTCAACCGTCAGGGCGGCCAGATGCGCCAGCGGCACCGTGACCGTCTGCGCGGACACCTGGGCCGCGCCGTCCTGCACGCGCACCGGCAGCACCGCCAGGCGCTTTTCCGCGGGGCTACCCAGTGACTCCAGCACGTCCACGTTCATGATGCTGTCTTGCTGGACGAAACCGTCGCCCTCGCGCCGGATCAAGGCCTCCAGGGGCGCGTAAACCTTGGCCGGGTGGCCCAGTTGGTCCAGCACCTGGGCCAGCATGGTGTAGACCTGACTCAGCTCGGACAGCTCGCCCCATAGCACCGAGAGCAGGCGCGCCCTGTCCTCCAGCCCGAGTACGGGAGCCAGGCGGATGACGTGTGGCCAATAGGAATCATCCAGCATGCGCGTCGAGTTGCCGAAGCTGCCGCGCACGTAATCCCACAGCGACACGGCGTCATCGGCGCTGATGCCCGCTCCCGCCGCTCCCTGCCGGGCCTGCAGCTGCTCGATCAAGGCGCCGATCCGTTCGGCCGAAAATTCGTAGCCAATATGCTCTTTATCGAAGTCGTTGAAATAGGTATTGACCAGGATCTTGACGATGTCGATCTCGGAAAAGACCTGCAACTCTACCGGGAAGGCATCGGGGCCGGCCTGTACCATGCGGCTGAAGCGCGTCACCAGCCCGGTGGCCTCCTTGCCGCCGCCCGGCGGATTGACGTGCCGCAGGAAGTCGATGGTCTGGCCGCCGTAACGGGTTTCCAGGCGTCCATTGCTCCCGGCCGCCAGGCTGGAAATCAAATAGGACTTGCCCGCCTGGGACAAGCCGAAAAAACCGATGGTCATGGGGCGCGTCGAAACCGCTCCCAGGCTGCGGGCCGTGTTGCGGGCGCGGCGCAGATCCAGCAGCAGGCTATCGGCTTGCGCGTTCAGTCGCTGCGACGAGCCTCGCGCCTGAGCAATCCAGTCAATGGCCTGCCCGGCGCCGTCATACAAGCTTTGCCAATCGGCGCGCAAATCATTCTGCAATTTATTCAGATCGCTCATTTCAACACCACGCTTCCGCTATCGAGCCAATAGGGGGTATCGCCCAGGCCGGCTTCCAGCATCGTATTGAGCTGGATCTTCACGGCCGTCTTGGAAGACCCATTCAATTTGAAATCGCGCGCAGCCGCCTCCTTGACCTCCAGTCGGTCGCTGATCATGCGCCGCCCCCGCTTGTCGCGCAGCTTGTCATTACGCTGCAGGCTGACTTCCATGGCGGGAATCTGCCCTTCATCATCCGGCGCTTCGGCCATCTGGCGGCGCACGCGCTCGTCCAGGTACAAGTAATACAAGGGCGAAGCGGGCCAGCGCTCGACATCGAGCTGGCGATAACCGATGCGCAGATAATTGCCCTGCAACAGGAGGTGGTAACTGTCGGAGTCTTCGCTGCTGATGCTCTCGAGTTCCAGCACTTCTTCGCGCGTGTCCGGGTCCAGCCGGAGCGCATCCTTAAAAACGATGTCCTGCTGTTTGATCTGATTATTGGAGTCGATAATGCCGATATGGCGCAGGGTGGAGCGAGGCCTCAGCCCCGACACCTTGAAATTGAACTGGTCGATGTTCATGTTGTAGCAAAGCAGGCACAGCATGGCGCCCACCGAGGCCGTGCTCTTGGGATCGTTGATCCGGCCATTGGCGTGGAAGGGATACCAGCTGCCCGTGCGGTAGTTGTGCAAAGGCAGCAGGCGCGCGGGGGAAACGGGCATCTGCGAGCGCACATAGGCCTGAATGCCCGGCAGGCGCGAAGGCCGCCCGGCCATCAGGATGATGTCGCAATCGTAGTAGGACAGCACCTCGCAGAACGAGCGCAAGGGATCGTTGATGTTCAGGGTCCCGGTAATCAGGCTCCGGTGCAGCTGAGCCAGATCGAAAGGCTGGGCCACTTCGCCGAAGTCGAATTCAACATTGCGTCCGGTATGGGTATGCAGTTCTTCCGCCACATACTCGGCCACCTTGGCAGACACACGGACGCGCCGGTCCAGGGCATCGACCGCAGCCTGCCCCGCGACAGCCGTTTCCGCGCCTGCCAGATGCTCGAAGTCCAGCAGGTCGCGCCAAAGCGGCGCCTGGACCGCGCACGGATCCTGGTGCGGATCGTAGGACTCGTAATGCTTCAGGAACTCCAGGCCCAGGGGCACGAACACCTGCAGCGCCAGCTGCTGGCGCAATATTGCTTTGCGCGCGTCGGTTTTTTCGTTACCGCACAGGAGGGACAAAAACACGTCCGTGTCGTCCACGCCGGCCTTGACCAAGGCGTCCTCGAATGCCGGCAAAATATGCTGCTGTATGACGTCCAGCAAAATGTCGTCGCCCGCCACCCGGAAGCTGTCGCGGAATCGCTGCTGCGGCAAGATAGTGACGTTGCTGCCGCCGCCCGCGCCCGCCGGCCTGCGCAGGGTGTAGTCGCTGATGACGATGTCCGTGGTGCCGCCGCCGATGTCGATGATGCCCAGCGTCAGCGTCTCCCTGTCCTTTTTGTGGGGAGCGGCAACCGCATCGAAGAACTCATCGGCATGGCCGGCGAAATTCTGCGTGATTTCCGTGAACAGATACACCAGCTGCGAGCAGGTGGCCTCGTCCCATTCCACCCGGAACTCCGGCAGGGGCACCAAAAGCCCGTCCTGCGGGCCGGCGCCCTCTTCCAAGCCGTAGGGGTCTTCTTCCCCCTGGTACCAGTCCATGCTGGTCCAGAGCAGGCCGATCGCCTGCCGCAGGCGTTCGGACAGCAGGCTGCGCTCGACCAGGGGCATGCCCGGCGGCACGGTTAACACGATGTTGCTCAAACGGCGCGGCTTGCTGGAATGGCCTTGGCGAGCGCGCTGGGCGGGACTGTTGATCTGCAACAAGGCCTGGGCCAGCACCTCGGCCAGCATGAAGGTCATGACCGAACTGCGCGAATAGAACGGCTCGAAGACCGGCAGGCGGTCGTCTTCGTCCAAGGTGTACAGCGCCTCGCCCCGCTCGTCGATGTGCAGAGAAAACGGCGCCGCGAGCGCCCTGGGCTCGGCGTCCGAGCGATCGTACTGCTGGCTGAAGCGCCAGCCGTGCTTGTATTCGTTTTCGTCCCACAGGTAGCGCTTGGGGCTGGATAGCCCCGTCGTGCCCTCCGTGCCGCGCCGGCGCGCCGCCAGCCGCGCGGCCTCGTCCCCGACCCGCACCAGGGTGGGCCAGGAAAAGGCGGTGGGACGGCCGCTTTTCAGCGAAAGATGGTTCTTGCCGAAATCGACCTGGGCGAACTCCACCCGGCTTTCAAACGGCTTGCTGTAGATCTCGTGCGCTTTGGACAGATCGCGCAGCTGCAGCACATAGTTTTGCCGCAATCCCGAATCATCCTGCCCATGGTTTTCAATCAAGATGCCGCAGGTGCGCGAATTGCCCACGTCCAGCACCAGGTCCACCGGAATGACCTGGTCGCTGCGCCAGTTGGCGGCCAGGACCTTGATGTCTGGAATGCGCACCCAGGCGTCCTTGCGCTCGGCCGCATTGCTGTCGTGAGGCAGCGCAAACAGGCTGAGCAGATTCAGGAAGTGCAACTGCGCCGAGCGCAAGGGACTGACTTCGTCGCCAAAGTCGATCTTTCGGACCCTGTTGCTGTTGTCCGAATACACTTCCTCCAGCCATTCCTGGACCCAGTCCCGATCCAGGAACCAGTCCATGTGCGCACTGTCGCACGCCAAGCGAAACAAGGCGCCGGCATTGACGTCGTCGCGCAGGGGCGCCAGGTAGGCGGCGCCCTCGGTCAGCTCCACCACGCTGGTGTCGCACGCGATGGTCACGCGGTGCGTATTGCCATCGCGGTCGGGCGTGTCCAGCTGCACGACGCGCATCCGGCTCCAGCTGGCCGGCCCCGTGTCATAGCGATGCGGCGCGACGAACCGCACGTAGGGAATGGGCAACCACACCCCATTGAAAAGCTCCAGCGTCGTCGCCATGGCCACATCTTGTTCGTCCCGGCCCCGGGCGCTGCCGGGATAGACGCCCACGCCGCCATCAGGCTGGTGAAACAACAGCTGCTCATTGCCCGATTGCAATCCATCGAACAGTAAACGCCAATTTTGACCGTTTTCGCTGAAAAACGTATTTTTCAGGGCGCCCAGCTTTTTGCCACCCAGAGCCGGCGCCTGGACGTCGAACGCGAAGTCCAGGAACTGGACCCCGGTATTTTCGATCAGCGTCACCAGGCCATCGTGTTTTATTAATTCAGGCAACATAAGATTCAATTATTTTTTAGTCAGATTGCTGCAAGATCAACGGAAAGGCATCCGTGCCATATACCCCTGCGCAGCGGGCCGCGCCGCCGGCGGCGCCCGGATCGCAAATTATTTTCGGCATGTCATACGCAGCGTTGTCGGAGCACTGCGCCGCCGCCTCCGTGTTCAGGATCAGTTGGCCATTGACGGCCGAGGCCGTGACCGGCGCTTCGCATTGCACGCCGTCGCCGCGCTTGACCCGGACCCGGCCGGCCCCATCGTGCAGTTGATATTGCAATTGCACGGGCTTGCCCGTCTGGCTGTCCTGAACGCCCATCTTGGCGGCCCACTGCCCGTCCAAGAACCCAAGCTGACCCGACTGCAAGGCATTGGGGGGCACCACCAAGGACGCCGCGACCGGCGCGGCGCCCGAAGACGAAACCTGCGGCACGACCGGAGGCGCCACCGGCGCATCGGGCGCATCCTGAGACGCGGGACCGGCAGCCGGCTCTGGAGCATCCGGCATTCCTGGCGCTGCGGGCGGCTCAAGCGGCCCGGCGGCAGTGGCCGGAGCAGGCGCCGGCATGGGGGGAGCCGCCCCGGTATCAGGCGAGGGGTCCGCGCCCGGCGTACGGCCCGCCCCCGCCAGGTCGGGCGAAGACAGCGCCGCGCCGCCGCTCGGCAAGGAAACACTACCCGAAGACAGGCTGAGCCCCGAGGGCTTCAACCAGGCCGGCAGCCAGCCCGGGCCTCCCGACAGGGCGGAACCCAAATTCAAGCCGCTGCCCGGCAGCGAAGGGCTCGCGCACCAGCGCAAGCCAAACAGCAGAATGGCCAGCAGCGCAAGCAACGCCAGCAGCCGCCAACCGTATCGGGACCAGTAATATATCCAGCCCCGGCCCACGACCGGAACAGGGCCTGCGGCCAAAGGCGGCACGACGGGTGCAGGCGCCGCAGGCACGGGCGCGACCGCCGGCGCGGTGGCCGGCGCCACGCTTGCGGCGGGCGGCGCGGCCGCCAGGCACAGCAAGGGATCGATGCCTTGGTCGGCGCCGTGGTGCAAAAAGCCCCAAAAAGTCAGCACCGCCCTGCCACCGACCAGATAGACAAAGTTTTCGTCGGGGAAATATACGGCGCGGCGCAGCAAGCTGGAAAACAAGGGCTTGTCGCCCGCCGCCTCGTTGGCATCCTGATCCATCGGACCGGCCGCGCCCGCCAGACGCTCGACCTGCCCCATCAAACCTCGCAGTTGCTGGCGAGCCGACTCGCGCTCGGTTTCGGTGGCGGCGGCCCAGGGCACCACACTGCCCGGAAGCGGGCTGTACCAATCCAGCGTAGTACCGCTTTCATTGCTTTGAGGAATCGCCAGATGATCCGCATAGCCATCCGTTCGGCGACGCATCGCCTCGCGCAATTGCCCAGCAGAACGAAACACAGGCCTGCCACCCTCGCCCAAGGCCATAAAAGCATCGGCGCGACCGCTACGCAGCAAAATCCTTTGTTTCATTTAATGTCCAGGCTTAAGTAAAAGAAACATCATACAACAGTGATAAGTGCCACACAGCTACTATCACCAAAAACAATGCAGTCAATTTATTTCAGGCACGACGACGGACACCACATATCGATATATGCATGACGGCATAGCAAAATTGTTCTTTAATGTTTTTCAGGGCCGAACCGGCCACGCCAACCCCGACGGTGCGCCACGCACCATTGCCGCTGGATCGCCGCACAGGCCTGCGCGCGCAGCCTGACGCTTATCATTGGTATCGCAGCGGCCTCTCAGGCATGTGGCTCTTTACGCCGCCTCGACCTCTTCGCCGGCATTTTCGTACGACAAGCAGCCCTTAAAGACCAATTGATTGCGTACGACAGACGAGTTCACGCCGAACTTGCTTCGTGTCCACACCATTCATTAACTAATCCATGTGGCGGGACAGAGCAGCCATGATCGACCACATCAGAGCAATCTGGTCGAACGAGCATATACCCTGGCGGATCTCATCTGGAGGACGGCTTGGGGACCGCCCACTTCTTGCACATGTTTTTTACGTCCATGCATCAAGTAAAGATAAAAAATAAACAAAAAAGAAGAAATATCTAAACCAACGTTTAGTTTTTTCTTGCTTTAATCATGAGATGGACATCTACGCCATCCGCCGAAGGAACCTGCAACAACTCATCAATGAACGCGCACAGGGCAACGCAGCCGACTTTGCGCGTTCGATCGGGCGCGAGCGTGCGCAAATCGCCCAATACCTGTCACCGACCTACAACAATGGCCGCAGCATTGGAGAGCGCGTAGCTAGAGCTATTGAAAAAGAAGCGGGAATAGAAACTGGAAGCCTCGATAGGAATGAGGGCCTAGCACGGCGGCCCAATCCCGAAGGCTTTGCTGCAAACATAATCCCCGCCGCTGTCGGCGAACACCGCATCCCGCTGCTGAGCTATGTACAGGCCGGCGTGTTCTGCGACCCGAGGCAGAATTACACGTTCGAAGAAATGGAATACCTGCTGACTGACCTTGATCTGTCCGAACGCGCCTTCGCGCTCCAAATCAAGGACGACTCCATGCAGCCAGACTTCAAGGAAGGCGACCGCATTATTGTTGATTGCAAGGTCAGCCCCCGGCCTGGTGATTTCGTCGTGGCCAAGAACGGCGACAAGGAAACGACGTTCAAGAAATACCGTCTGCTGCGCATCGACGACGACGGCCAGGAGGTGTTTGAGCTGGTGCCCTTCAACCAGGACTATCCATCAATGCGCAGCGACCAGCATCACGTGAAAATCGTTGGAACGATGGTGGAGCATAGGAAGTACTACAGAAGATCATGAGACCGAGGAGCTTATATGGCTTCTTATTTTTTAACCATATAGTAACGAATATTTATTTAAGCATGAAAAAGTGAGGAATATATGGAGTTGCTTGTCTCGATCGGCATCATCGCTGTGATTTGGATCTGGATATCACACACGATCAAAAAAAAGAGGCTAGCCCAGCGTCGAGCGCATCTTATGAGCAAATATCGAGACGCTGCGATAGCCGAACGAATCATGGCAGGGTCCATTTGGCAAGGCCAAACTGAAAACCAACTATCTGACTCCATCGGAAACCCTGTAGATGTGGACCAGAGAGTCATGAAAAACAAGACACGAGAGACATGGAAATATCAGCAACAAGGGAAGAACCGCTTCGGGCTGCGTATCACGCTGGAAGACGGCGTCGTAGTCGGGTGGGATCAGAAAGGTTGATTTTGTCGTCGAAATGGACGCACAAGTCTAACGTGAGGCATACGGCTCAGCCAGCTCAAGCAAATGATCCTGCCTTGCCTATACCGGCGCGGCAAGCTCTCATGTGAGACAAGCACAGGAGGCGAGAGATATCGAAGAAAGCAAGTGCTCTCTAGCACGTCTCAAGCCACAAGGAGGCAGGCGCGAAAGCGACGCAGTTCATGCAATTTGATGTCGACCGACGGGTGTCATCGTGGATCTAAAGAGACACTAGCCTTTACCAAATAGGTAAAAGAGAACACAATGGAGTGGAGTTGAAGATCGGTTTTAAGGACGAAAAAGTCCGCAAATTGTGTGAAACACGAACAGTTGCGGTAAAACAGCTCGGGGACATCTGCGCCAGAAAGCTACGTACCCGATTAAGCGAACTAGAAGCTGCAAGATGTGTCACGGACCTAGTGACAGGCAATCCACATCCACTCATTGGAGATCGCTCTGGAGAGTTTGCAGTTTCGCTTCATGGCGGCTATCGACTCACCTTTACCCCTGCTGATGACCCTCGCCCCACCCACGATGATTATAGTGGACCCCAAATTTGAGACGGGGGTTTAAGCTGTCGTCCGCGAAAGGATGGTAGCGAATGAGTGAAGGTAAAAAGCGCAGGGTGCACAGCGCCGAGTTTAAGGCCAAGGTGGGACTG
>JAFACG010000019.1 GCA_023425645.1 Pseudomonadota bacterium
GCTGGACCGCGCCGTCCGCCATGACTGCTTGGGGCAGTTCAGCGGTTAACCACGTGGCGCGGCAGGGTCAGGGTCAGCAGTCCGGCCAGCAGCAGGCAGACGGCGAACATGATCAGTCCGGCCTGCGAGGATTGGGTCAGATCCTTGAGCACGCCCATCAGGTATGTGGCCGCGATGCCGCCCAAGGTGGACATGGAGGCGATCAGCGCAATGCCGGCGGCGGCGGCGCGGCCCTTCAGGAAGGTGGGCGGTATGCACCAGAACACCGGGAAGGTGGCCATCAGCGCCAGGTTGGCGATGGAGAACAGCAGCACGGTGACGACGGGGTCATGGCTGTAGAGCGGGCTCAGGCCTATGCCGGCCGCGGCGACGAAGGCGGGCACGGCGATGTGCCAGCGGCGTTCCCGGCGCCGGTCCGAGCTCATGCCGTTCAGGACCAGGGCCGCGACGGCCAGGGCGCTGGACAGACCGGTCATCAGGCCGATGTGCAGGTCGCTGTGCACGCCCGACTCCTTGATCAGGGTGGGCAGCCAGAAGTTCAGCCCGTACACGGCCAGCATCAGCAAGGTGTCGATGACGCCCAGCAGCCAGACGCGCAGGCTGGCAAAGGCCTCGCGCACCGAGGTGTGCGTCTGGGCCAGTTCGTCGCGCTCCAGCTCGTCGGCCAGAATGCGTTTTTCGTCAGTGCTCAGCCATTTCGCGCTCTGGATCCCGTTGGGCAGGCAGGCCAGCACGGCCACGCCCAGCACGACGGACGGGATGGCTTCCAGCAGGAACAGCCATTGCCAGCCCGGCATGCCGTGCACGCCGGAAAAAGCCGTCAGGATCCAGCCCGACAGGGGGCCGCCTATCATGCTGGACAAGGGGATGCCCAGCAGGAAGAACGCCATGATCTTGCCGCGCCGGAAGGTGGGATACCAGAAGGTGATGTAGAGCATGACGCCGGGGTAGAAGCCGGCTTCGGCGATGCCCAGCAGAAAGCGCAGGATGTAGAACTGCGTGGGCGTGGTGACGAACATCATGCAGGCGGAGATGGCGCCCCAGGTGATCATGATGCGGGCGATCCAGGCGCGCGCGCCCACGCGCTGCAGGATCAGGTTGCTGGGCACTTCGAACAGCATGTAGCCGATGAAGAACAGGCCCGCGCCCAGGCCGTAGACCGTTTCGCTGAAGCCCAGGCCGGCCTGCATCTGCATCTTGGCAAAGCCGATGTTGATCTTGTCGAGGTAGGCCGCGACATAGCAGATGCAGAGCAGGGGAATCAGGCGCCAGGTGACTTTGGCGTACAGGGCGGCGTTGTCGTCTTGCGGCACGGCCAGGGCCGGATTCAGGGCGTTTTCCAGGGATTGGGACATGGCGCGCTCCTTACGACGGGCGCCGCATCGGCGCGGCGGCGGGCAAGGCGCGAAAACGGCGTTTGCCCGAACTCCCCCCGGAGTTCTGCAAACGGGTGCATCTGGCTTGTGTAGGCACGTGTGTCTCCTCAAGTGCTTGATCCTGTTTTAGTAGCGTGCACCTTTCTTTTTTTCGTCTTTTACAGCGTGTTTTTTTACCTGCATGAAATTTTCTTAAGCCATGCGAGGCCGCTGTTTGCGAAGTTCATGAAGATTAATTTAATTGAGTAAACACTAAAATTAGGGTTTTTACCCGAGCCGGTGTCTTTGTAAATAAACTTTGTATACGCTATATTTCGCCATTCCGTCGCGCAGCTCTCGCGCGATCGGGAGAGGCGCGGCCGCTGGCTTTCGCCTCGACAACAGGGAGCGCACTACACAAAGGAAAAGAATGAAGACATTGGAAAAAACAGGATGTTGGGGACTGGTTCTGATGGTGTGCGGCGCGCTGGCGTCGGCGCCGGCCCTGGCGCAGGGCGACTCCTCGGTCCGGCTGTACGGGACGGTGGACGCCTGGGCGGGCAGCAGCAAGCTCATCGGCGCGGCCGGCAGCAGCGGCACGGTGGGCAGCGGCGGCTGGCAGACCTCCTACTGGGGGCTGGGCGGCAGCGAGGACCTGGGCCAGGGCTGGCGCGCCGTGTTCGCGCTGGAGTCCTTCATGCGGGTCAACACCGGCCAGGCGGGCCGCTACGACAGCGACGACTTCTTCTCGCGCAGCGCCTATGTGGGGCTGGAGAGCGACTGGGGCCGGCTGACCGTGGGCCGCAACACCACGCCGTATTTCGTGTCCGTCGTCGGCACCAACCCGTTCGGCGGCTCCTTCGGTTTCGGCCCGTCCATCTATCACAGCTATGGCGGCAACGGCGCCGTTTCCGCGCCGCTGCTGGGTGATTCGAGCTGGAGCAATTCCGTGGCCTACGCGTCGCCCAAAGTAGGGGGCTTCAAGCTCAATGTGCTGTATGGGCGCGGCAATCCGGGCGCCGGCGGCGACTGGAGCGAGGAGTCCGGCGCCTACAAGTGGGGCGGCAGCCTGTCGTATGACCAGGGGCCGCTGACCGCCACCGTGGCTCTGCAGCAATTGAACTTTTCACGCTACTCGGGCGATCTGGCCGGGCGCCAGGACAAGCAGCGCGCCGTGCTGGCGGGCCTGGCCTATGATTTCGGTCCTGTGAAGCTGTACGGCCAGTTCCAGCAGATCGACAACCGCGGCGGTCCCTTGCAGAACCTGCGCGTGCGCGGCGGCCAGGCCGGCGCTGCGATCCCGGTGCGCGGCCAGGATCGGGTTCTGCTGTCTTACGCCTATTCGCGCAGCACCGGGCGCAGCGAGGAAAAGCGCAACACCTGGGCTCTGGGTTATGAGATGGGCCTGTCCAAGCGCACGCAGCTGTACGCCAGCTATTTCTCCGACCGGGTGGATGTGGTCGGGCGCGGCCACAGCGTCGGCGTGGGCATGCGCCACACCTTCTAGCGCAGTGCATGCCCCTGGCGCGCGTCAGGGGCGCAGGGTGGCCAGGACGGTCTGCACGATGACCTGGCCCCAGCGCCGGCGCTCGGCGTCCGTCATCAAGTCGCGGCCGAAGAAGACCGACAGCGTATAGCGGTTGGACAAGTAGAAATAGCCCAGGCCCATGATGGTGGTGTACAGGTCCAGGATGTCCACGTCCTGGCGGAAGACGCCGCTTTCCCCGCCCTTGAGCACGACCTGCCGGATGACGGACAGCGCGGGCGACAGGAACTCGTCCATGGAGCCCAGCTTGGCCAGGTGCTTGCCCTTGAGCAGGTTCTCCGTGTTCAGCAGGATGATGAGTTCCGGGTTCTTCTGATAGTAGTTCCACATGAACAGCACGATGTCGCTGAGCGCCTGCTCGGGCGAGTCCATGTCCAGTTCCAGCGCTTGCTCTGCTTTTATCAGCTTCTGGTAGGCGTTCTTGAGCACGGCGGCGAACAGCTTGTCCTTGCTGCCGAAGTGGTAGTAGATCAGGCTCTCGTAGCACTTGGCCTGCTTGGCGATGCGCTTGACGGTGGCGCCGGCGTAGCCGTGCCGGGCGAAGACGAATTCGGCGGCGTCCAGGATGGTGTCGCTGGTGGTGTTGCTGGGGCGGGCGCGCCGGCCTTGCCGGCCGGGCGCGCTGGTTTTCGTGCTGGCGGGTGTCTCTTCCATGGCGCGATCGCAGAAAGGTGGGGAAAGCGGACGCCGCAAGAGGGCGCTGCCTGCATCATAACGTAGCCGACCGCATTTTTCCCGCTGTCTCCTGCTCCAAAAAAAAACAGCGTGTACGCTTTTTGTTGGTGTTTACCCTATTGAGTTTGAGTGAACGCTCAAATAGAATTTTGAGCAATCACTCAAATCAACGACTATCCAGGAGACAGCAATGCAGAAGTACGTGACCAACACGTGGTACCCCCTGACCTGGTCCCGGCAGGTCGGCCGGGAACTGAGCGCGCACCGCGTCATCGAAGTGGACGTGGTGCTGTTCCGCAACCAGGCGGGCGAGGTGGTGGCGCTGGAGGACGTCTGCCCGCATCGCCTGCTGCCCCTGTCCAAGGGCAAGCTCAAGGGTGACAGCGTGGAGTGCGGCTATCACGGCATGACGTTCGACTGCAGCGGCCGCTGCGTGCGGGTGCCGGGCCAGGACATGGCGCCCGCCAGCGCCCGGGTGCGCCATTTCCCCACGGCCGAGAACATGGGCCTGGTCTGGATCTGGATGGGCGAGCCCGAACTGGCCGATCCGGGGCGCATCTTCGACCTGCCCCAGTACCACGACCCGGCCTGGAGCGCCGTGGAGGGCGATGCGCTGCATATCCGCGCCAATTACCTGAGCCTGGCGGACAATCTGTGCGATCCGGCGCACGTCAGCTTCGTGCACCAGACCACGCTGGGCAATGCCGCCAGCGAGGACGTGCCGGTGCAGCATGCCGAGGAGGCGGACAAGCTCGTGACCTGGCGCTGGATCATCGACGCCGAGCCCATCCCCCTGTTCGCCAAGTTCGGCAACTTCAAGGGCAATGTGGACCGCTGGCACTACTACCACTACTACGCGCCCAGCATCGCCATCATCGACTTCGGCTCGGCCGAAACGGGCACGGGCGCGCCCGAGGGGCGGCGCGACGATTGCATGCAGATCTACGCCTGCCATTTCATCACGCCCGTGGATGCGGAGAACTCCATCGACCATTGGCTGCACGTCAAGAATTTCACGGCCGACGAGGCCACCAACCGCGCCCTGTCGGCCTCGTTCCGCGAGGCCTTCGCGGAAGACAAGGCCATCCTGGAAGCCATCGAGGCCAACGAGCGGCGCTATGCGGACCGGCGTACCGTCAAGATCGCCATCGATGCCGCGCCGCGCCGCATGCGCAAGATGGTCGAGCGCATGATGGATGACAGCGCGGTGACGGCATGAGTACGGCAAATCAGAAGTCCGCGCCGCCGTTTCTGATCGGCTGCAACGGGCGGGGCGCGCAGCGCTCCGGACTGGACAAGCCGGTCGGGCTGCAGGAGGCGTCCATCGACGAGCAGTTCCGCATGGTCAAGGAGTCGGGCGTGTTCGACTATTTCGACCGCATCCCCTTGCGCGGCAATCTGCGCGAATATGAACAGGCCATGGCGCGCCATGACCTGCCTGTGCATACCGCCAGCTGGTTCTACCGCCTGGGTCAGGACGAGGCCCTGCTCAGCGACAATCTGCGCATCTGCCGCGACATCGGCGCGGCCTGCCACAACATCATGACCTTCACGCATCATGCGGACGGTCATGAGCTGAGCGACCAGGAAATCGTCGACCACTACCTGCAGGTGTATGACGAAGGCATGGCGCTGGGCGTGGAGCCCAGCTTCGAGCTGCACGTGAACATGTGGACGGAGTTTTTTCCGCGAGTGGAGACCGTCGCGCGCGCCGTGCAGGAGCGCGGCGTCCCGTTCAACTTCACGCTGGACTACAGTCACGTGGTCTTCAAGATGCACCAGCCCGGGGAGTTGGCCTTGTCGGGGGTGCGGGAGCAGGTGGAGCGCGGGGAGCTGGTCCTGGATCCCTTCGAGTCCGGCTCGCTGTGCGAGCGCTGGCTGGACATGAACATCGTGAAATGGACCCAGTTGCGCACCGTGGCGCCCAAGCAGCCCGCCAATCTGTGGCATCGCAACGAGGACGGCCGGTTTGCGCGCGGCATCCAATATCCCATGGTCAAGCCCGGCCCCGGCCAGTGGCACTCTCCCTGGCACGCCTGGCAGCTCGAGCCTTCCAAGGAGGCCATACGCCAGGTGCTGCGCTACCACATCACGCATCCGCAAAGCCCTTTGCGCTACATCACCACCGAGATGATCAATCTGCCCGATTACGGCCTTGCGGCGCGTTACGACCTGTTCGAGCAGAACGTGGCCGCCGCGCGCTTCATCCGGCAGTCCTGGAAAGAGATCAGCGCCCTGCATGCGGCGGGCCTGATCGACGCCTGATTCACCTTCGAGATGAGAACCATCATGAAGACATGTGCAGCCCTTGCCCGGAAAGCGGGCTACAAGCGGACGGAGGCCTGATATGGACGGCCGCCTCGTGATCGTGGGTGCAGGCCATGCCGGCGGCAGCCTGGCCGGGCAGTTGCGCCAGCAGGGCTATCGCGGCCCCATCGTCCTGCTGGGCCGGGAGTCCAGTCCGCCCTACATGCGCCCGCCCCTGTCCAAGGCCTGGCTCAAGGGTGAAACGCAGGAGCAGGATCTGCTGCTGCGAGCGCCCGCTTTCTATGCCGAGCAGGACATAGACCTGCGCCTGGGCTGCGTGGTGCAGGACCTGTCCTTGCAGGACCGGCGGCTGCGCTGCGCGGACGGATCCGAGGTGGCTTTCGACCATCTGGTCCTGGCCACCGGCGCCCGCGCCCGGGAGCTCGACCTGCCGGGGCGGGAGTTGCAGGGCGTGCACGCGTTGCGGGAGCTGGGTCATGCCCGGGCCTTGAAGCAGGCCCTGGCGGGCGCGCGGCGCCTGGCCATCGTCGGCGGCGGCTTCATAGGCCTGGAAGTGGCGGCCACGGCGAGGGCCTTGGGCGTGGAGGCGGTCGTGCTGGAACAGCAGTCGCGCCTGTTGTCGCGGCTGGCGTCGGCGACGCTGTCCGATCATCTGGCGCACTTGCACCGCAGCCGGGGCGTGACGGTGGAGCTGGGCGTGCAGGTCCAGGCCATGCTGGGCGAGACGGCCGTGCGCGGCGTGCGCCTGGGCGACGGGCGCGAACTGGACGCCGACGTGGTGCTGGTCGGCGTCGGCTCCACGCCCAATACGGAGCTGCTGCAGCGAGCCGGCCTGGATTGCGCGGACGGCATTCCGGTGGACGAATCCGCCCGCAGCCCGTGGCCGCGGGTGTATGCCATCGGCGATGTCAGCGTGCGGACCCTGGCCGATGGCGCCCGGCGTCGTCTGGAAAGCGTGCCCAGCGCGCTGGAGCAGGCGCGCCAACTGGCCCTGTACCTGTGCGGCCGGCCGCCGGCCGAGCCGGATGTTCCCTGGTTCTGGTCGGATCAATACGAGGCCAAGCTGCAGATGGCGGGCCTGGCCGGAGCCGGCGCGCGGACCCACGTGCTGGGCGATGTCCGGCAGGGGCGGTTCTGCGTGCTGCATCTGCAGGGCGCCCGCCTGCAGGCCGCCGAATGCGTCAATGCGCCGGCGGATTTCATGCAGGCGCGCAAGGCCATCGCCCAGGGGCGCGAGCTGGACCTGGACAAATTGGACGGCGCCGGCAAGCTGGCGGCGGCGCTGGCCGCCGTGCCCGCCTGAACGCGGGTGTGCTTTACAAGGAACCGAGATGATTACAGTCAATTATGTGGAGCACGGCGGCGCGACGCACGCCGTGCAGGTGGAGCCGGGCCTGAGCTTGATGAAGGGCGCGGTGCTGAACAATGTGCCGGGCATCGTGGCGGAGTGCGGAGGGGCCTGCGCTTGCGCTACCTGCCATGTGTACGTGCCGCCGGAGTGGCAGGCGCGCCTGCCGCCTGCGCAGGAACAGGAAGTGGATATGCTGGAGTGCGCCAGCGAGGTGCGCGGGAACTCCAGGCTGGCCTGCCAGATCGCCTTGACGCCCGAACTGGATGGGCTGATGGTGCATCTGCCCGCCAGTCAATACTGAACCGAAGGCGCCGGGCTTTCGGGCCTGACCCGGGGACGGGCCGGGGGTTCGAATCCACCGGCCCGTTTTTCTTTCAGTCCTTCAGGCTTTTCTTGACCTGATACAGGAAGTCCAGCGCGGCGCGCGGGCTCAAGTCGTCCACGTCCAGGCGCTTGAACTGGTCCATCAGGTCCAGGGCCTGCTCGGTGGCGGGGTCGGGCTCTTCGCGGGCGGCGGGCGCGCTGCCGGCATTGAACAGATCCAGCTGCGCGCTGGGGTCGTTCTGGGTTTCCAGGCGGTTCAGCTCGCGGCTGGCCTGGCGGATGACCGCGGCCGGGATGCCGGCGCGCTGCGCCACCTGGATGCCGTAGCTGCGGCTGGCCGGTCCTTCCTGGACTTCGTGCAGGAACACGATGCCCGAAGCGGATTCGGCGGCGGCCAGATGCACATTGGCCGCCGTGGGCAGTTCGTTGGGCAGGCGGGTGATCTCGAAGTAGTGCGTGGCGAACAGCGTCAGCGCCTGGTTGTGGCTGAGCAGGCGATGCGCGATGGACCAGGCCAGCGCCAGGCCGTCATAGGTGGAGGTGCCCCGGCCTATCTCGTCCATCAGCACCAGGCTGTACTGCGTGGCGCCGGCCAGGATGGCGGCGGCCTCGGTCATCTCCATCATGAAGGTGGAGCGGCCGCCCGCCAGGTCGTCGGCCGCGCCGATGCGCGTGAAGATGCGGTCGATCTGGCCGATGCGCGCGCTGCGCGCCGGCACGAAGCTGCCCACGCGCGCCAGCAGGGCGATCAGCGCCACCTGCCGCATATAGGTGGACTTGCCGCCCATGTTGGGGCCGGTGATCAGCAGCATGCGGCGCTGCGCGTGCATTTCGCAATGATTGGGCGTGAAGTGTTCGATGCTGCGCTCCACCACGGGGTGGCGGCCGGCTTCGATCCACAGCCCCGCCTGTTCGCTCAGTTCGGGCGCGACCCAGTCGTTGTCCAGGGCGTGCAGGGCCAGTGAGGACAGGGCGTCCAGCTCCGCCAGCGCGGAGGAACACAGGGCCAGAGGGCCGGCATAATCCTGCAGCCGGTCCAGCAGGGCGTCGAACAGGAACTTCTCGCGGCCCAGGCTGCGGTCCTTGGCCGAGAGCACCTTGTCCTCCCATTCCTTCAGTTCCGGGGTGATGAAGCGTTCGGCGTTCTTCAGGGTCTGGCGGCGGCGGTAGTCGTCCGGCACCTTGTCGGCCTGGCCGCGGCTGACCTCGATGAAAAAGCCATGGACGCGGTTGTATTCCACGCGCAGGGTGGCGATGCCGGTGCGCTCGCGTTCGCGGGCTTCGATGCGCATCAGCACGTCGCCGCTGTCGCTGGCCAGGCTGCGCAATTCGTCCAGCTCGGCGTCGTAGCCGTCGGCGATGACGCCGCCGTCGCGCACCAGCAGGGCGGGTTCAGGGGCGATGGCGGCCTGCAGCAGGGCGGCCAGTTCGGGGTTCAGCGCCAGGCGCTGCAGATGGTCGTGCAATCCGCCCGCGGCGCCGAAGTTCTGCTCCAGCCCGGCGCGCAGTTCAGGCAGGCTGGCCAGGGCGTCGCGCAGGCTGGCCAGTTCGCGCGGCCGCACGCTGCGCAGCGCGATGCGCGTGGCGATGCGTTCCAGGTCGGGGAAGCTGTTCAATGCCCGGCGCAACAGGCCCAGGGGATCGCGCGCGTCCAGGCTGGCCGCCTGCTGGGCCTGGAAGAACAGCGAGACGATGTCCTGGCGCTGCTGGGCGGCCTGGTTCAGGCGCAGCGGATGGTGCAGCCAGCGGCGCAGCAGGCGGCTGCCCATGGGCGTCTGGCAGTGGTCCAGGGTGGAGAACAGGGTGGGGCTGGTCTCGCCGCTGATGGTTTCGGTGATCTCCAGGTTTTTGCGCGTGACCGCGTCCAGCACCACGAAGTCCGAGCCGTGCTGCACGCGGATGGCGATGATGTGCGCCAGGGACTGCGATTGCGTGCTGCCCACGTAGCGCAGCAGGGCGCCGGCCGCCGCCGAGGCGGCGGGCAGATCGTCCAGCCCGAAGCTGGCCAGGGAATCCAGCTTGAAGTGATCCAGCAGCGTCTGGCGCGAGCCGTCCTGCGCAAAATGCCAGTCCGGCAGCGTGTGGCAGCTGGCGCCGGGCAGCTCGGGCAGATGGCGCAGGCTTTCGGGGTAGAGCAGTTCGGCCGGGCTGATGCGGTTCAGCTCGGTTTCCAGCATGTCCGGCTCGCACTGGCACACCATGAATTCGCCGCTGGCCAGGTTCATCCAGGCCAGCCCCACGAGCTCCTGGCGCTGTATTTTGAGGGTGGTGCAGGCGGCGATCATGCGGTCCGCCTTGGGCGGCAGCAGGGCGTCGTCGGTCAGCGTGCCGGGCGTGACCACGCGCACGATCTTGCGCTCCACCGGCCCCTTGCTGGCGGCCGGGTCGCCGATCTGCTCGCAGATGGCCACGGATTCGCCCAGCGCGACCAGACGGGCCAGGTAGCCTTCCATGGCGTGGAAGGGCACGCCGGCCATGGGAATGGGTTCGCCGTTGGACGAGCCGCGCTTGGTCAGCGTCAGGTTCAGCAGCCGCGCGCCCCGCTCCGCGTCCGCATAGAACATTTCGTAGAAATCCCCCATGCGATAGAACAGCAGATGCGAGCCGGCTTCGGCTTTCAACTGCAGGTATTGGCGCATCATGGGCGTGTGGGCGGACAGGTCGGCGGTGGAGGTCATGGCGCAGTACAGGTCGGAAATCAACAACAACGCCGTCTCGAGGACGGCCAATTGGCTATTGTAGCGAGCGGGGGCGGGGTGGGGCCAGGCGTGCCGGGACAAGTTTGTGGTCGCGATCGTGCCGGTATGTGTTCACCCATGAAGCCAAGGGTGAATTTTGAACAGATCGGCTTTCTTGAGCGGCAGCCTGGGCCGGCCTGAGTTTCAGCCTTTCCCCGCCGCCCGCTCCTCGGCCTGCCGCCGGTCCTCGGCGGTGACCGAGCTCAGCGGGGCGAGGCGGCGGCCCAGCCAGTACCGCAGCTGGTCCAGGTAGCTGTAGACCACGGGCACGTAGACCAGGCTGAGCAGGGTCGAGCTGATCAGCCCGCCGATCACGGCCACGGCCATGGGCGCGCGAAAGCCGGCGTCGGCGCCGCTCAGGAACAGGGTGGGCGCCATGCCCGCCACCATGGCCAGCGTGGTCATGACGATGGGACGGGCGCGCTCGCGGCCGGCCTGCAGCAGGGCGGTTGTCGCGTCCATGCCCTGGCGGCGCTTGTCGCCGGCGAACTCCACCAGCAGGATGGAGTTCTTGGTGACGATGCCCATCAGCATCAGGATGCCGATGATGGCGGCCAGGTCCAGCGCGGCCCGGTAGAGCAGCAGCCCGGCGATGGCTCCCACGATGGACAGGGGCAGGGCGACCAGGATGGTCAGGGGCTGCAGGAAATCGCGGAACAGGAGCACCAGCACGGCATAGACCATCAGCACGCCGAAACCCATCGCCAGGCCGAACTTGTCGAACATTTCCTGCATCAGTTCGGCATCGCCCGTATCGCTGCGGGTGACGCCGGCCGGCAGGTTCCGCAGGGCGGGCAGGGCCTCTATGGCTTCCAGGGCCTGCCCCAGGGTCCGGCCGGGCAGCAGGTCGGCGTCCACCGAAATGCGTTGCTGGCGGTCCAGCCTGTCTATGCGCGCCGGCCCCGCGCCCAGGCTCAGTTCGGCGACCGCATGCAGCCCCGCGCCGCCTTCGGGACCGGCTGGGATGGGCAGCCGCTTCAGCAGGTCCAGGTCTTGGCGGGCGGAAGCGGGCAGCAGCACGCGTATGGGCACCTGCCGGTCGGGCAGCGAAAAGCGGGCCGATTCCGTGTCGGTCTCTCCCAGGGTGGCCACGCGCAGCGTCGCGCCGATATCCTGGCTGGTGACCCCGCTCAGGGCGGCCTGCTCGGCGTTCACCCGCACCTGCAATTCCGGCCGCAGCAAAGGCTCGTTGACCTGCACCCCGGCCAGGCCGGGCAGCGCGCGCATCTGCGCGGCCAATTCGTGCGCGCTGCGCGACAGGCTTTGTGCGTCGGCGCCCAGCAGGACGATGCTCAGGTCGCGCTCGTCGCCTCGGCCCCGGAAGTAGTAGCGCAGGTCGCTGAATCCGGACAATTGCTCGTGCAGTTGCTGTTCGACGTCTTTCTGGCTGCGGCGGCGCTGTTCGTAGGGTTTCAGGCGGATCAGCAGGCGGCCGCGCGAGACGTCCTGTGCGCCGCTGGAGTCCGCTCCGCCCGCCGTGGCGAACACCAGTGCGACGTCCTCGTGACGGGCGATGACGCGGCTGAGTTCCTGCAGGCGCAGATCGGTCTGTTGCAGGGTGGATCCGGGAGGCAGCGTGACATTCAGGTGGCTCAGACCCTGGTCGGCGGCGGGCAGGAAGCCCGAAGGCAGCAGAGGCACCAGCAGCAGGGACGAGGCAAGAATGGCTGCGCCGCTGGACAGGGCCAGGCGGCGGTGCGCCAGGGCCAGGGACAGCAGCGCCAGGTAACGCTTCATCCAGCCGTGCTCGGCCGCGGCCGGCGCCGGCGCGGCGGGGCGCAGCAGGTAGGCGGCCAGCAGCGGCGTGGCCAGGCGCGCCACCAGCAGGGAGGCCAGGACGGCCGCCGACACGGTGACGCCGAACTGTTCGAAGTACTGGCCTATGTAGCCGCCGATGAAGCTGACCGGCAGGAACACCGCCACGATGGCCGCCGTGATGGCGATCACCGCGGGTCCGATGGCGTCGGCGGCGTCGATGGCGGCCTGGAAGGGACGCTTGCCCATGGCCAGGTGACGCTCGATGTTCTCGATTTCCACGATGGCGTCGTCGACCAGGATGCCGATGACCAGAGTCAGGGCCAGCAGGGTGATGCTGTTGAGCGTGTAGCCCAGCACGGCCATGACGGCGAAAGCCGGCAGGATGGACAGGGGCAGGGCGAGCGCGGCCACCAGCGTGGCGCGGCCGTTGCGCAGGAACAGCAGCACCACCAGCACGGTCAGCGCAGCGCCTTCGAGCAAGGCCGTCATGGAGGTCTTGAAGCTGTCGTAGGTGTAGTCCACCAGGGTCAGGATGGGCTCTATCCGCAGTTGGGAGTGCTGGTCCTGCAACTGGGCCAAGGCTTGCCGCACGCCCTGGTCCACGATGGTGTCGCTGGCGGCCTTGGCGCGGTAGACCGCGAAGGCCACGACCTCCCGTCCGTCCAGCCTGGCCTGCTGGCGGATCTCTTCGTGCCCGTCATGAATATCGGCCAGTTCCGAAAGGCGGGCCCAGCGCCGCTCGCCCAGGCTGATCGGCAGCGCCGCCAGGGCCTCAAGGTCAGGCTGCCCGCCCAGCGTGCGTATGGCCTGCTCCTGGCCATGCAGCCGGGCGCGTCCGCTGGGCAGATTGACGTTCAGGCGGCGCACCTGCGCGTTCACCTCGGCCGCGCTCAGGTCCAGCGCCAGGAGGCGCTCGGGCTTGAGCTCCACCCGTATCTCGCGGCGCACCCCGCCCAGGCGTTCGACCTGCTCGACGCCGGGCACCGCCAGCAAGGCGCGCCGCACCGTGTCGTCCACGAACCAGGATAGGTCTGCAGGCGATTGGCCTTCGCCGCCCACGGCGTAGTAGCTCAGCGCTTCGTTCTCCACGTCCACGCGGGCGACCTGCGGCTCCTGGATGGAGCCGGGAAGCTCGGCGCGCACTTTGGCGATGGCGTCGCGCACGTCGCTGACGGCGCGGTCCGGCGCCACGTCCAGCTGGAATTCCGCCATGCCCAGGTAAAGGCCGTCGCTCAACGTGGAGGTGATGCGCCTCAGGCCGGGCAGGGCGGCCAGCGCGTCTTCCACGGGACGCGCCACGTCCAGTTCCAGCTCGCTGGGGGCGGCGCCCGCCTGGGTCACGGTGATGGACACCAGGGGGAAGCTGACCTGCGGACTGGCCTGGATGGGGAGCATGCGAAAGGCGTGCCAGCCGCAGAGGGTCAGGATCAGGAAAAGGACGAGCGTGGGGACGGGGCGGCGTATCGCCCAGGAGGACAGCTGGAAGCTCATGGGGCGGACGGGATGATTGCCTGGCCGTCGCGCAGGAAAGCAGCAGCCTGGGCCACGACATGCTCGCCGGCCTGCAGCCCGGCGAGTATTTCCACTTGTCCGTCGTGGCGCTCGCCGGGCTGGATGCGGCGCCAGATGGCTTGCCGATGTTCGTTGACGACCATGACGCCGGCGTGGCCCGCCGTGTCCATGACGAGGCAGGCTGCAGGCACCGTTACCGACAGGTCCCGGCTGGGCAGCTCCAGCACCGCCTGCACGAACTGTCCGGCTTGCATTCGCGGGATGGAGTCCGGCAGGGCGATCCGTACCTTGCCCAGGCGGGTATAGGGATCGATTCGCGGCGACACCAGGCGCACCGTGCCCGTCAGCTCCTGTTCCTGCAGGCGAATGCGCGCGGTCAGGCCCGGCTGCAGCAAGGCCAGCTCCTGGGCCGGCAGTTCGCCTTCCAGCTCCAGCCTGCCCTGGCCGGCCAGCACGAACAGGGGCTGCGTGCCGCTGAGGGCGCCAGCCTGGGCATGGCGCTGCAACAGCAGGCCCGCCTGGGGAGCCAGGATGCGCGTCTGTTCCAGTTGATCGCTGTTCTGCTCCACGGCCGCATGGGCGCGCTGCACCTGGGCCTGCGCCGCCTGCATGCGCGCCAGCGCAGCCTGTGCGCGGGCTTTCTGTTCCTCGATCAGATGAGCGCTGACGGGCCCCACTCCCAAGGCCTGCAGGCGGGCATGGTGGCGCTGCGCGTCGTCATGCTCGGCCTGATGCGCGCGCAATTCACCGCGGGCCTTGTCCAGTTCGGCCTGCGCCTGCCGCAGGCGCGCGCGGTGCTGCGTATCGTCCAGCTCGGCCAGGACTTGTCCTGCATGCACGTGGTCGCCTTCCTCCACCAGGACGCGGGCGATGCGCAGCTCGGCCAGTGTGCTGCTGATGGCCACCGCGTCCTGCGCCACCAATGTGCCGAAGACGCGCAGCGTGCGCGTCCATCGGGCCGGTTGGGCGCTGGCGATGCTGACGGCGGGGGCCGCCGCTTGGGCCGGGTCGGCAGCCGGCGCGTCCGAGGCTGGCCGGTTCAGCAGCAGCGCAGCGGACACCAAAGGCAGGATGATCAAGGCGATCGGCACGAGCCGCGCGCGCCATTTGCCGGACCAGAAGGGGAAAATGTTCATGGCGCCAGATGGAAAAGGGGTTGCAAAGCGCGGAGCGCGCCGGAAACCTGGTCATCATGGCGTGGGGAGCGTTGATAAGGAGTGAAGGGAGGGGGATCGGCCGGGGAGCGCTGCTTGGAAACAGGGGACAAAAAAATACCCGTCCAGGACGGGTCGGGGCGGCGGATCAGGCGCAGGCCTGTTGCGGCGGCCTCTGGCAGAGCGTGTCGTCCAGCAGGCTGGCGGCGGCTTCGTCCAGCAGGATGTGCGTGTTGGCGTGGAGCTTGAGCGCCGTGAAGGGCAGCTTTTCCGTGATGCCGCCTTCCTGGTAGTTCAACATGGTGCGGGCCTTGTGTTCGCCGGTGACCACCAGCACGATTTCGCGCGCGCTCAGGATGTCCTGGATGCCCATGGTGATGGCCGAGGTGGGCACTTCCTCCATGGAATCGAAGAAGCGGCTGTTGTCCACGCGGGTGCGCTCGGACAGTTCCACGACGTGCGTGCGGCTGTCGAAGGGGGTGCCCGGTTCGTTGAAGCCGATGTGGCCGTTGGTGCCTACGCCCAGCAGCTGCAAGGTCACACCGCCGTGCGAGGCGATCGCGTCCGAATAATCCCGGCAGTGTTGCTCCAGTTGCGTGGTCAGGCCGTCGGGCAGGCGCAGGCGCGACTCGTCGAAAGCCAGGTGATCGAACAGGTGCTGGTGCATGTAGTGGTTGTAGCTTTGCGGATGGGCGGCCGCCAGGCCGACATACTCGTCCAGGTTGAAGCTGCTGACCTGCGACACGTCCAGCCGGCTTTCCAGGGCGTCCTGTACGAAGCGGGCGTAGATGGGCTCCATGGTGCCGCCGGTGGCCAGGCCCAGGACGGCCTGCGGATCGTTGTGGATGATCTCGGTCAGGCGTGCGCTGAGGTGCCGCGCGATGGCGTCGGAATCAGGGAAGACTAGAAACATGATGACGAGCGTCTGGTATTGAGTGCGTATCGGGTTGAAAAAAAAGCTTCGCCGTGCACGGGCGAAGCTTCAGCTCCCGGAATTCTAATGTCAGTCGCGGCGGCCGTCAGTATTTTTTGGCAACAGAATGACTCCGCCGGGGCGGCGTGCAGGCCTGTCCGCAGGACTTCTAGTGTTCCTGCCGGCCCGTCTCGCCCAGGAAGCCGCCGCTCTGGCGCGCCCACAGGCGGGCGTACAGGCCGCCTTGCTGCAGCAGTTCCTGGTGGCTGCCCTGTTCGACGATGCGGCCCTGGTCCAGCACGATCAGGCGGTCCAGCGCGGCGATGGTGGACAGGCGGTGGGCGATGGCGATCACGGTCTTGCCCTGCATCAGCGTGTCCAGGCTTTCCTGGATGGCGGCCTCGATCTCCGAGTCCAGCGCGCTGGTGGCTTCATCCAGCAGCAGGATGGGGGCGTCCTTGAGCATGACGCGGGCGATGGCCACGCGCTGGCGCTGGCCCCCGGACAGCTTGACGCCGCGCTCGCCGACATGCGCGTCCAGGCCCTGGCGGCCTTCGCGGTCGTGCAGATTGACGATGAAGTCCGCGGCGGCCGCGCGCTTTACGGCCTCTTCCAGTTGCTGCGGCGCGGCATCCGGTCGTCCGTACAGGATGTTGTCGCGCATGGAGCGATGCAGCAGCGAGGTGTCCTGCGTGACCATGCCGATGGCCTCGCGCAGGCTGTCCTGGGTGACGTGGGCGATGTCCTGCCCGTCGATGCGGATCACGCCGCTGTCCACGTCGTGAAAGCGCAGCAGCAGGTTGACCAGCGTGGACTTGCCCGCGCCCGAGCGCCCGATCAGGCCGACGCGCTCGCCCGGCTGGATGACCAGGTTCAGCTTGTCGATGATCTGGCGGCTCTTGTCGCGGTAGGCGAAGCTGACGTCCTGGAACTCGATGCAGCCTTGCCGCACCTGCAGGGGACGGGCGTCGGGCGCGTCCACCACGGTGGGTTCGCGCGTCAGCGTGTTGATGCCGTCCTGGATGGTGCCCACGTTCTCGAACAGATTGGTCAGTTCCCACATCAGCCAGTGGGAGTGGCCCGACAGGCGCAAGGCCACGGCCATGATGGCCGCCACCACGCCGGCCGAACTCTGTCCTTGCGACCACAGGTACAGCGCCAGGCCCGTGGAGCCGATGAGCAGCAAGGTGGCCAGCACGTGGTTGGCGACTTCGAACTGGCTGACCAGGCGCATCTGCGCATAGCCGGTCTGCTGGAAACGCTCCATGGCGCGGCGCGCGTGATCGGCCTCGCGGCGGGTATGGGCGAACAGCTTGACGGTAGTGATATTGGTGTAGGCGTCCGTGATGCGGCCGGTCATCAGGGCGCGGGCGTCGGCCTGTTCGCTGCCTATCTTGCCCAGGCGCGGCACGAAATACCAGCATACGAAGGCATAGCAGAGCACCCAGAGCAGGAAGGGAATCATCAGCAGGCGCTCGAAGCTGGCGGTCAGGATCAGGATGCTGATGAGATAGGCTCCCATGCCCACCACCACTTCCACCGCCATGAACAGGGTTTCGCGCACCGCCAGGGCGGTCTGCATGATCTTGGTGGTGATGCGGCCGGCGAACTCGTCCGCGTAAAAGGACATGCTCTGGTTGAGCATCAGCTTGTGGAACAGCCAGCGCAGCCGCATGGGAAAGTTGATGGCCAGGGCCTGGTGCATGACCATGGTGTGCAGCCCCAGCAGCAGGACGCTGCCCAGCAGCACGGCGGCGATGCCCAGCAGCGTGGGGCCCTGCTGGCTCCAGAACAGCGCCGGCTCGATGGAGGGCAGCCAGTCCACGATGTAGCTGAGCAGACCGAACAGCAGCGCCTCGTAGGCGGACAGGCCTATGGAGGTGATGGTCAGCAGGGCGATCCAGCCGCGCGAGCCGCGCGTACAGGCCCAGATGAAGGCGAAGAAGCCTTTGGGAGGAATAGCGGGTTCATGTTCCGGATAGGGCGGAACGCGGCGTTCGAAGAAAGACAGCACCGAGGGGGCTCCGGCTGGCAGGCCTGCGGATGGCGGGCCCGATTGGAAGAAGAGGGGCTCCGCCCGAGGGGTGCGGGGCGGGACGCTGTTTGATCGTAACGCAGTCTGTATCGCCAGATCGTGAAAACCTCACGGGCATGCAGCCCTTGTGTTGCAGATGCGTCAACAATCAGGCGCGCGCCGTCGACGGCGTGAAGCCGAAGTGGCGGCGGAACGCCACCGTGAAGGCGCTGTGGCTGTCGTAGCCGCAGTCCAAGGCGGTCTGCAGCACGGCCTGGCCGCGATTCAGGGCTTCCAGGGCGTGCAGCAGGCGGGCCTGCTGGCGCCAGCGGCCAAAGCGCATGCCCGTCTGGCGTTCGAAGTGGCGGTGGAAGGTGCGCAGACTCATGGCCAGTTGCCCGGCCCATTGCTGGGCGGTCAGATCCAGGGCCGGCTGATCCAGCAGCTGCTGGCAGACGCGGGCGATGCGCCCATCCTGCGGCCAGGGAAGGAGATAGGCGGCGTCGGCGGGCCTGTCCAGTTCCTCGAGCAGCAACTCGCTGAGCAACTGCCCGCGCCGGCCGGTTTCGATGTCGGTGGACAGCAGAGCCAGCTCCGCGATGATCTCGCGCAGCAGCGCACTGACGGCGATCACTCCGGGAGCCTGCTGCAGGTCCGGACGCACCTCCGGCGCCAGGTACAGGCAGCGCACCCGCACGGCGCCGCGCATGAGCAGCTCGTGGTCGGTATCGGGCGGCAGGCAGATGGCGCGGTCGGGCGGGATCAGCCAGCGCGCCGTGGGCGTGCGCACCTCCACGACGCCTTGCAAGGTCGCCAGCAGCTGGCAGCGGGCATGGCGGTGGGGAGGGACGACCGCGCCGTCGGCGTAGTCCGCCGCGGCCCCGCTCAGGCGGGCGGCGGCCGTGTCGTGAAGGGACAGGTCCAGTTCCTGCATGCTTGGCTCTTTCAAGATAGCAATAGACATATTATAGAAATCAAGTCCTGCAAGTGCTGCGTATCATGCCCTTGTCCTTTCCGTTTTCTGGATCCCGGCATGAACCCGTTCCACCTCGCGCTATCGGCACGCCTATCCCTGACCCTGGTCGGGGTCGGCCTGCCGTTTGCGCGCAGAGAACGATTTCCCCTGATCCCGACCTGAACAGGCGGCCCGGCCCGCCAGGGAAATCGCTCCATTCATTGCAAGAGAGGTTTCCATGTTGAGCCAGCCCCAGACCAAATACCGCCCCTTTCCTCCCGTCGCGCTGCCCGATAGGCAGTGGCCCTCGCGCACCCTGACCCAGGCGCCCGTATGGCTGTCCACCGATCTGCGCGACGGCAATCAGGCCTTGTTCGAACCCATGAACCGCGAGCGCAAGCTGCGCCTGTTCCATGAACTGGTGCGGCTGGGCTTCAAGGAGATCGAGCTGGGCTTTCCGGCTGCTTCGCGCACGGACTTCGACATCATCCGCGGCCTGATCGACGAAGGCGGCATTCCGGCGGACGTGACCCCCATGGTCATGACGCAGCTGCGCGAAGACCTGATCCACGAGACCGTGCGCAGCGTGCAGGGCGCGCGGCGCGTCATCGTCCATTTCTACAACGCCATCGCGCCGGCCTGGCGAGAGCTGGTGTTCGGGCTGACCGTGCCCGAGATCATCGCCATGGTGGAGCGTCATATCGCCCTGTTGCGCGAATTGACCGAAGCGCAGCCGCAGACCGAATGGATCCTGCAGTATTCGCCCGAGACCTTCTGCATGGCGGAGCTGGAGGTGTCGCTGCAGGTGTGCAATGCCGCCATCCGTGCCTGGGACGCCGGTCCGGGACGTCCCATGATCATCAATCTGCCCACCACGGTGGAAGTGTCCACGCCGAATGTGTTCGCCGACCAGATCGAGTGGATGGACCGGCGCCTGGAACGGCGCGAACACATCGTGCTGTCCGTGCATCCGCACAATGACCGGGGCACGGGCGTGGCCTGCGCCGAACAGGCCTTGCTGGCCGGCGCGCAGCGCGTCGAAGGCTGCCTGTTCGGCAATGGCGAGCGCAGCGGCAACCTGGACCTGGTCACCCTGGCGCTCAACCTGTACACCCAAGGCATATCGCCGGGCCTGGATTTCTCGGACATCGCCGCCGTGGCGCGCATCGTGGAGGACTGCACCAGCCTGCCCATCCATCCGCGCCATCCCTATGTGGGCGACCTGGTCTTCACGGCGTTCTCGGGCTCGCACCAGGACGCCATCGCCAAGGGGCTGGCGGCGCAGAAACCGGAGCAGCCCTGGCGCGTGCCCTACCTGCCCATCGACCCGCATGATCTTGGCCGCAGCTACGACCGCATCGTGCGCGTCAACAGCCAGTCGGGCAAGGGCGGCATCGCCTATCTGCTGGAGCGGGACCATGGCGTGCGCATGCCGCGGCGCATGCAGGTGGAGTTCAGCGCGGTGGTGCAGGCCAGCGTGGACGACAGCGAAACGGAGATCAGCTCCGAGCAGATCTGGGCGCTGTTCTGCCGGGAATATGGCGACCCGCGCCGCTCGGGGCGGTGGCGCTACCAGGGGCATCGCCTGCAGGACATCGACGATGGCCAGGAGATCGAATTGCGCCTGATCGACGGGCAGGGCGGGCAAGCCGTGCTGACCGGGTGCGGGAGCGGGCCCGTGGCGGCGACGGTCGCGGCCCTGGATGCGGGCTGGCGCGTGGACGATTTCCATCAGTCCAGCCTGGGCAGCGGCTCGGACGCGCAGGCCGTGGCCATCGTGGAGCTGGCCGGCGTGCAGCGCATGGGCAGCTGCTTCGGCGTGGGAGTGGACCGCAACATCACCACCGCTTCCATCCTGGCGGTCCTGTGCGCCTGCAATCGGGCCGCGGCCCAGGCCGAGGGCGCGGCGGTCCCGTCGGCCGGGTCGCGTCAGTAGGCGGCCACCTGCCCGTCCTTGCGCGGGTCGGAGCCGCCCACGTAGTGCGAGCCCTGGCGCAGGATCAGTTGCGCGCCGCCGAAGGCAAAGACCCCGCTGCCGCTTTCGACCTGGATGTCGTGGCCGCGTTCGCGCAGGGCCTGCACCACGGCCGGGTCGAAGTCCGGCTCCACGGCCACGCCCCGGCCGCCGGTGACGCGCCAGCGCGGCGCGTCGGCGGCCGCCTGCGGGTTCTGGCCGTACAGCAGCACGCGCAAGGCCATCTGCACATGGCCCTGGGACTGGAAGGGCCCGCCCATGACGCCGAAGGACATCTGCGGACTGCCGTCCGCGTTCATGGCGAAGGCGGGGATGATGGTGTGCGAGGGGCGCTTGCCGCCGGCCACCTGGTTGGCATGGCCGGGGCGCAGGCTGAAGCCGTGGCCCCGGTTCTGCAGGCTTATGCCGGTGCCGGGCACCACCACGCCCGAGCCGAAGCCCATGTAGTTGGACTGGATGAAGGACACCATCATGCCCGAGGCGTCGGCGGCCGTGACGTAGACGGTGCCCGAAGGGCCGGGCAGGCCGTGGCGGGGATCGCCCGCCTGGTCGCGGCGTATCAGGGCGGCGCGTTCGCGCAGGTAGCCTTCGTCCAGCAGATGTTCCGGCGCGTGGCGCATGTGCTCCAGGTCGGCATGATGTTCGTACAGGTCGGCAAAGGCCAGCTTCATGGCTTCGATGCTCAGGTGCACGGTATCCACATGGTCCACGGGTTCGCGGCCTATGCCCGCATGCTCCAGCATGCCCAGCGCCATCAGCGCGGCCAGGCCCTGGCCGTTGGGCGGGATCTCATGCAGCACGGAACGGCCGAAGGCCTGGCTGATGGTGCCGCACCAGTGCGCACGGTGCTCGGCCAGGTCCTGCTCGTCCAGGGCGCCGCCGTGCTCGCGGGAAAAAGCGGCGATGCGCCGCGCGAGCTCGCCCGTGTAGAAGTCCCTGCCCTGGCTGGCGGCGATGCGCTCCAGCGTATCGGCCTGTTCGGGATTGCGGTACCACTGCCCGGCCAGCGGTGCGCGGCCGTCGGGCAGGAAGGCTTGAGCGAAGCCGGGCTGGTCGCCCAGGCGCAGGCGCCCCAGCTCCCACAGGCGGGCGATGATGGGCGAAACCGCAAAGCCCTCGCGGGCATAATGGATGGCCGGCGCGGCCACCTGTTCCAGGCTCAGCGCGCCGAACTTGGCCGACAGTTCCGCCCAGGCCGAGACGGCGCCCGGCACGGTCACGCTTTCCCAGCCCTTGTCGGGCATCAGCTCCCGTCCCTGGAAGCGTTCGGGCGTCCAGGCGCGCGGCGCGCGGCCCGAGGCGTTCAGCCCGTGCAGCTCGCGGCCGTCCCAGACGATGGCGAAGGCGTCGCTGCCTATGCCGCAGCCCGTGGGTTCGACCACGGTCAGCGCCAGGGCCGCCGCCAGCGTCGCATCCACGGCGTTGCCTCCTGACTGCAGCATGTGCAGGCCGGCCTGCGCCGCCAGCGGATGCGAGGTGCTGACCATGTTGCGGCCCAGTACGGCCGAGCGCGAAGAGGGGTAAGGGTTGGTCCAGTCCATGCTGTGCTCTGTAGAAATGCTTATTGAATCTGTATGCCGGTCTTTTCGATCAGGCCCCGCCAGCGATCACTGTCGTCGCGCACCAGGGTGATGAACTCCTCCCGGCTGGCGCTGCGCGGCAGGTCCACGCCCAGGTTCTGCAGCCGTTCGCGCACCTTGGGGTCCTGGATGCTTTTGGCGAAGGCGGCATAGGCCTTGTCGCGGATGTCGTCGGGCAAGCCCGCCGGGCCGTACAGGCCGAACCAGGTCAGCGATTCATAGCCGGGCAGGCCTGCTTCCTGGAAGGTGGGCAGCTCGGGCGCCAGCGGCGAGCGCTGTCGACCGGTCACCGCCAGCGCACGCAGCTGGCCGCTGCGCACATAAGGCATGCCCGTGGGAATGGCGTCCAGCAGGACGTGCACCGAGCCTGCCAGCATATCATTGATGGCCTGGCCGGTGCCGCGGTAGGGCACGTGCGACATGACGATGTCCGCCTGGTTCAGGAAGGCTTCGGTGCCCAGGTGCACGATGGTGCCGTTGCCGCTGCTGGCGTAGTTCAATTCGCCGGGGCGGGCGCGGGCATAGGCGATCAGCTCGGACAGGGTCTTGGCCGGCACGCCCGGATTGACCAGCAGCACGCTGGCCGCGTCGCCCAGGTGGACGATGGGGGTGAAGTCCTTTTCCACCGAGTAGGGCAGGGAGCGGTACAGGTGCGGCGCGACGGCGTGGGTGCTGCTGGTGGTCAGCAGCAGGGTGTAGCCGTCCGGCTTGCTGCGCGTGGCCTCGCCCGTGCCTATGGTGCCGCCGGCGCCGGTGCGATTGTCCACCACGATGTTGGCGCCCAGCTCCTTGGAGGCCTGTTCGGCGATCAGGCGGCTGATGACGTCAGTGGCGCCGCCGGTGGGAAAGGGCACGATCAGTCGTATGGGGCGCTCCGGCCACTGGGCTGATTGCGATGCCGCGCAGGCTCCGGCCAGCAAGAGTCCGGCCAGCGCCCGCAGCGGGCGCAGCCAGCGTCGGCTCTTGGCGCCCGTGCCGGGCCGCGATAGGGCGGAATTCTGGATGTTCATGGGGTCTCCTCCTGTTTTCAGAGGATCATATAAAAGCACCACATGCCGAACCAGCAAGAAATTAGCAGGTCTGCCTTGCTTTTTTGGCAATGCTCAGGCCGATGTTTCCAGCCAGGGCGTCAGGAAGTCCACGAAGCTGCGGACAATGGGCGGCAGGCGGCGGCCCGCCAGGGCCTGGACTTCGATCTGACGGCCCAGCAGCACGCGTTCCTGGATCAGGCTGGCCTGGAGCAGGCCCTGCTCGATCAAGTGCCGGGCCGACAGCTCCGCCGACACCGTCACCCCGGCGCCCGACAAGGCGAACTGATGCAGGGAATTCATGTGGTTGCTGGTCAGCACGGGGCGCAGGTCCAGGTTCTGGGCGCTGCAGGCCACGTCCAGCATCTGCCGCACCGTGGTGTCCGGCCCAGGCAGGGCCAGAGGATGGGCCAGCAGGCTTTTCAGGCTGATGCGTCGCGTGCGCGTGGCGGGGTGGCCGGGGGCGGCCAGGGCCATGACGGGAGCATCGCGCCGGAACAGCACCTTGATGTCCTTGTCCGCCGCCTGGGTGAACTTGATGCCTATGTCGATCTGGCCGCTGAGCAGCAGCATGGTGATTTGCCGGGGGGCCAGCACGTCGAGCTGGAAGTGCACGCCCTGGTGCTGCCGGCGGAACTGCGCGATGCACTGCGGCAGGAGCTGGGCGGCCACGCCTTCGGAGGAAGCGATGCGCACCAGGCCGGTCTGCAGGCCTTGCAGGGCGGCGATGTCGTGCAGCGTGCGTTCCGCGTCCATGGCGGCGCGGCGCGCATGCGCGGCCAGCAGTTCGCCGGCCGCGTTCAGGGTCATGCCGCGCGCATGGCGCTCGAACAGCGGCGTGGCCAGGCTCTCTTCCAGGCTGCTGATCTGGCGGCTGATGGCCGAGCCGGCCACGTGCAGATTGGCGGCCGCCTCGGCGATGGAGCCGCAGCGCGCCACTTCCAGAAAGTAGCGCAGGGCGGTGTCCTGCAGGCGGCGCGCGTTCATGCCAGGCTGTGGCGCAGCTCGGCGGCGATCTCGTAGGAACGCAGGCGCTTGCGATGATCGTAGATGTTGGCGTTCAGCATCAGTTCGTCGGCACCGGTCAGGCGGATGAAGGACTGCATCTGTTCGCGCACGCGGTCCGCGTCTCCCACGGCGGTGCAGCTGAGCAGCGAATCGAGCAAGGCCTGCGCCGGCGGACTGCATTGCTCGTAATAGTTGGCCACCGGCGGCGGCAACTGGATGGGCCGGCCGCTGCGCAGGCTGACGAAGGACTGCTGCCAGGAGGAGGCCAGCAGTTCGGCTTCTTCCTGGGAGTCGGCGGCGAACAGGTTGTAGCCCAGCATGACGTAGGGCTTGTCCAGGTAGGCGGAGGGCTGGAACTGGCGCCGGTAGATGTCGATGGCCGGCATCAGTTGCGCCGGCGCGAAATGGGAGGCGAAGGCGTAGGGCAGGCCCAGTGCGGCGGCCAGCTGAGCGCCGAACAGGCTGGAGCCCAGGATCCAGACGGGCACGTTCAGCCCTTTGCCGGGCACCGCCAGGATGCGGTTGCGCGGCTCGTCCGACAGATAATCCAGCAGCTCCATCACATCGCGGGGGAACTGGTCTGGGTCGCTGTTCAGGTTGCGGCGCAGGGCGCGGGCGGTGTCGGGGTCCGAACCGGGCGCGCGTCCCAGGCCCAGGTCGATGCGGTCGGGATACAGCGATTCCAGCGTGCCGAACTGCTCGGCGATGAGCAGCGGAGAATGATTCGGCAACATGATGCCGCCCGCGCCCACGCGGATCTGGCGCGTCTGGCTGGCGATGTGGCCGATCAGCACCGAGGTGGCGGCGCTGGCGATGCCGGGCATGCCGTGATGTTCGGCCAGCCAGTAGCGTCGGTAGCCCCAGTTTTCCACATGGCGGGCGATGTCGACGGAGCGGCGGAAGGATTCGGCAGGGGTGGACCCCTGGGTGACGGGGGACAGGTCCAGTACGGACAGGGGGTAGCTGGGCTTCATGGCATAAGGTTCAGGCTGGTATTCGGGATATAGTCGACGCATAGTCAGGCACCGTCAAGCAAACCCACAGGACAGGAAAGGATGATCATGAAGGAAGCCAGCCGCCGCACCGTGGATCATTATCAACGCCATGCCCAGGCCTTCCGGGACGGAACCTGGGACCACGACGTCAGCCAGAACCGGCAGGCGCTGCTCGACGCCTTGCCGGGGCCGGGACCCTACGACATCCTGGACCTGGGCTGCGGACCGGGCCGGGACCTGCTGGCCTTCCAGGCATTGGGGCACAGGCCGGTGGGGCTGGACGCCTGCCCGGCGTTCGTGGAGATGGCGCGCCGCCAGACCGGCCTGAAGGTCCTGCAACAGGATTTTCTGGACCTGGCGTTGCCGCCGGGCGCATTCGACGGCGTCTTCGCCAACGCCGTGCTGTTTCATGTGCCCAGCGCGGAATTGGCGCAGGTGCTGGCGCGCCTGCGGGCCTGCCTGCGTCCGGGCGGCGCGCTGTTCTCCTCCAATCCGCGCGGCCAGGGCGAGGAGGGCTGGAACGGCGAGCGCTATGGCTGCTACTACTCCTGGGAGCAATGGGCGCAGCGCATGCAGGACGCGGGCTTCGAGGAAATACGTCATTACTACCGGCCCGAGGGGCGGCCTCGCGAGGAACAGCCGTGGCTCGCGTCGGTGTGGCGTCGGACCGCCTGAGCGGAGGCGCTTGGCGATTTCTTGACCCTGCTAAGCAATGGCTTGTTTTCTAATGGAATTTATTGTTACTCCAAGGGTTTTCCCGAATTTTATGCACATCTTTTGTGGATAAGCCGGAACGGCAAGGAGGGGAACTGGCCGGGCGACGAAAAACGTCAAAAACTGTCGTTTTTCTGATCATCAACTGCAAGTGGTTGTTTTTTAATTATTAAATGCGGTGGTGCACGGCTTATCCTGCGACTTGTCCACATTTTGGGTGGATAAGGCCGTGCAAAATGGAGCCACCTGGCTGTTTTTTGGCCTTGGGTTTTATCGCATTGATATATAAGCGGGTTTTGCTGATTTGCCCAGTTTTTCCTGCGGCCTATCCACAGTTTGCGTGGATAAGCAGGCCCTGGGGGGCGGGTTTGAGGGGCCGAGGGTCCAGAGGCTATGATGGCGGCTCCCGGTTCGCGGTCGCTGCGGCATACGCCGGCGGCCTGCGCCGCAACTCTAGGAGACCCTACAGTGGAAAAACTCAAAGCATGGATGGTGGAGTTTCCCGCCGCCTGGGCCATTGCGCTGAATGTGGTGATCGCGCTGGCCATCCTGATCCTGGGCTGGTGGCTGTCTTCGGTGGCGGGGCGCGCCATCGAACGGCTGGCGCAGCGTTCGCCGCGCATCGATCCCACTATCGTTCCCATGAGCAAGAGCGTCACGGTGTGGACCATCCGCATTTTCGTGCTGATTGCCGTGCTGGCTCGTTTCGGGGTGCAGACGGCCAGCATCATCACCGTGCTGGGCGCCGCCGGCCTGGCGATCGGGCTGGCCTTGCAGAACACGCTGCAGAATATCGCCGCCGGCATCATGCTGCTGATGCTGCGTCCTTTGCGGGCGGGCGAATTCGTATCCGTGGTGGGCAAGGGCGACGGCACGGTGCAGGAAGTCGGCCTGTTCCTGACCCGCTTTGTGCAGGTGGACGGCATTCATTTTTCCCTGCCCAACAGCCTGATCTGGGGCAATCCCATCATCAATTACAGCCGCAACACCACCCGTCGTCTGGACATCGGCGTGGGCGTGCGCTATGGCGATGACCTGGACCGCGCCATCGAACTGCTCAAGCAACTGCTGGACGGCCACGAAAAAGTCCTGCAGGATCCGGCCCCGCAGGTCATGGCCATGGAGTACAAGGACAGCGTCATCACGGTGAACCTGCGCGCCTGGGCCAAGGCGGAGGATTTCTGGGACCTGCGTTTCGACTTGTACCGTCAGGCCGTGCAGGTGCTGAACCGGGCCGGCCTGCAGACTCCCATTCCGGTTCGAGAAATCCTGCAATCCTCGACCGCCGAAAAAGCGGCCTGATATTGCCTTTTGCGGCTGTTGGCCCCGCCCGGGAGGGCGGGGCTTTTTCATGCCCGGGCGCGCCGTCCTAGAACTTGCCCGCCACGGAGTCCAGCGCGTCGCGCAGCAGGCTGGCGATTTCCTTCTGGCGCGGCGCGGGCATGCGCTCGGTGATGGCGGTGACGCTCATGGCCAGGATGGGGCGGCCCTTGTGGTCGCACAAGGCTGCGCCCACGCCCAGGGCGCCGCGTACGGCGTAGTTGCCCACCACGGAGTAGCCGCGTATGCGGGTATTGGCCACCAACTGGCGCATTTCGCGCTGCGTCATGCCGCCGTACTGGTCGAGCTGGCCGGCATTGCGCTCGATGATCTGGTCTATGGTGTCATCGCTGAGCTTGGCCAGGTAGGCCATGCCGCCCGAGCCCACGCCCAGGGGCTGGCGCTTGCCCACGTAGGTGGCCAGGATCTGCACCGGATAGGGGCCGATCTCGCGCCACAGGCTCACGGATTCGTCGCCGTCGCGCCCCACCAGGAAGACGGCGTCGCCGGTCAGCTGGGCAAGCTCCTGCATGATGGGCTGCATGATGGTCACGCGCGGGTCCAGGCCGAGCAGCCCATGATCCTGTCGCGTGGCGGTGTAGCGCCGGCTGTGGGGGCTGCTCTGGACCAGGTCATGGTCCATCAGCGCGGCCAGCAGGCGGTAGATGGTGGGGCGTTGCAGGCCGGTGGCGCGCGACAGGTCGGTCACGCTGAGTCCCTTGCCCTGGTGGTTCTGCAAGGTCTTGAGTACGAGCAGGCCGCGTTGCAGGGTGCGGGGTCCGGCCGAATCCTGCTGCTCGACGATTTCGGGTGTGTCCATGGATAGAAACGCGCTGTTGCTTACCGAAAAAATGGTTCAGGTAAGAATAAACGCGCTGGGCCCAGGTGTCCACCAGGCGGTCGCCCTCCGGGGCGGCGGCAGACCGCGTGCCTATTGCACCATTTTGTTCAGGCGCTCGGCGTCCAGCGGCTGCTGGCCGTTCTCCACGCGCTGGCCCAGTTCTTCCAGAGCTTGGCACAGCTTGTGGATGCGGGCGTCCTGACGGGCGGTGTGATCGATCAACTCTTGCAGCACCTTGGCCACCGGGTCCTCGGCGGCGCGGCAAACGGCGTAGGCTTCAAAACCGGGCGCCTCGGGCGCATCGCGGTCCGGGCGGCCCTGGCGCAGCAGGTCCTGCAGGGGCGCCGCGTCCCAGCCGGGGCTCTGGCAAGGCGTTGCGGGGACGGCGGGAATCTGCGCCGCCGGCTCCTGCGGACCGGACTCTTCCTTGACGATGAGCCGGGCCGGGTTGCCCACGACCGTGGCGCCGGCCGGCACGGGCTTGACCACCACGGCATTGGAGCCGATGCGCGCCCCGGCCCCCACGGTGAAGCCGCCCAGGACCTGGGCGCCTGCGCCCACCACCACGCCGTTTTCCAGGGTGGGGTGGCGTTTTTCGCCCTTGTACAGCCGCGTCCCGCCCAGGGTGACGCCCTGGTAGATGGTGCAGTCGTCGCCGATCTCGGCGGTTTCGCCCACCACCACGCCAAAGCCGTGGTCGATGAAGACGCGCCGGCCGATGCGCGCTCCGGGATGGATTTCGATGCCTGTCAGCATGCGGGCCAGGTGCGAGCAGAAGCGCGCCAGCCAGAACCAGTTCCTGTTCCATAGACGATGGGACAGGCGATGGATCAGGATGGCGTGCAGGCCGGGGTAGCAGGTCAGCACTTCCAGGGAGCTGCGGGCGGCCGGATCGCGCTGCAGGATGCAGGCTATGTCTTCGCGTAACTGTTTGAGCATATAAGCTTATTTTGGCACGCTTTGCCCGTCGTCGGGAGAGGGCTGCCCAGGCACGGGGAAGCCCGCCGCGCGGGCGGTCTTGATCATGGCCGTGCACAGTCCGCGCAGCATGTCCACCTCGTCCACCGTCAACTGATTGCGCGCGAACAGATGGCGCATGCGCGGCACCAGTTTCTTGGGATGACGCGGATCCAGGAACTTGACGCTTTCAATGGCCTGCTCCCAGTGCGCCATCAGGGCCTGCACCTTGTCCTGCGTGGCCAGCTCCTTGCCCGGGTCGGCCTTGCCCTCGGTATGCGGGATCAGGTCGGCGCCTTGCGCGGCGATCAGCGCGTAGCGCAGCTCCCAGGCTGCCAGTTGCAGGGCCTGGGCCACGTTCAGCGAGCTGTATTCGGGGTTGGCCGGGATGTGGCAGACGTACTGGCACTGGGCGATGTGTTCGTTGGCCAGTCCCACGCGCTCGGTGCCCAGCACGATGGCCACGGCGCCCGAGTGGCTGCGCAGGTGGTCGCGGCTCAGTTCGGCGGTCCGACGGATGTCCGCCGGCGGCGGGCCCAGGTAGCGCGGCCGGGCGGTCAGGGCGAATGCCAGGGTGACCGGCTCCAGGGCCTGGGCAAGGGTGGGGACGATGAGGGCCGAGGCCAGCACGTCGGTGGCGCCGCTGGCCAGCGAAATGGCCTGGGGATCCTGCAGCACGCCGGGGTCTTGCGGATCGACCAGGCACAGGTCGCCGAAGCCCATGGTTTTGATCGCGCGTGCGGCCGCGCCCACGTTTCCAGGATGGCTGGGTTGCACCATAATGAAGCGAACCCGGTCAAAATTATCGTTAAATGCCGATGCTTGCGTCTGAGTCATTTAAAATAGCTGGTTTGAAGCAACGCTTCCTGTGTCTGCCAAAGCGGTCTCGTCCTGCGTCAGGGCGAACGAGGCAGGCTCAATCATTGTTAAAAATACGGAATTTCCATGCACCCGATGCTCAATACCGCCATCAAGGCGGCTCGCCGTGCCGGCACCATTATCAATCGCGCCAGTCTTGACCTGGAACACCTGTCGATTGCGCGTAAAGGCCCCAAGGATTATGTCACGGAAGTGGATCGCGCTGCAGAGGAAGCCATCATCGAAGTCCTGAGCGAAGCCTACCCGGACCACGGCTTCATCGGCGAGGAATCGGGCGTGCGCCCGCCCCTGGAGCCGCGCGGCGATGGCGAACCCGAATACCAATGGGTCATCGATCCGCTGGACGGCACCACCAATTTCATCCACGGCTTCCCGGCCTATGCGATCTCCATCGCGCTGCTGCATCGGGGCCAGACCGTCCACGCGGTCATTTTCGACACCAACCGCAACGAGATCTTCTCGGCCAGCCGGGGCGGCGGCGCCTTCCTGAATGACCGCCGCGTGCGGGTGTCGGGCCTGACCCGCTACCACGATGCGCTGATCGGCGCGCACGTGCCCGATTCGGGCGCCGGCGTGAAGAGCACGTCGCCCTTCGCCGACATGCTGGGCGAATGCGCCGCCGTGCGTCGCGTGGGCGCAACGGTGCTGGACCTGGCCTACGTGGCCTGCGGCCGTCTGGACGGCTTCTGCGCCGTCAACCTCAAGCCCTGGGACCTGGCGGCCGGTTCGCTGCTGGTGACCGAGGCGGGCGGCCTGGTCGCCGACTTCGACGGCGAGCAGACCTGGAAGGAAACCGGCAATGTGCTGGCGGCCACCCCGAAGATCTTCACCCAGATGCTGGCGCACATGCAGGACTAGAATCCAGTACGCATACCCCGGCCCGCCGGGGTGTTTTTTGCCATCGGTCCGCCCAGGACAGAAAGCGCCCCTTCCCGGGGCCGCAAGCGGGCTATGGCTTGTGCAGCGCGGGGCATTTTTTATGAAGGCGACAAGGAGCTGACATGGAATGGTTGATGGACCCGACGGCCTGGGTAGGGCTGTTGACGCTGGTGGTCCTGGAAATCGTCCTGGGCATAGACAATCTGGTATTTATCGCCATCCTGGTGGACAAGCTGCCGCCGGAACTGCGCGACCGCGCGCGCATCGTGGGGCTGTCGCTGGCGCTGATCATGCGCCTGGCCTTGCTCACCCTCATGTCGCATCTGGTGCAGCTGACCGATCCTCTGATATCCCTGGGCGAGCTGGACTTCTCCGGGCGGGACCTGATCCTGATCGTGGGCGGTTTCTTCCTGCTGTTCAAAGGCACGCTGGAGCTGCACGAGCGCATCGACAACCGCGGCGCGCACGCCTCGGGGTCGCGCATGTACGCCAGCTTCTGGGTCATCGTGGCCCAGATCGTGGTGCTGGATGCGGTGTTCTCCATCGATGCGGTCATCACCGCCGTGGGCATGGTCGAACACCTGCCCATCATGATGGCGGCGGTGGTCATCGCCATCGGCATCATGCTGGTGGCCTCCAAGCCTCTGACCGTCTTCATCAACAGCCGGCCCTCGGTGGTCATCCTGTGCCTGGGCTTTCTGCTGATGATCGGTTTCTCGCTGCTGGTCGAAGGCTTCGGCGTGCATGTGCCCAAGGGCTATCTGTACGCCGCCATTTCCTTCTCCATCCTGATCGAGGTGTTCAACCAGCTGGCGCGCCGCAAGATGCGGCTGGCCGAAGCCCGTCGTCCCATGCGCGAGCGCACGGCCGAGGCGGTGCTGCGCATGCTGGGCAAACGGCCGGTGTCCGAACTGGTCGCGGCCGGCCCGGACCAGCCCGCCAGTGGTGCGCAGCTGGTGTTCGGCGACGAGGAGCGCAACATGGTCAGCGGCGTGCTGACGCTGTCCGAGCGCAATGTGCAGTCGGTCATGACGCCGCGCAATGACATTACCTGGATCAATCTGCAGGACGATCCCGAGCTCCTGCGCGAGAAGATCACCCAGGAAGCGCACAGCATGCTGCCAGTCTGCCGCGGCTCGCTCGATGACGTGGTCGGCATAGGGCGTTCCAAGGAAATGCTGGCCGATCTGCTGGTTCATGGCCATATCCGCGTGGACCAGCTGCGGCAGCCCATCTTCGTGTACGAATCCATCGGCATCCTGCAGTTGATGGAGACGATCAAGCAGACCCGCGGCCAGCTCGTGCTGGTGACGGACGAGTTCGGCGCGATCGAAGGCCTGGTCACGCCGCTGGACATCTTCGAGGCCATCGCCGGAGACTTCCCCGACGAAGACGAATCCCCGGATATCGTCGAGGAATCCCCGGATCACTGGCTGCTGGACGGCTCCACCGACCTGCATCATCTCGAGCAGCTTCTGGGCGTGGAGGGCCTGGTGGACGAGGACGAGGAGTACTCCACCCTGGCCGGTTATCTGCTGGAGCGCTTCGGCCACCTTCCCGAGGCGGGCGACAGCTGCGAGCTCGTGCAGGGCGGCATGCTGTACCGCTTCACCGTGGACCAGCTCGAAGGCCGTCGTATCGCTTCTGTTCGCCTGGAACGTCAGTCGGCCGATCCCGACATGATCGCCGACGAGTCCACTGTTTAAGTTTTTTCACTTCACTTCACTTCACTTCACTTCACGAAACATGACGGAAAACACTCTGTATCTGCTGAAGGCCCTGCTGCTGGGCATCATTGAAGGTTTCACGGAGTTCATCCCGGTTTCCAGCACGGCGCACTTGCTGATCCTGGGAAGCTGGATCGACTTTTCCTCCGGAGACGACAAGGTTTTTGAAGTGGTCATCCAGTTCGGCTCCATTCTGGCCGTGATCTGGATTTTCAGGGCCCGCCTCATCCAGTTGATCGGCGGCACCTTGCGCGGCGAGCGCAAGGAGGTGATGTTCACCCGCAATCTCCTGATCGCCTTCCTGCCCGCGGCCGTGATCGGCGCCTTGACCATCAAGTACGTCAAGGCTCTGTTCCACCATCCCATCGTGTTCGTCTTCACCCTGGTGCTGGGGGGGCTGCTCATGCTGTGGGTGGAGCGCAAGCCCGAGTACGCCAAGAATGCTCCTGCGCTTGCCGAAGGGGAGACGGCCACCTCGCAGCGCGCCACGGCTTTCGCCCTGGAGGAGATCACCTGGAAGCAGGCGCTGGTGGTCGGGTTCGCCCAATGCGTGGCCATGGTTCCCGGCACGTCCCGTTCGGGAGCGACGATCATCGGCGGCATGCTGGCCGGCATCCAGCGCAAGACCGCCACGGAGTTTTCTTTCTTCCTGGCCATGCCTACGATGCTGGCGGCTACTGTCTACGATCTTTATCGCAATGGCGCGGCCTTGAGCGCCGACCAGACCTCGGCCATTGTGGTGGGGTTCGTGGCGGCGTTCATCAGCGCCCTGGTTCTGGTCAAGGCCGTGCTGCGTTTCGTGTCCAGCCGCACTTACCGGCCTTTTGCCTGGTATCGGATCGCCCTGGGCCTGGTGGTCCTGGTCTGGTTGATGGCGCGATAAGAACGCAGCGCCGTCAGACTTCCCCATCCTGGCTGCGGATGGGGAATTTTTTTACCTGAAAAGATAACTCAAATTATCTTTTTAGTCATTTTGATAACGATAATAATCTTTTTGACATCGACTAAGCGTTTTGATAACTTAAGTTATCTATTTGGCTAAAAAGATAATCAAAATGAGCGTAATTCAGGATTTGATACGCCTGCGCAAGGCGCACGGGCTGACCCAGGCTGAACTGGCGCGGCTGGCGGGCCTGTCTCGCATGACTGTCAGCAAGATAGAGCGCGGCCAAGTGGATCCGCAGTTGTCCACGCTGCAGGAACTGGCCCGCGTGCTGGGGGCGCAGTATCTGGTCGTGCCGACCGGACTGCGCAAGGAACTGGAGGCGTTTCTGGCATCGGGAGGCCGCTACCTGGGGCAGGATGCGGGCGCCGCGGCGCCCTTGTCGCTGGCGGACAGCCTGCGGGAAAGGTCATGAGCACGTCCATCAAATACCTGCGCATGTTCATGCACCTGCCGGACCGCAGCCGTCGCGCCATCGGCTATCTGTCACAGTACGGGGATATCCTGCGGGTATCCTTCGACGAGGACTACATTTCCGATCCATTGCGTCCGGTGTTGTCGCTGACTTATGTGGGCCAGGACGAGGCCGCGACCCAGGCCATCCTGAGCGCGGCGCGCGATGCTCGACTGGTGCGCGCCGACGGGCGCTGGCCCAGCTATTTCGCCAATCTCCTCCCGGAAGGCCACAACCGCGAACGTCTTGCGCGCGAGCGCCATTGCGCGGCCGATGACGAGTTCGAGCTGCTTGCGGCGGCGGGCCACGACTTGATGGGCGCCCTGGAAGTGGAGCCGGTGCCCGCCCGAGAAGGCATACCGGATGCCGTGCGTCTGTGGCACACCGCCCTGGGGCTGGATGTGCTGGAGCCGGGCTTCGTGGAGGACCCGGTGGAGGACGCCGCCGCCTTGCCCGGCGTCGTCACCAAGTTCTCGGCGGTCTATGACGGACGGCGCTATGTGGTGCGCCGGCAGGGGCGGGCGGGATCCACCATCCTGAAGCTGCCCACGTCCCGGCATCCGGATCTGGTGGACAACGAGTATTCCGGCTATGTGCTGTGCCGGGCTCTGGGGCTGGAGTGCGCGCAGGCCGGCATCATCACGCGGGCGCAGGCGGAGCTGCCCGAAGCCGTGCCTTTCGAGCGCATCCTGGCCGTGCCGCGTTTCGACCGGGGGCCGGACGGCCTGCGCGTGCATATGGAGGAGTTCGCGCAGGTGCTGGGTTTCTCGCCGCGCCACAAGTATGGCCGGGGCATGGGGGACTATGCGGACATGTTGCGCGTGATCGACGCCGTCTCCAGCCGCCGGGCGGCGGATCTGCGTGAATTCATCCTGCGCTTCGTGGCCTTCATCCTGCTGGGCAATACCGATGCCCACCTGAAGAACTGGGCGCTGGTCTATCCCGATGCGCGACATCCGCAGCTGGCTCCCTTGTACGATCCCGTCTGCGTGACGGCGTTCTTCGAGTCCGTGGGGGCGCAGGATTACGGCGTCAACCGCCGCATAGACCGGGAACTGCGTGAATTCGGCTGGAATGATCTGGATGGCTTGATCCGCCAGGCGGGCCTGATGCGTGCTCCACATTACCTGCGCCTGGCTCGTGATCTGGTACGCCAGGCCCAGGCGCAATGGCCAGCCTTGCTGAAGGACGCGCCGCCCTCCATGCAGCGATCGGTCTCGGAACGCCTGCAGGGCGGGCTGGCGCTGACGCGCTAAGAGGCCGCTCACGATCTTTGCAAGTCGGCGGGCGTCCTGCAAAGATCGTGAGAGGCTTCACGTCCGGTGTGGCTCCTGGGGGTTCAATGTCTGGCACTGTTCGGGCCGGCCCCATTGGCGCAGGCACAGCTCCGCGCCCTGGATGCTGATGTAGCCCCCGCGCGCCGGGCCATCGTGGTCGCTGTCCCAATCGGGCAGGACCCAGCGGCGAGCTTCGGGCTGGCCGGGAATGGCGTGGCTGGCCGGACGATGCGTGTGGCCATGCACCAGCGCCTGCAGCGGCTGGGCTGCGCAGGCCTGCTCGATGGCGGACTGCGTGACATCCATGATCTGCATGTTCTTGTATTGCTGGCCGCGCCGGCTGCGCGCACGGGCGGCGTCGGCGATGTGCTGGCGCAGGCCCAGCGGGCAGGCCAGGTAGAGCGATTGCAGCCAGGGTTTGCGCACCCAGCGGCGAAAGCGCTGATAGGCGGCGTCGTCCAGGCAGTATTCGTCGCCGTGCGACATCAGCACCAGGCCGGCGGACGTATCCAGCAGAACCTGATCGGGCAACAGGCTGGCATGCACGTGGCGGGCGTAGGCTGGGCCCAGCAGGAAGTCCCGGTTGCCGCGCATCAGGAACAGGCGGCGGCGGGCGCCGTAGGCCTGCAGGGCCGCGCTGACACGGGAGAGCCAGGGAGCGGGGCGGGCAATCTGGTCGTCGCCTATCCAGGCGTTGAAGATGTCGCCGCCCAGAATCAAGGCGTCGGCCTGGGCCTTGGCCTTGTCCAGGAATCGCAGGAAGTCCTGGATGGTCGCCGGATTGTCCGGACCCAGGTGCAGGTCGGCGGCAATCCAGACGACGCCGGGCAGGGTCTGCTTACTCGGCAACCGTGGCTTTTTCGATGACGACGTCTTCAACAGGCACGTCCTGGTGAAAGCCTTTGTTGCCGGTGCGCACGGTTTTGATCTTGTCCACGACCTCGGTGCCTTCGACCACTTGGCCGAACACGGCGTAGCCCCAGCCGTTGGAGGTGGGGGCGGTGAAGTTCAGGAAGTCGTTGTCGGCCACGTTGATGAAGAATTGGGCGGTGGCGGAATGAGGATCGGAAGTACGGGCCATGGCGATGGTGTACTTGTTGTTCTTCAGGCCGTTGTCGGCTTCGTTCTTGACGGGGGCTTCCGTGGGCTTTTGCTTCATGCCGGCTTCGAAGCCGCCGCCCTGGATCATGAAGTTGTTGATCACGCGGTGAAACACGGTGCCGTCGTAGAAGCCGCTGTTCACGTAGTTCAGGAAGTTGGCGACCGTGTTGGGAGCCTTTTCGGCGTTCAGTTCGATAACGATGTCGCCTTGGTTCGTCTGCAGTTTGACGCGCGGGGAGGTGCTCATGGATTTACCTTGGGAAGGGGTTGAAGAATCTGCCGCGGCAGGCGTGCTGGCCATGGCGGACATGGCCAGACAGGCGGCAATACCGAGAGTGCGCAAGCCGCGGGCTTGCGCACACCATTGAAAAGCGGTTGCAAACATATGAAAGCGGGCGTTCCCGTCGAGTGAAAACCCTATTGTTGCAGAATTCGGCCCGTTTGTTGCGCGCGCTGCGCAGCCTTCTGCACGCCTTCGGATGCCGCCTTGCGGTAGGCGTCATTGGCCAGCATCAGCTGCACTTCGCCCATGTTGTTGCGCGCCAGCGCATAGGACGGATCGGCGGTCAGGGCCATCTTCAGGGCTTCCAGTGCCATGTCCAGCTTGTCCTGGGCGATGTATTCGGCCGCCAGGTTGTTCCAGGGCTCGGGCAGCTCCGGATAATAGGTCGTCATGTCCTGGTAGATGCGGATGGCCTCGTTGTGCCGGCCGGCGGCCGACAGGGCGCGGGCCTTGAGGAACAGCAACTGCACGTCCGTGCCCGTCTCGCCATTGCTTTCGCGCTGCTTGAGGCGGTTTTCGATGGCCTGGAGGGCGTCGTCATGGCGGCCCTGGGCGATCAGGCTGCTGATGCGCTTGCTGATCTCGCCGGCGCTCAGCGGCATCGAGGTGTCCACGCTGGGCGCGAGCACGTCCAGGGCGCGCGCCAGGCCTTTCCAGCCGCGTTCCTCTTCGCGGGGAGCCTCCAGCAGCGGGTCGTTGACGCGCGGCGCCGAGGAAGAGGACGCCGGTGCGACCTGGGCGGGGGGATGGGGCTGGGCCGTTGCGCCCTGGGTTCCGGCCACGAAGAGGGCCAGCGCGCAGGGGGCAAGAAACCGATTCCGTCGAGGTGTACTGAACACAGCGGGAGCGCCTATAAAATCTGGCTTGGAGACCAGGAAGGTTGGTTGATTGCTGCCTTTAACGAGGTCTGCTTGCTATACTTGTCGACCATCATTCTAACCTTGCCCATTGCCGGGCGGGAAATCCGGACTGCAGGCCAGGATCATGCCTCCTGGCGCAAAGCTCCGATTTTATGACGATTACAGCCCATGTTGCGCATTTATAACTCGCTGTCACGTTCCAAAGAGGTGTTCACTCCGGTCGAGCCGGGCCACGTACGCATGTATGTGTGCGGGATGACCGTGTATGACTTCTGTCACCTCGGGCATGCGCGCATGCTGGTCAGTTTCGACGTGGTGCAGCGCTGGCTGCGCGCCAGCGGCTACCAGGTCAGCTACGTGCGCAACATCACCGACATCGACGACAAGATCATCCGCCGCGCGGTCGAACGCAAGCAGCGCATGTCCGAAGTCACCGACTTCTACATCGCCGCCATGCACGCCGACGAGAAGGCGCTGGGCGTGCAGAGCCCGGATTCGGAGCCGCGCGCCACCCAGCACGTGCCCGACATGCTGGGCATCATCGCCAAGCTGGAAGCCAATGGCCTGGCCTACCGCTCGGAGGACGGCGACGTCAACTACGCCGTGCGCCAGTTTCCCGGCTACGGCAAGCTGTCGGGCCGCTCCCTGGACGACCTGCGCGCCGGCGAGCGCGTGGCGCTCAATTCCGCCAAGCGCGATCCGCTGGACTTCGTATTGTGGAAGTCCGCCAAGGAAGAGGAGCCGCCGGAGTCCAAGTGGGAATCGCCCTACGGGCTGGGCCGGCCGGGCTGGCACATCGAATGCTCGGCCATGAGCAAGGCCATCCTGGGCCTGCCGCTGGACATCCATGGCGGAGGCCCGGACCTGAAGTTCCCGCATCACGAAAACGAGATCGCCCAGACCGAAGGCGCCTTCGGAGGCCAGCTGGCCAACGTCTGGATGCATTGCGGGCCGCTGATGGTGGATTCGGAAAAGATGTCCAAGTCCCTGGGCAACTTCCGCCGCATCCGCGACACCATCGCGCCTGAAGGCCTGGATGAAGGGCAGAGCAGCTACGCCGCCAATCCGCGCGAAGCGGAAATGGTGCGTTTTTTCATCGTGCGCAACCATTACCGCAGCCTGCAGAACTATGCTCCGGACAACCTGCGCGACGCCCAGCATGCGCTGGACCGTCTCTACCAGACTTTGCAGAACGTGCCGGCCGCCCCGGTGCAGATAGACTGGGCCCAGGGGCCGGCGCAGGCCTTCGCCCAGGCCATGGACGACGATTTCAACACGGCCGGCGCCGTGGCCGTGCTCTTCGAGCTGGCCGGACAGGCCAACCGCGACAAGGAGCCTCAGGCCAGCGGCCTGATGCGCGCCCTGGGCGGGGTGCTGGGGCTGCTGCAGGTCGATCCCGTCCTGTACTGGCAGTCGCCGTCGCGCTATCTGGGCGGCGCCGCCTCCAGCCTGGACAACGAGGCCATCGACGCTCTGGTGGCCGAGCGCGCGCAGGCCAAGAAGGACCGCGACTTCGCCCGCGCGGACGCGATCCGCGTCCAGCTCAAGGAGCAAGGCGTCGAACTCGAGGACCGGCCCGGCGGAGCGACGCAATGGCGCAGGGCATAGCCGGTTCCCTGGCCGGCTCCCAGGTGCGTCTGGTGGGCAAGCCGGATTATTGGGACGAGGCCTGCGCACAGCTCATGAAGCGCGACCGCATCCTGCGCAAGCTGATCCCCCAGCATGGGGACCACTGGCTGCAGCACAAGGCGCCGGCCTTCATGACGCTGGCCCGCTCCATCGTCGGCCAGCAGGTTGCCCTGCGCACGGCCGACCAGCTCTGGCAGCGCCTGCTCGAGCGCTGCGGACAGCCGCTGTCGCCGGCCGCGCTGTTGGCGCTGGATCCGCAGGATCTGCGCGGCCTGGGACTGCCCAAGCGCAAAGTGGAATACATCCACGATTTGGCCTCGCACTTCGATGCCCGTAAAATCGATCCCCAAGCCTGGCAGTCCATGCCGGACGAAGCCGTGGTCGCGGACCTGTGCGCCATTCGAGGCGTGGGCCGCTGGACCGCCGAAATGTTTCTGATTTTCAACTTGCACAGGCCCAACGTCCTGCCCCTGGACGATGCCGGCCTGCTCAAGGCAATTTCCCAGCACTATTTCAGTGGCGAGCCGGTTTCCCGGTTCGAAGCGCGTGAAGTAGCCCAGGCCTGGGCGCCGTGGTGCACGGTGGCCACCTGGCATCTGTGGCGCAGTCTGAACACGGTTGCTGTACGATATTAAATTAGGCCCAAACCTTAAGACCCGACAATGCGAAATACATTCCTGGAATTTGAGCAGCCTCTGGCCGAGCTCGAAGGCAAGATCGAAGAGCTCCGCTACGTGCAGTCTGATTCCGCCGTGGATATTTCAGAAGAGCTGAGCCGTCTGCAGCAGAAGAGCCAGACCTTGGCCAAGAATATCTACGCCAAGCTCACTCCCTGGCAGACGGCGCTCGTGGCCCGCCACCCCCAGCGTCCCTACACGCTGGACTACGTGCGCGAAATTTTCTCCGACTTTCACGAGCTGCACGGCGATCGCATGTATGCGGACGACCTGGCCATCGTGGGCGGCCTGGCGCGTTTCAACGGCACGCCCTGCATGGTCATCGGTCATCAGAAGGGCCGCGACACCAAGGAGCGCGCGCGTCGCAACTTCGGCATGCCGCGTCCCGAAGGCTATCGCAAGGCCCTGCGCCTGATGCGCCTGGCCGAGAAGTTCGGCATTCCGGTGTTCACCTTCGTGGATACGCCCGGCGCCTATCCGGGAATCGGCGCGGAAGAGCGCGGCCAGTCCGAAGCCATCGGCCACAATCTGTATGCCATGGCCAAGCTGCGCGTGCCCATCATCTCGACCATCATCGGCGAAGGCGGTTCGGGCGGCGCCCTGGCCATTGCCGTGGGCGACGTCGTGTCCATGCTGCAGTATTCCACCTACGCCGTGATCTCTCCCGAAGGCTGCGCGTCCATCCTCTGGCGCAGCGCCGACAAGGCTCCCGTTGCCGCCGAGGCCCTGGCCATCACCGCGCCGCGCCTCAAGGAGCTGGGCCTGGTGGACCGCGTGATCAACGAGCCCATTGGCGGCGCTCATCGCGATCCCACCATGATGGCGCGCCAGCTGGGCCGAGCCCTGGCCGACGCCTTGCGCCAGGTCTCGGGCATGTCCACCGAGCAATTGCTGGATCAGCGCATGGAGCGCCTGCTGGCGTATGGCCGCTTCCAGGAAGTCCGCGCCTGATCATGCGAGCGCCGGGCTGGCGGGCTTCGAGCCCTCGCCCGCGCTGCTGGATGCCCTGACGCTGCATCTGCCCTTCAAGCCCGGGCACCGTCTTGGCCTGGGCTTGAGCGGCGGCGCCGACTCCGCCATGCTGGCGGTGCATGCCCACCTCTGGGCCAGCCGCCGCCGCATCGAACTTCATTTTTTCCATGTTCACCACGGCCTGCAGGCCGCCGCGGACCAGTGGCAGGCCCGCGTGCACGACCTTGCGCGGCGCTTGCGGCGCCCCTGCCACAGCCTGCGCGTCCAGGTCCGGGCGGACCGGCTGAGCGCCGACGGCATGGAGTCCGCCGCCCGTGACGCCCGCTATCGCGCCCTGGCCGAGCTGGCCGGCTTCGCGGGGGTGGGCGACATTCTGCTGGCGCATCACCAGGACGACCAGGCTGAAACGGTCCTGCTGCGCCTTTTGCGCGGCGCCGGCCCTGTCGGCCTGGGCGCCATGGCGCCCAGCAGCCGGCGCGACGGCATCGTTTACTGGCGGCCCTGGCTGGAGCAGCCGCGCGCGCGCATCCTGCAGGCCAGCGACTGCTTCACCGCGGCCTGCGGCTGGCAGGCCGTACAGGATCCCACCAACCTGAATCCCGACTACACCCGCGGCGCCCTGCGCGAACTGCTGACGCCGGTGCTCGACGCCCGCTGGCCGGGCTGGCAATCCGTGCTGCAGCGCCAGGCCCGGCTGAGCCGGGAAACCCGCGATGTCCTGGACAGCGTGGCCCGGCAGGATCTGCAGTCGCTGGACCTGGACGAGACGGGACGCAGTTTCAGCCTGGCTTCCTGGCGCTTGCTGGAGCCGGCCCGCCAGGCCCTGGTCATCCGCCACTGGCTGCATGAGCAGGGGGCCGGCATGCCTACCGAGGCGCGCCTGGCTGAATTGATGCGCCAGTTGCGCAGCGTCCACGCGCTGGGCCACGACCGGCAGCTGAAAGTCAAGCACGGACCCTGGCTGATCCGCTGCGTGCGCGGCCGGGTGCTGCTGGAGCCCGCCGGGACGGATTGAGCCCGCGCCGCGCGGCTCATCAGCCTGCGCAGCGTGGGGGTATTTTTGCCGCCGGGCCGCCCCAAGGCAAAAAAGTGCCCCCTCTGGGGGATGAGCCCGGACACATGGCAGTCCCTGCGGACTGTCATGTGCCTGGCGAATCCGAGCGGCATGCAAGCCGCGAGGTGGGCAGCAAGCAGGCTATCAGCCTGCGCAGGGTGGGGGTATTTCCCTTCGGAGCTTGATTTTTTTTTCGACAGACCACCTCTAGCCCAAACGCAATAGCAGAAAGTCGTTAAAATAGATCGTTTTTGTGTCTATTCCAGACATTAGCCCTTTGATGCAGAGTAAAAGATGTCCCTGATCGTACATAAATATGGCGGCACGTCGATGGGCTCGATCGAGCGCATCCAGAATGTGGCGCGCCGGGTTGCCAAGTGGCATGCGGCCGGCCACCAGGTGGTGGTGGTTCCCTCGGCCATGTCCGGCGAAACCAATCGTCTGCTCGGTCTGGCCAAGGAGCTCAGCCCCCAGCCCGATCCCCGCGAACTCGACATGCTGGCCGCCACCGGCGAGCAGGCCAGCAGCGCGCTGCTGGCCATGGCGCTGGCCGCCCAGGGCGTCCCCGCCCGCAGCTATGCCGGCTGGCAGGTTCCCGTGCTGACCGACAGCGCTTATACGCGCGCGCGCATCCGCTCTATTGACGACACCCGCATCCGCCAGGACCTGGACGCCGGCCGCGTGGTCATCGTCACCGGCTTCCAGGGCGTGGACGAAGAGGGCAACATCACCACTCTGGGCCGCGGCGGCTCCGACACTTCGGCCGTGGCCGTGGCGGCGGCCATGAAGGCGTCCGAATGCCTGATCTACACCGACGTGGACGGCGTCTACACGACCGACCCGCGCGTGGTTCCCGAAGCCCGCCGCATGAAAGTGGTGTCCTTCGAGGAAATGCTGGAAATGGCCTCCCTGGGCTCCAAGGTGCTGCAGATCCGTTCCGTGGAGTTCGCCGGCAAGTACCAGGTTCCCGTTCGAGTGCTGTCCTCGCTGACAGACCCCCTGATTCCGCTCGAAGAAGAAATGTCTTCGGGCACGCTGATTACTTTCGAGGAAGATCAAAAAATGGAAGCTGCCGTTGTTTCGGGCATCGCCTTCAGCCGTGATGAAGCCAAGTTCACCCTGCGCGCCGTACCCGACACTCCCGGCGTAGCCTACTCCATCCTGGGCCCCATCGCCGCGGCCAACATCGAAGTGGACATGATCCTGCAGAACCTGTCGGTGCAGGGCACCACGGACTTCTCCTTCACGGTCAGCCGCAACGACGCGCTGCGCACCCGCGACCTGCTGACCCAGCAGATCGGTCCCGCCGTGGGCGCCGGCGAAATCGTCTTTGACGACGCCGTGTGCAAGGTTTCCATCGTGGGCATCGGCATGCGCAACCACGCCGGCGTCGCCAGCTCCATGTTCCGCGCCTTGTCCCAGGAAGGCATCAACATCCAGATGATCAGCACCAGCGAGATCAAGACCTCGGTCATCATCGCCGACAAATACATGGAACTGGCCGTGCGCGCGCTGCACAAGACCTTCGAGCTGGATCAGGAAAAATAATTCAAACTGCTATTTGCATTGGTTTTTTTAAAATGCTATAGTATCGTCTTTCCTAGAGCTGGAGACGTGGCCGAGAGGTTGAAGGTACTCCCCTGCTAAGGGAGCATACGGCTTATACCCGTATCGAGGGTTCGAATCCCTCCGTCTCCGCCAGCTTGGTCTTTAAGGCCGCACAAAAACCCGCTAACTCGTTTAGCGGGTTTTTTGTTTTGCGAGCCTTGCGCAATCATCGTTAACCAGTGTTGTTTATTGGTGCAGAGACAAGCAATGAAAAGCGCGGCTCTGTTTACAATTGGATGATCATGTTCCCTGTCGTTCAAGAATGCGGCCTTATCTTCCAGAGCGAGCGATGATCAGAAAAATACTGTGCATTTGCGGTTTTGCCTTTTTCAGCCTTCCCCTGATGGCGGCTTCGCCCCAGGTCGAGCTGGATGGCAAGGTGGTGGCGCGCTATGTCCAGAGCCTGGATGACATGCTGCCCCTGCTGCAGACGGTGGATCGCGGCGAACAGTTCTGGGAGGACAGCGCGCCCGATGGCGTGCCCGAGGCGCTGTACGTGGGGCATATAGAACGCGGCTCGGAACTTTACCTGCAGCTGAACCGCCTGGCCCAGAAACACGGCTTCGCCAGCGTGGACCAATGGGCGCGAGTAGGCGACCGCATCCTGCTCACGCGCCTGTACATCCAGGAGCGCGAGGAACTGGACAAGCTCTACGAACACCTGGACGAGCTCGAGCAGAGCCTGCTGGACAATGCGCGCCAATATTCAACGGCGGAGCTGGAGCAGATCATGCGCACATTCCAGGACAGCAAGAACCACATCCTGATGGTGGTGTCCACGCGCGCGGACGTGCCGCTGGTGCAGCCGCGTCTGGCGGAACTCAATACGGCGCTGTCTTCCATCGAATAAGACCGCCGGGCCGGGCTTTCGGCGGGGCGTTGGGCATTTGCCGGCTTCAAGGCTCTTTCTGGAAATGTGTTCAAAAAGAGCCTGTTGACATGTTTTGACGCTTTTTTCTCTTACCTCAAATGCTAGATCGTGGATAATTGCCCACTGTTTCAAAACATGTGGAAGAGAAAGCGTCATGCGTTATATCTTGATTGTGGTGGGAGCCGCCGTGCTGGCCTACCTGATCGCGAAAGGCGTGCGCCAGGTCCTGGTGGAACGCCGCCAGGCCAGGGGCCCCGCTCAATTGCCTCATGACGGAGGCCGCGATGAGCACCAATAAAAATCCTTTTGCCGCCAAGGCCGACGGCACGGCGGGCGCGGTCGCCTCGCGCTCCAAAGGGCTCTGGTTTCTGGCGGCCGTGGTCGTCCTCTTCCTGATTCTGCTGGTCGCCTCGATGGGCTCCTTCCTGCAGGTGGACCAGGGCGAGCGCGGCGTGGTGCTGCGCAACGGCAAGCTGGTGCGGGTGGCCAACCCAGGCCTGGATTTCAAGGTGCCGTTCTTCGATACCGTGCGCAAGATCTCGGTGCGCGACCATACGGTGCGCATGCAACTGGAAGCCTACAGTTTCGATCAGCAGTCAGCGTCCATGGTCGCCTCCGTGACCTACCGGGTGCCGGAAGACGACGTGGCCCAGCTGTATTCCGAATATGGCTCGCTGGAAGCACTGGAGGCGCGCCTGCTGGAGCGCAAGGCGCTGGACGTGATCAAGAATGTGTTCGGCAAGTACACGGCTGCGCAGTCCATCCAGAACCGTGAGAAGCTGGGTGGCGACATCAACGACGCCATGCGGCTGTCCCTGGAAAATGCGCCCTTGCAGATGATGGGGGTGCAGGTCGAGGAGGTGTCGTTCTCGCAAGCCTACGAGCAGTCCATCGAGAACCGCATGCTGGCCCAGGTGCAGATCGAGACCACGCGCCAGCAGAAGGAGACGGCGTCCATCCAGGCGGAGATCAAGGTGGTGCAGGCCGAAGCCGAGGCTCGCGCCCAGCGCGAGCGCTACATGGCGGAGGCCGAAGGCATCAAGCTGCGCGGCGAAGCCGAGGCCGAAGCCATTCGCGCCAAGGCGCAGGCGCTGGCCCAGAACACCAACCTGGTCAATCTCAATGCCGTGGAGAAGTGGGACGGCAAGCTGCCCGAAAGCCTGGTTCCCGGTTCGGCGCTGCCATTCATCGGTTTGCGTTGAGCGCTGCGGTTTTTCTGCTTGAACCTGCCCCACAGCCGTCCCGCCGGGACGGCTGTGGGGCAGTTGCGTAGTTCAGCGTTCAAGCCTGCGATCGGCGTAGGAAATCGCCGGGGGCCGCTGCGCGGTGGTGAAGCCCCCTGGCTGTTTTTCGCGCGGCTCCACCTTGAAGCTGCTGACCGTATCGACCAGCATGTCGGCTTGTTCGCTGAGGCTGTGTGAGGCGGTCGCTGACTCTTCCACCAGGGCGGCGTTCTGCTGCGTCGCATCGCTCAGTTGCAGCACGGCCTCGTTGATCTGAGCCAGGCCGGTGGTCTGCTCCTTGGTCGCGGCGCTGATCTCGCTCATCAGTTCAGTGACGTGCTGCACCTCTTTGACGATGCCCTGCATGACTTCCCCGGCGGAGTCGACCAGCCTGCTGCCCGTTTCCACTCTGATCACGCTGTCGTCGATCAAGCTCTTGATGTCCTTGGCCGCCGAGGCGCTTTTCTGCGCCAGGCTGCGCACTTCCCCGGCCACCACGGCAAAGCCGCGACCTTGCTCTCCGGCCCGGGCGGCTTCGACAGCCGCGTTCAAGGCCAGGATATTCGTTTGAAAGGCGATGCTGTCGATCACGCCTATGATGTCGACGATGCGCTTGGATGAATCGTTGATGCCGGCCATGGTCGCGACGACGTCGCTGACCACTTCACCGCCCCGGGAAGCCGAGACGCTGGCGCTCGCCGCGCGTTGCGCCGCCTGCTGGGCCGCGTCGGCATTGCTTTGCACCGTGCTGGCCAGCTCCTCCATGGCGGCGGCCGTTTCCGTCAGATTTGCCGCCTGTTCCTCGGTGCGCCGCGACAGGTCGGCGTTGCCGGCGGCAATCTGGGTGGCGCCGCTGGCGATGCTGTCGCTGCTGGCGAGCACGGAAGCCACCAGTTTGCGCAAGGATTGCTGCATGGTGTGCATGGCCAGCATCACGCTGCCCGGCGCCGCGGCCCCGGCGTCGATGCGGCCGGTCAGATCGCCCTGGGCGATCGCGCTGGCGATCGCGGCGACCTGGGCGGGCTCGCCTCCCAATTGACGCGTCAGGCTGCGCGTCAGCAGCCAGCCCAGCACCAGGGCCATCAGCACGCCCGCAATGGTCATGACGCTCAGCGTGGTGACGGTGTCGGTGTAGACATTGGCGATCTCGTTGGCGAACCGCTGTGCGTTCTGGCGTTTCATGAATACCATTTCGCGCACCAGATCCTCGGCGGCGTCGCCCAGCAGCCGGGTCTGTTCCAGCGCAACCAGAGTGGACTGCCCGGGCTCGCCGGGCTGCTCCGTCTTCAGGGCCGCCACGACCTTGGCCAGCCCCGCTTCATAGGCGTGCGTGGCCGAGCGAGCCCGGCTTATCATTTCCCGGCCGGCGGCGGTGACGAACAGATCGTCCAGCACGTCCAGCTCGGCCTTGACCTTGGCGATGCGTTCATCGAGTTTTTCAAGCTCCTTGTTCCGTTCCTGCACGGTGCGCACCAGCAGGGCCGAGCGTATGGAGCGGCCGGCAGCCACCAGCGTGGTCGAGGTCGTCGCGGCGTGGTCCAGTCCCGCAAGCTCGACATCGTGCATGGTGGCGGCCATGGTGTTGACATGGGCCGTCGCCCGGAACCCCACGGCGCCGACAATGGCGGCGATGGCGGCGACGATCAAAAAAGAACCGACTAGTTTGGTTCTGACGGTAAGGCCGGTAAGCCAGGTCATGTTTTTTCCTGTGTGCTCGAGGCAAAAGTTTTTTCAGGGTTTTCCCTGATGGAAATTGTAGTGGTGTGGATGACCCGGCTAATAGTTGAATTGGCAAGCTTCAGGTGGGTATTTGCTGCAATTGGGCCTGGGGCGTTCCAGGCGTCACACCCTTGAGCGGCTGCGGTACACTTCAAGAAGCCGGGCAGGGGCCCGGCAGCGTCCTTCGATGTGCTTCAAGGGAGTCCATGCCTCATGAGTAGCGATCTCAGTCCACAGCCGCAACGGGACGGCACGGAACAACTGGTCAGCCTGCGCAACCTGACGCTGATCATCTATGCGCTGTACATACTGTCCATCTTCGGAGGCATCACCTCCGTGGTGGCCATCATCATGAATTACCTCAAGCGCGACGAGGTGCGCGGCACGTATCTGGAGTCCCACTTCACCTGGCAGATCAACACCTTCTGGATAGGCTTGGTCGGCGTGTGCGTCTCATTCCTGCTGATGTTGGTGGCCATCGGCTTCGTCACGATCTGGATCGTCGGCATCTGGATCGTCTATCGCCTGGTCAAGGGCCTGCTGGCCCTGAATGACGGCAAGCCCATTGCCTGATGTCGATCCGCATCAAAAACAAAGCCCGCTTCAAGCGGGCTTTGTTTTTCACAGGGAAAAGGCCTGGTAGACGGTCAGTCCCAGACCGCCCATCCACAGCAGGAGCGGCACGGGTTTCATCAGCAGCGCGGGCAGCAGGCGCGCAATGGCCGCGAGCAGGCGGGTGAACAGCCATGGCAGCGACGGCGACTTCTGGCTGTCTTTCATGTAGGCCATGCCCAGGGAAACCAGCAGGGGCTGGGACAGGTAGGCGGCATAGAACAGCATGCCCACCGCAAAGGCGATCCAGTAGTACAACATGTTCACACAGTGGAAAGTGGAGGAGGATGGCGCATTATATCGGCCCGGAGGGACTATGATCCCAATTTCCGCCGGGCCTGTCGCCCGGGCCGGCTCCAGAAAAACAGCGAGACAGGCATGCAGAACATTTATTCCATCGACGGCCTGGTGCCGGTCGTCCATCCCACGGCGTACGTGCATCCCACGGCGGTGCTGATCGGTGACGTGATCATCGGCGAAGGCGTGTATGTCGGACCGCTGGCCAGCCTGCGGGGCGATTTCGGCCGCATCATCATGAAAGCGGGTTCCAACATCCAGGACACCTGCGTCATCCACGGCACGCCCGAGCAGGACACGGTGGTGCACGAAGACGGCCATGTGGGCCACGGCGCCGTGCTGCATGGCTGCGTGATCGGGCGCAACGTGCTGGTGGGCATGAATGCGGTGGTCATGGACGGCGCGGACATCGGCGCGGACAGCATCATCGGCGCCATGGCCTTCGTCAAGAAAGGCATGGCCGTGCCGCCGCGCAGCCTGGTGGCCGGTTCGCCCGCCCGCGTGGTCAAGGAGCTGGACCCGGCCGCCATAGCCGGCAAGCATTTCGGCACGCGCATGTACCAGCGCCTGGCGCAGCGTTCCCTGGCGAGCATGCAGCGCGTCCAGCCCCTGACCGAGGTGGAGCCGGACCGTCCGCGTCTGCGCGACGATCAGATCTATCCGCAGGACTGACAGCGCAGCAATAAAAATGCCCCCACGCTGCACAGGCTGATCGCCTGCTTGCTGCGTTCCAAGGGGGTGTTTTTTGCCTTGGGCGCTCCGGCGCTCCGGCGGCCCGGCGGCAAAAAAAGCCCCGCCGCATCACGGGGCAGGGCTTTTCGGGTGCGGCAGGGCCGGTTTACTTGCCGGCGGCGGCCAGGGCTTTCTTCCAGGCCTCGATGACGGTGTCGTACTCGGCGGCAGCCTTCAGCGGATCGACCGCGGCCACCTTGATCTGGTCCAGGTTGGGCAGCTTGGTCAGCTCGGCCACATTGATGTCGCTGCGGGTGGGGCGGCGGAAATTCTCCACCAGCTCGGCTTCCTGGACTTCCTTGGACAGCAGCACGTCCACCAGCTTGCGGGCGGCTTCCTGGCCGTTCTTGGGATTGCGGATCACGGCCACGGCCTCGGGGGCGATGAAGGTGCCGTCTTCGGGGTAGACCAGTTCGATGCCTTTCTGGCCGCCGGCCACGTAGGAGTAGGCGGCGTATTCCATGGTCACGCCCAGCGGGTACTCGCCGTTGGCCACGCTCTTGTAGACCTGGCCCGAGCTCTTGGAGACGATCACGTTGGCGGCCAGTTTCTGCAGGCCTTCGTCGCCGTAGAGCTGGTAGATGCCGTAGACCTGGTCATAGGCGCTGCCCGAGGAGGCGGGATCGCCGATCATGATCTTGCCTTTCCATTGTTCGTCGAACAGGTCCTTCCAGGTCTTGGGAGCGGCCTGGCCTTTCAGCTGGCGCTCGTTGACCATGATCACCATGACGTGCGCATTGGAGCTCGTCCACAGATTGTCCTTGCCGTGGAACTGTTCGGGGATCTGCTTGGCTTCGGGCGATTCGTAGGGTTCGAAGTTCTGCTGGAAGGCGGCCATGGTGCCGTAGGCCGCGCCCCAGACCACGTCGCCCAGCGGATTCTGCGCTTCGGCCTCGATGCGTTTCATCAGGGCGCCGGCGCCGGAGGTCACCTGCTGGATGGACAGATCGGAAGCCGTCTTGCGGGCGATCTCCAGGGCGGTGTCGATGGTCTGCACGTTGTTGGGGGTGTACATCACCACATTGGCGGCCTGGGCGGCGCCCGACAGGGCCAGGGCGCCGGCGCTCAGCGACAGGGCCAGACCGGTTTTCAGGAAACGTTGAGTCAGCATAGTGAGCCTTTGAAAGTTAGCGGCTGGAAAACAGATCCAGCTTGAGGAAACGGACTGCCAGGTAGATAGGCACCAGGATCACGACCATCAGGATGACGCCGTAGGCCGAGGCGCGGGCCAGGAACCCGGCGTCGATCTGGCGGAACATCTGGATGGGCATGGTCTCCATGCCGCCGTAGTACAGCACGATGGTGGCGGAGATCTCGGCCAGGGAGGTCACCCACATCAGGATGGCCGCGCCCAGGATGGCGGGCTTCATCAGGGGCAGCACCACCTTGAAGAAGCTGCGAAAGGGCGACACGCCCAGATTGATCGAAGCCTCCTCGATGGAGTCGGGGATGCTGTAGAGCGAGGCCGAGGCCGAACGGATGGAGAAGGGCACCTTGCGCACGAAATAGGCGCCGGCCATGATGACCCAGGTGCCGGTCAGCACCAGCATGCCGCTGTTGTAGGTCTGGATCAGGGCGATGCCCAGCACCGTGCCGGAAATGGCCAGGGGCAGCATCACCATGTAGTCCAGCGCCGTCACCATGAACAGGCGCTTCTTGACGATCAGGTAGCTGGCCACGGTGGCAAAGCAGGTGCCGGCCACGGTGGCGATGCTGGCCAGCATCAGCGAGTTCAGGATGGGCTCGGGCGCGTAGCGCAGGGCCCGCTCCATATTGTCCAGCGTGAAGGTGCCGTACTGCATCACCGGACCGCTGGCCTTGGTGAAGGCGCCCAGGATCACGATGAAGGCGGGGATCAGCGAGAAGGTCACGAACAGCACGGCGCCCACGGTCAGCAGCACCGCGGACAGGCCTTGCGCACGCACCGGGCGCGGGGCGCGGCCTTGCTGCATGTGGTAGGTCTTGCGTTCGACCACGCGCTTCTGGATGAACAGCACCGCGCCCACCAGCACCACCGAGACCACCGCCAGCACGCCCTGCATGGTGGGATTGCCGCTCATCTCGGACAGGAAGGTGGTGTAGGTCAGGGAGGAAAGCACGTCCACCTGTCCGCCCAGGATCATGGGGATGGAGAAATTGTCCACCGCCAGGGTGAAGACGATCATGGCGTTGACCAGCAGGGCGGGCATCAGGACCGGAAAGGTCACGCTGAGCGCGCGCTTGAGGCTGCTGGCGCCCAGGTTCACCGCGGCTTCTTCTATGGTGCCGTCCACGGCCTTCAGGGCGGCCAGCATGCCGATGTACACATAGGTGTAGTCATTCAGGATCAGCACGTAGGACATGCCGAACCAGCCGTAGAAGCTGGGCAGGTCCACGCCTATGCTCTCCAGCGCCAGGCGCACCACGCCGTTGTTGCCCAGCAGCATCAGCCAGGCCTGGGAGACGACGATGTCGGGCAGCACGATGGTGGTCAGCGGCAGGATGGCGACGATGCCCTTGCCGGGGAAGTCATAGCGCGCCACCACATAGGCCAGGGGCGCGCCCAGCAGCAGGGTGCCCACGGTGGAGATGGCGCCCAGCTTGACGGTGTTGAAGAAGGCCTCGACATAGCGCGGCTCCTCGAAGAAGGTACGGAAGCCGTGCAGGCTGGGCAGGCCGGTGACGGGGTCGGTCACGCTCTGGTAGAACAGGGAGGCCAGCGGCCACACGACCCAGAACAGCAGCACGGCCACGCAGACCAGCGCGGGCAGGAACCAGGGCGAACGGGAGCCGAAAGGCTTTGCAGCGATGCTCATGGCGTTCAGGCCTCGACCAGGCGGCAGTCGGGGCTGAAGCTCAGGCTGACCGTGGTGCCCGGCTGAAGGCGCGGGTCCTGGGCGGCGGGCACGTCGGCATTGATGTGCTTGCCGTCGTTCAGGCGAAGGCTGTAGGCGGTCTTCATGCCCAGGTACTGGCGGCCCACGACCTGGGCGGGGACGCCGCCCTGCTGGGGCTGCGTGCTCAGGCGGATGTTCTCGGGACGCGCCGCCAACAGCACTTTGGCGCTGGTCGGGGCGGTGTTCAGCACCAGGTGGCCGCCGGCGATGCTCACCGTGGTCCGGCCCGATTCGGTGTGCACGCCCAGGGTGTCGATCAGGTTGGCGGCGCCGATGAAGTCCGCGGCATAGGCCGTGCGCGGGCTGGAGTACAGGCCTTCGGGCGTGTCCAGCTGATCGATGCGGCCCTGGCGCAGCAGCGCGATGCGGTCCGACATGGACAGGGCCTCTTCCTGGTCGTGCGTCACGAAGATGGCCGTGATGTTGGCCTCCTGCTGCAGCTCGCGGATCACCTGGCGCATCTGGATGCGCAGCTTGGCGTCCAGGTTGGACAGGGGCTCGTCCATCAGCAGCACGCGCGGCTCGATCACCAGGGCGCGCGCCAGCGCCACGCGCTGGCGCTGGCCGCCGGACAGCTCGCCCGGATAGCGCTTGCCCAGATTGCCCAGCTCCACGCGTTCCAGGATGTGCTTGACCTTGGTCTGGATCTCGCTGCTGCTTTTCTTGCGTACCCGCAGGCCGTAGGCCACGTTGTCGAACACCGTCTTGTCGGGAAACAGGGCGTAGTCCTGGAACACCATGCCGGTCTCGCGCTTGTGGGCGGGCAGATGGGTGATGTCTTCCTTGTCCAGGAACAGGCGGCCTTCATCGGGCGTGATGAAGCCGGCGATCATGCGCAGCAGGGTGGTCTTGCCGCAGCCGCTGGGACCCAGCAAGGTGAAGAATTCGCCGTGCCCGATCTGCAGGCTGAGCTGATTGATGATGGTGTTGCTGCCGTAGCGCTTGACCACGCGGTCGATATTGATTTCTGCCATGGGAATAGACCAGTCGGGGACTGATGAGTGGACATGTGCCGCGCTCCGGGTTCGCGGGAGCCGCCGGCTGAAAAAAGCCGCTTTCCGGCGGGAAGCGGCGCGAGCCGGGAGACGGCGAAGTCGACGCCCCGGCGTGTGCTCGGGGCATTATTACAAATTGATGACAAGTTATATATAAGGTTGCCTATTTTAGCAGCAGGCTGACGTTTTGAACTTCAATTATGCGGCGAATGCGCCCGAAGCGGCCATTCATGCTCTTTTGCCAAGCCGCGGCGCTTGTTCGCTTCTGTACTGCCCCGGGCCTGCGTGGCATGAAAAGCGCAAAAAAAGAAGCTTGTAAAACAGCTAAGTGATATATATCATTTAATTGACTTGTTGTCGTGCTGCCGCATCGGAATCCAGGCGGGAGCATGGCGGCCCATTGCGAACCATGAACTCCTTCTGCTGGTACGCGCCATGAATGTGTTTTTGTCGTACTGTATGCCGGCCCCCTGCGAAGCAGCCTCAAGGCGCCAGAGCGCTGGTCTGCCCTTGGCGAAGCCGGATGTCGAACGTCACCGAGGCAGGGGCGCGGTCGTGCTCCAGCCAGTCCAGCAAGGCCTTGGCGCAGGCCTGGCCCAAGGCCAGCGTGGGCAGGTCTATCGTGGTGATGGAGGGGCGCATCTGGGAGACGATGGGCAGGCCGTCGCAGCCGACGATGGACAGCTGGCCCGGCACATCCAAGCCCAGGTCCTGGGCCTCGAACAGACAGCCCATGGCCAATACATCGTTGCCGCAGAAGACGCCGGTCACGGCGGGGCCGCCGTACTGCAGCAGGGCATGAAGACCTTGCCGGCCTCCTTCGAAGCTGAACGTCTGCTCGCTGATGGGACAGGCCGATTCAGCGATGCCGGCCCGGCGCAGCGCATGCAGGAAACCCCGGCAGCGCGCGCGCGTCCGGTCGTTGTTCGCCCTGTGTCCGGTGATGATGCCGAAATGGCGATGGCCCAGCTCCAGCAGGTGCTCGGCGGCCAGGCGGCCTATGCGTTCGTTGTCAAAACCTATGTACGGCAGGCGATCGTGGGACGACCAGGCGATCAGCAGCGGGATGCGGCTTTGCCGGATGAACTGCCAGGCCGATTCCGCATGCTCGGCGCCCACCACGACCAGCGCTTCGGCCGCGCTTTCCACCAGGGCCCGGATCTGCCGGCTTTCCTGGTCCAGGTCATATTCGTGCGCGGCGATCAGCAGCTGGTAGCCCGAGCGGTTCAGCACGGTCTGCAGGCCGTGCACGGCCTGGGCGAAGACGGCGTTGTCCAGGGTGGGCACCACGGCGCCCACCGTGCGCGCCCGTCCCAGAGCCAGGGCGCGGGCCGCCCCGTCCATCACATAGTCCAGTTCCTGGGCGGCGCGCTGGATGCGTTCGCGGGTTTCGGGCCGGACCATGTCGGGCCTGGCGAAGGCGCGCGACACCGTGGCGACCGATACGCCGGCGCGCAAAGCCACATCGATGATGCGAGTTCTGGATTTCATGGGTATCCGCGAAAGTGGAACCGGTCCATCATAGCAAGCCGCAGGCGCGGGGCCATTCGGGGCATGTCCCTAGCCCGGCGCAACCCAATGCTTTCTTCCCGAAAAGCGATTCAATGCGCGGATCGTTTTTTTGGCTTTGAAATGTAAGCGCATACATTGGAGACGAAAGATGTGTTCGCGGGCCCCTCCGAGGTGGCGGTGATTGCCGACGACAGCGCCGATCCGGCCATCGTCGCCAGCGACCTGGTGGGTCAGGCCGAGCATGGGCATGAATCTCCGGCCTGGCTGTTCACCACTTCCGAATCGCTGGCGCGCGAAGTCATGGCCCTGGTGCCCCGCCTGATCGAGGACCTGCCGCCCATCGCGCGGGACGCGGCAGGCGCGGCCTGGAGGGACTATGGCGAAGTCATCGTCTGCGACACCCGCGAGGAGGTGGCGCAGGTATCGGACCGCTATGCCTCGGAACACCTGGAAGTGCAGGCCCGGGATCTGGACTGGTGGCTGGAGAACCTGAGCTGCTATGGTTCGCTGTTCCTGGGAGAGGAGGCCACCGTGGCTTTCGGCGACAAGTGCAGCGGTCCCAACCACGTCCTGCCCACCAAGGGCGCGGCGCGCTATTCGGGAGGGCTGTCCGTGCACAAGTTCATGAAGACGCTGACCTGGCAGCGCATGGACAGGGAAGCCGTGCGCCAGGTGGCGCAGGTGACGGCGCGCATTTCGCGGCTGGAGGGCATGGAAGCGCATGCGCGCACCGCCGACGACAGGCTGGCCAAGTATTTCGCTCATGAGCAGTTCGAGCTGGGCCAGGCGGTGACGGTCTAGGCCGGGATCCGGGAGGCAGACATGAAGATGACCTTGTTTGACCTGAGCGGACGTACCGCGCTGGTGACCGGAGGGAATTCGGGCATAGGGCTGGGCATTGCCCGGGCCCTGGGAGAGGCGGGCGCCGCCGTGGTGCTGATGGCGCGGCGCGAGCCGGAGCTGAAAAGCGCCGCCGAGCAGTTGCGCGGGCAGGGGGTGGCCGCCTCCTATGCGGTCTGCGACCTGTGCGATGTCGCGGCTTTGAGGCGGCAGGCCCATGAACTCGAGTCAGGAGGGACTGGCATCGACATCCTGGTGAACGCGGCGGGGGTGAATCTGCGCGAGGCTTTCGAGGACGTCACGCCCGAGAGCTGGGACCGGCAGCTGGACCTGCATCTGAAGGCGCCGTTCTTCCTGACACAGGCCCTGGCGCCTTTCATGCAGGCGCGCGCCTGGGGCCGCATCATCAATCTGGCTTCGCTGCAGACTTATCGGGCCTTCGCCGACAGCGCTCCCTACGGCGCCGGCAAAGGCGGCATTGCACAGCTGACCCGGGCCATCGCTCAGCGCTGGTCGGGCAGCGGAATCACTTGCAATGCCCTGGGGCCGGGTTTTTTTCCCACTCCGCTGACGGCCGCCGTCTTCCAGAACCAGGAACTGGCCGACCGGCATGCGCGCAATACCTGCATCGGCCGCAATGGCGAGCTGAGCGACCTGCATGGTCCGGCCGTTTTCCTGGCCAGCCAGGCTTCGGCCTACGTGACCGGACAAGTGCTGATGGTCGATGGAGGTTACACGGCCAAGTAGCGTGATGCCGCATCGAATTCACAGAACCATCCAGAAAACTGGAGGAGACTAGACATGAAACAGGATACCGACGGAGCCAAGCGGGGCAACCTGCGGCGGGCTTCTATTTCAAGCGTGCTGGGATCGGTCATCGAGTGGTATGACTTTTTCCTGTACGGCGTGGTGGCCGGCCTGGTGCTGGACAAGCTGTATTTTCCGGGCGACGACGCTTTCGTGGCCACCTTGCTGGCCTACGGAACGTTTGCCCTGGGTTTTGTCGCCAGGCCCATAGGCGGCATTGTCTTCGGACACTTCGGCGACACCCTGGGACGCAAGAAGATGCTGATGCTGACCTTGTTGCTGATGGGCGGGGCCACGGTGGCCATAGGCCTGATCCCGACCTATGCGCAGATCGGCCTCGCCGCGCCCGTCCTGCTCTTGTTGTGCCGCATCGTCCAGGGCATCGGTCTGGGCGGCGAGTGGGGCGGCGCGGTATTGATGACCTATGAATCGGCGCCGCCGCACAGACGGGGATTTTTCGGCAGCCTGCCCCAGACGGGGATGTCGCTGGGTCTGGTGGGCGCTTCCGGCGTGGTGGGGCTGTTGTCCTGGGCTTTGAGCGAGGAGCAGTTCATGGCATGGGGCTGGCGCATCGCCTTCCTGCTCAGCGGCGTCATGGTGCTGGTGGGCGGCTACATCCGCAGCCATGTGAGCGAGACGGAGGATTTCAAGAGCGCGCAGCGCACGGCGGCCGCCGCTCCCAGGCGCGACATTCCCATCATGAGCACCTTGCGGCGCTATCCGCGCATGGTGCTGGCCTGCATGGGCGCGCGCATGATCGACGGCGTGTTCTTCAATGTGCTGGGCGTGTTCTCCTTGAATTACCTGACCCGCCAGCTGCATTTCGAGCGCACTCCGGTACTGATGGGCATCATGTTCGGCGCCCTGCTGATGACGGCCTTCATCCCCTTCTGGGGCGCGGTGGCCGACCGCGTCGGCAAGGCCCGCGTCTATGGAACAGGAGCCTTGCTGGCCGCCCTGTCCATTTTTCCGTCGTTCTACGTGATGCACAACAGCGGCGGGAACGTCTACCTGGTATGGGCGGCGATCATCATCCCCTTCGGCATCTTCCATGCCGCCGTGTTCGGCACCATGTCCTCGTTCTTCGCTTCCTGCTTCGACGCCTCGGTGCGCTATACCGGCATTTCCTTCGTGTACCAGGTGGCGGGCGTGCTGGCGGGCGGTCTCACGCCCATCATCGCCACCTTGCTGACCGACTGGAACGCAGGCGAACCCTGGTTCCTGTGCAGCTATGTGCTGGCGGTCGGCCTTGTCAGCACGGCCTGCACGATCTGGATATCCCGGCAGCCTGCACCCGAGGAAGACACTGCAGCCGCGGCCTTGCCCGGACAGGCGCTGCGTACCGCCTATTCCCCTTCACGCCATTGAGGAGCCGAGATGAAAGCACTGGTCTATACACGAGCCAATCACATCAGCCTGCAGGACATTGCCTACCCCGATCTGCGGAACGGAGAAGTGATCCTGCGCATCACGGCCGCCGGGATCTGCGGCTCGGACATGCACGCCTACCATGGCAAGGATCCCCGCCGCCAGCCGGGCCTGGTGCTGGGGCATGAACTGGCGGGCGTGGTGCAGGAAAGCGCCTCGCCCTTGTTCAGGCCCGGCCAGCGCGTGACGGCCAATCCGTCCATTGCCTGCGGCGCGTGCTCCTACTGCGTGGCCGGACGGGACAATCTGTGCCAGGACCGCGGCATGGTGGGCATGTCCCGGCCCGGCGCCTTTGCCCAGTTCATGGCCATTCCGGTGTCCTGCCTCATCGGGCTGCCCGAAGGCATGAGCGACCTGGCGGCGGCCCTGGCCGAACCGGCCGCTACCGCGCTGCATGCCGTCAATCTGGCCATGAGGAGCTTGAGCCGGCCTTTGCCCGAAGTCGGCGCCCTGGTGATCGGGGCGGGCGCCATCGGCTTGCTGACGGCCCTGCTGCTGCGCTCGTACGGCTGCAGGCGGGTCGTGCTGGCCGAGACCAATCCGCTGCGCCGCCAGTCCGCTGCCCGGCATGCGGCCTGCGAGGTGTATGATCCCATCAGCGATCCCGCCCGCAGCGCCCGGTTCGAGCTGGTGGTCGACGCCGTCGGCGCGGCGCCTACCCGCGCCCTGGCGCTCGATGGCGTGCGGCCGGGCGGAACGGTCGTCCATATCGGCCTGCAGGACTGGGCCAGCGAGATCGACATGCGCAAGCTGACCCTGGCCGAGATCACGCTGCTGGGGTCGTACATCTACACCATGGCCGACATGCAGGCCACGGTGGCCGCCCTGCACGAGGGCGCATTTGGCGACCTGGGCTGGGTCGAGCAACGCAGCCTGGTCGATGGCCCGGCGGCGTTCGCGGCCTTGGATTCGGGAGCAATCGCCGCCGGAAAGCTGGTGCTGGTTCCGGAACTGGAGGACTGAGATGCGACTGGGTGTGTTCACGCCCCGGGCGACCGGGGAAAACAGGGTAGCCGCCACGCCGGAGACGGTCAGGGGCTATCTCAAGGCGGGCCACGGCGTGGTGGTCGAGGCGGGGGCGGGGCAGGGAATCGCCTGCTCCGACGCGGACTACGAGCAGGCGGGGGCGACCATCGGCGATCCTTACCAGGCCACGGTGCTGCTGGTGGTCGGCGCGCAGGACCTGGACCCGGCGCGGCTGCGGGCCGGGCATGTGGTGGTGGGCATGCTGGACCCCTACGATGCGCCAGGCCTGGACAGGCTGGCGCCCTCGGGGTGCGAGGCCTATGCGCTGGAGCTTGTACCCAGGACCACGCGGGCGCAGAGCATGGATGTGCTTTCTTCGCAGGCCAATATCGCGGGCTACGCCGCCGTGCTCAAGGCCGCCACCCTGTATCCGCGCTTTTTTCCCATGATGATGACGGCGGCCGGCACCGCCAAGGCGGCGCGCGTCGTGGTGCTGGGCGCGGGCGTGGCGGGGCTGCAGGCCATCGCCACCGCGCGTCGGCTGGGCGCCGTGGTGGAAGCCTCGGATGTGCGGCCGGCGGCCCGCGAACAGATCGAGTCCCTGGGAGCGAAGTTCATCGACGTGCCCTACGAGACCGACGAGGAACGCGAGGCGGCCCAGGGTTCGGGAGTCTACGCCCGGCCCATGCCGGCCTCCTGGCTGCAGCGGCAGGCCGGGGTGGTGGCGGAACGCTGCGCCCAGGCCGACGTGATCATCACCACGGCCCTGATTCCGGGACGGCCCGCGCCGCGCCTGATCGAGGAGGACGTCCTGCGGTCCATGCGCGCCGGATCGGTGATCGTGGACCTGGCCGCCGCGCGCGGCGGCAATTGCGCCCTGACCGTCGCCGACCAGATCGTGCAGCGGCATGGCGTGACCCTGGTGGGGGAAACCAATTTCCCGGCCCGCGTGGCCGCGGACGCTTCCGCCCTGTACGCCCGCAACATCCGCAACTTCCTGGGCCTGATGCTCCAGGACCAATCGGACGAGCTGCACATTCCCGAGGGCGACGAAATCATCGAGGCCAGCCGGGTGCTGCGAGCCGGCCAACGTCTCTTTCCACAGCCGAGAGCCTGAGCCATGGACATCATCTCCCCTGTAGTCATCAATCTCATCATCTTCGTGCTGGCCATCTACGTGGGCTATCACGTGGTCTGGAATGTCACGCCCGCCCTGCATACGCCCTTGATGGCGGTCACCAATGCCATCTCCGCCATCATCATCGTGGGCGGCATGCTGGCTGCGGCGCTGACCGAAAGCGCCTGGGCGCAGGCCATGGGCGTCATCGCCACGGCGCTGGCGTCCGTGAATGTCTTCGGCGGCTTCCTCGTCACCCGGCGCATGCTGGAGATGTTCAAGAAGAAGGGCGGCAAGGACGCCGCGCGAGGAGAACGGCCATGATCTCCATGAATACCGTCACCATGTGCTATCTGCTGGCCTCGGTCTGCTTCATACAGGCGCTCAAGGGCCTGTCCCATCCGGCGACCTCGCGGCGCGGCAACGCGTTCGGCATGCTGGGCATGGCGCTGGCCATCGCGACCACCGCCGTGCTGATCGTGAGCCTGTCCGCGCCGGGGCAAGCCGTGCCGGGGCTGCTCAGGGTTCTGGTCGGCCTGGCCGCGGGCGGACTGCTGGGCGCCGTCATGGCGCGTCGCGTGCAGATGACCAAGATGCCTGAACTGGTGGCTTTCATGCACAGCATGATAGGCCTGGCCGCGGTGGCCATCGCCATCGCCGTCGTCCTGGAGCCCCTGGCCTTTGGCATAGGCTCGTCCGGCGCCGTCTTGCCCATGGGCAACAGGCTGGAGCTGGCTCTTGGGACGCTGGTGGGCGCGATCACCTTTTCGGGCTCGGTCATCGCCTTCGGCAAGCTGTCGGGCAAGTACAAGTTTCGCCTCTTCCAGGGCGCCCCGGTCACGTTCAAGGGACAGCATCTGCTGAACCTGCTGCTGGGGCTGCTGGCGCTGGCCTGCGGCGCGGTGTTCGTCGCGACCCAGGCCTGGTGGGCCTTCGGTGTGCTGCTGGCCCTGTCTTTCCTGCTGGGAGTGATGCTCATCATTCCCATCGGCGGGGCCGACATGCCGGTGGTGGTGTCCATGCTGAACAGCTATTCGGGCTGGGCGGCAGCGGGGATCGGATTCTCCCTGAACAATTCCATGCTGATCATCGCCGGCTCCCTGGTGGGCGCCTCGGGCGCGATCCTGTCCTACATCATGTGCAAGGCCATGAACCGGGCATTCTTCAATGTGCTGCTGGGCGGGTTCGGGGCGAACGCCTCGGGGGCGCAGGCATCGGCCGAGCAGGGCAGCCGCGCGGTCAAGTCAGGCAGCGCCGAGGATGCCGCCTTCATGATGAGCAATGCGGAGTCCGTCATCATCGTTCCCGGCTACGGCCTGGCGGTGGCCCGGGCCCAGCATGCCCTCAAGGAACTGTCGGACAAGTTGAGCAGCCAGGGCGTGACGGTGCGCTATGCCATCCACCCCGTGGCCGGCCGCATGCCCGGACACATGAATGTGCTGCTTGCCGAGGCGGAGATGCCGTACGAGCAGGTCTTCGAAATGGATGACATCAACAACGAGTTCGCCCAGACCGATGTGGTGCTGGTGCTGGGCGCCAACGACGTGGTCAATCCGGCCGCCAAGAACGACCCGGGTTCGCCGATTGCCGGCATGCCCATCCTGGAGGCGTACAAGGCCAGGACGGTGATCGTGAACAAGCGTTCGATGGCGGCCGGCTATGCGGGCCTGGACAACGAGTTGTTCTACATGGACAAGACCATGATGGTGTTCGGCGACGCCAAGAAGACCATCGAGGACATGGTCAAGGCTTTGTGAACCAGGCGGCCATCCCGGACCCGTCGGGTCCGGGTACCGGCTGCGGGCCGCTCAGAACTTGGGGCCGGAACGCAGTTCTTCGCACATCTGCTTGCGCTGCTCCTCGGTGGCGCCTTCCAGATCCCTGCGGCCGCGCTCCAGCCCTTGCTGGAAGGCGGCGTCGAAATCGGCTTCGCTCAGGCCCATGTCTTTCATGGATTCTTTCTGCTTGGCCTTCATGTCCTGCAGTTGCGCCTCTGTGTAATCGCCGCAGATCTGGGCGGCGGCGTGCATGGCTCCGCCCATCTGGGCCAGCTGCGTGGACGGATTGATGTCTTGTGCGACGGCGGCCTTGGCGGCCAGCGCCACTACGACGGCAGGCAGAATGCGTAGGGTGGTGTGAGGCATGCTCGATCCTGTTTGATGGCGGAAAACCAGGCTGTGCTGGCGGATGTCGATCATACCCCAGTCGCATGGTCGGGCAGAATGCGTGCCGGACGAAAAAAAACCGCGATGCAGACGCATCGCGGTTTTTTGAATTTGGCGCGGCTGGCAGGATTCGAACCCACGACCCCTTGGTTCGTAGCCAGAGTTTCTAAGCGTTGATTTATTTAATTAAATCATTACGTTAGGTCGTGGGGTTTGTACTATTGTTTGGACGATACCGCCGCCCTTAACCCTTGATTTCATTAAGACGTGCGTAGTTCAATAGTACAGTTTTGTGCCCGTTAAACGGGCGGGTCCGTGCGGTTCTTAAAAGCTTCATTCGGCGCTCAAAGTGTTAGCGGCAAAGCCGCTTCACGGTCTCATTGTTTTCAAGCACCTGCCTGCGCACGTCAGGCGGCGTGGCATCAACGTCAGCCGCCGAACTGAAATAGATCGGCTTGGCGATATCGCAATAGTCAGCGGTCGGCGTTGTCGCTGCGCACCCAGTCAGATTTAAGCTTATCAGCGACAGGATCGTCGCCCATCGAATCGACTTGATCAGCCACATGTCGCGCTTCCTTCCGGGCATCAGCCGCCCGCTTGTTCATTTCGCGTTCCAGGTCGGCGCGGCCCGCCGCCTTGCCGGATTGGCGCAGGGCGATAAGACTGGCCACTAATGCCCCCGCCAACAGGGCGTACCCCCAAATCCTGCCCCACAGGGCTTTAAGCGTCGTCAGCAGCATAGTTCAGGTTCCCCGCAATGCGACGAGCCCAGCCGCGCCCGAAGCTGGGCCAGGTGGTCAAATTGGTATAGAAGGTAAGGCGCGCCGCGTTGAACCGCGCAAGCACGTCCGTGACGGTCATGGCCTTAATAGCTGCCATCGTCACCGGCCCCACAGCGCCGTCGTCGGCCACGCCCGCCGCCCGCTGCAAGAACCGGATAGCGTTGCCAATACCGTGGTTGACTGCCGCGTCGAACACTTGGAATGCGATAGCGCCGTCGTACTCGTCGCAACGGGCGCGGCCCCAATAGGCGGTGCGATAGATTTCCTTGGCTTGCGCTCGCGTTAATTCGCGCATGCTGCCGGTGTATCCGGCTTCGCGCGCGGTGCGCAACGTGATGCCCCAGTTGGTTTCCCCGCCAGGGTCGTCGGGGTGGTCGACGTACCCGCCTTCGTGACCAATCAGCCGCTCGAACGCGGTGTCAAACGTCACGATAGTGCCCGGTAAAGGCGGGGCCAATGCGGGTGTTGCGTCGGCTTGAGCTGGCGGGGACGCAAACAGACGCCGCAGGAAGTCTACGATCATGACACCACCCGTACGATAGAAGCAACGTTCCCGCGCGCCCGCAGCACCAACAGGGCGACGGCGACAGAAAAGCCTGCATCCCACACCGATACTGGTGCACGGTTGACCAGCACGTCGATAACCTGCCCGCCCGAGCACACGATAAGCAGATAGGCTAGCGTTGACATGAATGGGCGGTAACGAGCACCACAGCGCCGGTAGCAGATCAAACGAGCGGCGGTCAGTACGTTGGCGGCCACAATGATCAGGGCGATTAGCATGGTGTCACCCCCTTTTCCAGAGCGATGCAAAATCAAAAGTCTTAATCCGGTCAATACTGACCAGCGCAAGGGTCACGACCATGGCTGACGCGGCGAAAGCCGCAATGGTGAAACTCTGCACGCCAGATAGCCGCATCACTTCGGGAGCGGCCAGATAGCCAACCACGAACGACACCACCATGTAGACGATGCGTTTGAAGATAGAAATATCTTTCGCATGCAGGGCGAACACCACCGCACCAGCAAACGCGCCAATCAGCGCGTCCCCATTCACGCCTGGAAGCAACGACGTGACAGCTACTGCACCCATGGCGACGCTGGCCGATACAGCGCTGGAAGTTGGTTCAGGCATCACTAATTACCTCGACGGTTAGATGTTGTCGAAAGTGGCGGCCAGCGTGAACAGGTCGTCCATGTCTTGTTCGGTCAGGCTCAGTAGCGCGGCAACGGTCTGCATCGTGACGCTAGCCCGTTGCCAGCGCGTCGCCTTCTGATAGGCAATTTGCGCCTGGTAGCGCAGCGCCGGGTCTCCAATGGTGTCGATCGCCGCCAGCACGTCGCCTTCGGTGATGCCCTTGAGCGCGTGCAGGGCCATCAGGCCTTGCGCAGGCGTGACCTCGTCGGGAACGGGCGCCGGTTCTGGCACGACGTCTTCCACAACCCATTTGTTGTTGCGCCAGAAGCAGCCTTGGCCAACCGGGTCATATGAAGGCGCGGGGACCCCTGCGCGGCCCATCCAGTCGGCGGGGTTGTCAGTGGGGACATGTTCGCCCGTGTGCGGGCTGTAGCAATCGTTGGTAGCCATTTATGCGACTCCTAAGTTCTTCAGTAGGTTGTTTGAATCGGCCCATTGCGCGTGTCCACGCCAAGAGGCCAGGAACATGCGCAGCCGGTCGGCTTCGCCGTGCTGGGTGTACCGCGCGATCTTGCGCTTGGCGCGCAGGACGGAATCGCGACGCAGCAGCTTGTAGGTCGGCCAGATGCGGTACCCCACAAAGTTCACCCCACGGGCGACCGGCTGGATCGACCAACGCGAAAAACGTAGGCCCAGGGTCTTCAGCGCAAAGTTTTCCAAGGAGGATTGCAGACGCACCAACGCCGAACGATCAGTGTCGAGTACCACGATATCGTCCATGTAGCGAAGGAATCGCGTGGTACCCATGGTGTGCACAAGCCAGCGGTCTACGACGTGGCCGTACAGGTTTGCCGATAGCTGACTGGTCAGGTTGCCGATAGGCAAGCCCACACCGCCGGACGGGATCATCGCTTCGAGAAGCCGTAACGTCGGCGGACAGGCGATCTTGCGGCGGTATTCCGTATGCAGAATGTCGCGCTGGACGTTGTAGAAATAGCCAGAAAAATCGGTCTTCAACACCCAGGGGCTGACGCCGTGAGCGGCGTAGCGGCGCAATTCCGCCTGCACTTGGCGCGCGGCTGCATGCGTGCCTTTGCCACTGCGGCAGGCGTAGCTTTGCGGCAGGAATACACTGTCGAAGATCGGTTCGATGACGTTGCATAGTGCGTGCTGCGCTACCCGATCGACGAACGGCATGGCCGTTATCTCGCGCGTCTTCGGTTCATGCACAAGGAAGGTGCGGGGCGCGCCGGGCCGATACTGCCCCGTGCGCAGCCGGTCGCCCAACGCCGCCAGATTGGTATTCAAGTCCTGCGCAAACTCGCGATGGCTGCGCGTGTTGCGTTTGCCCTTGGCCGCCTTACGGTACGCGCTGTACAGGTTGGCCGGTGCAACGATTTGAGGAAACAGATTTTTGTACTTCTTGCCCATGAGGATTAGTTGTCGGCGCGACTTTCGAAGCGTGCTACTCGTCGTTCTCCGAACCCCGAAATGTATTTGCCGAAGCGGGTAGAACAAGCTGACCAAAGTGCCTTCGGGCGCGGCTTGCCCTCCGGCGGGTTGACAATTGTCACTGGCGGCGCGAAGCGAGATGTTCCAGTTCGAATTCCACGGGTAGTTGTTCCAGTTCGAACAACGCGACCCCGAGTTCGAAGTGTTGTCACGATTGCCGCCTTTATCTTGTTCTACCTTTCCCGGTCGCGTTGAGCGAACCGAAAACGGGGGCAATGCCCAAGCACTGGCCGATAGCAAGGTGCAGAGCATCGCCATGATGGTTACCCGATGCCGTGAGAGATTTTCAGGTCACTGGCGGCGCGAAGCGAGATGTTCCAGCTCGAATTCCACGGGTAGGCGTGCCAGGTCGAACAACGCGACCCCGAGTTCGAAGTGCTGTCACGAAGGCCGCCCAGGAGTACCCGAATCAAACCGGTCGGGTTCATCAGGTAAAGCTGCCCACGGCCCCCGTTCACGTCCTGCCACCCTGCGGCAATCGTCGCTTCGGGCCGGAAACTGGAATCCTGCCCCCAGGTGTACTGATGACCGGTCGCCTGTTCCAGGCCGATGCGACTGGTGTATCCGGGTTGGCGCGCCGTGGCTGGGATGGTCGAAGCTGCACCGCCCAGCGACTGGTTTTCAGTCACGCCGTAGGCTGCGCTATTGAACTCGCGTTCGAACAGCAGGCGGCAACCGTGGCTATGCGCAATTTCGGCGGACTCCCACCACATGTTGGTCGAATACTTTGTCGTGCCGTTGCCGCCGTAGGCAAGGGGTTTTTTCGCCAACACCGTGCCGCTGGCGACGTCGGTGTTGTATTTGCTGATGCCGTTGGTAATATGTTCGGTGCCGCAGAAATAAATGGCCACCCAAGTGCCGGTATGCGGGTCGAGCGCGAAGCCGTGCTGTTCGCCCGCTGCCCGGAAGCACAAATCCCACAGGCTGTACTTGTTGATGCCCGCAATGTCATCGACCGCGCCCTGCGTCCAGATCATGCCGTTGCCAGTCGTGGCGAACGCGCCCCCGGCCACCGTAGTGGCAGGCGCCACCAGGCCATAATGGAAACCGCCGATCTTTCGACTGCCTGTTTGCGGTGCCGCAGCGGGCGCGTTATAGGGATCAGCCACGGCTTGCAGCGTGCCGTCGGGGTTGGCGAAGACGGCGTAGTCCGTGCCCGCCGTCAGCGTCGGCATAGTGACCGCCGTGGCCGACTCAAAGCGACGAACGATTCCCGCCACTGCGATCGTCGTACCGGCCTTCAGGCTTAGGGTTTGTGCGCCGGTTTTGGTGAAGGCTACGCTGGCGTAGTCGGCCTTGTGGAACTGTTGCGCGTCGAGCCATTCGGCCTTGGCCAGCGGATGCCCGCCTTGCTTCGCGCCATCGTGCACGACGACGGTGTCCTTGGTCGTGTCTACGGTGATTTCACGTTCGGCGCCGGTAAACGAAGCGTGTTCCGCCGTCGTGCCGCCCCTGAATTGAACTGCTGTACTCATGGTTTTGACTCCGTTTATAGGCCGCCCAGGTCGGCCAGGCCCAAATTGGCCCGCGCCTGCGCGGGGTCGGCAAGGTCAGATAGGTTGTTCGTGGTGATCAGCGCGCCGTCCAGCGCGTCCAGAATCGACTGAAGGTTCTGCGAGACGTACACCACCGCCGCCATTTCACCGGCCACCGCTGCGATGTTGGCCGCGTTGGCCCAAACGGAGCCCAGCGCGCCCACGGGCGCCGCCGGATTTGTGGCGGGGGAAAGGTCGCCGTAATCGACGACAATGGGTTGGCCGATCAGGTCGCTGCCCACGGCCACGACTTCGGCTTTGTTTGTCGCCACGGTTGTCACGTCGGGGGCGATGCCCGCCACCGTATTGACGTCGGTAATGTCGGCGGCCACGGCGTTGACGTTGGCGATATTGCCGCTGACGGTGTTCACACCGACGATGCTGGCCGCCACAGTGTCTATGTCGGCTTCGTTCGCTACCGCAGCGTTGATGTTTGTCTCGTTCGCTACCGCAGCATCAATATTGGCCTTGTTGGCGTTTACGGCGTTGATGTTGCCTTCATTGGCCGCCACCGCGTCGATGTTCGCCTTGTTGGCGTGTACGGCGTTGATATTGGCCTCATTGTCAGCGACAGCTGCAATGTTCGCCCCATTCGTCGCCACCGCGTCGATGTTTGCCTTGTTGGCATGCACCGCATTGATATTGGCTTCGTTAGCATTCACCGCCTGGATCGTGGGGAAGTTGTCGGCAATCAGGTTCACATCGCCGATGCTTTGCCCGACTGCATTCACATCGGCGATGTTGTCGGCGACGGTGTTGATATCATCGATGTTGTTGGACAACACCACGATATTGCCGCCCGGCGGTGAAGTGTTACCGATGGGGGGATCAGTCACGTAGCCAAAGTCATAGGCCACGCCGGATTCCCATGTGCCGCCCAAATCACCGGCCACCGTGGCCACTGCGCCGACATTGCTGGCGGTGATGTTGATATTTGTTTCGTTGTTCGCGACGGCTTCGATGTTGGCAAGCTGCCCGTACACCGCCGTGACCAGCACCAGTTCCGCTTCTAGTTGCCGCAGCAGTTCTTCGATTTCAGCGCCGCCGGATATGGGCGCTTGAAAAGCCCGCGACAGTTGTTCCGCCAATTGCTGAATCTGAATGACGCAGCGATCCAGTGTGTTTTCGATGACCTGCGGGTAAAACCCGCCCATGTTCGTAATGTCCGTGGGCTGGTTGTACGGTAACGATCCCGACAGTGTCAGCTTCCAACCGGTCGGCATAGGCGCGCCTGATATCGGGTAGATGACGCTGCCGCCGGGGGCGTTTTCTTGATCCGGGTTCAAACTGACCGAGTAGTCCGAGTCCAGCACCAGCACGGTTTCGTTGGTGTCAGGATCGGCCAGCGTCACGCGCACGTCGTCCTTGGTGAACACCTTGAACTGAAAAGGGAACGTGGTTGTAACGCCGTTGCCCAAGAATGGGCCTGCCCGGCGAAGCGTTGAACTGATGGTCATGTGCAGGAAACTCCTGGGGGATCGCCTGCACAGGTTAGACCCGCGATTGTGGGATACGCGTACTATCGGTTGTAGGGCACGCCCACCAACGGGGCCAGTGGGTTCTTGCTGCGGCCCTCGATCAAGGCCATGGCGCCTTCCACCAGGCGGTTGACCTGCCCTGCCGGGTAATGGAACAGCATGCCAGCCGCGTTGTTGCCGGATTTGAGCAGTGCTTTATCCAATTCGCCTTGGGCCGCCTGCTGGGCGAATTTTTCCATTTCGCTGATGAACCGAAGCCCAGCGGGACCGGAATAACGGAATGGGGTGCCCACGCCCGCCAGTGCTTGAATGCCGCCTGTAAGTTCACGCGCACCGACAAAAAGGCCAGGGGCGAACCCTATCAAATCCTGCGCGATGGCTTCGGCCAGGTCGTCATCGTCACCGCCGCCCTTGAGTCCTTCGCGGATTAGCGTACCCATGATCGTCGGCAGAATAGCGATCAGCACCACGTCGCCCGCGAGGCGCGCCACGGATACCGGGTCTTTGAAATCGGTGCGTTTGATCGAATCGACCGACAAGTTCAGCGCGGTGCTGAAGTACGAATAGAAGTTCGTGAATAGCCGCAACGCTGCGCTGCCGCGCTGCACCTGCGCCAAGTCTTTTATTTGCCCTTCACCTTGAGAATCGATCACCGATTGGTCGGCCAGACGCGCGGCCCGTTCCGCGTCGACGGTGCCATCGGCCCGGGCATTGGCCGGGTCAGCTAACGCTTTTTCGTATGCGCCTATCCAGGTTGGGTAGTCGACAAGCATCTGCATTTTCTGGATCATCACGAAGAAGCTGGATTCCAGCCACTGCTGCCAGGTCGGTTTGGCCGTGGTCAGGCGGTTGTGGATTTCAACAATTTCACGGTTCAGGGTGCGCGACCGGTTGCGCATGAACTCCGACAGGTTGTTCACTTCTTCCGCCTTGCGGGCGATATGAATGCCGCTGCCGTAGAACTCTTTTACCCCCCGGCCAACCCAGGGCGCGCCCACCCGCGCGATCGACTGCGTGATGCCCAGCGGTTGTTGTAGCGCCGTCAAGAGGCTCCAGCCCATCGCCGTGACCGTGGCCCCGATACGAATGTGATTCAGGCTGGCTTCAACGGCGTCAGCGGCGGGCTTATCACCGATGGCAATGTCTTTTACTGCGGCCTTGATGGCCGACACGGTTTCCGCGCCGTACCCGGTGCGCATGGGGCCGTCCAGGCGTCGCAGCAGCTTGTTGGCGTCGATAAGCCATTCGTGCCACGCTAGATCGTGGATGACCTCATTTGCGCCACGGAAGATGCCGTCAAAGGTCAGCAGCAGCGGGCGACCCTTGACTGCTTCGGCCCGGGTCTTCGTGAAGCTGCGCCGAGTGGTTGCCGCCGTGTATGCGGCGCGCATTTGCGCCTTGGCCGCTTCAGCTTCGTCATGCGCGCCTGACTCGCCTGACTGATTTGGATCGTACTTGATCGGGTAGTATCCCCCGCGCAAGGCCACTTCCTGGCCGTCGGCGGTGCGTACAGTAATCGGCGTGGGCTCGATCCAGTCGGGCTCCTTGCCACTGACCCGGCGTTCCTTCGCCGCGATCTCAGGCCGGTAGGATTCGAAGAAGTCCCACACCCCTTGCACGAATTGCCATTCCTTGAGCGACAACGATTCCAGCACCGGCTTCATTTGGGCGACCGTCCAGCCACTACCATCTAGCAGACGCTGGCGGTTGCCCTCGTTCCCCCAGTTTAGTGCGATGGCCAGGCGCTCACCCCGGTTGAAGCTGCGGCCAACCGAAGGGAAAAACGCGCCCTTGCCGCCCATGCGGCCCTCGGCCAGAATAGGCTTGGCCAGCGCGTCCAACCGTTTAGCCGCTTCGGCGCGCATGGTCGACTCTTTGTTGCCCGCATCGTTCATCGGCCTGATGATGTATTCCCACATCGGCCCGCCGTCCTTGAAGCCGTCCATTTCACGAGCCAAGTTGGCAAGCTTGCGATGGCTGGCCATGAACCAGCGGGCCATGTGTACCGCTTTGGAAGCCAGCGTATTGCGCCGTTCGTTGTCCACCACGCGCCCGCCCGCCGCATCGTTGATCGACGTGCGCATTTCGTCCACGATGGCGTCCAGTTCGCGCTTATCCTTGCTCGTCAGAAGCCGGTGCTTCAGCCGCGCCAGGTGTTCGATTTGCTTGACGGCGTCGACTACGCCCCGGAACTGTTCGACGGTCAGGTTTTTATAGTGCTCGCGGTTCGCTTCAGCCGCCAACCAAGGTGCGATGTCCGGTTCCGTGCCTTCCTCGCTGCGGGCGGCCATCCACTCGGCCAGTGAAGTGCGCTTATCGATGGCCCGCAAGCTTTGGCCCTGACGTAGATCGAACCGCGCCAGCATGGCGTCGATTTGGTCCAAGTAATCAATGTCCAGATTCTTGCGCGTGCCTTCGTTGTCAAAGGTCTTCAGGTAGCGCAGTCCCTTTTCCACTTCGGCGATGGCATCGTGCGCGGCCTTCGTCGCGTAGGTATTGACAAGCTGATTGCGTTTTTCGGCGGCGGCCTGTTCCAGATTACCTTCACGCAGGGCTTTTTCAGCGGCACGGGCGGCGCGGCTTTCCGCTGCGGCGTACTGGCCGGGGCGCACGTTGCGGATTTTCAGGCGCGATACCATGGTCGCGGCGAACTCGCGCGCCGCCTGCGGCAACAGTGCGGTCGTGATCTTGCGCCCATTCCTGTCAGTGCCCGTGACAGCGCGAGGGCCGATAGCGTCGGCCAGCGCCTTGTGTTCAGTCGCAATCACACGGGCGCGCACGTCGTTGTGTATGGCGGCATCGGCGGCGCGCGACAGGGCTTCCGGCGTGGCCAAGTCGCCGTGGCGTTCCAGCATGCGCAGATCGGTCAGCGCTTCGATTTCCAAGGCAGGAGGCTGGGCGCGGGCCAGCATCTGCACCAGCTCGTCGCCTGAAGAAAAGCCAAACAGTTCCGCCACTAAATCAGGGTGTAGGCCGTTATTCACGACCATGCGATTTGCTTCCAGCGCCTTCCAGGTGGCGCCGTCGGCGTCGCCATACATGGCGCGTAGTTCGGGCCGAGACAGGCGCCCCGCGACCATGCTTTCCAAGTTCAGGCCTTGCCCGGCTGTTTCCTCTTGCTGGGCCGCGTCGTAGTCGTACTGGTTCGAATAGACCGTGGAACCGCCCAACTCGTCGAAGAACTTCCATTCAAATTCGTTTGGGTCCCAGTCAGGGCTTTGATGGTCGGCGTTCAGGTACCCGTACTGCGCCAGCGCTTCGCGCATGTCGTCCAGGGTCATGCCGCCAGTTTTGCGCAGCACCGGCTTTCCGAACACAGGCGGGGTGATTTTTTCTTTGGGATCGATGCCCCATTGGCTTTGCGCCTGATCGCGCTGGATGCCACCCAGTTTGGCGATCGCCACGAAAAGCGAATCCTGCGAAGGATCAACGACGTTGGGGTCGGATTTGGGCCGTACCTGCGGGCGCACACGATCGTCCGCCGAAACCTTGCCGGTCAGAAACTGCCAAGCACGGTACACCGGCTGGCTCATAATCTCGCGGCGTGCTTCTATACGCTCTTGAGCGCGCAAGGCTTCAGCTTCTTTTTGCAAACGCTTGAGTGCGCGCGACTTGGCGTTGCTCAACCACTTCAGATCACGCAGCCCGCGTTCAGACAGTTGCGCCTGGGCTTCTTGTGTAGCGTCATGCCCCAAAGCTTGATAGGCGGCAAACTCTTCTGGGGTCATGCCTGCTTGCTGTGCCGATTCGAACAGCGGGAGCATGCTGCGCCCGTACTCGGCGGCCTTGATTTCTTCGTCGGTCGCCAGCATGCGATCCATGACGTTGCGCACTTCGTCGGACAGTTCGACATTCAGCGCCTTCAGTTCTTTATAGACGTTTACCAGCCACGCGCGGAAGCGCTGGAAAACGCCCTGCACCTCAATGCTGGGCGCACGACCTTCGAATAGGTAGGCCTCGAAGCCCCTGGCGAACTGTTCGTGATAGCTGCGCTTTTCTTCGAAATCGAGGTTGTACCAAGTGGCGAGGTCAGACACCCCGAACCACGACAGCAGCGCCTGCGCGTCGGCGACAATTTGCTGTTCGCCTTCAGATAAGCCCATGCCTTCGCGTGCTTGTTGGGTTAAGCCTGCGGCTATGTCCATCTGCACTTCCAAGAAGAAGTGGCCGGACTCATGCAAGAAGGTGGACAGGTCGGCGGCCTTTAACAAGCCGATCGTGTTGGTGTCAGGGCTGAAAAAGCCGCGCGCGGTTTGTTCAAGTACCTTACCCGGTGCCTGCCGGTACATGCTTTCGGACGTGCTGAACGCGCGATTTTTACCTTTATTTTCCACAAAGCCGAATCGCTTGTAGAAATCGACCAAACGTTTTTTGCTGCCTCCAAAGTCCGCCGAAGGTGACAACGCGACATGTTGGCCGGTGCGATCGGCGTAATCCACCAAGGCTTGCATTGCAGCCGTACCGCGCCCGGTGTTTCGGGCTTCCTTCGGCACAACGATTTTTGACAACGTGATGACGCCGTCACGTTCACTGACAGAAGCATCAATGCCTTGTTCGCGCCATTGGTCGCGCAACAGTTCCAGCCCCCCGGCCTGGTCAAATCGCTGGCCACCGTCCGCGCCTTCCGCGACTACGCGCAAAGGATAGCGTTCATACAGGGCTTCCGGCGTGACCCCCAGCCGGGCGGCCTGCGTGGTATAGAACTGGCCCACCATCGTGGCGTAGGCGTCGTTCACTTGCGGCGTGAAGCGGTTGGCCGTATCCAATTGGCCCTTGATGTTGTCGCGCACGACCTCGACCGAGGCGCGCACGGCGTTGTCGGCCTGCTGCTGCGCCAGTACCTGTTCGATTTGCTGTTCTTGCTCCTGGGCAATCGACTGCATGTACGCTTGAGCTTCCAGGCGGCTAAAGCCATCGGGATCGACTTTCAAGTGATCCAGTAGCTGTTGCGACATTGGCGTGGGAGCGATGGTCGCCGCGTACTCGGCAACGGGTATTTTGATCGTGCCGCCCGTTTGCGCCGCCACTTCCAATTGGTCGGCGACACTGGGCGACACGGCGGCCACCTGATCGGCCAGGCCGGACTGCATCAAGACATTGGCGTCGATGTATATGTCGTCGATGGGGCCGTCCTGCGCAGCTTGCTCCACAAACGATTCAAAACTGCCCGCGTCGATTTTCTGCAACTCGCTGGCCGCTGCCAGCTTGTTCAAGTTGTCAATGAGCAGCGCGCTTTCTTCGGCGATGCGAGCATCGTCCTCTCGGCCAGCCAGGCGACGCGCCACGGTATTCATGCCACCGAAGACGCCACTGGCTACCAGCGTGCCCAGTAGCGTCTGGTACGCGGCGTCAGGACGTTCGGCGGCGTATTCGGCCCAGGTCTTATCCGGGTTGGCGATGGCAGTGTCCACGGCATCTTGCGTGAGCGTAGCGATTTGTTCGGTTATCGCTTCGCGGCCCAGGAAGCCCGACATGAATCGCCCCATACCGGTGCGGCCCAGGTTCTTGACCAAGAAGCTCATGGGCAGCATTTCCGTGGCCACTTCGATGCCACCTTCCAGCGTAGCGCCAGCCAGTGCTTCGTTGGGCGAGCCGCCGCGCAGTCGGTATTTGGGGTACGAGTGGGCGCCGGTCTGGATACCCATAATCGATAGCCCAACACCGGGATTTCGCGTAGCCAGTGCGGCAGCGACTGCGGGCGTCATTTGAAGCACACTTACCGCGCCACCGTACAACCCCTGGGCGGTGCTGCTTTCAAACTGGGGGTTGGCCAGCACATTCGACATTTGAATGTTGGCCGCTCGGCGCATAGCGTCGCGCCTGACGTCTTCAAAACCGAAGGCGTCGGCGAAGTACAAGCGCAGCCCTTCACGGAAAGCGGGGAACAAGTTGGATATGGTGTTACCCAGGCCACCGGCCACCGAACCGAAAGACGGTTCCGGCCCCGTGGGCGCTTTCAGCGTGCCGTGTTCGCGTAGGGCTTTTTCCACCGCCGCAAGATTTTCCACGTCGCCCAGGGCAACCCCCGCGAACTCGGGGGCCCGCATCTGCTTGGCGAGGATGGGCGACGACGCCAGGACAGACTGCATCTTCAATGCTTTGTCGCGCCGCTGCACTTGTTCGAAGTTGCGTTCTACCAGTTCCAGCGGCAGACCCGACGACTGGGCCAGTGCGCGCACCTGCACCGCGCGGTCGGGTTTCACCTGCGCCGCCTGTTCCAGATCGAAAGCGACCCTACGCGAGTCCTTGGCCTGTTGCTGATCCAGCAGTGTGTCATAGACGTCTTGCTGGGGCGCAGGCGACACGGGGTCGACCGCAACGGGTGAGGGGGTGCCCTGGTCAAGTAGCTGGTCGTAAATGTCAGGCATGGGGTGTTTCCGCTTATTGGGGGCGCCCGGCGGCGACCCATAGTTCCGCGATGCGCTGTTCGGTGATGGGCATGCCACGGGCTTGCAGCTTGGACGCGATCAAGGCACGCTGGCTTGTGGGGATAGTGGACAGCTTGACTTCTTCGCCTTCGACCTCAACGTACGCCTTGGCCAATTCGTCGGGCGTCATCACCGCTGTCATGACAAGGGGGTCGCGGCCCCATTCCGATACGCGCGCGGTATCCAACAAGGTCGCGTCGATGATGCGTTGTAGTTCTTCACCATTGGCTTTACGCTTGCCTGCCAGATCGGATTGCTCAAAGCGGCGCACGCGTTCATCGACAGCGCGTTCAAACTGCGAAAACCGCTTCAGTTCGTCCTTGTCCGGCTTGCCGGAGTCCGGCAACAGCCCGGCGACGATGGCCGCGCTTTTCACGCGGTTGGCCGTGGTGATGATTTCCAGATGCTTGTCCGTCGCTGTGCCATTGGCGTCAGCGATCAAGGCGTAGCCCTTTTCCAAGTGCGCATCGTCCAGCACCGGGCGGAATTGTTGGTAGAAGTCCAGCGGCGTCATGTTGGCCAACTGGTCGCGCGGCAAGCTCAAGATACCGGCCCAGGCTTCAGGGCTGTGCGTCGCGCCGCCGTTCTTCGCGACCTTGTCGGCGAACTCCATGACAGTGCTTAACTTGTCGCCCGGCAGTGCGGCGCGCATTGCCGCCGGTACAGCATCAAGTCGTCCGCCATTGGCGTACAGTTCGCGCAGCACACCATCGACCGCCTCGTCATCGGCTTGCTTGCGTGCGGCCTGCATGTCCTTGTATTGGCTTTCAAGTACGGTTTCCGCCGATTTTAGGCGCGCCGGGTTGTTAGCCAAAAGTGGGTTACTGCGAAGATCGGCTTTCATTTCGGCCAGGGTGGGAGGCGTCGCCTTACCCTTACCGGCGGCGAACTCGCGCATGTTCTTATTGACGTAGTTGATGGTTTCCGCAAAAGGCGGGATGCCGTCAGGCGTCGTGATCTTCTTCGGATTCTTGCCGCTTTTGTTGGTACCGTCGCGAAAGTCCCGTACGGCCTGGGGGCCTGCGTTATAGGCCGCGTAGGTTTGGGCGAGATTGCCGCCAAAGTCCTGCAACTGCTTTTGGAAATACGCCAGCCCCAAAGCCTTGTTGTACGCGGGGTCGGTTTTGTATTTGTGTTCGTCCCACTCCAAGCCCGCCAGTTTGGCCGCTTCCGGCGCGGTGCCGGGCATGACCTGGGCGATGCCGACGGCGCCCTTGCTGGACGTGAGCGGGTTGCCTTCCGCGTCGAACTGGCGATACCCGGACTCCGTGCCGACAGCGATATGGAAAGCGCGTTCGGCGTCGCTGGTATGAATGCGCGGCCCAAATTTTTCAAGCACCGCCCCCGCCGCGCTTCCGGCCACCCGCAAATCCATCTCCTTGGTGATCAGGCCGCGCACCGCCAGGATATCGTCGGCGTCCATTTCCTTGCTGTACTTGGAAAGATAAGCGTCCGCATACGTCGGGTCGTTGTTTTCCAGGGCAGTGACCAGCGCGAGTTTGTGCGCACCGCTGGCGAGCCTGCGCGCCTGTGCTTCTTGCCACTCCGCAGACTTGCCCAGCAATTGCGCCTGGCGGTACGTTTCCGCCTTGATGCGCTGTATGGCTGAGTCAACAGCGTCGGGATTGTTCCAGTTCAGACTTATGTCGCGCATCGCCGTGGCCTGTACACCGTCCGCCACCGAGAGCGCGTAGGTCTTGTACTCTTGCGCTTCGTGCTGGATGGCCTGGGCGCGCATGGACAACAAAATGGGCTGCGATTCTATGGCAAAGGCCTGCCGCTGCGCGTCGTTCCCGAGCGTTCCGGCGATTTCTCGTATCTGCTGTTGCAGCGTTTCGGAATACTCGTCAGCCAGGGGTTTGCCCCCCGGACGTTCAAGCGCATTGATGCCTTTTAGGTTGGAGAAACCCGCTTCGGGATCATAGGTAAGGCGCAGGGCGTTTTCTTTGGCCTTGTTCAGCGCGTCGGTTACGCGTAGCTGATTAGCCTGTCGCTGCATATCCAGCGCGAGGCGGGCCGCTTCGCCGCCCAACTGCTGCATGGCCTGGCCCGCTTGCTGGGCCTGTCGGCCCGCGACGTCGGGAATTTCGACCGATTGCACGGGCGTGGGTCGCGAGACGGGTTGCCCGCCCTGAAATTGGGTTCGCGGAACCGTATTCGGCGTGACTTGAAGACTATCGTATGTCGGTACGCGGGGCATCTATATGGCCCCTTCTTTTCGGAATTGGTACCAAGAACTCGCGACGTTGCCTGCGCTACCGAGTAGTGACATGGTCGTAGAGCCTATCGGGCTGATGGCGCTGCCTGCGGCCCGGCTGGCCCATGCATTGTTGCTGAAGTTCACTGACTGCGCGCGGTCGCTAAGGGCTTGCATTTTGATTTGCGTACTGGCGTTGGAGGCTTGCACCTTGGCGTTTATCGCTTCGTTGCGGTAGCCCCAGGCCGAGCGCATGGCGTTCGCCTCGATCGTACTGACGTCGATTTCCTTCATGAGGTCGGTAGACGTCAGAATATCCTGCGCGCTGGCGGAAGCCAGGTCAATACCGTTGGCCGCTAGCGACACGCGCTGACGGCTCTTTAATTGCCCGGCCTGTAAGGTGAGACGGCCCACTTCGCTTTGGCCCTGGCGCAGCACCGACTGTGCCCCCAGCTCCAATATGCGGGCGTTCGTGTCGCCGATTCGTAAATAGGTATCGCCGATACGGTTGTTGGCCTCGGCCAGGGCAGCGGAGCTACGCGCGTTGGCGTCAGCCACGGCGGCCTGCCCGCGCAGGTTGGCTTTTTGTGTGGCAGCACCGAAATAGCCGCCGATACCGCCTGTGACCGCACCGCCTATAGACGACGCCAGTGACACACCGGCCAATTGTGTTGCGTTGAAGCCCATATAGCTGTCACTCCGAATATGCAGGAACAGTAGCCGCCGTTCGCTGCCTTACGCGTACTAGCCGCCCAGGGCGACTTCCGTCGTCAGCGACACCAACGTCAACGGCAGCGGGTCTTCCTGGCGCACCACCACCTGGCCGTTGTCCGCCCAGTTCGGGGAAATCATGATTTGTATTTCTTCTGACTTGAGCGCCGGGGGCGTTCCAAACGGTTCGGTGGTGCGCTGCTTGGCTTCGGTAAGCTGGTCTACGCTGGGGCCGACAAAGATGCCACTGGAACGGAACACGCGCAGCCATACTTTGTTGACGTTCTTGAACCGACCCTGACCGAAGGCGTTATCAACTTGCGCAGCAATCGGAAGCGTGTGCGCTTCCGCGATGATCGGGAGGCCTATCTGTATCTTGCTGGCCTCATAGTCGAGCGTGATCTTGCCGCCAGTCACCACGCGCGGGGGGTGCACGGCGCCGTCGGTCAGAATGCTGACCGTCTTACCTTCAAGATAGTCAAGGCCACTGATTTCGTCCGCGGGCACACCGTCATAAGTCGCGCCACAGTCGACGAAGAAAGCGTCAGCAGGATCAACAAACTGACGCGACGCCATACGCTCGACGTACCGGACGCTGTTGCCGTCAATTTCCCGACGAACGACGCAGTAGAGGAAATCTTCATGTCCTTCAGCCACTACCGCGCACGATTCGAACACGCCGTCGGTAACGTGCTGGTGCCATGCGCCGATTTGCTGTTCGGGTACATACGTCAGGCCCAGCAGTTTGCCGCTGGTGCTGATGAACCACACAACCGGGTTCGGCGCCTTGGCGAAGGCCATGTCTGTTATCTCGAAGGAATCGAATAAGTGCGGCGATCGCAGCGACAAGTCGCCAGTGACGAACCCGCTTGCTTGCCAGTTATAGGCTAATTCACGTACATGCCCACCGCGGGCTGCGCCGTAGATCAACGTGTTGTTGATGATGACGGGTTGCACATTGCTGGCACCGACGTACGACTGAGGCCGCACGCTGATAGTGGTGGGCGTAATCGCATCGCTGTTCAACGACGTGACGCGCCACTCGCCGGAACTTGTGAGCAGCAACAGTTCTGTCAGAGGCACGATATGCCGAATGGTGTTGGCTTCGCGGGCGGCCACACGGAATGAAATGCGGTCTTCGTCCTTGACCGGAATCGAATACGCCATGCTCGATTCGGTCGCGCTGCGTGTCATCCAGATATTTTGCGGCTTGTTGGTGGTGCCCGCAAAACAACGGCGCTGTTCAAAGTAGGACACGGCGCCGGGGTACTCACCGGCGGCATTGAACACGGTTTCATACCGGGGCGGTGTTTTCGACAGATCGGGGGCGATGTTGTCGTCCACGATGCTGGTGCCACTGGTCTGGCCGATGTACCCATAGATACCGCCCTGCAACTTGAACACGTTGTAGCGCAGCGCCCCCGGTACCGCCCCCCAAGAAATGGTATTGGTGCACCCGGTTTCAAACAAGTTGCTGCCCACGCTGCCCGCAGCCGAGGCGACCGATTCGCTCACTTCATCTTGGCCGATTGCGGTGACGACGTAATAGTACGTGTACTTGACCTCAGTAGACCCCGCGCTTGTCACGGTCGGAGCGCCGGGCGCGGCGATGCTAGCGCCGAATGTGATGGTTTGTAGTTGCCAGTTGGTGGCGCCCAGGCGACGTAGTTCGCGCGGGGCGTAGTTGGGGTGCACCAGGGTCAGTACGTCCGCTGACTGCACGTAATGAATATCGAACAGGTCGGCTTCAGTGTAGGGGTTGGCGACCTCGTAAGGTACGCCGCCATCCAGCAGCGTGGCGCCCATGGTATGGAACCGGAAGTACCCGGCGCCCATTTCAATGACCATGGTTTGCGTGGTCGAGTACGTGAACGACAGTAGCCGTACCTTTTTGGTGGAGTCCTTGACCTCACGAACAAACGCAAACCCTGGGCGGTTCTCAGCTGGTCCCTGCGGTTTGGTGATGAAGTTCAGGCACTTGGCCAGGCCGCTTTGATACTTGGCGTCGTCGATGCGCCCGAACAGTTCGGGCGTGACTTCACCGCCAGCGAACGACCGTTGCAGAGTGCGGATATTCGCCATGGCTATCGCCCCCAGCCTGCACTGCCCGGCAGGGTTGTGCCACGGTCGGCCATCCAGTCGGGCATGTGCGCGGGTGTAACCTGTTGCTGATTCGAATCAGACACAAGAGCCTGCGAGTTGACAAGCTGAAAGCTTTGGTAGCACGACCGGGCCATGGCGGCGCCAGCGTCACCCTTGATGATCGGCCCGGCCAGGTGCGAGGCCAGCAGCCAGCCAAGGGCGTCAACAAAGAGGGGCGAATACTTTGTCGGGTCGGTGATGCGCGCGATGTATCGGACGGTGGCCTGCTCCGTATTCGTCAGGACGAACAGGGCGCCGTTGCTGTCTGCTTCCATTTCAAAGTCCTGCGTTCGCGCGTCGTTGGAAGCTGTCGCCGGGAGAATAGACAGTAAGCGAATGGCCTTGGCCGGTGCAGCATACGCGTAGGCCCAGTTCCACGTCTCGCGCGACAGCCGGGCCAGGTGTTCACGGCATGTGGCAAACTTCCACGGATGGGATTCCAGCAGGGAATCGCGTGCAATGGGGTAGAAGCGCGCGCAGTGTTCGCTTTGGGCGGAACCTTCGGGCGGGTTGATGCTCGCCACCGTGGCGTTGTCGCCCAGCCTGGATAGTGCGAGATTACAGATATCGACTTCAGACGCCATTGCGACACCTTTATAAAAGCGGGGGCGCAAGGCCCCCGAAAGTTACTGCTGAAGGAGACACCAGTTAAACGAGATCGTTGGAGTCGCCGCCCGTCGAACCGCCCGTTGGGTTGGCGCCCTGGCCGCCTGCGGGGGGCTGGCCGCCAGTAGGCGGCTGTTTGCCCTTGGGCTTTTCGTGTTCGACCGGCGCGGGGGCGAACCACGAACCCTTCGTCCCTTTGGGAACGTCGAATTTTTCACCCACGCGCTTGCGCGATCCGCCGAAAAAGCCCTCTTTCAGTGCAATCACTTCCATGTCGTGCGCTCCTTACAGTGCGTCAGGGTAGGCTTTCCAAGAAGCCGGTTCCTGATCCGTGAGGAAAGCCGAGAAGGTGCCCGCCGCGCTGTAATCCAGTCGCAGGAAGCGCTGGTTCTCGTATGGCACGCCTAAGACGAAGCGCGAACCAATTGCGGCGCCCGACGGTACAGTGACGGAAGCAACCTTGGTGTAGCCGGAGCCCTCCGTGTTGCTGGTTTCCAGCGAGACAGTGACAGCGGCAGCAGGCGACGCGTCGGCGACGATAACCACCCACATGGTCCGGCCCGGGCCGATATCGCGGTCGCTGGACAGGTCCACCACATTGGTGGACACGCCCGTGGCCGCAAGCACCTGCTTGACGGAAAATTCAAGGCGAGAATCAATAATCATGTCGTTTCCCCTTACGCCACGCGGGCTTCGGAATTCAGGATGGCGTCGCAAGTGCGCACCGGGATGTCGTCAAACACCATGACGCGCTTACCGGCTACGGTTTCCCACGACAGGTTGTTGGCGATCTTGTCCAGGATGCCAAGGCGCAAGTTCGTGCGGATCGTGCGGTTCGCATAGAACGCGGCGCGGCCCATGCCCAGTTGGGGGATACGTTCGCTCGCCTGCACCATCAAGCGGATAAGCGCCTTGCGGGCAGCTTCGCCATTCGTGCCGTCGGACAGTTCAGACACGTCGATGTTGGCAATGCGAACGACGTAGCGCCAGTCGCGCACGGTCAAGCCTGCGTCCCAGCGGTAGTGCGTGCGGTAGGCTTCCATGCGCCCGCCATTACCGTCGACGTTTTCGACTGTGACCTGGCCCTTGTCGGTGACAGACAGCCCAGCCTTCGAACCCTTCGGGTAGATACCGTGAACCGTGTTCGGCCCCCAGACCACCAGATAGATCGACGTGTTGTCCGTCTGTCCAGACGCTGAACCACCGTTGACGATGTTGTCGCCGTTGGGTGCCGACAGCGAATTAAAGCGTGGCGCGAACCCCGTAAAAGCGGCGGGTTCGGTGCCTTCGTTGCCGTAAAACAGCGTACCGGCCATTTCCTGGTTCATACCTTCAATGTGGGCACGATCTTCGGAAAGCCGGAACGATGCAGTGTTGCCGTTCAGGTCGGCCAGTGCCTTATCAACTTCGGCATACGCTTCGAGCATGCCGGTGTTGTCGGCCACTTGCACAGTGGTCGATTTCGTGGGCTGCACGCCGCCGTACAGCTTGCGCCATGTTGGGCTGGGCAGGCCGGTGCGGATGCTGGTGCGGTGCCCGGTCGGCAAGTTACCCTCGATAAACGTCATGTCTTCGAGGATGGGGTTTGTTTCGTTCAGAATCTCGACAATGTCGGCGATCTGCCCGTTGGGGTCCAAACGCTTGGCCACGTCGGCCAGGGTCGGATTGTTCACGGAAAGGGTAGGCATAGTCTATGCTCCTAGTTCATGTTGCTGTTCGGATAAAACCGCTTCGCGTCGCCCGCCTGGGGTTGCCCGGGGGCGGAGCCGACTACCAAACGATCTTCGCTGATGGCCTTGCCGGTACGCACCATGAAGCGGATAACTTCAGGGTGATTGCCCATACCGGATTCATGCAGCAGTGTGCGCAGTTCAGGCGTGCCGAAGGTGTCCAGGGCTTTCTTTGCCGTGGCAAGGTTTTCATTGAGGCCATCGCCCCCGAATTCCTTGTCCGCGCGCGAAGTTTCCGCCCATTGCTCTTGCACGGCTGCAATCTGCTCGGCTTGGCGGGCCTGGATAACAGGCGCTACCTTGTCGATCATCTTTTGCGCTTGATCTTGGGGCAGGTTCAGTTCCTTGGCGACTTCGGCAAATTGCTCAAGCACCTGGGGGTCGATAGGCGCGGTGCCTTCGGCCTGTTGGAACTCGTAGGTTTCGGGCGCGCCTTCCGGCTTGCTTTCCGTTTTGCCTTGCTCACCTTCGGCACCGTCAGCCTGTTGGCCTTCAACTTGCTGGCCTTCGGCTACCTGTCCTTCGGTCGTTTGCTGCGTTTGGTCGCCTTCTGCCACACCAGTAGTGGTTTCGGTGACCTGTTCAGATGCTTGGCCTTCAGGGGTCGTTGCGGCTTCCGACATCAGTGTTTCGGTTGTCATGGACTTGTTCCTTCACCATCAATGTGTATAGCTCGGGACAAAGCGTGTGAATCTGCGCGATGATGCGTAGGCCTTCGTTTCTGTTGCCTTCCGCGAAAGCCATGGCCATCGCGTTGGTGTTGAACGAAAGCCGGAACACCCCGGCCCGGTCCAGTTGGCGCCACACGATGCGGCGCCCCCGCTTACTGCCCATGAGCCACTTAAAATCCGCTTCCTCCGAATCCTTGGTCTGCTTGGCGGCCAGTTCCTTTTCGGCCTGGGCGCGTTCTAAGCTGCGGATATCGGTAGGGTCGTAATTGCTCATGGCGACAATTTATGCGTGCGCGATGGAGATACGCGTACTTCAGGACATGCTGCTGTTCGGATACAGGTCGCGGGCATCGCGCTCGTCCGCCGGTTTACTCAACGCCATATCAGTGATTTGCAACCCCACGTCGCGGGACGCGCCTTCGTCCTGGCGTTCGTATTCGCTGACAGACTGCACAGTGACCAGCGCGGTAAGCTGCAACTTTTCGCCGACGGCGGGAAGGGTCGTAATGCCCAGCTTGTCCAGTGACTCCCGATCAAGGTTGATGCACAGGCCGTACGGGTATTCGGGTCGGTCCGTATCGCAGCACCCATCGCCCAGCATGGTTTTGTCTTTGGGGCTGCGCTTCATGTTGATCATGGCGGTGTGTCCTTTCAGGTGTACCCACTGAATGCCGCAGTAGCATCTGTCAGTAGGTTGGGCTCGTTGGTCTTGATGCCGCCCAGCTTGCTTGCGGCGTCTGCGCCTTGTTGCAGCATTTCCGCTTGCTGCTGCGCCTGGGCGGCTTCGGCGCGTTGCTGGCGGATGATGGCGACCTGCTCACCGGGCACGATCAATTCGGGGTCAATGCCCAGCATGTCGGCGTAGGCGTCGGCCCAGCGGTCGGCGTCCAGCTTGTCCAGTACGTCGGGTTTGAGTCGCGCCACGGCGCCCAGGTTGCCGACGAAGCGGTCAACGCTGTTCGTGGCCACAGCACGTTGGGCTTGGGCCAGCATGGACACGAATTCAACGGCCAGTTCAGTGTCTTGCAGTTCTTCGGGCGGGGGCGGCAAAATGCCCGCTTCAACCATGCGATTGAAGACCATGTCGATCATCGGGCTAAGGATTTCATTGTGTAAACGCTCAAGCACTGGCCCCAGCATCAGCAGCTTTTCTTCGTGACGTTCGGCCACTTCCGTGGCCGTCATGCGGCCCAGGTCGTTGTTGGCCAGCATGAGGAACAGATCGGCGTAGAAGCTGGCCTTGATGCGCTCGCGAACGTCGCGAATATCTTCCAGCAAATGGCTTAGGTCAATGTTGACTTCGAATGCCGTGCGAATCCCGCCGGTCGGTGAGGCCGTGTCCAAGTACGTGATGCCGCCCGGTAGCGTATCGGCGATGTTGCCCTTCATGTTGGTGGGCATTTGCAGCGGCGGCTTGGTCTTGTAGTCGATGCCCTGGGCCTTGCGTAGCTGTTCGTGCTGCAATTGCTTAATGTCGCCCAGGGCTTCCATGGCCGGGCTGTTGCCGTAAATATCGCCGCCGGACTTGGCCCAGCGGGGCGAAAGCGCGGGGAACTCCTTGAAGCCGGATTCGCGCAGGAAACGACCGTCTTCACTGCCCGGCTCGAAATAGACGGACTTCCAAGGCATGTTGACCGCGTCGCGCTTTCGGGTATCCCGGTCGGTGCGCGGTTCAATCGCATGAATCACCGTGATCCACTTGTCCAGAGCGCCTTGTTCGTAAAGGCTTTGCACCGTGTGGCTGCATTTGTCCTTGCCGAATTCCGCCACCATCTGCGCAACGGTCAGTTGGAACTCCCGGTACAGCGTGTTGACCTTGCCCCGGTAATCCGTCGCGATGGCGTACTCGCCCACGGTCAGCGGGTGGTGGTGGATGACGGTGTCGTAGTCGGGTAGCACGATGGTGCTGGCCGTACCGAAGGCACCCAGTTCTTCATAGATGGTGTGCAGCGCCAGGTATGTGTTGGACTTGGCGAATACGATTTGCATCAGACGCGTGACGTCAGCCAGCCATGCTTTGACCGGCGCGGCTTCGTCCAGTTGCGGGTCGGATGTTGTCAACCGGAACCACGGGCGGGCTGGGCTGGTCATGCCCGCCATCAGGCCAGCGGCCAGGGTGCGCAGCGCCCGCGTGCCGGTGTTGTCGTAAATCGAATTGTGGCGCTTCTGGCCACGGTTGCGATCTTCGACAAAGAAGCGGCCCGAACGTGGCAGCAGGTAGTCGCTGATATCCTTCCAGTGATCCAGCCAACTGCTGCGTTCCTCTTTAAGCTGTCCCCAACGCAGGTTCAGCTTTTGGCGTGGCGTCCTTTGCTCACTCATGGTTTAGCCGCCCAGCAGGGTGTTTTTGCCTAGTTGCAATGCATTGGGGTCAACGCCTTGCGGCCCGGTCAGCATGGTGCCGGAAGCCCCGGCGCGGCCTGCCTGGCTCGCTGCATCAGCCACCGCTGCCGAGTCCGCGCGACGCGACGATGCGCGGTTCGCGCTTTCGTCGGCCCGCTTGACCTGTTCGGCGTACTGCTGTTCCTGGCGTGCAGCCTGTTCTTCAATCTGCTGCGCTTGCCTCTCGGCTTCGGCAGCGCGTTGCTGGGCTTCCCGTTCAGCCTGGGCGGCCTGTTGACGTGCGGCTTCCTCTTGCTGTTGGGCAGCGCGTTCGGCAGCGCGTTGTTGCTTCTTGCCGTTGTCGTACTGCACGGCAGCAGTAGCTACGGCAGCGACCGCAGCAACGGCGGTTACGGCTCCTGACATGGTTCATTCTCCTGATGGTTTCGACGCGACAACAGCCGGTGGGCTTCGTCGGTAAATTCGTTTTCTGCGTCTTCGACCGTCCGCGCCATGCTGGGGAAAAGCATCGTGACGTGCGTTTCGTCGTGAGCCAGGAAGACTTGTTTGCGTCCGGCGGCGGCCTGCATGACGTGATAGCCGAACAAGTGTTGGGGCTGGTCGCCGCCAACAAACACCGTACAGTTGCCGTTGACGATGACGACAGTGTCCAGCTTGATCAGGGCGCCGGTCAGCACCACGCCAGCGGGGATAACGATCGTGCGGGCATACATTCCTGCGTGAAGCACATGCTGGGTTTCGATGCCCACCTGCGGCAGGCCGATCAATTCGTCTTCCAGGCGACGCACCATGTCAACGGCCTGCGCTGACATGGTGGGCAGGCTGGGCGATGCAGTGGCCAAGGCCGTCATGTCAGCCCCCGCATGTAGACACGGTTGGTTTCGCGGTAGCCCATGCGCGGCATGACCTGAGCCAGGCGCCCGTTTGAAGGGGAACTGACGAAGAACACAACTGCACCGACGTCGCGCGCCAGGGCTTCCGCTGCGCGCAGTAGCTTGATGCCAGCGCCACCGCCACGGGCCGAGGGCGTGACGAAGTACGATTCAGTCGATGCGATGCATTTCCCAAAGTGCGGTACGACGGACACGATCAGCACCAGAAAGCCGATTAGCGTGCCGCCCCGGTACGCGCCAAGAAGTTGCAGTGCGCCCGCCGCTTCCATTTGCCGGTACATCTCGATTTGCACATCAGGCGTGCCCAGTTCGGGCGTGGCCGATTCCTGGGCGTACTCGGCAAAGAGCGCAAACAGGTTCGGTTCGCGCTCCATGTCGGCGACTGTACGAGATTTGACAAGAATAGACATCATGCGGGCCAATGTAGGGCCGCCCAAGTGAGTTACGCGTACTTCGCCGCTATACTGGCGGGAAACAAGGAGAAGACCATGAAAACGACGATCGCCGCTTGCGCCCTGGTGTTGCTCGCCGCTTGCGCTTCGACCAGGCCGACAGTGGCCGAAGGCAATCAATCCACTGTCGTGGTGGACTGGGCCCAGTCAAGCAGGGGTAGCGACGGCGCGCTGGCCGTGGCCGACGCGCACTGCGCCCAGTACGGCAAGCACGCCCGCTATTCGGGCAAGCCCAACTCGTTCCGAATCGCCTACGACTGCGTGCGATAAATCACGCATACGGGTCGTACTCCCGCTGTCGCTGCGCCCCCATGGCCTGAATTGTGCGCAGCTTGGGCGTGTCGATCAGCGCCAGAACGTACGCGCTGCCGTAGTCGGGAGACCGGCCGATACGTTCGATGATTTCTTCGCGGCTAGCCACGTAGATCGTGCTGCCGGTCAGCTTCCACGTGGGGGCGCACAGGTCGGCCAGCAAGCGCGGATCAGGCGGCAAAGCGATGCCCGTGTTGTTGTCTGGGTCGAGTGCTTCGCGCATTTGCCACCACAACTGACTGCGCAGGTTCTTGAAGCGCAGCCGCCCCGACTTGTCCGTAGCAGTGGCCACTTCCGACACGTTCACGCCGACAACCTGCTGCCCGGCATCGTTCAGGAAGTCGTACGGGCTTGAGCCCACACCGATGACGTCAATGTGTATCACCGCATCGTCGCGGCGCGCGGCGATGGTGAGCCCGGCCACTTTCGGGCCGTCAGGCGTCTGTGAGCCAGGATGCACCAGCGGCACGTCGAACCACATGCCATGACGCCGGGCCAGTATCGTCTGGTCGCGCCCACCCCGCGCCACGTCCACGCCAAGGCTGTCCATGGGTTCCAGCTTGTTGGGCTTGGTCCACCGGGCTTGCGCGGCTTCGACCCACGCGGTCGGTATCACCTGCATAGCGTCGTCTTCAATGCCCGCCGTGAAGTCGCCCATGAGCATTTGCGACCGCAATGGTTCAGGCAACGATTGCAGTTGGGACATGTAGCCGGTGCCAAGCAGGTACGGGTTGTCGGTGATGCGCGACGGGATGAAGGTGCGCGTCAGCGGCGTGATGATATCGACCGGGCTGTAGTCCTTCGGGTCGAAGTCGTAACACGGTTCGCCGTCCACCAGTACAAAAGGCCTGCCGTCATCGACCCACAAGTCGCGCCCGTTCGGGTTGATATCGTCGGCGGGCAGCGATGCCGCGTAGCGCAGTTCGCCGTACTTGGCCGGGTTCGGGAATTTCTTGTCGAGCCACGGTGCGAAGAAATCAATCACCCACCGGCCTTCCGAACTGGTCGGCGGGTTGAAGGTCAGCAGCGCCTGGCAATGCTGGCCGGGTATCGTGGTGCGCAGCCAACCCAGCAGGAAGCGCACTTGTTGCGCCAGGAAGTTCGTGGCCTCGTCGAATACCAGCAGGTCATGGGGGCGGCCCTGGTATTTCTTTTCGTCGCCCGCATTAGGCACAGCGCCCAGTTCAATCTGAAGCTTGGGCAGGCGCCAAATGTTGTCCTTGCCGTTGTAGCCGTCGCGTGAGCCCAGTATCTCCTCCAGCCGGTCCATGATGCCGGTCAGTTCGGTACCGACGCGGCGCAAGATCATGGTTTTGCGGTGCCGGGTAATGGCCTTGCCGCAGGCCAGGTCAGTCTTGCCGCCGCCAGCTGCGCCGCCGTAGCCGACGATATCGGCCTTGGAGTTGTACGCGGTGGTTTGTGGACCGGGCAGCGGACGCCACTTGGCCGGGTCCGTCGCCAGCAGCTTGTCGAGTTCGGCCTTTTCTTCGGGGGTCAGATAGGCCAGCAGTTCGGGGTCAAACGAGGTCATCGACTTCACCAGTCTTGCGCGCCTGGGCCGCTGCGAGGATGGCCGCGATCTTGGCCGCGCGTTCCGTATCGGTGAATTCCACCGGGCCGCCATCGGCGCCGGTCAGCTCCATGCGTGTGTTTTCGCGGTACTTTGCCGGGTCGTGCGCCTTCAGCAGGAAGATGGCCAGCGTGTCACTGTACTTGCGCACGGCTGCGACCTTGTGTTCGCCGTTCTCGTCCAGCACGGGGTCTTGAATCGGCAGGCCCGATTCGTCCAGTACCGGGTTGCCTTCTTCGTCCAGGCGATTGCGGTACAGGTACGTGAACTGGCCCTGATGCGTCAGCGGATCGTCGACGCCTTCGAATGCCCGGCGGTGCGCTTCATCCTCCAAGGCCAGTAGCCCGGCCTTCATGGCGTCGTCCCACGCGGCGGCGAAGTCCGGCATGTCCTTGCGCCACGTGTATGCGGTCATGCGAGAAATCCCCACGGCAGCACACGCCTTGCCGACGTTACACGTCTCGGCCAGGGCAGCGCAGAAGGCTGTGAGCTTTTCAGGTGTCAGTTTCATGCACCTAGTTTCGCTTTGGCCCGACCGGATACGCGTACTTCCTTCCAACCGGCTGGCCGCTGACCCCGACGCCGGTATGTGCAAATGTCCTGAATGGTGGATTTGCTGACTTCGAACTTTCCGGCCAGTGCGGCGTACGTCCAGCCGTGCAGTTCGCGCAGTTCGCGGACCAGATCGACTTCCGCGTCAGTCAACACCGCCGCCTGATGATCCTGGCCCACCCTGTAGCCGCGTTCGTTTACGGCAACTGTCCTTTTTTTCATTTCAACCCCCTAAACCCGCAAAAAATTGCACGTTGAACACGTAATTTTTTACTTGGGTCGTTTGGGTCGTTTAATCTCGTTTTTTGGCATCTTTTCTTATACGTATACGTAAGAAAAAGATAAGGAAAAATGCTTTTAAACGACCCAAACGACCCAAACAAGAACAATTCTCAACAACCCAACACGCAATAAACAACGAATACGTAAGAAACTGCACGTTCACCCCTCCAAATCGTCACGAACGCGCAAACCAACAAACCCACGGCCACGCAAACCGTGTGAATTCTTAACCGCTTCGAAGCCGCGCGATAACATGCGACGGCCCAAACTTTTCGAACTTGGAATAAAACGCAATTCGCCCCGGTTGCGCGCAAAGTACTCCCAGCTATTCCAAAGTTCCGAACTGCTGGCGACAAAACCGCTTCCAAGCTCACAACATGTGTCGAGCCATTCGGCCAGCAGGTCCATGTCCTGGCGGTAGTCATCATGCGCGGCCCGAACCTTGGCTGGCGGGTTGAGCCCTTCGCGCTGGTACGCCAGGGCGCCGTCGATGCACCACCGTAAGATGCCCGCCGCCTCAAGCTCCAATTTCTCGGCACGCTGAGGGTCTTTCTTAACCTGCTTGTCTTTGTCGAAGTTGCGCGTGAAGGGCACCGGCAGCAGCCGCCGCCATATCGCGTGATCGTCGCCTTTGACGATGGGCCGATGGTTGGTAGGCATAAACGCCACCCAGGTCGGCACGACCTCGACCGTGACCTTGGACCACAGGCCGCGCGCGGGCATCGGGTCGCCCCCGGTCATGGACTTGATAAGGCCTTCGCGCAGTTCACTGCCTTCGTCAGGCTCACCCACGTAGACAAAGCGCGCACCACGCAGACGCAAGATATCTTCTCGCGCTGACCCGGCGCTGTTACCCGCCCCGCCCGTAGCCAGGAACGTATCGGCGTTCGCAGCGCGGGCGTGGTCGCCCAGCGCGTGCCGGATCGCGCCCAGCACCGTGGACTTGCCATTACTGCCTGCACCGTAAGGGATGACCATGACGTCTTCTTTCGGCTGGCCCAGGATCGAGTAGCCCACCACGCGTTGAAAGAACGCCACCATGTCGTCGTCGCCGTGAAAGACGTCACGCACGGTCTGTTCGAATAGCGGCGCGCGGGCCGTCGGGCTGTACTCCACCGGCGTGATCGTGGTGATCCAGTGTTCGCGTTCCGGCGGCAGCAGTTCGCCCGTGGTGAGGTCAACAGCGCCGTTGCCCACCCCCAGCAGGTGATTGTGTTTGTCCAGTTCGCCCACCGGTACCACGACGCGCGGGTCGCTGGACGCCAGCGCCACCATATTGCGCACCATCATGGCCCGCTGGCTGATCGCGCAAAACTTGAAGAAGGCTACGCGCTCGTCGTCGTTCTCGATGGTCTTGGACTCGTCGGCCAGTGCCCGCACCGTTTCCTTGGCCAGGTGTTCCAGATGCACCACGGGGGCGCTGCGCCAGCAGGTGCCCTCCCAGGTGTACCAGGCGCCTATCTCGGGTACGAACATCAAGCCTTCGCCAAACTGGTCCAGCATGCGTTCAGCGTTGCCGAACTCCGTCATTTGCCTTTTCGTGCGGTTCAGCACCGGCACCTTGCGGCCCCCGGCGGCCATGGCCGTGCGCACGTCGGCCACCGGCAGCAGCGTCCCGGTCAGGTCTTTGAAGCGCTGGCGGATCAGGCCCGCGAGTTCGGCCCGCAGCGCCATGTCGTCGGCGAGCTCGCCGACCTTGGCAGCTACTTCGTTGATCAGTTCAATGGAATCGTCGCAGGCGGTGATTTTGGCCTTTGCCTGGTTCAGGGCGTCGCGCTTCTTGCCCAGGCGTTCGGCGCGCTCCCGCTGGCGGCGCAGCCCAAATCCTAAATCCTCCTTGGCCGTGTCCATCTGGTCGCAAAGCCACAGCGCGGCTTCGAACGGGCTGGTGATGGCGAATTCGTCGTCGAGCATTCGCGGCGCCCATTCCAGCACCACATCGACCGGCGTGCGCTTGCCCTCGCGCTCGTCGCCCATGTCGGCGACACCAAAGTCGACGATGCCTTCAGGCACCAGCGACAGGTCTTCTTCCAAATCACGCATCAGGTCCACGGATGCGACGCGGTAGCCCCCCTGATAGTCGCGCGCCGCCGGGAACAGCACCGGCACCCACGCGCCCAGCTGCGCCAGGGCCGCTTCGTTCACGCGCCCGAAGAAGTCATCATCGGCGGGCGGCTCGCGATCTGGCCTGTCGATGCGGGTAACCGACCCGGCGGGCTTGCTTTTGACGACCTTGACCAAGCCGACTTCCTGCGCCAACCGATCAAACTCCGCCATGGCCAGCGCCACTTGTTCTTCGGTGATGACAGGCAGTTCGGCGGCGCTGATCGTTTCGATGCCGCCAAAGAAGTCCACCCATTCATATGGCTGGCCAGTGTCCGGGTGCACGTGATAAGCGACAAACTGTTGCCCCTTGCCCAGCACTTCCAGGCGGTGACGCTCGCCCAGTTCGTCTTCAAACCATGAGCCGGTCGCCTTACCCCAGCCTTCGGCAGCAGCGCGGTACACCAACAATATTTTGGGGGCGTTACCCACGCGTTCGCAGGTCGCCCCCAGGTTGTCTTGGCACCAGATGACAAACCGGCTCGCCAGTTCGTCGTCGGACGTGTCCACGTCGATGGCCACCAGAGGCCGGGCGCCTTGGCCGCACAGCACCCCGACACCATGCTTGGGGTAGCGCGCCAGGTCGGATGCGCCCAAGCGTGAACTTTGCCAGTTGTCCAGGGCCGGGCGCTTGTGGCCCGGCTTGATAGGGATGATTAAATAGCCGTTGGCCAGCAGCGTACGGCCTACCTGCTCGAAGTATCCGGCCATGGTCAAACCTCGCCGGACAGTTCAAGCAAGCTAATCGCCAACTCGCGCAGTTTTTCAACGACGCTATAGCGTGGGTCCTTATGTTGGCCGCTCAGAATGCGGCTGATGGTGGGTTGCGCTACGTTCACCGACGCGGCGATTTCCTCTTGCGACCAGCCCGCACGAATGATGATCCGTACCAGTTCATCGGGCTTCTTGGTGTACAGTTCCATGGCGGTTGTCATAATACGTTCTCGTATTGGCTAAAATGCCAATACTATACGAAAACGCATTAGACGTAAAACGTAAGGCAAAAAACTGTTGCTTACTTTTATGCGTTGCCGTATATTGTCCCGTGTGAATCAGCTACGCAAAAACCTCCAACACCTGATCGACAAGCACGGCACGAATCCGACCGCCTTGGCCGCAGCCACAGGCGTACCCCAACCCACTATTCATCGAATATTGACCGGGGAAAGCAAGGACCCGCGCAGCGCTACCGTCCAGCCCTTAGCCGACTACTTCAACGTGACGGTTGAGTTCTTGCGTACAGCCGACGCGGAAACGTTCGACCTACCGCTAAGCCCCGAACTGGAAGAACTGGCGAACGCGCCGCCCCTGCGACCGTTCAGGAACGTGCGCGTCGTCGGCACAGTGGAAGGAGGGCCCGAAGGCTATCTGGAAGCAATGCCCAATGGGGACGGCGCCATTGAGTACCCGGCCAAACACAAAGACGCTTACGCTTTACGAGTACGCGGCGAATCCATGCGCCCCCGGATCAAATCCGGCGAGTTCATTGTCGTAGAACCCCACATCGCCCCGAGCCCTGGCGACGATGTCGTCGTGGTTTGCGCGGACGGTCGCAAGATGGTGAAGGAGTTGATGTATATACGCGACGACGAAGTGACCCTGGGGTCCATCAACGATGGTTTTAAGCCTATCAGCCTGTTGCTCAAAGACATTGAGGCAATGCACTACGTAGCCGCCATCGTGCCCCGTGGAGCCTTCCACAAAGCCGACTGACCGCTTTTTCAGCAACGAATCGCATAGCCCCGCATCGCCGGGGCTTTTATTTTGCCTAAATTATACGTTTGCGTATTGACTTAAAAAATACGACTCCGCATAATACGTTTACGTATTCAGAACGGAGCCGCGCAAATGTCAGCCATCCCCATCGTTCCCGGCCTGATGTATCAGGTCAAAAGCCAAGGGCACACCAGGGTCGTGTTCGCCCGCAATCCGGTCGATGCCATTTGCATCGCCCTAGATCAGCAGGGGGCGGTATGAACCTGCGCACCCTTTCCGACCAAGAGTTCCTGCGCTTCGCGCACAACCAGATCGACGACCTGACCAGCACCGACGTGGAGCGCGAAGCGCTGCGCCGCCTGGAAGCCACCGACACCGAACTGTTCGAAGCCGCCAGCGAAGCCGAATTCACCGCCGACGAGCTCACCAACCTGGCCCAGGCCATGGAAGGCTTCACGGTAAAGGAAGTCACTGAGCTGCTGGGCGCCATGCTCGAGAGCAGCATCGATGTAAAGCCCCTGATCGAAATTCTCAAGGTGCTGGACGACGCCAGCATCACCGAGCCCGACGAGCTGAAAGAAGCACTCGAGTTCGCCGACAAATTCCAAGCCATCGCCAATGACGCGGGGGACGTGCTCGCCCGCCTTTCAACCCTTGTTTCAGAAACCCAGGAGTAATCACTATGTTCCCAGTCTCTATCACCCTGCACAACCCCGCCCAACTGAATGCCGTACTGGCCGCGCTTGGCACCAATATCGCCGCGCCTGAGGTCGAGCGCACTGCTGCACCCGTGGCCGACAAGCAAGACACCAAGAAAGAGGTCAAGCAGCAAACAAAAAAGGACGCGGCCCCCGCATCGGAGCCGACCCCGACTGCATCCGACAACTCGGCGAGTTCCTCGACCGAATCGAACGCAGCCGACGCGAACGAGAAAGCCGGGAATACCGAGCAAAGTATGGCCCCCACGTATGAGGACGCCAAAACCGCCGTGCTGAAGCTGGGCAAGGCCAAGGGCCGCCAGGCCACGCTGGATGTTCTGTCACGCTTCGGCGCGACCAAGCTTCCCGATGTACAGCCCGAAGCCTTCGCCGACCTGATCGCGCTGGTTGAAGGAGTCATCGCTGGCGGCGAGGTCTAACCATGGCCGAACACGCACGCTTATCCCCATCCGGCGCCCACCGCTGGGCACGCTGCCCCGGCAGTCTGGCTATGGAGGCCCAATACCCGGACGAATCCAGCGAATTCGCCGACGAGGGCACCGCCGCGCATGAACTGGCGTCCATGGCCTTGTTGGCCAGCGCCGACGCCGCAGCCTACGCAGGCCGCCGCATCGCTGTCGGGCACCGCACCTTCGAAGTGGACGGCGAAATGGCCGACTACGTGCAGGTGTACGTGGATGCCGTCATGGCGGCCGCCCAGGGCAATGAACTGCTTGTCGAGCAGCGCGTCGAGTTCAGCCAGTATGTAGGCGAACCCGGCCAGTTCGGCACAAGCGACGCCGTGATCCTGGCGCCCGACGAGATCCAGGTGCACGACCTGAAATATGGCCGCGGGGTCAAGATCGATGCCCACGACAACGAGCAGCTAAAACTCTACGCCCTCGGGGCATTGAACGAGTTCGGCATGCTGGGTGACTTCAAACGTGTGCGCATGGTGATCCACCAGCCGCGGCTCGAGCACGTGTCCGAGGACGTCATCACCATCGACGAGTTGCTGCAGTTCGCCGACTGGATCAAGGAACGCGCCCAGCACGCACTGTCCTGCTTCGCCCTGGGGGTGGATGAGGACAAGGAACTCGTCCCTGGGGACAAGCAATGCCGCTTCTGCAGGCACAAGGCCAACTGTTCAAAACTCGCGCAGCACAACCTGAATACCGTGGCCGACGACTTTGTGGACATGTCCGGCGACCTTGGCGCGCAGCTGGGCGGCGCAATGGAACTGGTCGCCAATTCGGACAACCAGCATATCGCCACGCTCATGCCCCACCTGGATCTGATCGAAGGCTGGTGCAAGGCCGTGCGCGCCCGCGCCGAATCGGAACTGCTGGCCGGTCACGAAGTGCCTGGATACAAGCTGGTTGAAGGCCGACGCGGCAATCGCCAGTGGACGAACGACGAGGAAGCCGAAAGTGCACTCAAGGCCATGCGCTTGAAGCTTGAGCAGATGTACGACCTCAAACTGATCAGCCCCACCACCGCCGAAAAGCTGCACAAGGCCGGTGCGATCGGCCCGCGTCAGTGGCCCAAGCTGCAATCGATCATCACGCAGGCCGAAGGTAAGCCGTCCGTCGCCCCCGAGTCCGACAAGCGCCCGGCCCTGGTCACCCAGGCCAGCGCCGACGAATTCGAGAACGTGGCCGAAACAGCGGAAGACCTCGTATGAGCAAGACGAAAAAATCCGCGCATGTTTCGCGCGTTCTGCCGCTGGATGCCCGCAACGCGCTGGTGGAGGCGTCTCAAACCCATAACCCACGTACCGACCCTTTGCGTCGCCAGAAAGCTATCGAAGAAGCCACCCGGCGCGCGAAGTTCCTTTACCCCCACCTTTTTAAGCACCCGGAGATTTGACCATGAAAATCCAACTCAAAAATGTACGCGCCGCTTTCCTGAACGCGCTGTTTGAAGCCAAGACCGTCAACGGCGAAGGCAAGCCCGCATTCTCGGCCACCTTCCTGCTCGACCCCGCCGACCCTCAGGTTAAGACCATCAACGCCGCGATCGAAGCAGTCGCCAAGGAGAAATGGGGAGCCAAGGCCGAAGCGATCCTGAAGCAGATGCGCGCCCAGGACAAGCTTTGCCTGCACGACGGCGACCTGAAGGCGAACTACGACGGCTTCCCCGGCAACCTGTACGTGTCCAGCCGCAGCAACACGCGCCCCCTGGTGATCGACGCCGACAAAAGCCCCCTGGCTGAATCCGATGGCCGCCCGTATTCCGGCTGCTACGTCAACGCCAGCCTGGAACTTTGGGCGCAGGACAACAACTACGGCAAGCGCATCAACGCGCAGCTGCGCGGCGTGCAGTTCTTCAAGGATGGCGACGCCTTCGCAGGCGGCGGCGCAGCCAGCGAAGACGAGTTCGACGACGTGACTGAAGGCGCTACCGCCGACGACTTGGTGTAACCCGTAACCCCCTGGGCCCCGTGCCCAGGGCTTTCACGGCTGGCGATTGATCGGGCGGGACGCCCTGAAAACAGGATTACCGGCAGTCGCCAGCCGTGAAAGCCCCACCAACAAGGAGATACCAACATGTGGTTCAAGAACCTTCGAGTCTTCCGTCTTGCATCAAGCTGGAATTATGACGCCAGCACTCTGCACGATCATCTTTCCAAGCTTGCGTTTCGTCCCGGCGGCGCCACCGATATGACGGCTTTCGGTTGGGTGCCCCCACGCCCTGACGTCGACCTGGTGTATTTCAACGACGGCCAGTACCTCATTACGTTGCGAGTCGAAAAGAAACTGCTGCCCACGACCGTCGTGAATCAGTTCGCACGCGCTCGCGCACTGGAAATCGAAGAACAGCAGGGCTACAAACCCGGCCGCAAGCAGATGAAGGAAATCAAGGAGCAGGTCATCGACGAACTGCTGCCCAAGGCGTTCAGTTCGTACCGCGACATCAACGCGTGGATCGACACGCGCAGCCGCTGGCTGGCGATAGACGCTGCGGCTGCCGCACGAAGTGACGAGGTGATGGGCGCGTTGGCCAAGGTGTTGGACCCTTTTCCGATTATGCCCCTGTACACCGAGCTTTCACCAGCAGCCGCCATGACCAATTGGCTGATCACGGACGAGCCGCCCACCAATTTCAGCGTTGACCAAGACACCGAACTGCGCGCCTACAACGAGACGCGCGCCACTGTTCGTTACCTGCGCCAGACAATCGATCTGGAAGCGGCGCACCAGCATGTCGGACAGGGAAAACAGTGCACGCGCTTGGCGCTCACTTGGGCAGACCGTGTGTCCTTCGTTCTGACAGATGACCTGGTGCTAAAGCGCGTGACACCGCTAGATGTGCTGCAAGAAGGTCGTCCGCCTGTCAGTGATGAAGCAGAACAGTTTGATTCCGACTTCGCGCTAATGACCGGTGAGTTTTCGCGCTTACTTAGCAATCTGGTTGACGCACTGGGCGGGGAACGTCTGGCATGACCATCCTTTGGCTTGACCTCGAAACCTATAGCGAAGTGCCGATCACCAGCGGCACGCACGCTTACGCCGAAAAAGCGGAAGTGATGCTGTTCGCCTGGGCTCTCGACGACGGCCCGGTCAGCGTGTGGGATCGCACCCAAAACAAGGCGGCCCCGCACGCGCTGATTGCAGCAATCCAAGACCCGGACGTTATTGTTTACGCGCACAACAGCCATTTCGACCGCACCGTGCTGCGCCACGCCATGCCAGACTTCTGCCCGCCGATTGAGCGATGGCGCGACACGATGGCGCGAGCCCTGGCGCACGGCATGCCCGGCGCGTTGGGCGCCTTGTGCGACGTACTCAAGATCGACACCGACCAGGCCAAGGACAAAGACGGCAAGCAACTGATCCACCTGTTTTGCAAGCCGCGCCCGGCCAATAGCGCGCTGCGCCGGGCCACGCGCGAGACGCACCCCGACCAGTGGGCCAAGTTCGTTTCCTACGCTGGCGGCGATATCAAGGCCATGCGTGCGATCGCGGCCAAGCTGCCCGAGTGGAATTACAAGGGCGAAGAACTAGCACTGTGGCACCTGGACCAGCGCATCAACGACCGTGGCGTGGCCGTCGATGTCGAACTGGCCCAGGCGGCCATTACCACGGTCGAGCGTGAGCAGAAGACCCTGGCTAAGCGCACGCAGACGCTTACCGATGGCGACGTGCAGGCCGCCACCCAGCGCGACGCCATGCTGGCACACGTCCTGATTGAATACGGCGTGAACCTGCCCGACATGCAGCAGTCCACGCTGGAACGGCGCATCAACGACCCCGACCTGCCCGTGGCGCTGCGCGAACTGCTAGCCATCCGTCTGCAAGCCAGCACCACCAGCACGGCCAAGTACAGGACGCTGATCAGAGGCGCCAGCAGCGACGGACGGCTGCGCGGTACGCTGCAATTTTGCGGCGCCAACCGTACGGGCCGCTGGGCGGGCCGACTGTTCCAGCCGCAAAACCTTCCCCGGCCTACGCTCAAGCAGCCCGAAATCGACTTCGGCATCGAAGCGCTCAAGGCAGGCTGCGCCGACCTTATCACCGACAACGTCATGGCCCTGGCCAGTTCGGCCATTCGCGGCGCGATCATCGCCCCCCAGGGCAAGAAACTGGTTGTCGCTGACCTGTCCAACATCGAAGGTCGCATGCTCGCATGGCTGGCGGGCGAAGACTGGAAGCTGCAAGCATTCCGCGATTACGACACGATCGTCGGGTACGACAGCAAAGGTAAACCGATCCGTAAGGGCCACGACCTGTACAAGCTGGCCTACGCCAAGGCGTTCGGGATACACCCCGACGAAGTGGACGACCACATGCGCCAGATCGGCAAGGTCAAGGAATTGATGCTGGGCTACGAAGGCGGTGTCGGCGCGTACATCACGGGGGCGGCCACGTACCGCATCGACCTTGAAGCCATGGCCGAATACGCCATCGGCACGATACCCGACAGCACCAAACAAGAAGCCTTGCGCGCCTTCGAATGGGCCGAGAAAAAGCGCCGCACATTCGGCCTGTCCAAGCGGGCCTATGTCGTATGCGACTCGTTCAAACGCTTGTGGCGCGCCTCCAATCCCGAAATTGCGAGCTGGTGGAAGGAAGTCGAAAACAACGTCGTAGCCGCTATCGCCCGCCCTGGCGTTACCCGTACTTGCCGCCGCGTCAAGATTCGCCGTGACGGTAGCTGGCTGCGCATCGCGCTGCCGTCAGGCCGAGCGCTGTGCTACCCGAGCCCCCAGGTTGATGACCAGGGCAAGGTCAGCTACATGGGCGTGAACCAATACACGCGCAAATGGCAACGACTCAAAACGTACGGCGGCAAGTTGGTTGAGAACATCACTCAGGCCGCCGCGCGCGACGTCCTGGCCGCAACCATGCCCGCCATCGAATCGGACGGCTACCAGATCGTGCTGTCCGTGCATGACGAATTTATCACCGAAGCCCCAGACACCGCCGATTACAGCAGTGACCACCTGGCTGCGCTTATGTCCACCAACCCCCAGTGGGCTGAAGGCCTGCCCTTGGCTGCCGCTGGATTCGAAACCTACCGCTATAGGAAAGATTGATATGCAAATCCAGATCGACCCCCGCGCGTTGCGCGCAGTTGCTCACTTCCGTGCCCTGAAAGACATACGTACCTACCTGACCGGGGTGCACGTAGAAGCCGGGCACGAGCATACCGTACTGGTGGCCACCAACGGCACGGCCATCGCAGCGCACATCAATGAGGTGCCCAATGACGTGCCGGTGCCGGTTCGTTTTCAGATCCCTGCCGATATCGTCGCTCTGCTGGTGAAGGGACGAAGCAGCGCAAGCACCTTGGTGTTCGAGAAGGAAGAACTGGCCACCGGCAATTGGCGCGTAGCTACACAACACGGTTGGCTTGAATTCACCCCGGACCACGATCGTTACCCCGACTGGCGCCGTGTAATCCCCGAAGAAACGAACGGCGCGCCTTGCATCATGAATCCCGAATACACCATGGCTATCTGGAAAGCCGCAGCTGAGTTCGGCATCAAGGGCATCGGGCAGAAGGGCAAGCCCCAGGTCAGCGTCGGCTTGAACGGCACCGTGGGCGCGTCACTGGCCAGCTTCGACGTGATCCCCGGCCTGGTTATGGCCTTTCAAGGAATGGCCGACAACAACCCCACCCCGTACGTCGCTCGGCGACCGTCTTGGATCACCAAGACCTTGGCACCGACGGCTGAATCCGTGGTGGCCAAAAAAGATACAGCGGAGGACTTGGTATGACCCGCTTACGTGCCTTCCGCAAGTTCATCAAGTTCTACCGCAGCCTGGGCTTCTCCCGTTACGAGTCCGTGCGTCGCGCATGGGGGATGGCTCGCTATGCGTGAATCCGATATCGAAAAGTACCTAGTCGAGCGCGTCAAGGCGCTGGGCGGTGAAGTCCGCAAGGTCAAGTGGATTGGCCGCCGTGGCGCCCCCGACCGCTTGGTGATGTTGCCACAAGACCTACCCGCCGGGCGCTTGGACACCACACTTTGGGTCGAACTCAAAGCCCCAGGCGAGAAACCCAAGCCGCACCAGGCGCGCGAACATGAACGCATGCGCCGCATGGGCCAGTGCGTGGTCGTGATCGATTCTATGGAAGGCGTCGACGAGGTGTTGGCATGAGCGAAATGGGCGAGGTTTGGAACGCGCTCAAGAAGGAGCGCCAAGCCAAAAGAGCAACTAACCGGGGTCAGTCCGCCGACTACCTCTGCCAGCGGGGCATTCACTTCACCAGTCACAACGGCGGGGCACACCTGATCGTAGAAGGCAAGGAGTGCTTCATCGACTTCTGGCCAGGCACAGGCACAGGCAAGTGGCACTGTAGAAGCGGGCAGAAAGGCTTCGGCGTTCGCAATCTGGTCGTTTACGTCCTCGGGTCTGCGACATGAAGACACGCATCGACTTCACCCCCCACGCGTACCAAGACCAGATCATTGGTCATCAGTTGGATTTGCAGCGCGGGGCCATCTGGGCAGGCATGGGCATGGGCAAGACGGTCAGCACGTTGGTGTCCCTTGATCTGTTGGAACTGGTCGAGCCCGGCCCCACGCTGGTCTTGGCGCCGCTGCGCGTGGCCGCCAGCACGTGGCCGGACGAAGCCCTGAAATGGAACAACCTGCGCAACGTGGAGGTGTCGGCGATTGTTGGTACGCCGCAAGAGCGTAAGGCCGCACTGCGCAAGCCCGCCAATGTGTTCACGATGAACTACGACAACCTGCCGTGGTTGCTGGAAACGCTGGGCGACAAGTGGCCTTTCCGTAAAGTCGTTGCCGACGAATCCACCCGGCTTAAATCGTTCCGGTTGCGGCAGGGCGGCAAGCGCGCCCAGGCGTTGGCCAAGGTCGCCCACTGCAAGGTAAGCCGGTTCATCGAACTGACCGGCACGCCCAGCCCCAACGGACTGCAAGACCTATGGGGGCAAATGTGGTTCATCGACCGTGGCGAACGTTTAGGCCGCACGTTCAGCGCGTTTCGTGACCGCTGGTTCCAGGCGGTACCGGGCGATAACAACTACCACCAGATCAGGCCGTTGCCTTTCGCCCAGCAGCAGATCGAAGACGCCGTGCGTGACGTGTGCCTGTCACTGGATGCGCGCGACTGGTTCGATATCGACGAGCCCATTGTCAGTGTCGTACGCGTGCCGCTGCCCTCGAAGGCCCGAAATCTGTATCGCAGTATGGAACGCGAAATGTATATGCAGATCGACGGCCACGAAGTCGAGGCGTTCACCGCCGCCACCAAGACAATCAAGTGCTTGCAACTGGCCAGCGGCGCGGCCTATGTCGGCGAGAACAGCGAACAGTGGGCCGAAGTCCACGACGCCAAGCTGCAAGCCCTGGAATCGATCATCGAAGAAGCCGCTGGCATGCCGGTGCTGGTCGCCTATCACTTCAAAAGCGACCTAGCCCGGTTGCTCAAGGCGTTCCCGCGTGGCCGTCATCTGGACAAGAGCCCCCAAACAATCCGCGACTGGAACGCCGGGAAAATCCCCGTGCTGTTCGCCCATCCAGCCAGTGCCGGACACGGGCTCAACCTGCAAGACGGCGGCAACATTCTGGTGTTCTTTTCCCACTGGTGGGACTTGGAGCAATTCCAGCAGATCGTCGAACGGATCGGCCCCACGCGCCAAAAACAGGCCGGGCACGATCGCCCCGTATTCATTTACCACATCGTCGCCGAAGACACGGTGGATGAACTCGTTATGGCACGGCGCGAGTCCAAGCGCGAAGTGCAAGACCTATTGCTTGAAGCCATGAAAAGGAGCAAAACCCCATGAATCACGATGCTGTGTCCATTCAGATGTGTTTGAAGGCGGGGCTGTCCGAAGAACAAGCCAATCTGCTTTTGAGTCGCCTTGCCTCGCGGCGCGACCCCAGGGATGTCGCCAGCGATCCCGAAGGCAAGTTGGTGCACGACTTCAACAAGCCGCTACTGGCGGCGGCAGGCATCACCAGCGACGGAAGCACCGCCAGCTATTACGAGTTGCCCCCAGGCGCAACCGAGTTGCAGCACCTTATCAGCCACCGCGACATGAACGCACAAATCGGGGAAATCTTCAGGGCCTGCTACCGCTATGGCGTGGTAGCGCACAGCCCGAAGCTGCGCGACATAAAGAAAATTATTTTCTACGCGAAGGCGGAACTTGAACGCTTGGAAAAGGAGGTTTAGCCATGGCTGACGAAATCGACTTGGCGCAAGAGCGCGCCGAACTGCACCGACAGGCCGCCGTTGAGAACCGCCCATCGCCAAAGCTGGCCCCCGGCGTGCCGGGCGACTGCGAGTACTGCGGCGAATGGTTCAGCCGACTGGTAGGCGGCGCGTGCGGCTTCTGCCGCGACCAGTACAAATTGCCTTAACAGGAGCGTAAGCTATGACTATCGACGACACGTTCCTGACGCCGGAAGAGCTTGTCAGCCTGACCAACCGGACGCGCTGCGACGCCCAGATCCGTGCGCTGCGCTTTATGGGCATCGAACACAAGGTTCGGGCCGACAACACCGTGGCGGTGCTGCGCGAGCATGTGCGCCAGGTGTTCGGCGCCGTACCGGGCACGCCCCGGCGCGCCAAGAAAGTCGAACCGGATTGGAGCGCGATCTGATGGCCGCGAGAAAACGAAACCCGGAAAACCGAGGTCTGCCCGATCGATGGCGGTTCACCCATAACGCGTACTACTACCAAGTGCCGCCGGGATTGGAATCGAAGTGGGATGGAAAGCAGACGTTCCGCCTGGGCAAAACTCTGCCCGAAGCGTACAAAACGTGGGCCGCCCGACTGGAAAACCAAATCAACGTTCGCACCGTTGGCGAATTGCTCGACCGGTACGCGCTCGAAGTCGTGCCCACCAAAGCGGTCAGCACCCACGAACAGCAAGCCATTTGGATACGTCAACTTCGGGCTGTGTTTGGCGAACTCCCCCTGACGGACATAAAGCCGGTGCTGGTATATCGGTACGTGGATCAGCGCAGCAAGAAGAAAACCGAAATCGTGAAGAACGAGAAAACGGGCAAGGAACACAAACGCGTCACAGGCGGGCCCACCACTGCCTTACGGGAAAAGGAAGTGCTGTCGCATGCCTTCACTAAGGCCGTAGCCTGGGGCTATATCGATCGGCACCCCTTCAAAGACGAGATGGAGCTTGAGGGCACCGGCCCGCGCGACCGCTACGTCGAAGACTGGGAAGTCGTCGAAGCGCTGGCCATGCCATCGCGCCGCAAGAAAGGCAGCGTGCTGGCCATCCAGGCGTACATTCGAATCAAGCTGATGACTGGCATGGCTCGTTCGGACTTGCTGCGCTTGGAGTTGGGCAAACACATAAAAGACGACGGCATCCACGTGCAGCGACACAAGACGGCGGGCAGCAGCGGCAAGCGCACCGTATACAAATGGACGCCCGAGCTGCGCACGGCTTACGAAATGGCGTTGTCAGTCAGGCCTGCGCTGTCGCCGTTCTTATTCTGTAACAGGTACGGTCAGGGGTATATTGACGAGGAAACCGGGAAGGTTCACGGCTGGAAGAGCATGTGGCAGCGATTCATAGAGCGCGTTTTGGCGGAAACCAAGGTGTCGGAGACATTCACCGAGCATGACCTACGGGCCAAGTGCGCATCGGACGCCAAGACGCTGGAACACGCCAGGGCACTGCTGGCCCACGCCGACGCCCGAACTACAGATGCGATCTACCGACGCCGACCGGAAGAAGTCACACCATTGAAGGGGGTAGGATAATGAATTGGAAGCAAGCCTGGCGCAATCTGAAGACCGACTTTAACGAAAATAGAGCCTGGGCCTACCCGCTGCTTGTCGGCAATGTCGCCCTAGTTCTGGCCGGAGCATACCGCATATGGGTCGCTTTTCAATAGTACAAACCCGTTCCGATAGTACAAAAGAAAAGGGGCTTCCTTTCGGAAGCCCCTAAATATGGCGCGGCTGGCAGGATTCGAACCCACGACCCCTTGGTTCGTAGCCAAGTACTCTATCCAACTGAGCTACAGCCGCAAAGACGGATATTATATATCGTCTTGAAGTTTTTGCAAGTTATGTTCGACCATGCCTGTTGAACATATTCGTCGATGACTTGCTGCTTCAAAAAAAATCTTCCCGCCTGGCGGGAAGATTTCTTGAAACTGGCGCGGCTGGCAGGATTCGAACCCACGACCTCTTGGTTCGTAGCCAAGTACTCTATCCAACTGAGCTACAGCCGCTAAAGAAGTAGAACTATAGCACGGGTTTTTGGGCTTGTCACGAAGTAGCCGTAATTTTTTTCATGACGATGCCGGGGGCGCGAGAGCAGTCCATGCCGCGGCCCATTTCAATCGGGCCGGAAAGCCGCGCCTGAAAGTGATGTCGAGGTGCAGCGGCGCGGCGGCTCCCGGTTCACGGCGTGGCGGCGGGCGCGGGCAGCGCGTCGTTGGCGATGATCTCCCCGGTGGGCTGCAGTCGCGAGCGGGGCGCCTGCAGGCTCAGGTGCGGGAACAGCAGCTCGGCCACCCGATAGCTTTCTTCCAGATGCGGGTAGCCCGAGAAGATGAAGGTGTCTATGCCCAGCTCGGCGTATTCCTGCATGCGGCGCGCCACGGTGGGGCCGTCGCCCACCAGGGCCGTGCCGGCGCCGCCGCGCACCAGGCCCACGCCGGCCCACAGGTTGGGGCTGACCTCGAGGCGTTCGCGGCTGCCCTGGTGCAGGGCGCGCATGCGTTGCTGGCCCACCGAGTCGTAGTCCGCCAGGCAGGCCTGGGCGCGGGCGATGGTGTCTTCATCCAGATGGCTGATCAGTTCCTGCGCCGCCTGCCAGGCTTGTTCGTTGGTGTCGCGCACGATGACGTGCAGACGTATGCCAAAGCGCAGGCGCCGGCCCTGCCGCAGGGCCAGCGCCCGCACCGTCTCGATTTTCTCCTTCAACTGCGCGGGCGGCTCTCCCCAGCTCAGGTACATGTCCACCTGCTCGGCCGCCAGCTCCAGGGCGGCGTCCGAGGAGCCGCCGAAGAACAGGGTAGGGCGCGGCTGCTGCACAGGCGGATACAGCAGGCGCGCTCCCTGCACCTGGATGTGGCGGCCGTCGTAATCCACGGTCTCGCCTTCCAGCACGTGCCGCCAGATGCGCGTGAACTCGGCGGCGGCCTCGTAGCGCTCGTCGTGGTCCAGGTGCACGCCGTCGCCGCGCAGCTCCTCGGAATTGCCGCCGGTCACCAGATTGAACAAGGCGCGCCCGCCCGACAGGCGGTCCAGCGTGGCGGCCTGGCGGGCGGCCACCGTGGGGGAAATGACGCCGGGCCGCAGCGCGACCAGGAACTTCAGGCGCTGCGTGCTCGCGACCAGGGAGGCCGCCACGATCCAGGCATCTTCGCAGGAGCGGCCGGTGGGGATCAGCACGCCTTCATAGCCCAGTGAGTCGGCCGCCTGGGCGATCTGCTGCAGATAGGGCGGGTCCACGGGGCGGGCGCCCTTGTCGGTGCCCAGGAAGCGGCTGTCGCCGTGGGTGGGCAGGAACCAGAAGATGGACAACGGCTGGGCACTCATGGGGGCTCCTCGGCAGAGGGTGGTCAGGGACGCGGCGATGCGGGGACGCATGGGCGGCTCTTCGGAAACGGTCTTCCATTTCACTATGAGCCATCGAGACGGCTGGAAAAACGATGTATTTCCAATATGGAAATAGCGTGGGCGCTCATATGCAGCCTGCCAATCCGTATTGGCCGGCGTCGTCCGGGCGAGCTAGCATGGCGGGTTCGCCCGGCACGGACGGCTTGCTCCCTGTGGCACAAACGAGCATCATTACGCCATTGTTTTGGAGCCGACTGGATGGACCTCTCGAAAATTACCTGCACCGAAGATTTCCGGCTCGTGGCCAAGCGCCGCGTACCCAAGATGTTCTATGACTACGCCGATTCCGGTTCCTGGACGCAAAGCACGTACCGGGCCAACGAAGAGGACTTCCAGAAACTGAAGTTCCGCCAGCGGGTGGCGGTGGACATCCAGAGCCGTTCCCTGAAGTCCACCCTGCTGGGCCAGGAGGTGACCATGCCGCTGGCCTTGTCGCCCACCGGCCTGACCGGCATGCAGCACGCCGACGGCGAGATGCTGGCGGCGGTGGCCGCGCGCGACTTCGGCATCCCCTTCACCCTGTCCACCATGAGCGTGTGCTCCATCGAGGACGTGGCCCAGGCCACGCGCGCGCCGTTCTGGTTCCAGTTGTACGTGATGCGCGACCGCGGCTTCATCGAGAACCTGATCGCCCGCGCCAAGGCGGCCAATTGTTCCGCCCTGGTGCTGACGCTGGACCTGCAGGTGCTGGGCCAGCGCCACAAGGACATCAAGAACGGACTGTCCACGCCGCCCAAGCCCACGCTGCGCAATCTGCTCAACCTGGCCACCAAGCCCTATTGGTGCCGCAACATGCTGGGCACGCGCCGGCGCACCTTCGGCAATATCGTGGGCCACGCCAAGGGCGTGTCGGACCTGAGCTCCCTGTCCACCTGGACGGCCGAGCAATTCGATCCGTCCCTGAACTGGGGCGATATCGAATGGATCAAGAAGGTCTGGGGCGGCAAGCTGATCGTCAAGGGCATCATGGATGCGGACGATGCGCGCCTGGCCGTGGACAGCGGCGCCGATGCGCTCATCATCTCCAACCATGGCGGACGCCAGCTCGATGGCGCGCCGTCCTCGATTTCCTGCCTGCCGGCCATCGCGCAGGCGGTGGGCGACCGCATCGAAGTGCTGGTGGACGGCGGCATACGCTCCGGCCAGGACGTGCTGCGCGCCCGCGCCCTGGGCGCCCAGGGCGCCATGATAGGCCGCGCCTTCCTGTATGCGCTGGGCGCGGCGGGTCAGGCGGGCGTGACGCGCCTGCTGCAGCTCATGGCCAACGAGATGGACGTGTCCATGGCCTTCTGCGGGCGCACGTCCGTGGAGAAGGTGGACCGCTCCATCCTGCTCAATCCGGATATTTTCGATCGTCCCGGCTATTAAGCATCTGCGTTCAGCGGCCCGGGCCGGGCGGGCAGGCGGCCGCGTCCGTGCGGCTGCTCCAGGTCCAGCATGGGGCCGGCGGGCACGATGCCGGTGGGATTGATGTGCCGGTGGCTGACGTAGTAATGGGTCTTGATGTGATCCAGGTTGACGGTGCCGGCCACGCCCGGAATCTGGTAGAGCTCCAGCATGTAGCCCCATAGATTGGGGTAGTCGAACAGGCGGCGCACATTGCACTTGAAATGGCCCACATAGACCGGATCGAAGCGGATCAGGGTGGTGAACAGGCGCCAGTCGGCCTCGGTCAGGCATTCGCCTGTCAGGTAGCGCTGGCGGCCCAGCAGGGATTCCAGCTCGTCCAGGGCCGAGAACAAGGCCTGCACGGCCGCTTCGTAGGCGGTTTGAGCGGTGGCGAAGCCGGCCTTGTAGACGCCGTTGTTGATGGCGTCGTACACCTGCGCATTCATGGCGTCGATCTGCTCCAGCAGCTCGGCCGGCGCCATGTCCAGTTCGCGCGCGCCCAGCTTGTCGAACGCGCTGTTGAAGATCCGCATGATGTCGGCGGACTCGTTGTTGACGATGGCGCTGCGCTGCTTGTCCCAGAGCACGGGCACGGTGACGCGTCCGGTGTAGTCGGGGCGGGCCCGGCGATAAAGCTGGTGCAGGAATCGTGCGTTCATCACCGGGTCGGGCGTCACGCCGGCGGCGGGCTCGAAAGTCCAGCCCTGCTCGCCCATCACGGGGTTGACGATGGATACGCCGACCAGTTCCTGCAAGCCCTTGAGCTCGCGCATGATCAGGGTTCGGTGCGCCCAGGGGCAGGCCAGTGACACGAACAGGTGGTAGCGATCGGCCTGGGCCGGCCAGGCCTTCCGGCCTTGGGGGCCGGGCTGGCCGTCCGGCGTGATCCAGTCGCGGAATTGCGACTGGACGCGCTTGAATTCGCCGGAGACTTTGCCGGTGACGGGCTCCTCGGTATTCCAGATGCCATCGACCAGCATGCCCATGCCTTACTCCTTTAAGTTTTCAATATTCAACCCTTAAGTTTAAGGGTGATTTCGGCAATGTGCTTGCCCTGATAGCGCGCGCCGTCCAGTTCGTTCTGGGTGGGCTGGCGCGAGCCGTCGCCGCCGGCCAGGGTGGAGGCGCCGTAAGGGCTGCCGCCGGTGACCTCGTCCAGCCGGGTCTGGCCTTCGAAGCTGTAGGGCAGGCCCACCACGATCATGCCGAAGTGCAGCAGGTTGTGGATGATGGACAGCAGCGTCAGCTCCTGGCCGCCGTGCTGGGTGGCGGTGGAGGTGAAGGCGCCGCCGACCTTGCCGTTCAGCGCGCCGCGCGCCCACAGGCCGCCCGCCTGGTCCAGGAAGCTGGCCATCTGCGAACTGATCCGGCCAAAGCGCGTGCCTGTGCCCACGATGATGGCGTCATAATGCTCCAGATCGGCCACGGTGGCGACCGGCGCTTCCTGGTCCAGCTTGAAGTGGGCCGCCTTGGCCACGGCCTCGGGCACCAGTTCGGGGACGCGCTTGATGTCCACGGTGGCGCCGGCGCTGCGGGCGCCTTCGGCGACGGCCTGGGCCATTTTTTCCACGTGGCCATAGGCGGAATAATAGAGAACGAGGACTTTTGCCATCTGATCTGCTCCGAGAATAGGACCGAGAAAAACGGTGCGGGACAGGCAGGGCTTGTGCTGCGCACCGAGCTTGCATCATAGAGTCTGGCGGGCGGCTTTGCCAGCCGTGCCGGACCTGCAAGTCCGGTGCGTGGCCGGAGGCGCTTGCGGGCCGGCCGGGTCAGGCCGGCAGCAGGGCGTAGGTGGTGGTGGCGTGGGCCACCAGCCGGCCTTGTTCATCCAGCAATTTCACGTCGCCGAAGGCCAGGCTCTTGCCGCGCTTGAGCACCTGCGCCTGGACCAGCACGTCGCCCTGGCTGACGGGCCGCACGAAGCTGGTGTTCAGCGATACCGTCGTCATGGGGCGGAATTCGCCCAGGCTGCTGCTGACGGCCAGCACCATGGCCGTGTCGGCGGCGGCCATGTAGACCTGGCCGCAGATCACGCCGGCCACGTGGGTGATCTGATCGGAAAAAGGCAGGCGCAGGGTCGCGCCGCCGTCGCCGATCTGCTCCACCTGCAGGCGCAGGGCCTGGACCCAGGGCGCGAAAAGCGTCGACAGCGATTCTCGGGCTTGTTGGATGTCCATATTGCCTCAGCCGCAGTAGACGGAGATGATGCGGTTCTGCTCGTCCACCCGGATGCTGAGCCGGCTGGCGTCGTAATCCGTCGTGTACATGCGGTCCGGCACCAGGACCCGGGCGCGGGCCGCGCCGGATTGACGGACCAGGCGCTGGACCTGGCTGTCGCCGGCCTGCTGGCCGGCGGGATTCAGGGCGTCGATGTTGCACACGCCCCCGCTGGAATTCTCGAACTGCGAGGAGGATGGGGCGCTGGACGGGGAGGAGCCGCCGGTGGCGGTGCAGGCGGCCAGCAGCACGGCCGGCAGCAGGGTCAGGAGAAAAGAAGGTCGCATGGGGAGATCCTTGAAAACATCAAGCCTGAAGAATCAATGATACCTTTTCTACGTCTGCTGCCTAGGGCGCCTTGCCTTGGAGCCCCAGCCGGCCGACACATCCGGATGGCCGGCGATGGCGTAGCGCAGGGGCGCGTGCGCCCATTGGCCGGCATAGTCCACGCCCACCCTGGGGCCGATGCGCACTTGCTCCAGCGTCAGGGCCGGCGCATCGAGCACGTGCAGGGACGGGGTGCAGACATCGGCGCCATTGTAGTGCCGGTCGATGTCCAGGCCGCGGCACAGGCGGCCCGGACCGGACAGCGATGGGGCCGGAGCGCCGGGCATGTGGGCCGCGCGCAGCAGCACCGCCGTGCCGTCGCCTTCCACGCCGCTGACCAGGTTCACGCAGTGATGCATGCCGTAGATCAGGTAGACGTAGGCGTGACCGGCCGGACCGAACATGACGCGCGTGCGCGGCGTGATGCCGCGCCGGCTGTGGGCGGCCTGGTCCTGGGGGCCCAGGTAGGCTTCGGTCTCCACGATCACGGCCTGCCGCCGGCCGCGTTCGTCGTCCAGCACCAGCGTCTTGCCCAGCAGCTCCAGTGCGACGATGCGCGCGTCGCGCGCGAAGAACTCGCGCGGCAGCCAGAGCGTCTGTTCAGACATGGGCGGGCACGGCGTTCAGGCGGTCCAGCCAGGCTTGCCGCTCCTGCGCCGGCAGGAACGACGAGCGCAGGCTGTTGGCGGCCAGGGTGCGCAACTGCTCCGCCTGCAGGTCCAGGGCCTGTGCGGTCTGCATGTAGTTGTCCAGCACGTAGCCGCCGAAGTAGGCCGGGTCGTCGGAGTTGACGGTCACGTTCAGGCCCTGGTCCAGCAGGCGTTTCAGATTGTGCGCATCCAGGCTGTGGAAAACCTTGAGCTTGAGGTTGGACAGGGGACAGACGGTCAGCGGCACGGCCTGTTCGATCAGGCGTCGCATCAGCTGCGGATCGTCTTCGCTGCGCACGCCATGGTCGATGCGTTCGACCTTGAGCAGGTCCAGGGCGTCGCGCACATAGCTGGCCGGGCCTTCCTCGCCGGCATGCGCGACCAGGCGAAAGCCCAGCTCGCGGCAACGGGCGTAGACGCGTTCGAACTTGGCCGGGGGATTGCCTTTCTCCGCCGAGTCCAGGCCTATGGCCACCCAAAGGTCCGCGTACTGTTCGCGCAGCGGCAAGGCGGCCTCCAATGTCTGGAAGGCGTCCTCTTCGCTCAGGTGGCGCAGGAAGCTCAGGATCAGGTAGCTGCTCACGCCCAGTTCTCGGCGGGCCTGGCGGGCGGCCCCGGCGATGCCCGCGAAAACGGTCTGCATGGACACGCCCCGCGCGGTGTGGGTCTGCGGGTCGAACATGATTTCCGCATGCACCACGCCGTCCTCGCGGGCGCGGCGCAGGTAGGCCCAGGTCATGTCGAAAAAGTCCTGCTCGGTGATCAGTACCCCGGCGCCGGCGTAGTACAGGTCCAGGAAAGACTGCAGGTCGGTGAACTGGTAGGCCGCCCGCAGGCTTTCCACGTCCGGATAGGGCAGGTCCACGCCATTGCGCCGGGCCAGGCGGAAGATCAGCTCGGGTTCCAGCGTGCCTTCGATGTGCAGATGCAGTTCGGCCTTGGGCAGGGTGCGCACGAACTCGCGCAGGGACTGGGGGGAGGCGGTCACGTCGGGCTCCATGGATGACGGATGTTGCCTGCCATTATACGTAGCCGCCGCGCCCCGGTCAGGGGCGGCGCAAGGCCGCTGCGGCCAGGGCCAGCCAGGCCAGTATCATGGCCACGCCGCCGATGGGCGTGATCGCGCCCAGCCATTTCACGCCGCTGAGCACCAGCGCATACAGGCTGCCGCTGAAGATCAGCACGCCGGCCAGCATCAGCGCGGCGCTGCGCGCCCGCCAGGCCGGGTGCAGCTGCGAGCCCAGGGCCGCCGTCAGGAGCAGGCCCAGCCCATGCAGCAACTGGTACAGCACGGCCGTATGCCAGACGGCCAGGGAAGAGGCGTCGACCAGGGAGCGCAGGGCGTGGGCGCCGAACGCGCCCAGGCCCACGCCCAGGGCCAGGAGCAGGGCGCCGGCGGCAATCGCGGATCGTGGATTCATGTCTGTCCTTGCAAGGCGCCGCCGGAGCGGCGCGGATGATGGCGGATGCTATTATCAGACAAAAAAACAGCTTTTCCTGCAAGGAGCGTGCATGAACGCGACGGATCCCGTGCTTCAGGACGATCAGTCTTCCGTGGTGGCCGCCTTCCGGTACAGGCCCGGCAGGCCGGCCGAGGCGGTGGACGTGCGCAGCCTGCCGGCCCGGGACCCGGCCCAGGACGGTTTTGTGTGGATAGGCCTGAAGGATCCTTCCGATGAACTGCTGGAGTGCGTGGGCGTGCAGCTGGGTCTGCCCTCCAAGGCCATCGAGGAACTGATCTCCCCCCACCGGCGTCCCAAGCTGGTGGAGTACAGCAATTGCCTGATCGTGGTGGCCATCACGCTGGGCATGAAGGAGCTGCGGCCGGTGTTCGGCAATACCCAGCTGGTCATAGGCCCCGGCTTTCTGATGACGGTGCGGCGCGGCTCGAACAGCAACTATCTGGAGCTGCGCTCGCGGCTGGAGAATTCGCCGGAACTGCTGCAGCGCGGCAGCGATTACGTGGCCTCCGAGCTGCTGGACCTGATCGTGGACCAGTACCTGGTGTCGCTGGAGCAGATGGAGAAGGCCGTGGAGACCATCGAGCAGCAGTTCCTGATCCGCGGCTTCAAGGAAAGCGACGTGCGCCGCATCTACAGGCTGCGGCGCGACCTGTTGCGCATCCATACGGCCGTCACGCCGCTGGCGGAGTTGTGCCGCCGGCTCTCCAGGGTGGGGCTGGCCTATGTGGACGAGGACAGCCGCGCCTATTTCGGTGAAGTGGCCGACCGCATCTCGCGCACTTCGGAGTTCATCGGCAGCCTGCGCGAGGCGCTGGCCTTCGCGTTCGAAGGCGGATTGATGATAGGACAGATGCAGCAGACCGACACCACCCGCAAGCTGGCCGCCTGGGCCGCCATCCTGGCGGTGCCCACGGCCGTGGCCGGCATCTACGGCATGAACTTCAAGTTCATGCCGGAGCTGGACTGGCACCTGGGCTATCCCATGGCGCTGGCGCTGATGGGCGGAGTCTGCGGGTTTCTTTACTGGAAGTTCAAGAAAGCCAAGTGGCTTTAGCGTGCATCGGGGTGCTGAGCCGCGCAGCGCGCAAGGAGGCATCATGAATCTGGACAAGGAATTGCAAAGCCAGGTGCCGGACCTGGCCGACGATGATTTGCTGCAGGACGATCCCGTGCTGCAGGCCTGGCTGCAGCGCGGACATCTGCAGCCGGGACTTCATGGATTGGAGCGCTACGGACGCGAGCTGGGGTCCGCCCATTGGCGGGCCCAGGGTGCCTTGGCCAATCGCGAGACGCCGCAATGGCGGCCCTGGTCGCCCCAGGGGGAGCGCATCGACCAGGTGGACTTCCACCCGGCCTGGCATGCCCTGATGGAGCTGGGCATGGGGCAGGGCCTGCATGTCTGGCCTCACGAGCCGCGTCCGGGGCTGCATCTGGCCCGTGCGGCGGGTTTCTATATGCACGGCCAGATCGAGGCCGGGACCCTGTGCCCCCTGACCATGACCCGCGCGGCGGCGCCCTTGCTGCAGGGCGAAGGCTTCGAAGACTGGCGGCGACGCCTGGAAGTGCGCCAGTACGACCCTTCCAGCCGCCCCGTCGCGCGCAAGCACAGCGTGCTGCTGGGCATGGGCATGACGGAGATGCAGGGCGGTTCGGACCTGCGCGGCTGCACCACGCAGGCGCATGCCGACGGCGACGGCCAGGCCTTTCGCCTGTATGGTCACAAGTGGTTCTTCTCGGTGCCGCAGGCGGACGCTCATCTGGTCCTGGCCCGTGAACAGGAGCAGTTGTCCTGCTTTCTCGTGCCGCGCCATGTCGCCGACGGGCTCAACGGCCTGCGCATCCGCCGCCTGAAAGACAAGCTGGGCAATCGTTCCAACGCCAGCGCCGAGATCGAGTTCGACGGGGCGCTGGCCTGGCGCGTGGGCGAGGCGGGTCGGGGGATCGCGCTGCTGGCGGGCATGGCGGCGCGCACCCGCGTCGATTGCGTGCTGGGCAGCGCCGCCCTGATGCGCCAGGCCTTGGTGCAGTCCTTGCATTACTGCCGCCATCGTCGCGCCTTCGGCAAGATCCTGCTGGAGCAGCCCTTGATGCAGGCGGTGCTTCTGGACATGGCGCTGGAGAGCGAGGCGGCGGCCCATCTGGCGTTCTTCCTGACGGAGTTGCAGGAAAGGGCGGACGATGAGCAGGCGCAGGGCGTCTTGCGCGTACTCGCGCCGGCCGCCAAGTTCTGGGTCTGCCGGCGGGCGGTGGCGCTGTGCGCCGAGGCGATGGAGACCTGGGGCGGCAATGGCTACGTCGAGGACGGGCCCATGCCGCGCCTGCTGCGCGAGGCGCCGGTGAATTCCATCTGGGAAGGTTCGGGCAACGTGATGTGCCTGGACGTGCAGCGCGCCCTGGTCCAGCCCGCCGTCCAGGCCGCCTTGCAGTCGGACCTGCAGGGCCGTTGCGCGGGTGACGCCCGCCTGGAGAATGCGGCGCGCGAGCTGATGGACAGGAGCGCCCAGGCGGGGGGGCGCGCCTGGACGCAGGCGCTGGCCGTGCTGTACCAGGCCTGCCTGATGCGCGAGATGGCGCCGCAGGACTGGGCCGGCCTTTTCCAGGCGCATCGGCTGGAGCGCGGCCCGGCCGCCGTGTTCGGCGTGGAGGGCGCGGCGCGGCCTCTGGACTGGCTCCGGCGCACCTGGCTCAGGCTGGACGCATGAGGCCTATGGGGAGAATGCTCTGGACAGGGGGCGGGCAATACCTATAATTTGTTAGCCCCGATTCTGCTTTTTGCCTGGAGCATCGTCCGCATCATGATTGCCTTCGCCTTGCCGTGCCCGAGCCTGACTCCGCGCCTTCGCGCAAAGTTCGCCGCCCGCAGCGGACTTGCCGCCCTGCTGCTGATGCTGGCGGGGCAGGCGCAGGCGGCGGGCTTCCAGCTGGAGGGCCGGGTGGTGCGGGTGGCCGACGGGGATACCCTGACCGTGCTGCTGGACAATCGCCAGCAGCAGCGCGTGCGCCTGGCCAGCATCGACGCTCCCGAAACCACCAAGGATGCACGCCGCCCCGGCCAGCCCTATGCGGAGGCGTCGCGCCGCTATCTGTCCGAGCTGGTGGCCGGCAAGGACGTGCGGCTGTCCTGCTTCGAGAAAGACAGGCACGGACGGGCCGTCTGCGACGTGTTGCTGGAAGGCGGCCAGACCGCCAATCAGAAAATGGTGGAGGCCGGCCTTGCCATGGCCAACCGCGAAAAGCGCGGCCGTTTCCTGCGCGACGCGCGCATCGACGGCCTGGAGCGTGAAGCCAGGCGCGCCGGCCTGGGCATCTGGTCCGAACAGGAGCCGGTGGCGCCCTGGCAATGGCGCTACCAGTGCTGGCAGAAAGGCCAATGCTAGCCCGCCTGCGGCGGGCGCTGCTGATCCTGGGCTGCAGCGCGCTGGCCGCCTGCTCGGAGCCGGTCAACAGCCCCTACGAGGAGCACAGCGCGGCGGAAAACGTGCTGTACAGCGCGTTCACCACCCGTTCGCCCAACCACTTGGATCCGGCGCTGTCCTATTCCGGGGACGAGACGCCGTTCACCTATTCCATCTACGAACCCCTGTACGGCTATCACTACCTGGACCGGCCCTACCGCCTGATTCCCAAGGCGGCCGCCGAACTGGTCGAGCCCGTCTACCTGGACGCCAATGGCCGCCGCCTGCCGGCCGATGCGCCGGGAGAGCAGGTGGCCATCAGCCGCTACGACATTCCCATCAAGCCGGGCATCGCCTTCCAGCCCCATCCGGCCTTCGCGCGCGACGAGCAGGGCCAGTACCGCTACTATCCCATGCGCGCACCGGACCTGCGGGACGCTTTCAGCATCAGTGACTTCCCCCATGCGGATTCGCGCGAGCTCAATGCGCAGGATTATGTCTATGCCTTCAAGCGCCTGGCCAGCCCGCGCCTGGCTTCGCCCATATCCGGCGTGATGGCCGAGCATGTGCGCGGCTTCAAGGAACTGGCCCAGCAGTTGGCGCAGGACGACAAGCGCTCGCCCCGGCCCGACTGGCTGGACCTGCGGCCCTACACGCTGTCAGGGGTGCAGGCGCTGGACGAGCACACCTTGCGCATCGAGGTGCTGGGGAAGTACCCCCAGTTCAAGTACTGGCTGGCCATGACGTTCACGGCCCCTGTCCCCTGGGAGGCGGAGCGCTTCTACAGCCAGCCGCGCATGGCGCAGCACAACCTGACCCTGGACAGTTGGCCCGTGGGCACCGGCCCCTTCATGTTGACCGAGTCCCAGACCAACCGGCGCCACGTGCTCAGCCGCAATCCCTTGTACCGGGGCGAGCCCTACCCGTGCGTGGGCGAGGCCGGCGACCTGGAAGCCGGCCTGCTAGCGGACTGCGGCAAGTCCATGCCCTTTCTGGACAAGGTGGTGTTTTCGCTGGAGAAGGAAAGCGTGCCCCTGATGGGCAAGTTCCTGCAAGGCTATTACGACATTCCCCAGGTGGAGCGCGGCGAGTACGGCGTGGCCATGACCGTGGCGGCCAACGATTCTGCCGACAAGGCGGCGCTGTACAGGGAGCGGGGCCTGCAGTTGCGCACGGCGCCCGAGGCGCAGCTGTTCTACATGGGCTTCAACTGGCATGACCCGGTGGTAGGCAAGGGCGATACGCCCGAGCAGGCCGAGCGCAATCGCAAGCTGCGCCAGGCCGTGAGCATTGCCTTCGACTGGGAGGAGTACGTCTCCATCTTCATGAACGATCAGGCCCAGGTGGCGCACAGCCCGCTGCCGCCGGGCGTGCCGGGCTACCAGCCGCTGCCGCAGGGGGCCAATCCCTATGTCTACACCGTCAAGGGTCAGACGGTGCAGCGCCGCAGCCTGGACGAGGCGCGCGAGCTGCTGCGCGAAGCCGGCTACCCGGACGGGCGCGATGCGCGCACCGGCAAGCCGCTGATCCTGTACTACGATTCCATGGGCGGCATGGGCTCGGACGCCACCGTGGACTGGATGCGCCGCCAGCTGGGCCAGGTGGGCCTGCAGCTGGAGGTGCGCGCCACCGACTACAACCGCTTCCAGGACAAGATGAAGCGCGGCGCCGCGCAGATGTTCATCTGGGGCTGGGTGGCGGACTATCCTGACGCCGAGAACTTCCTGACTCTGCTCTACGGTCCGCAATCGAAGGTGGATCATGGGGGGGAGAACGCCGCCAACTACCAGAGCGACGCTTATGACCGGCTGTACGAGCAGATGCGTTTCCTGAACGACGGCCCCGACAAGGAAGCCGTCATCCACGAGATGGTCAAGGTGGTGCAGCACGATGCGCCCTGGATGTTCGGCTATGTGCCCAATGCGGGCGGGGCCTATCAGGTGTGGGTGCGCAATGCCAAGCCCTCCCTGATGATACGCGACAGCCTGCAGTACTACCGCATCGACGCGCAGCAGCGGGTGGAGCGGATCCAGGAGTGGAACCGTCCTGTCTGGTGGCCGGCCATTCCCTTGCTGCTGATGCTGGCCGCGCTGGTGTGGGCGGTGCGGCGCATGGCGCGCCAGCGCCGCACCCGCGCCGCCCTGCGCAAGGAGGAATCCTGATGTTTTCTTATCTGTTGCGGCGCGTGCTGTACGGAGCCCTGATCCTGGTCGGCGTGAATCTGCTGACCTTCATCCTGTTCTTCGCCGTGAACACGCCCGACGACATGGCGCGCCTGTCCATCGGCGGGCAGCGTGTCAGCCAGACGGCGATAGACAACTGGAAGGCCGAACGCGGCTACGACAAGCCCTTGTTCTACAACGGCCAGGCGCAGGGCGGCGAACGGTTTACCGACACCATCTTCTATGAACGTTCCGTGCCTTTGCTGCGCCTGGATTTCGGCCTGTCCGACCAGGGGCAGGATATCGGCTACCAGATACGCAACCGCATGGGTCCCAGCCTGGCCCTGGCCCTGCCCACATTCTTTCTGGGCCTGTGGGTCTGCATCAGCTTCTCCCTGCTGATGGTCTTTTTCCGCGGCAGCCGCCTGGACTTTTCGGCGGTCGTGCTGTGCGTCGTGCTGATGTCCATCTCCGGGCTGTTCTACATCATCGCCGGGCAATGGCTGTTCGCCCGGGTGCTGCGCTGGGTGCCGTTTTCCGGCTGGGTGCAGGGCCTGGAGAACTGGCGCTTCCTGGTCCTGCCCGTGCTGGTGGGCATTCTGTCCAGGCTCGGCGCCGAATCGCGCTTCTACCGCAGCCTGTTCCTGGAGGAGGCCAGCCGGGACTACGTGCGCACGGCGCGCTCCAAGGGCCTGGCCGAGCGCTGGGTGCTGTTTCGCCACGTGCTGCCCAATGCGCTGTTGCCCATCCTGACGAGCACGGTGTCCGCCTTGCCGCTGCTGTTCATGGGCAGCCTGATCTCGGAATCGTTCTTCGGCATTCCGGGGCTGGGCAGTTTCACCATCGATGCCATCAATGCCCAGGACTTCTCCATCGTGCGCGCCATGGTGTTCCTGGGATCGCTGCTGTATATAGCAGGGCTGATCCTGGCGGACATATCCTACACGCTGGTCGATCCCCGCATCCGCTTCAGTTGAGTCCGCCATGCCACAGTTCGTCTTTCTCTGGACCGATACCTTCGTGCTGGCGCTGTTCCTGGCGATGGCCGTCTATGCGCTGCGCGTGGCGCGCCGCCCGGGGCTGCGTTCGGCCTGGGCCAGCGTGGCGCGTACACCCTCGGCCATGTGCGCGGCCGTCTTCCTGGCTTTTTTCCTGCTGGTGGGCCTGCTCGATTCCATCCACTATCGGCCCATGCTGCCGCCGGCGCCCGGCCAGGAGGCGGCTGCGCCCACGTATGCGCCGGTGGCCCGTTCCGTGCTGGACGACCTGTTGGGCCGCGCCGCCCTGTCGGATGTGGAAAAAACCTATTCCGCGCCCCTGGCGCGCTTTCAGTTGACCAAGGAAACCGTGCTGATCGCAGGCGAGGCGGTGCGCGACTTCCCGCGCCTGATCAACGCCGGGGTAGGCATGGATACCATCCAGGCCCATCACCAGGACGTCCGGCGGCTGGCCCTGCGGGGGCTGGCCTGGGGAGCGGGCTGGTGCTTGCTGCTGGCGCTGGCCCTGACCCTGTGGGGGCGGCGCAAGGCCCTGGAACCGGGCTGGGCCGGCGCCTGGGCCTACTGGTGGCAGGGCCAGGGCCTGGTGCCCTGGCGGGCCGTCTGGATCAGCGCCTGCCTGCTCGGCCTGGTGCTGAGCGTGGTGATCAGCCTGAGCGCCAACTATCACGTGCTGGGCACGGACCGCACCGGCAACGACATTCTTTGGCAGGCGCTCAAGAGCGTGCGCACGGCCCTGGTCATCGGCACGCTGACCACCTTCGCCATGCTGCCGCCGGCCATCATACTGGGTCTGGCCGCCGGTTACTTCAGGGGCTGGGTGGACGATGTCATCCAGTACATCTACACCACGCTGACCTCGATTCCCGGCGTGCTGCTGATCGCCGCCTGCGTGCTGATGATGCAGGTGTACATAGACACGCACCCGGACAGTTTCGACACCGTGGCGGCCCGCGCCGACCTGCGCCTGTTCATGCTGTGCCTGATCCTGGGACTCACGGGGTGGGCGGGACTGTGCCGCCTGCTGCGCGCCGAGGTGCTGAAGCTGCGCGAGCTGGACTATGTGCAGGCCGCACAGGCCTTCGGCGTCAGCCCCTTGCGCATCATGTTCCGTCACCTGCTGCCCAATGTCATGCACATCGTTCTCATCACCCTGATCCTGGAGTTTTCCGGGCTGGTCCTGTATGAGGCCGTGCTGTCTTACCTGGGCATAGGGGTGGATCCCAGCATGCCCTCGTTCGGGCGCATGATCGACGCCGCGCGCAGCGAACTGTCGCGCGATCCCATCATCTGGTGGGGGCTGGCCGGCGCCTTCGCTTTCATGCTGGCGCTGGTGCTGTCCGCCAATATCTTCGCCGACGCGGTGCAGGCGGCCTTCGATCCCCGCACGCGCCGCTTCCGTGCGGTCCGTTTGCGCCATCCCGCTGGAGACACCAAGCCATGACGAGCCCATCCGGCAGTTCTTCCGTTCTGCATATCCAGGGCCTGGAAGTGCGCGTGCAATCCGACGCCGGGGTGCAAAGCGTGGTGCGCAATTTGTCCATGGCGGTGCGCAAGGGCGAAACCTTCGCCCTGGTGGGCGAATCGGGTTGCGGCAAGAGCATGACGGCCATGGCCATCCTGCGCCTGCTGCCCGAAGCCGCCTGGATGCAGTCCGGCGCCATCGAGCTGGACGGCCTGGACCTGCCGCCGCTGGCCGAGGAGCAGATGCAGGACGTGCGCGGCCGGCGCATCAGCGTCATCTTCCAGGAGCCGTCCACCAGCCTGAATCCGGTCATGTCCGTCGGCCGGCAGATCAGCGAGGTCATACGCCGGCACCGCGTGGCGCCGGCCGGGCAGGAGCGCGCGGCGGCGGTGCGCTGGCTCAAGCGCGTGGGCATCCCGGCCGCCGAGCAGCGCTACGACGATTTTCCCTTCCAGTTCTCGGGCGGACAGAAGCAGCGCATCATGATCGCCATCGCCTTGGCGGCCGAACCCGACCTGCTGGTGGCCGATGAACCCACCACCGCCCTGGACGTGACGGTGCAGGCGCAGATCCTGCAGCTGCTGGCCGACATACAGAAGGAAATGGGGCTGGCCATCCTGCTGATCACGCACGATCTGGCGGTGGTGCGCCAGTACGCGGACTACGTGGCGCTGATGCGCCATGGCCAGATCGTGGAATCGGGCCTGGCCAGCCAGTTCTTCCTGCGGCCCACGCATCCTTATGCGCGTGAATTGCTGGGCGCCATCCCCACGTATGACAAGCGCGGGCGTCCGCTCTCCAGGGAGGCGGCGCCCGAGCCCGGACGGGCCCCCGAAAAGGGAGGGCTCGTCCTGGAGATCGAGGCCCTGTCCGTGGCCTACCGCCAGTCGGGCTCCTGGTGGCGCCGCCTGCCGCCCGTGCCGGTGGTCAAGGACCTGAGCCTGCAGCTGCACAAGGGCGAAACCCTGGCCCTGCTGGGCGAGTCCGGCTGCGGCAAGAGCACGGTGGCGCGCGCCTTGATGCGCCTGCTGGACAGCCAGGCCGAGATCGGCGGCCGGGTCAGGCTGCTGGGGCAGGACGTGCTGGCGGCCAGGGGCAAGGCCCTGCGGCAGCTCAGGTCGCGACTGCAGATCATCTTCCAGGACCCGTACGGATCGCTGGACCCGCGCATGATGGTGGGCGACATTCTCCAGGAGGGCCTGTCCGCGCTGCGCCCGGACCTGGACGGCGCGGCGCGGCGCAAGCGCGTGGCGACCCTGGTCGATCAGGTGGGCCTGCCCAAGAACACGCTGGAGCGCTACGCGCACGAGTTTTCGGGCGGGCAGCGCCAGCGCATCGCCATCGCGCGCGCCCTGGCGGTGGAGCCCGCGGTGCTGATCTGCGACGAGCCGACCTCGGCGCTGGACGTGTCGGTGCAGGCGCAGATACTGGACCTGATGCGCCAGCTGCAGGCCGAGCTGGGTCTGGCCTATCTGTTCATCACGCATAATTTCGGCGTGGTCGAGTACCTGGCCGACCGCATCGCCATCATGGCGCAGGGGCGCATCGTCGAGCAGGGCAGCGCCGAGCAGGTGCTGTTTCATGCCCGGCAGGAGCAGACGCAGCGCCTGCTGGCCGCCGTGCCCAGACTGGAGGTCGAGCCGGCCGCCCGGCGCCCCGGCCGCCGCAGCCTGGCCGGATCAGGATGAATGAGTCCGGCGTACGGCGTCCGGCGGCTATCTGTGCCTCCTGTATGTGTCTACAATAGGACTGTCTGGTCAGTGATTGATGAATAAACCATGAGCCTGAAGGTTTTTGATCTCGAGTGCGAACACGGTCATGTGTTCGAGGGCTGGTTCAGCTCGCGCGACAGCTACGACGAGCAGTTGCAAAAAGGGCTGCTGTGCTGCCCGGTCTGCGACAGTCGCCAGGTCAGCCGCAAGCTGTCCGCGCCGCGCATCAATGTAGGCGCCCAGGCCCCGGCGGACCTCCCGGCGCCCATGGACAATCCCGCGCCGCCGCAAGCCCGGATGCAGGATGCCCAGGGGCAGTTCCTGCAGCAGCTGCGTTCCATGATCCGCCAGTCGGACGACGTCGGGGCCCGGTTCGCCGAGGAAGCCCGGCGCATGCACGAAGGCCAGGCGCGCCAGCGCTCGATCCGCGGCCAGGCGACCCTGCAGCAGTACCAGGAGCTGGCCGAGGACGGCATCATCGCCATGCCGATCCCGGATTTCCTGGACGACGATCGCCTGCAGTAGGGCCGTTTTCCATTTCCTTCAGGCGCCGGTGGACGGTGCTGCGATGCAGGCCCAGGGCCTTCGCCGCCTGCGACACATTCCCCTTGTGCCTTTCCAGGGCTTCCCGCAGGGCGGCCTGTTCGCGTTCCCGCAGCGTCGTTCCCTGGGGCGCGGCCGGGCGCGACGGGGGAGGCGCGGCGGCCGCGTCCTGACTCAGCCGGGGCAGGGCGGGCAACTGCGCCGCGCTCCAGACCCGGCCAGGCGCGTCCTGCAAAATGATCTGCAGCAGCACGGAGCGCAACTGCCGGTAGTTGCCCGGCCAATCGTAGCTTCGCAGGCGCTCCAGCGCCTCGTCCTGCAAGCGCGGGGCGGGGTTTTCTCCGCTCAGCCTGGCCAGTTCGCGCAGGATGTAGGGGCCCAGGTCGGGCCGATCGCGCAAGGCGGGGACGCGGCAGGTGTAATCCTGCAGGCGGAAGAACAGGTCGGCGCGGAACCGCCCCTGGCGTACCAGCGTCTCCAGGCACTGGTGGCTGGCGCTGATCAGGCGGAAATCCAGGACATGGGTCTGGTCCGAGCCCAGGGACTGCACTTCGCGTTCCTGCAGCACGCGCAACAGGCGGCTCTGCAAGGCCAGCGGCATGTCCCCGATCTCGTCCAGGAACAGCACGCCGCCGTCGGCCTGGCGCAGCTTGCCGGCGTAGCCCTGGCGGCGCGCTCCGGTGAAGGCGCCGGCCTCGTAGCCGAACAGCTCGGCTTCGATCAGGGATTCGGGCAGGGCGGCGCAATTGATGGCCACGAACGGGCCGGGGCGGGCGCGGTGGCGGCGATGCAGCTCGCGCGCCAGGAGTTCCTTGCCCGAGCCGCTTTCTCCGCTCAGCAACACGGACAGACCCATGCGCAGGGCCCGCAAGGCGGGCTCCAGCGCGTGCTGCTGCTGATCCGACAGCATCGGTCCCTGGGGCGCGGCCGGGGCGGGGAGCGGGCGTGCGGGCGCCGAGGGGCGGACATGCAGCTTGGCGGATTGCCGCGCGGCGCGCGCCTGCTCCAGCGCGGCCTCCAGATCCAGGCCGGGCAGCGATTGCCAATCCTGGCCCAGCAGGGCCGCAGCCACTTCGTCGGCGGCGACGATGAGGCCGTCCTCCACCAGCAGGCGGCCGCTGAACGGACCGTCCAGCAGGGCCGGGTCCGTATGCAGATGCAGCAGGCGGCGCGCGGGTGTGCACAGCGCCTGGAGCATCTGCCGGCTGATCTGGCGCGCATACAGGCGCGCCATGTCCAGGGCATAGCCGTGCTCCAGGTCGGCGGGGCCGGAAATGTCCAGGACGCCGACGACCTGGCCGTACGGATCGCGTATGGGAGCGCCGTGGCAGCTCAGGATGCGGTTGCCGGGCAGGTAGTGCTGTTGTCCGTGTATGCGTATGGCCTGGCCGGTCACCAGCGCCGTGCCTATGGCATTGGTGCCGCGGTGGTGTTCGGCCCAGCTGACGCCGGCGCGCAGGGCGACCCGGTCGGCGCGCTCCAGGAAATGCGGGTCGCCGGCCTGTTGCAGCACGGTTCCCTGGGCGTCGCATAGCAGCACCAGGCTGTGGTGCGGACGCACCAGGGCGGCCAGCTCCTGAAGGGCGGCCGCCGAATGATGCAGCAGGCTGTGCTGCTGCTCCAGCAACTGGCGCAAGGCGCCCTGGCTCAGGTCGCGGGGCTCCTGGCTCAATTCCCGGTCCAGGGCGCGGCAACGCTCCCAGGACTGGCGCCACAGGACTTCATCTGCCTGCGGGCGGAAGGGGGACGGAAAAGACATGGTGACGCTCCGGGTGGGTGTCGCAGTGTGCGACAGCGGTTGCGGCGTGCGACAGCGGCTGTCGCATCATGCGCCTGGAGGTCTGCTCATTATGGCGGCAGGCTGCTCGGGCAACGAGTCGGGACATCCGCTATGTTGCTTGGCACGTTATTTGCTTGGATACAAGACGAGACGAAGACGACGAACGATCTTCATCCGCGGAGCGCCCGCCGGCGCGTCCGACCATTCCACAAGGAGACATCATGAATCTGTCAGACCTGAAATCCCTGGGCCTGGACCTGGAGTTCCCCTTCAAGTCCCGCTACGACAACTATATCGGCGGACGCTGGGTGCCGCCGGTCGATGGCGAGTATTTCGACAATGTCTCGCCGGTGACGGGCCAGGTGTTCTGCCAGGTGCCGCGTTCGGGCGCCGCCGACATCGAGCTGGCGCTGGACGCCGCCCACAAGGCGCGGGCGCAATGGGGGGCGAGCTCGGCGGCCGAACGCTCCACCATCCTGCTGCGCATTGCCGACCGCATGGAGCAGCACCTGGAACGCCTGGCGGTGGCCGAGACCATAGACAACGGCAAGCCCATACGCGAGACGCGCGCCGCGGATCTGCCGCTGGCCGTGGACCACTTCCGCTACTTCGCCGGTTGCCTGCGGGCGCAGGAGGGCGCCATCTCCGACATCGACGCCACGACGGTGGCCTACCACTTCCATGAGCCCATCGGCGTGGTGGGCCAGATCATTCCCTGGAACTTCCCCTTGCTGATGGCTGCCTGGAAGCTGGCCCCGGCGTTGGCGGCCGGCTGCCCCGTTGTGCTGAAGCCCGCCGAGCAGACGCCGGCCTCCATCCTGCTGCTGATGGAGATCATCGGCGACCTGCTGCCTGCCGGCGTGGTCAACGTGGTCACCGGCTTTGGCAAGGAGGCCGGGCACGCCCTGGCGGCCTCGCCGCGCATCGCCAAGATCGCCTTTACCGGCTCCACGCCCGTAGGCAAGGAGATCCTGCACGCGGCCGCCGACCGGCTGATTCCCGCCACCGTGGAGCTGGGCGGCAAGAGCCCCAACATCTTCTTCGAGGACGTGATGCAGGCCGAGGACGCCTTCTTCGACAAGGCGCTGGAAGGCTTGACCATGTTCGCCTTGAACCAGGGCGAAGTCTGCACCTGCCCCTCGCGCATCCTGGTGCAGGAATCCATCTACGAGCGCTTCATGGAGCGGGCGCTGGAGCGCGTGGGCCGCATCAAGACGGGCAATCCCCTGGATGCCGGGACCATGGTGGGCGCGCAAGTGTCGCAAAAGCAGATGGAGCGCATCCTGGGCTATATCGACCTGGGTCGCGAGGAAGGGGCCGACTGCCTGATAGGAGGACAGCGCAACCGGCCCGGCCAGGGGCTGGACGAAGGTTTCTACGTCAGCCCCACCATGCTGCTGGGCAAGAACAGCATGCGTACCTTCCAGGAGGAAATCTTCGGGCCGGTCGCCGCCGTCACCACCTTCAAGGACGAGGACGAGGCCATCGCCATTGCCAATGACACGGAGTACGGGCTGGGCGCGGGGGTGTGGAGCCGCGACGGCTCGAGAGCCTATCGCGTGGGGCGCGGCGTGCAGGCCGGTCGGGTCTGGACCAATTGCTATCACCTGTACCCGGCGCACGCGGCCTTCGGCGGCTACAAGCAGTCCGGCATAGGCCGGGAGACGCACAAGGTGGCGCTGGGCAACTACCAGCAGACCAAGTGCCTGCTGGTCAGCTACAGCGATCAGGCGCTGGGCTTCTTCTGATCTTTTTCAGTCTTCAAAAACGAAAAAACCGCAGCGCGCAGGCGCTGCGGTTTTTCTCGGAGTCGAACGCGGACTTACATTACGCGGCTGCGGTATTCGCCGGTGCGGGTGTCGATCTCGATCTTGTCGCCGATGTTGCAGAACAGGGGCACGCTGATTTCCATGCCGGTGTTGATCTTGGCGGGCTTGAGCACCTTGCCGGAGGTGTCGCCCTTGACGGCGGGTTCCGTGTAGGTGATTTCGCGCACGATGATGGTGGGCAGTTCCACGGAGATGGCGCGGCCTTCGTAGAAGACCACTTCCACGGTCATGCCTTCTTCCAGGTAGTTCAGGGCGTCGCCCATGCTTTCGGCTTCGACTTCGTACTGGTTGTATTCTTCGTCCATGAAGACGTACATGGGGTCGGCGAAGTACGAGTAGGTGCACTCGCGCTTTTCCAGCATGACGATGTCGAATTTTTCGTCGGCTTTGTGCACGGCTTCGCTGTTCGAACCGGTCAGCAGGTTCTTGAATTTCAGCTTGACGACTGCGGCGTTACGACCGGATTTGTTGTATTCCGTTTTCTGAACGACCAGAGGGTCACCATTGACCATCACGACGTTGCCAACGCGCAATTCTTGTGCGATTTTCATTAAAAAAAACTCCGAATGGGGTGGCTCCGCCGAGCTTGATGTCAGGGAGCTTTGAGGAAAACAGTCTATTTTAGCGTTTTCGGGCGACTTGGGTATAAAAACTCAGCAAACTGGCGGCCAGATCGGGCTGCCGAGCCTGTTTTGCGCAGTAGGCGGCGGCCTGCTCGCGCCAGCGCGACAGGTTTTCCGCCTCCAGGCAGCGGGCCAGCGCCTGCGCGGCCGGCAGGCGCTCCGAACGGCTCCAGGCGTGGTGCAGGGCGCGCACGGGTTCAGGCAGACCGGTGGTGTCCAGCCAGGCGTCCAGCTTGTCCAGATGGGCGTCTTCGTCCTGGACGTAAGGCTGCCAGATCATGGGAGCGCCGGCCCAGACGGCGCGCACCAGCGAGTCTTCGCCGCGCACGATGTTCAGGTCGCTGCGCCAGAGCAGGGCGTCGAAATCGGCCTGGTCGACATGGGGTATTTCCTGCACGCGCAATCGGCCCGCCGCCAGGGGCGGCAGGCGCCGGGCCACGGAGTCCGGCACCAGCAGCAGCGTCTCCGGCCCCTGTTGCGCCAGCGCATCAGGCAAGGCCAGGACCGGCGCGTCCGGGTAGCAGAACAGGAACATCTGCCGCATGGATCCTTCCAGCACGGCGCGGCGCTGCTCGATGGCCACGCCCAGCCGGGCGAGCAGGGCCTCGTAGGCGTCGTCGTCGCGCCGGAATGCGTCGCGCCGGGCCAACAGGTCCGGTTCGCGCAGCAGTCCGCCCGTGCCGGGCAGGAATCCGGGGAAAAAGAAATACTTGGCCGCCCCGCCGGCTTGCGGCGAGGGCAGACCGTGGCAACCCGTCACCCAGCTTTCGGCGCTGAGGTATTCCAGGTTGATCCAGACATGCTGTCCGGCCCGCAGGCGTTCGGTGACGGCCGCAGGCGGTTCGCAGGCAAAGGCCTCGATCAGCAATGGATGGGGGTCGGGGTAGCGGGCGCGCGTCGTGCTCCAGCGCTCGACGCGCACTCCCTGGAGGTCCTGGCTTTCCAGCTCGGGGCGCAGCTCGTGCTGGATGCGCTGGAAGCTGGCCAGGTCGTCCACCCACAGGCGCACCTGCGGGACCTCGGGCGAGGCGGCCAGCTGGCGGGCGAGCCGCCAGCACACGCCGATGTCGCCGAAGTTGTCGACGACGCGGCAGAACAGATCAACGGCGGGCATTGGGCCTCCGCGGCTCCTTGAATGGTGTTGACAGGCCCTAGTGCAGCTGGACCGGATCCAGGTCGATTTCGTCGGGCAGCTCGGGGTGCTGCATTTCGCCATGGATGTCGGGGAAGAAAGGCGCGTTGCAGTCCTCGCAGACTTCGGTCGAATGCAGGCCGGGCAGGCGGTGCACGTGCTGCACGCCCAGGCTCTTGAGCAGGGCGGCGATGATGTCCGGGATGTCGATGTGCTCGTCTTCGCTGAGCGAGGACTCGGCCTCTTCCTGGCTGAGCACCGGCCAGATGCAGCCATAGATGACGGCGGGGGAGGACACGGTGCTGAAGCCCACGCGATATTCTTCGACCACCTCGTTGCCGCTGGCCACGATGACGGCGCGCAACTGGTCAGGGGCGATGTTGGCGGCGGTCTGCAGCCAGGTGACGCCGGCCTGGACCGCGAGCGGCCGGATCTCCCGGTCGGCCTCGCGCGTGTTCACGTAATAGGCGTTGGGCGCCAGGTACTGGACCTGGCAGCCGGTGAACAGCGGGCCCAGGATGGGCGCGCACTGCTGCACCCATTGTTCGATGCAGTGCAGATGGGCGGCATGGGCGCTTTCGCCTTGCTGCTGCCAGCGGAACAGGGGCTGGCCCACGGGCGCGAGCGCCACGCCCACCAGGAAGCGGGCGTCGGCCAGCAGCGTATTGGCCTCTGGAGGGGCAAGGGGCCGAACGTTCTCCTGGCTGCGGCCCAGGGCCTTGGCGGCCAGCGTGTGGGTCCATTCGTAGGCTTGCTGGTAGGTCTGGGGCATCTCGTCGTAGTTGACCAGATCGGGCACCAGCGCGCACAGCACGCCTTCGGCCAGTATGGTGTTGCGCAGGCAGGCGTCCAGTTCCTGGCGCTGGGTCTCGGTCAGGACGCCCTGCGGCAGCTGGTAGCGGGTCCAGGCGGTCAGGGGAGCGGAAAAGAGCAGGGCGTCGTAGAGCACGCCTTGATGTTCGATGCGCAGGCTCTCGGCATGGGCCTCGGCCAGTTCCATCACGATTTCGTAGTGCTGGTTCTGCTGCTGGCTGCCCAGCAGCTCCAGCGTCTGTTCGACCGACGTGTTGCGGCGGCCGGCATACAGCTTGTCCAGCAACTGGCCGGCCAGCCCTTGCCAGTAACGGTCTTCGACCTGCGAGCCGGAGCGCACCAGGGCGTCGGCATAGTTGACCAGGCGCTGGATTTCCTTGGATTGTCGGGCGAGCAGTTTGGGATTGAGTTGCGACATTGACATACGTTGCCGGTTGGTGGACACCTTAGTTTACCCCCTGGGCGGTGGCGGGGGAATGGCATGGGCGGGCTGGCCCGAAGGAGATTGACGGACAATGAAAAACGCCCCCGCCGTGCGTGACGGCGGAGGCGTCGCAAGCAAGCCCTGCGGCTTACAGGCCTACGGAGTCGGCGACTTCCTTGAATTCCTCGATCTGGTCGAAGTTCATGTAGCGGTAGATGTTGTCGCTGTTGGCCTGCAGCACGCCCATGTCGGCCAGGTACTCTTCGCGGGTGGGGATGCGGCCCAGACGCGAGCAGATGGCGGCCAGCTCGGCCGAACCCAGGAAGACATTGCTGTTCTTGCCCAGGCGGTTCGGGAAGTTGCGGGTGCTGGTGGACATGACGGTCGCGCCTTCGCGCACCTGGGCCTGGTTGCCCATGCACAGCGAGCAGCCGGGCATTTCCATGCGCGCGCCGGCCACGCCCAGCACGCCGTAGTGGCCTTCCTCGGTCAGCTGCTGCTGGTCCATCTTGGTGGGCGGAGCCACCCACAGGCGCGTGGGGATGTCGCGCTTGCCTTCCAGCAGCTTGGAGGCGGCCCGGAAGTGGCCGATGTTGGTCATGCAGCTGCCGATGAACACTTCGTCGATCACGGTGCCGGCCACGTCGGACAGTGTCTTGACGTCGTCAGGATCGTTCGGGCAGGCCACGATGGGCTCGTGGATCTCGGCCAGGTCGATCTCCATGACCGCGGCGTACTCGGCGTCGGCGTCGGGCTCCAGCAGCTGGGGATTGGCCAGCCAGGCTTCCATGGCCTTGATGCGGCGGCCCAGGGTGCGCTCGTCTTCGTAGCCGTTGGCGATCATCCACTTGAGCAGCGTGATGTTGCTGTTCAGGTACTCGATGATGGGCTCCTTGTTCAGGCGCACCGTGCAGGCGGCGGCCGAACGCTCGGCGGAGGCGTCGGACAGTTCGAAGGCCTGTTCGATCTTCAGGTCGGGCAGACCCTCGATCTCCAGGATGCGGCCGGAGAAGATGTTCTTCTTGCCGGCTTTTTCCACGGTGAGCAGGCCCTGCTTGATGGCGTACAGCGGGATGGCGTTGACCAGGTCGCGCAGGGTGACGCCGGGCTGCATCTGGCCCTTGAAGCGCACCAGCACGGATTCAGGCATGTCCAGGGGCATCACGCCCGTGGCGGCGGCGAAGGCCACCAGGCCCGAGCCGGCGGGGAAGCTGATGCCGATGGGGAAACGCGTGTGCGAGTCGCCGCCGGTGCCCACGGTGTCGGGCAGCAGCATGCGGTTCAGCCAGGAGTGGATGATGCCGTCGCCCGGGCGCAGCGAAACGCCGCCGCGGGTGCTGATGAAGGCGGGCAGCTCGTGGTGCGTCTTGACGTCCACGGGCTTGGGATAGGCGGCGGTGTGGCAGAAGGACTGCATCACCAGATCGGAGGAGAAGCCCAGGCAGGCCAGGTCCTTGAGCTCGTCGCGCGTCATGGGGCCGGTGGTGTCCTGGCTGCCGACGGTGGTCATGCGCGGTTCGCAATAGGTGCCGGGACGCACGCCCTTGCCCTCGGGCAGGCCGCAGGCGCGGCCGACCATCTTCTGGGCCAGGGTGTAGCCCTTGCCGGTGTCGCTGGGGCTCTGGGGCAGGCGGAACAGCGTGGTGGGCGGCAGGCCCAGGGCTTCGCGGGCGCGCGTGGTCAGGCCGCGGCCGATGATCAGCGGAATGCGGCCGCCGGCGCGCACTTCGTCGAACAGCACGTCGGACTTGACCTGGAATTCGGAAATGACCTGGCCGTTCTTCAGGGCCTTGCCTTCGTAGGGGCGCAGTTCGATGACATCGCCCATCTCCATCTGGGAGACGTCAAGCTCGATGGGCAGCGCGCCGGCGTCTTCCATGGTGTTGTAGAAGATGGGGGCGATCTTGCCGCCCAGGCACACGCCGCCGAAGCGCTTGTTAGGCACGTAGGGGATGTCCTGGCCGGTGAACCACAGCACCGAGTTGGTGGCGGACTTGCGGGACGAGCCGGTGCCCACCACGTCGCCGACGTAGGCGACCAGGTGGCCCTTGTCCTTCAGGGATTCGATGAAGGCGACCGGACCTTTCTTGCCGGGCTCTTCGGGGGTGATGCCGGGACGCGGGTTCTTGAGCATCGCCAGGGCGTGCAGCGGGATGTCGGGACGGCTCCATGCGTCGGGCGCGGGGGAGAGGTCGTCGGTATTGGTCTCGCCGGTGACCTTGAAGACCGTGATGGTCAGGCTCTCGGGCACTTCGGGGCGGCTGGTGAACCATTCGCCGTCGGCCCAGCTCTGCAGCACTTCCTTGGCGTAGGCGTTGCCCTTTTCGGCCTTTTCCTGAACGTCGTGGAAGGAGTCGAACATCAGCAGGGTGTTCTTCAGGCCGTTGGCGGCGATCTGGCCCAGGCCGGGCTGGTCCAGCAGTTCGATCAGGGGGCTGATGTTGTAGCCGCCCAGCATGGTGCCCAGCAATTCGGTGGCGCGCTCACGGCTGATCAGGGCACAGGTTTCGGTGCCCAGGGCCACGGCGGCCAGGTAGGAGGCCTTGACCTTGGCGGCATCGTCCACGCCGGCGGGGACGCGATGCGTCAGCAGTTCGAGCAGGAACGCTTCTTCGCCGGCGGGCGGGTTCTTGATGAGCTCGATCAGGTCGGCGGTCTGCTGAGCCGACAGAGGCAGCGGAGGAATGCCCAGCGCGGCGCGCTCGGCAACGTGTTCGCGGTAAGAGTCCAGCATGGTGCGGGGGCCTATCGGTAAAAGTTGAAAATGGAAATGCACAAAATCGAGTGTTGCCTCGATTGTAATTTGAAGCCGGGAGTGAAGCAACAGTCTTATATCTTATATAAGACTTACGAAAAGCTGAATCAGGCCAGGAGGTCGGCGTATTCCGGATGACGCCGGATGTAGGCGGCCGCATAGCTGCACAGGGGAAGCACTTTCCAGTGTTGGTTTTTTGCTGTTTCCAGGGCGTGGCGCGTCAGTTGGGCGGCGATGCCGCGGCCTTCCAGCGCCGGCGGCACCAGCGTGTGGGTGATGCTCATGACGTCGCCGTCCAGCCGGTAGTCGATCAGGCAGCGCAGGTTCTCGACCGTGCAGTAGAACTGGCGGGCTTGAGTGTCGTGGCGGATTTCCAGGTCCATGGCGGTCTCCTTCAGACGGAAGCGGGTTGCAGCGCGATCAGCACCCAGAGCACGAGCATGCAGGCCAGGCCGATGAAGCAGCCGCCCCACAGGCCCATCAGCGGCCATTTGATGCCCATGGGCACCTCGTCGCGCTGGACGTGGGGCAGCAGGCGGTTGGCGTTGCCGAATACGCCGCCCTGGCGCGCGGGAAAGTTCAGGCGCAGGAAGTAGTCCAGCAGCACGCCGGCCTTGAGCGAGAAAGGCAGACGCTCCCAGGGGTGCTGGGCAAGATAGGGATGGCGCAGAGCCTGGTTGGTGCGCCGCACATTGAACAGCAGCAGATAGGCGCCCGAGACCAGGACGGTCAGGGCGCAGGCGATCATCAGGGTCCCGGCCATGGGCAGGGCGTAGCGAACGAAATCAGAGAGCATCGAAGTCACCGGCAAGGGCGGCCCCGCGGGCCGAAGGCCGCGGGGCCGCGAGTCAAATCACTGGCGCATGATAGCGCATGCCCGGGGACTTATGGACGCTGGTCCAGCGGCACGAAGGCCTGATTTTCCGGACCGACGTAATTGGCGGTGGGACGGATGATCTTGTTGTCCACGCGCTGCTCGATGATGTGCGCGGCCCAGCCCGCGGTGCGGGCGATCACGAAGAGCGGGGTGAACATGGCGGTGGGCACGCCCATGGTGTGATAGGACACGGCGGAGAACCAGTCCAGGTTGGGGAACATCTTCTTGACGTCCCACATGACGCTTTCCAGGCGCTCGGCGATGTCGTACATGCGCATGTTGCCGTCCTGTTCGGCCAGTTCCCTGGCCACGGCCTTGATGACCTGGTTGCGCGGGTCCGAGACGGTGTAGACGGGGTGGCCGAAGCCGATGATCACTTCCTTGTTCTCCACGCGGCGGCGGATGTCCTCTTCGGCCTGATCCGGCGTGTCGTAGCGTTTCTGGATCTCGAAGGCCACTTCGTTGGCGCCGCCGTGCTTGGGGCCGCGCAGCGCGCCGATGGCGCCGGCGATCGCCGAGTAGAAGTCCGATCCCGTGCCGGCGATGACCCGGCTGGTGAATGTGGACGCGTTGAACTCATGCTCGGCGTACAGGTTCAGCGAAGTGTGCATGGCGCGCTCCCACTGGGCCGAGGGTTTCTCGCCGTGCAGCAGGTGCAGGAAATGGGCGCCTATGCTGTCGTCGTCGGTCTGCACGTCGATCATCTCGCCGTTGTGGCTGTAGTGATACCAGTACAGCAGGGCCGAGCCCAGGCAGGCCAGCAGCCGGTCGGCGATGTCGCGCGCATCGGGCAGGTTGTGGTCGTCCTTCTCGGGCAGCACGCAGCCCAGCACCGAGACCGCCGTGCGCATCACGTCCATGGGGTGGCTGTGCGCCGGCAGGGCCTCCAGGGCGCTCTGCACGGCCAGCGGCAGGCCGCGCAGGCGCTTGAGCTTCTGCTTGTAGGCGCGCAGCTCGTCGCGATTGGGCAGCTTGCCGTGGATCAGCAGGTAGGCGACTTCTTCGAACTCGCAGGCCTGGGCCAGGTCCAGAATGTCGTAGCCGCGGTAGTGCAGGTCGTTGCCGCTGCGGCCGACGGTGCACAGCGCGGTATTGCCGGCGACCACGCCCGAGAGGGCGACGGATTTCTTGGGCTTGAAGCCGGAGGTGGTGGTGTTCTCGGTACTGCTCATGCGGGTCTCCTGGTTGGTGGCGGACAGTGGCGCTGTCCGCCAGGGTAGGCTGCAGGCCGGGCCGGGCTCTCGCGCGCAAGGCGGGAGCGGGGCCGGGCTCAGGATTTCTTGTTTTTCTGGAACAGGGCGTCCAGCCTTTGCTCGTAGGCATGGTAGCCGATGCGATCGTAAAGCTCCTCGCGGGTCTGCATCAAGTCCAGCACGTTCTTCTGGTGGCCGTCGCGGCGAATGGCTTCATAGACCGTTTCGGCCGCCTTGTTCATGGCGCGGAAGGCCGACAGCGGGTACAGCACCATGGCGACCTGCGCCGAGGCCAGCTCCTGCACCGTGAACAGCGGCGTCTTGCCGAACTCGGTGATGTTGGCCAGCACGGGAACGTCCAGCGCCTGCGTGAACCGGCGGTACGTATCCAGATCGTAGCAGGCTTCGGCGAAGATGCCGTCCGCGCCTGCCTCGACGCAGGCCCGGGCGCGTTCCAGCGCCGCGTCCACGCCTTCCACGGCGATGGCGTCGGTGCGCGCCATGATGAAGAAGTCGGGATCGGTGCGCGCGTCCACGGCGGCCTTGACGCGGTCCACCATCTCATCGGCGCTGACGATCTCCTTGCCGGGGCGATGGCCGCAGCGCTTGGCTCCCACCTGGTCCTCGATATGGCAGGCGGCGGCCCCGAACTTGATCAGGCTCTTGATGCTGCGGGCGATGTTGAAGGCCGAGGCGCCGAAGCCCGTGTCTATGTCCACCAGCAGCGGCAGCTCGCATACGTCCGTGATGCGGCGGATGTCGGTCAGCACATCGTCCAGGGTGTTGATGCCCAGGTCGGGCAGGCCCAGCGAACCCGCGGCCACGCCGCCGCCCGACAGGTAGATGGCCCGGTAGCCGGCGCGTTGCGCCAGCAGGGCGTGGTTGGCGTTGATCGCGCCGATGATCTGCAGGGGCTGCTCCTCGCGCAGCGCCTGGCGGAAACGGGCGCCTGCCGAAGTCAGGGGGTGTTGGCTCATGCTTGGCTCCAAGGTAAAGAGTGCCGGCGGACTGGGCGCCGCGGCGTCCAGGCAGTTTTAGCAAATAGCATGCCAAATTGTACCGAAGGGTCGGCGACCGGGGCCGCGCCGCCTGTTCATGCCTGTTGCGCGCGCCGGGTCCCATCGGACGCCTGCGGATCGCTGCTTGCACCCGGGTTCCACATGTTTCATTATTAGAACATTGCTTGAAACGTTGTTTCGTTTTTGTACTGGAGATTCGCGCATGCCCTATGTCCCGGCAAGCTCCGCCCGCCTGCGCATCGTTGCAGTCGGGCTGCACGGACTGCGCGCCTTGCTGGAAGAGCTGGCGCCTGCGTACCGCAATCAGGCGGAGATCCTGATCGTCGACAAGGCGTACGGCGAGGCGGTGGACATGGTCCAGGCGCTGCGCCGGGCCGGGGAAATGGACGTGGTGGTGTCCGCCGGCTCCAATGGCAGCTACCTGCGCGAGCATCTGGACCTGCCGGTGGTCATGGTGCGGCCCGGCGGCTTCGACATCATGCGCGGGCTGGCGCTGGCGGCGGCCCAGGCGCGCCGCATGGCCGTGGTCACCTACGGCGGCATGCCGGCCGAGCTGCAGGAGTTCGTGGACGGTTTCGGCCTGCCCGTGGAGCTGCGCACCTACCGCAGCGAAATCGACGCCCAGGCCTGCGTCCAGGAGCTCCGGCGCCTGGGCGTGGAGCGGGTGCTGGCGCCCGGGCTGGTCGTGGACCTGGCGCGCGACTGCGGCATGGACGGCGTGCTGCTGTATTCGCAGGGCGCCGTCCGCGAAGCGCTGGAGGCGGCCATCGAGCTGGCAAAGGTGGCCCGCGCCGAGGCGGCGCGCCGCGATCGGCTCAACACCATCCTGGCCCAGCTGCGCGACGGCGTGGTGTCCGTGGACGCGGACGAGCGGGTGGAAACCGTCAATCCGGCCATGGAGGCCTGGCTGGGTCAGCCCGCCCAGGCGCTGCTGGGGCGGCGTCTTAGCGAGCTGCATCCCGAACTGGACCTGAGGCCGACCTTGCGCAGCCTGGAGAGGCAGCAGGATGCCGTGCAGCAGGTGGGCGGCCGTACCGCGGTCGTCACCCGCATGCCCATCCTGGAGCAGGGCAGGCTGACCGGCGCGGTGCTGGTGTGCCAGGATCCGGCCGCCATCCAGCGGCTGGATCGCAGCCTGCGCTCGCGCAGCCACCAAGTCGCTTCACGGCACGCTCGTTACGAGCTGGCCGATCTGGTGGGCGACAGCCCCGCCATGCAGCGGGTGCGCGAACAGGCGCGCGCTTGCGCGCAGAGCGCGGCCACCACGCTGATCATCGGCGAGAGCGGCACGGGCAAGGAGCTGCTGGCCCAGGGCATACACCGGGCCAGCGGGCGGCGCGCCCAGCCGTTCGTGGCCGTGAACTGCGCGGCCTTTCCGGACAGCCTGCTCGAGAGCGAGCTGTTCGGCTATGTGGAAGGCGCCTTCACCGGATCGAGCCGCGGCGGCAAGGTGGGCCTGTTCGAAGCGGCCCACACGGGCACCTTGTTTCTGGACGAGATCGGCGAGATGCCCTTGTCCCTGCAGACGCGGCTGCTGCGCGTGCTGCAGGAAAAGGAAGTGCTGCGCATCGGCGCGATCGAGCCCACGCCGGTGGACGTGCGCATCATTGCCGCCACGCATCGCGACCTGGCCGCCCAGGTGCGCGAGGGCCTGTTCCGCCAGGACCTGTTCTACCGGCTGAACATACTGGTATTGCGCCTGCCCGCCCTGCGCATGCGCAGCCAGGATCTGCCCATGCTGGTCTCGCACCTGGCGGCCAAGGTGGCGCAGCGGCTGGGAGGGGCGAGCGCGCCGGATCCGGGGCTGCTGGATGATTTGCTGCAGGCAGGGCGTTCCTATGCCTGGCCGGGCAATATCCGCGAATTGGAGAACCTGATCGAGCGCCTGACGGTGCTTGGCGCTGAGAGGGCCGACCGGCCCTTGTCGCTGGCGGACATCGCGCCGGAGCTGCTGGCCGCCGAGCCGGCGCCCGGCCAGGCAGGCGAGGAACTGCGCGAGCAGCGGGAGCGCAGCGAGCAGGCGCATCTGCTGCGGGTGCTGGAGCAGTGCGGCGGCAATCGTGAATTGGCGGCCGTCCGGCTGGGCATCAGCCGGACGACCTTGTGGCGCAAGCTGCGCAAGTAGGGCGGGACCTGGAGCCGGGGGAAATCTCGCGCCGAAAAAAAATCCCCGCCGGTGTCAACCGGCGGGGATCGCATGAGGCGGGTGATGGAATCAGCCCAGCAGGTCTTTCACACCGTCGCGTTCTTCGAGCAGTTCGTTCAGGGTGTGGTCCATGCGTTCGCGGGAGAAAGCGTCGATCTCCAGGCCTTCCACGCGCTTGTACTCGCCGTTCTCGGTGGTGACGGGCACGCCGTAGATGATGCCTTCGGGGATGCCGTAGGAGCCGTCGGAAGGCACGCCCATGGTGACCCACTTGCCGTTCGAGCCCAGCACCCAGTCGCGCACGTGGTCGATGGCGGCGTTGGCGGCGGAGGCGGCCGAGGACAGGCCGCGCGCTTCAATGATGGCCGCGCCGCGCTTGCCCACGGTGGGGATGAAGGTGTTGCGGTTCCATTCCTGGTCGTTGATGATGGCGTCGATCTTCTCGCCGTTGACGGTCGCAAAGCGCGTGTCGGGGTACATGGTGGGCGAGTGGTTGCCCCAGACGATCAGGTTCTCGATGTCGGCCACGGGCTTGCCGGACTTGGCGGCCAGTTGCGACAGGGCGCGGTTGTGGTCCAGGCGCAGCATGGCGGTGAAGTTCTTGGCGGGCAGGTCGGGGGCCGACTTCATGGCGATGTAGGCATTGGTGTTGGCGGGGTTGCCGACCACCAGGACCTTGACGTCGCGGCTGGCGACCTTGTTCAGGGCGCGGCCCTGGGCGGTGAAGATCTGGGCGTTGAAGGCCAGCAGGTCCTTGCGCTCCATGCCGGGGCCGCGCGGGCGGGCGCCGACCAGCAGGGCGATGTCGACGTCCTTGAAGGCTTCTTCGGGATCGCTGTGGGCGGACATGCCTTGCAGCAGCGGGAAGGCGCAGTCGTCCAGTTCCATCATGACGCCCTTCAGGGCTTTCTGGGCTTTCTCGTCGGGCAGCTCCAGCAGCTGCAGGATCACGGGCTGGTCTTTGCCCAGCATTTCGCCGGAAGCGATGCGGAACAGCAGGGCATAGCCGATCTGGCCGGCTGCACCGGTCACAGCAACGCGCATTGCGGGTTTGGACATGAGAGTATGACTCCGTTTTGGGGTTTGAAAGGCGGTGACGAAAAACACAGTTTAATGCTTTTGCGGACGTCGCATCACGTCCGGCCGGCGGTTTTTCGAAGGGGCGGCGGGGTCCCTTTTTTCACTGCGCAGCCTAGACCAAAACGGGCGGCGCGTCAAACGTCTTATATCTTATATAAGACAGAAGAGTGTTAGACATTCGGGGCCGGGCATGCGAAAATTGGAGCACTGTCTATTTTATTTACAAGTGCGCAGGGCGCCTGCCGGCGTTGCGCATTTGTCCATTATCAACCATGTCTGAAAACGTGCCGCCCCTACGCGCCCAGGAAATCGAAAAATCCGCGCCCAGTGCGGCCTATAGCCCACTGTACCAGCAGATCAAGGCCCTGTTGCTGCAGGGTCTGGATCGCGGCGAATGGAAACCGGGCGAATCCATCCCCAGCGAACTGGAGCTGGCGGCTCGCTTCCAGGTCAGCCAGGGCACGGTGCGCAAGGCCATCGACGAGCTGGCCGCCGACAACCTGCTGATCCGCCGCCAGGGCAAGGGCACCTTCGTGGCCACGCACCACGAGGCGCGCGTGCGCTTTCGCTTCCTGCGCCTGACTCCGGACGACGGCAAGCCCGTGCCGTCCTCCAGCCGCATCCTGGACGTGCGCCGCCTGAAGGCCCCGGCCGATGTGGCCCAGCTGCTGGATCTGCGCACCTCGGACATGGTGGTCAACCTGCGCCGGGTCCTGGCCTTCGACCAGGCGCCCACCATCTACGACGACATCTGGCTGCCCGGCTCTGTCTTCAAGGGCCTGACCATGGAGGCCGCCAGCCAGAACAAAGGCCCCATGTACGCCTGGTTCGAGAGCAAGTTCGGCGTCAGCATGGTGCGGGCCGACGAAAAAATCGGCGCGGTCGCCGCGACGGGGGAGGCGGCCGCCGTGCTGCATGTGCCCGAAGGCACTCCCTTGCTGCAGGTCGAGCGCGTCTCCTACACCTATGGCGATCGCCCCATGGAACTGCGCCGCGGGCTCTACCTGACAGAGCGCTTCCATTATCGAAACACTTTGAACTAGACCGACGGCATACGGCATTTGATACTGCATCGTCCAGTCAAATCGGTGAAAATACCAAGGTTAATTTGTAATTACTTTTTTTTATCTACTTCGAGGCCATCATGTCTGATACCGCACCCAAGCAGCGCCCGCAGTATCGCAATATCAGCGTGCCGCAGATATTGAGCTACCGCTTGCCGCTGGCGGCAAAATCATCGATTTTGCATCGCGTCAGCGGCGCATTGCTGTTCCTTTGCCTGCCGCTCGTGCTGTTGCCGCTGTTCTCCCTCAGTGTCAGCTCTCCCGAATCGTTCGAGACCCTGCGCAGCTATGTCGACAATCCGGTCTGTAAGCTGATCCTGCTGGTCCTGATCTGGGGCTACCTGCACCACTTCTGTGCCGGCATCCGCTACCTGATCCTCGATCTGCACATCGGCAACGACAAGGAATCGGCCAAGAAATCGGCCGGCATGGTTTTCGGGGTCAGCCTGGCGCTCACCCTGATGTTTGGTCTGAAACTGTTTGGGGTCTGGTAATGGCTACTCGTGAACGCATCGGCGCACACCGTCTGGTGGTCGGCGCCCACTATGGCACGCTGGATTTCCTGGCGCAGCGGGTCACGGCCGTCATCATGGCCGTCTACACCCTGATCATCGTCTGCGGCATCCTGTTCAGCAGCGAACTCAACTTCGACACCTGGCGCGGCCTGTTCACCTTCCGCGTAGGCTTCCTGCCGCTCGGCCAGCTGCTGGCCACGCTGTTCTTCCTGTCCCTGTCCTGGCATGCCTGGATCGGCGTGCGCGACATCTGGATGGACTACGTCAAGCCCGCCGGTCTGCGCCTGCTGATGCAGGTCCTGACCCTGCTGTGGCTGGTGGCCTCCGTCGTATTCTTTGCAAAAATCATCTGGAGTCTCTAAACCGTGGCTTCCATCAAAACTTCTCTGCCCCGCCGCCAGTTTGACGTGGTGGTGGTCGGCGCCGGCGGCGCCGGCATGCGCTGTTCCCTGCAACTGGCCCAGGCCGGCCTGTCCGTCGCCGTCCTGTCCAAGGTGTTCCCAACCCGCTCCCATACCGTGGCCGCCCAGGGCGGCGTCAGCGCCTCGCTGGGCAACATGAGCGAAGACCACTGGTACTGGCACATGTACGACACCGTCAAAGGGTCCGACTGGCTGGGCGACCAGGACGCCATCGAATTCATGTGCCGCGAAGCGCCGCACGCCGTGTACGAGCTCGAGCACTTCGGCATGCCCTTCGACCGCAACCCCGACGGCACCATCTACCAGCGCCCCTTCGGCGGCCATACCGCCAACTTCGGCGAAAAACCCGTCCAGCGCGCCTGTGCCGCGGCCGACCGTACCGGCCACGCCATGCTGCACACGCTCTACCAGCGCAACGTGGCCGCCCGCACCCAGTTCTTCGTGGAATGGATGGCTCTGGACCTGCTGCGCAACGAAGCCGGCGACGTGCTGGGCGTGACCGCCCTGGAAATGGAAACCGGTGAAATCTACATCCTGGAAGGCAAGCGCGTGGTGCTGGCCACCGGTGGCGCCGGCCGCATCTGGGCCGCTTCCACCAACGCCTTCATCAACACGGGCGACGGCCTGGGCATGGCCGCCCGCGCCGGCCTGCCTCTGCAGGACATGGAGTTCTGGCAGTTCCACCCCACCGGCGTGGCCGGCGCCGGCGTGCTGATCACCGAAGGCGTGCGCGGCGAAGGCGGCATCCTGCTGAACAAGGACGGCGAACGCTTCATGGAGCGCTATGCGCCCACCCTGAAGGACCTGGCCCCGCGTGACTTCGTGTCCCGCTCCATGGACCAGGAGATCAAGGAAGGCCGCGGCTGCGGCGACGGCAGCTATGTGGTCCTGAAGCTGGATCACCTGGGCGCCGACGTCATCAAGAAGCGTCTGCCTTCGATTCGCGAGATCGCCATCAAGTTCGCCAACGTGGATCCCATCAAGGATCCGATTCCGGTCGTGCCCACCATCCACTACCAGATGGGTGGCATTCCCACGAACTACTACGGCCAGGTCGTCACCCGCACCGCCTCCGGCGAGAGCAAGATCGTCAACGGCTTGTACGCCATCGGCGAATGCGCCGCCACCTCGGTGCACGGCGCCAACCGCCTGGGCACGAACTCGCTGCTGGACCTGATCGTCTTCGGCCGCGCCGCGGGCAACCACATCGTGGCCTCGCACCCCGAAAAAGATCACTCCCACCAGGAAATCAACCAGTCGTCCATCGACTTCTCCCTGGATCGCGTCAACCGCCTGGAATCGCGCGCCTCCGGCGAGAAGGCCCAGGACGTGGGCAACAAGATCCGCACCGCCATGCAGGCGCACTGCGGCGTGTTCCGCACGCTGGATCTGCTGCACAAGGGCGTGGACAAGATCGAATCCCTGGTTCCCGAAGTCAAGGACATCTACTTCAAGGACAAGTCCAAGGTCTTCAATACGGCCCGTATCGAAGCGCTGGAAGTCGCCAACATGATCGAAGTGGCCCGCGCCACCACGAAGTCGGCGGCCAACCGCACCGAAAGCCGCGGCGCCCATGCCCTGAGCGACCATCCCGAGCGTGACGACGAGAACTGGCTGCGTCACACCCTGTGGTTCTCCGAAGGCAGCCGTCTGGAATACAAGCCCGTCCAGATGAAGCCCCTGACGGCCGAAACCATTCCGCCCAAGGCCCGGACTTTCTAAGCAGGATATTGAAATGAGCCAAACTCGCAAGGTCAAATTCGAAATCTACCGCTACGATCCCGACAAGGACGAGCGTCCCTACATGCAGAAGCTGGAAGTCGAGCTGCAGCCTACCGACAAGATGCTGCTCGACGCCATCCTGCGCATCAAGAACGAAGTGGACGACAGCGTTGCGCTGCGCCGCTCCTGCCGCGAAGGCGTGTGCGGGTCCGATGCCATGAACATCAATGGCAAGAACGGCCTGGCCTGCACCACGAACCTGCGCGACCTGAAGGAGCCCATCGTGCTGCGCCCGCTGCCCGGCCTGCCCGTGATCCGCGACCTGATCGTGGACATGACGCACTTCTTCGACCAGTACCATTCGGTCAAGCCCTATCTGATCAACGACGCGCCGCCTCCTGAAAAAGAGCGCCTGCAGACGCCCGAGGCGCGCGAAGAGCTGGACGGCCTGTACGAGTGCATCCTATGCGCCTGCTGCTCGACCTCCTGCCCCTCGTTCTGGTGGAACCCTGACAAGTTCGTCGGCCCCGCCGGCCTGTTGCAGGCCTACCGCTTCATCGCCGATTCCCGCGACGAAGCCACCGGCGAGCGTCTGGACAATCTGGAAGATCCGTACCGGCTGTTCCGTTGCCACACGATCATGAACTGTACGGACGTCTGTCCCAAGGGTCTGAATCCGTCGCACGCCATCGGCAAGATCAAAGAAATGCTGGTGCGTCGCAGCATCTAAAAGGTGGGTATGGACCAATGAGAACATTGACGGAACTGGAACGCGCGCGTCTGCGCTGGCGGGCGCGCCGCGGGCTGCTCGAAAACGACCTGATGATCACCCGTTTTCTGGATCAGTACGAAAGCGAGCTCACGGACGTGGATGTGTCGGCCCTGACCCGTCTGTTCGAAATGGACGATACTGTTTTGCTGGATGTCCTTCTGGCTCGTTCTGAGCCGGAAGGGCGGTACGACACGCCCGACATCCGGCGGCTAGTGGAAATTATGCGAAAGCTTTAACCATTGAGGAAAAAAGTGATGGAATTGTCAGACAAGAAAGCCACGCTATCTTTCTCCGACGGCAGCCCTGCAGTCGAATTCCCTGTCTACCAGGGAACCGTGGGCCCGGACGTGATCGATATCCGCAAGCTCTATGGTCAGACGGGTATGTTTACCTATGACCCGGGCTTCATGGCGACCGCTTCCTGCGAGTCGGGCATCACCTACATCGACGGCGACAAGGGCCAGCTGATGTACCGCGGCTACCCGATCGACCAGCTGGCGCAGAAATGCGACTTCATGGACGTGTGCTACCTGATCCTGAACGGCGACCTGCCCAATGCGGATCAGAAGCAGGAGTTCGACTCTCTGGTCACGAACCACACCATGGTCCAGGAACAGATGCAGTATTTCCTGCGCGGCTTCCGTCCGGACGCACACCCCATGGCCATACTGACCGGTCTGGTGGGCGCGCTGTCGGCTTTCTACCATGACTCCACGGACATCACCAATCCTCACCACCGCCACGTCTCGGCCATCCGCCTGATCGCCAAGATGCCCACGCTGGTGGCCATGACCTACAAGTACTCGCTGGGCCAGCCGTTCATCTATCCGAAGAACGACCTGTCCTACACGGGCAACTTCCTGCGCATGATGTTCGCCAATCCTTGCGAGGACTATCACGTCAACGAAGTGGTGGAACGCGCTCTGGACCGCATCTTCATCTTGCACGCCGATCACGAACAGAACGCTTCCACCTCCACGGTGCGTCTGTGCGGTTCCTCCGGCACCAACCCCTTCGCCGCGATCGCAGCCGGCGTGGCCTGCCTGTGGGGTCCTGCCCACGGCGGCGCCAACGAAGCCTGCCTGAACATGCTGGAAGAGCTGCAGGCCAACGGCGGCGTGGCCAAGGTCGGCGAGTTCATGGAGAAGGTCAAGGACAAGAATTCGGGCGTGCGCCTGATGGGCTTTGGCCACCGCGTCTACAAGAACTACGACCCGCGCGCCAAGCTGATGCAGGAAACCTGCAAGGAAGTGCTGACCGCCCTGGGCCTGGAGAACGATCCCCTGTTCAAGCTGGCCATGGAGCTGGAGCGCATCGCGCTGGAAGATCCCTATTTCGTCGAGCGCAAGCTGTACCCGAACGTGGACTTCTACTCGGGCATCGTGCAGCGCGCCATCGGCATCCCCACCTCGCTGTTCACCGCGATCTTCGCGCTGGCCCGCACGGTAGGCTGGATCGCCCAGTGGAACGAAATGCTGTCCGATCCGAACTACAAGATCGGCCGCCCTCGCCAGCTCTACGTGGGCGAGACGCTGCGCGACGTCAAGCGTTGAGAACCGCTTGTGGTCAGGTGTTTGGAAGCTTCCAGGCGCACTGACCGCAGGTAGGGGCAGCCGGGCTGCCAGTTCGGACGCCAAGTGCACCTTGAAGGTGCACTTTTTTTTGGTTCTTCGAGGAATTTCGGGGATTCCTCCGTGTTTGGCGAGCCGTTTGGGCCAAGCGGAAAGAACCTCGGGTTCTCGCGAGGCCGGCCGCGGCGGGCCGGCTTGGCTGGGTCCTTCGCCCGCGCTGCGCGCGGGTTCCCTGGTCAGGACACTGGAGCGGGCGGGGCGTGAACTCGCAGGGTGATTC
>JAFACG010000042.1 GCA_023425645.1 Pseudomonadota bacterium
TGCCAGATCGATGCCAACGATTGTAATCTTCATGATGGACGCCTCGCTCGGTTCAAGTGGTTGGTGATACGCCCACTTTGGCACAGTCGATGCCGTTACGGGTAGGGGCGTCCATCCCATTGGACGAGCCATAAGCGCCAGGCGCGAACAGAACGGCGCTTGCCTCCCTACGCGCTCCCCTGCCTGCAATGGTCCTGATAATCGAAGAAGCCCCACAAAAAAGCCCCAGGCAGGATTAACCCGCCCGGGGCGCTTTCACTGCCTGATCATGAAGGCGTCAAGCCTCCTGGTACAGCTTGCTGCCCTGCTGCACGAACTGCACCGACATCTCCTTCATGCCCTGGTCCACGGCGGCTGCTTCGTCCAGGCCCTTGGCCTTGGCGTAGTCGCGCACGTCCTGCGAGATCTTCATGCTGCAGAACTTGGGTCCGCACATGGAGCAGAAGTGGGCCACCTTCATGGAGTCCTTGGGCAGGGTCTCGTCGTGGAAGTCGCGCGCCGTGTCCGGGTCCAGGCCCAGGTTGAACTGGTCCTCCCAGCGGAACTCGAAGCGCGCCTTGGACAAGGCGTTGTCGCGAAAAGCCGCGGCCGGGTGTCCCTTGGCCAGGTCGGCCGCGTGGGCGGCGATCTTGTAGGTGATGATGCCGTCCTTGACGTCCTTCTTGTTGGGCAGGCCCAGGTGCTCCTTGGGCGTGACATAGCACAGCATGGCCGTGCCCTGCCAGGCGATCATGGCCGCGCCCAGGCCGGAGGTGATGTGGTCGTAGCCCGGCGCGATGTCCGTGGCCAGCGGCCCCAGCGTATAGAAGGGCGCTTCATGGCAGTGCTCCAGCTGCAGCCGCATGTTTTCCGGGATCAGGTGCAGAGGCACGTGGCCGGGGCCTTCGATCATGACCTGCACATCGTGCTTCCAGGCTGCCTGCGTCAGCTCGCCCAGGGTGCGCAGTTCGGCGAACTGGGCCTGGTCGTTGGCGTCGTATCCCGAGCCGGGCCGCAGGCCGTCGCCCAGCGAGAAGGCCACGTCGTACTGCTTCATGATGTCGCAGATGTCTTCGAAGTGCTCGTACAGGAAGCTTTCGCGGTGATGCGCCAGGCACCATTTGGCCATGATGGAGCCGCCGCGCGACACGATGCCCGTCATGCGGCTGGCCGTCATTGGGATGAAGGGCAGGCGCACGCCGGCGTGGATGGTGAAATAGTCCACCCCCTGTTCGGCCTGCTCGATCAGCGTGTCGCGGAAGATGTCCCAGGTCAGGTCTTCGGCAATGCCGCCGACCTTCTCCAGGGCCTGGTAGATGGGCACGGTGCCCACGGGCACGGGCGAGTTGCGGATGATCCATTCGCGCGTCTCGTGGATGTTCTTGCCGGTGGACAGGTCCATGATGGTGTCCGCGCCCCATCGTATGGCCCAGGTCATCTTTTCGACTTCCTCGCCGATGGTCGAGCCCAGCGCCGAGTTGCCGATGTTGGCGTTGATCTTCACCAGGAAATTGCGGCCTATGATCATCGGCTCGGTTTCCGGGTGGTTGACGTTGGCCGGCAGGATGGCCCGGCCGCGCGCGATCTCGTCACGCACGAATTCGGGCGTGACCAGAGCGGGCAGGGTGGCGCCGTAGCCCTGGCCGGGATGCACGCGGGTCAGGCGGCGGGCCATTTCTTCGCCTTGCGGGCCGCTGGCGCGCAGGCTCTCCAGGTATTGCTCGCGGCGCAGGTTCTCGCGGATGGCCACGAACTCCATTTCGGGCGTGACGATGCCGCGTCGCGCATAGTGCATCTGGGTGACGTTGGCGCCGGGCTTGCCGCGCCGCGGCCGGCGGACCAGCTCGAAGCGCAGCGCGTCCAGCTCCGGATCGGCCTGCCGGGCCCGGCCGTACTGGCTGTTCAGGCCGGCGGTCAGCTCGGTGTCGTCGCGCTCCTGGATCCAGGCCTGCCGCAGCGGCGGCAGGCCCTTGCGGATGTCGATGTGGGCGGCCGGGTCCGTGTAGGGGCCGCTGGTGTCGTAGACGCTGAGCGGGGGGTTGCGCTCCGCGCCGAACTGGCTGGGGGTGTCGGCCAGGGTGATCTCGCGGAACGGCACGCGCAGGTCGGGACGCGAGCCGGTCTGGTAGATCTTGCGGGAATTGGGCAAAGGCTGGATCGCAGCCGGGTCCACGCTGGCCGCGGTGGCCGTGAAAGTTGGGTTTTTGCTTGTCATTGCAGCTCCAAGGAAGGGGTGGAGCCGATATAGGAAGAAGCACCTTGCAGGCATTGCACCTGGGGCGCACGCTCCCAGCATCGGCATTATCCGTACTGGTACGAGGGTGTTTCTCAACCCGCCTGCGGCGAGTACCCCTGCGTGAGGACAAGTATAGGTGTCTTGGACCTGTCTGTGGGCTGATAAAGCTTATTTGCTTTTCATGCCATTGAGCAGATGGCGTATGGTCTGGTCCAGGTGTTCGCGGTCCTTGCCGGACAGCGCCACGATCTCGTCCACGGAGAAGCGGCTGAAGGGCCAGGTGACGATGGGCGGTCCGCCGTCCGGTTCATGCATGACCAGTGCGCCGCCCACGCTGATCTCCATGGGGCCCAGGCCGCTCTTGAGCCACTGGGCGCTGACGTTCAGGGCCTTGGCCAGGTCCAGGATCTCGCGGGCGTCACGGCGCGCGCCGCTCTCGTAGTTGGAGATGGCGCTCTGGCTCAGGTTGCAGAGCCGGGCCAGCTCGGCCTGGGAGAGGCCGCGCTGCTGCCGGGCATGGCGTAGGCGTTCGGAAAAGTGCTTCACACCAATGATTGTTCATGGAACGCCAACCACGATGGTTTTGGTGGATAATCCCGTATGTGATGAAGGGGGCTGCGGCCTTGCCGCGAGCGGGGCCGCTAGCGGGGTTTCATGCCGTCGAGCAGGTGGCGCACGGTGCGCTCGAGCAGTTCGCGCTCGGCCACGGGCAGCGCGACGATTTCATCCACGGAAAAGCGGCTGAAAGGCCAGGTGACGATGGGCGGTCCGCCGTCCGGTTCATGCATGACCAGCGTGCCGCCCGCCCGGGGCTCCATCATGCCCACTCCGTTGCGCAGCCATTGCGCGCTGACGTTCAAGGCCTTGGCCAGGTCCAGGATTTCCCGGGCGTCGCGGCGCGTGCCGTTCTCGTAGTTGGAGATGGCGCTCTGGCTCAGGCCGCACAAGCGGGCCAGCCCGGCCTGCGACAGGCCGCGTTGTTGCCGTGCGTGGCGCAGGCGTTCGGAGAAATTTTTCACACCACAGATTGTTGATGCAACGCCCACCACGATGGTTTTGATTAAATAACACGTTTGTGATTTATAATGTCAGGCAGGGTCATCTGGCGTCATTATAGTTAAGGTATCAACTATGTCGGTTACAAATGTGGTTACTGGCGGTCCTGTTGTGCTGTACCTCTCCAGTGTCATTCCTGATCGAAACCTGCTGGAACAGCAGGTCAAGGCCCTGGCGGAACGGGGCTATCGGCCGATTTCCTGCCGCGACTCCACCGCCTTGCTGCAATTGGCGCAAAGCCGGGGCAGGCACGTGGGCTCGGTGTGCATCGCCTGGCTGGGCGGCGCCTTGTCCGATATCTGCGCGGCCGCCGTGCGCCTGCGCATGCTGTGCCCGCAGGTCGGCATCCTGATGCAGGCGGACTATTCCGACGCGGCCATGCTCCAGGCGCTGCACAGCGGCGGAGACCAACTGTGTCCCAGGGATGCGTCCTTCGAACTGCTGGCGGCCAGCCTGCAAAGCCTGCAGCGTCGCCTGATGCAGGTGCCCATGCTGCCCGAACTGCGCCAACGCGCCGACTGGGCACTCACACAGGAAGGCTGGGCCCTGGTGGCGCCCAACGGGCAATCCTTCGCCCTGACCACCACGGAGCGCTCTTTCATCTGCTGCCTGCTGCATCACCCCGACCGGCGCGCCAGCCACCATGAACTGCTCAGCGCCATCGCCGGTGTGCAGGGCGAGATCGAAGATCCGCCTTCGGCTCTGCTCATCAATCGGCTGGGGGTGCTGGTCAGCCGGATGCGCCGCAAGTTCAATCGGGGCGATGCCGTGCTGCCGGTGCGCTCGGTGCACAACTGGGGTTATATGTTTGCCGCCAATTGCGAACTGCGCGACTGAAGCCTTGGTTTGTCGTTCTTTCCCTCCGCATCATGCGGTTCGTCCGGCGCCAGGACCCTGGGATGAACTCTTTGTACGCCCGCCGTTGCGAATGACGCTTGCTCATGCGTCCGTGTTCCGCGGTGGCGGGCGTTCTGCCGCTGCGGTCAATGCGCGTAGCGCTGCACCGACAGGTCGTCGGCACGGATGGCGGGCTCCCGGCCGCTGATGATGTCGGCCAGCAACTGGGCGCTGCCGGTGGCCAGCGTCCAGCCCAGCGTGCCGTGGCCGGTGTTCAGGAACAGATTGTCGTAGCGCGTGCGGCCTATGATGGGCGTGCTGTCGGGGGTCTTGGGTCGCAGGCCGGTCCAGAAGTTCAGATCCACGCCGCTCTGGTAGCTGCCGGGGAACAGGTCGTTCAGCACCATCAGCAAGGTTTGCTGGCGGCGCGGGTTCAGGCGTTTGTCAAAGCCCACCACTTCCGCCATGCCGCCTACGCGTATGCGGCGATCGAAACGGGTCAGGGCGATCTTGTAGCTCTCATCGAGCAGCGTGGACTGCGGCGCCCGCGATTCGTCCGCAATGGTCGCCGTGATGGAATAGCCTTTCAGCGGATAGACGGGAATGGCCTGCAGGTCTTTCATCAGGCCCGTGGACCAGGAGCCCAGCGCGACGACATAGGCATCGGCCACCAGCAGTTCGTCCTGGCACTGCACGCCGCTGATCCGTCCGCCGCTTGCATGGATGCGCTGGATCGTCTGGCCCCAGCGGAATTCCACGCTTTCCTGACGGGCCAGTTCGGCCAGGCGGGTGGTGAAAAGCTGGCAGTCGCCGGTCTCGTCGTCAGGAAAGCGCAAGCCGCCGCTCAGCTTGTGCTCAACATGCCGCAGGGCAGGTTCCACGCGGTGCAGCTCAGAGGCCGGCATCAGCTCGTAGCGCACGCCAGCCTGTTGCAGCACCTGGATGTCGGCGGCGACGGCGTCCAGTTGCTGCTGGGTGCGGAAAAGCTGCAGCGTGCCCTGCCGGCGTTGCTCGTACTGGATGCCGGTGGTCTCGCGCAGCTCGGCCAGGCAATGCCGGCTGTATTCGGCCAGCCGCACCATCCGTTCCTTGTTGGTGGCGTAATGGTCGGGCGTGCAGTTGCGCCACATGGCCAGGAGCCAGCGGATCTGCTCCAGGCTGCGGTCCGGGCGTATGGTCAGGGGAGGGTGGCGGTCGAACATCCAGCCTATCGCCTTGCGGGGGATGCCGGGCGCGGCCCAGGGGCAGGCGTAGCCGAAGGACAACTGGCCGGCATTGGCGAAGCTGGTCTCCAGGGCGGGGCCCTGCAGGCGATCCACCACCGTCACGCTGTGGCCCTGGCGGGCCAGATAATAGGCGCTGGTGACTCCTTCCACGCCGGCGCCCAGAACGAGGATCTTCATACTTTTCCTTATATGGCGCGGCAGGGCTGCGCAGGTGCGAGGCGCGACATGCGCGCCTGCTGTCGTAATTCGATACGTTTGGCTGGTCTATTTCAACAGGCGGGGGCGGAGCGGGTCAAGGCCGGACGTCCGAGGCCCGCCCTGCCGGGTCAGTCCGACTCGGAGGCCGAGTTGGGAAACACCATGTTGTTGCGGTGCATCAGCTCGGTGTCGTTCGCCCCGCCCAGCAATTCATTGATCAGGTGGCTGGGCTGGCCCATGATGCGCCGGGTGTCGTCGGACGAATAATTGATCAGGCCGCGCGCGTACTCCACGCCATGCCGGTCCACGCAGGCGACCACATCGCCCCGGTCGAACTCGCCTTCCACGTGGGTGACGCCCACGGGCAGCAGGCTTTTATGGCCTTCGGTCAGGGCGCGCACGGCCCCGTCGTCCAGCGACACGCGTCCGCGCACGCGCAGGTGGTCCACCAGCCAGCGCTGGCGAGCCGAGCGCACGGGCAGCATGGCGCGCAGTTCGGTGCCTATGCGTTCGCCCTGGGCCAGACGCGAGAGCACATTGCTTTCCCGGCCCGAGGCAATGATGGTGTGGCCGCCGCTGTTGGCGGCCCGCTTGGCCGCCAGGATCTTGGTGATCATGCCGCCGGTGCCCACCATGCTGCCCGAGCCGCCGGCCATGGCCTCCAGCGTGGGGTCGCCGGCCTGGGCCAGGGAGATGAACTCGGCATCCGGATTGCGGCGCGGATCGGCGCTGTACAGGCCGGCTTGGTCCGTCAGGATGATCAGGGCCTCGGCTTCGATCAGGTTGGTCACCAGCGCGCCCAGCGTGTCGTTGTCGCCCACGCGGATTTCGTCGGTGACCACGGTGTCGTTCTCGTTGACGATGGGCACCACGCCCAGGTCCAGCAAGGTGTTGATCGTGCTGCGCGCGTTCAGGTAGCGATGGCGGTCGGCCAGGTCTTCGTGAGTCAGCAGGATCTGGGCGGTGCGCACGCCATGGCGGGCAAAGGCCACTTCATAGGCCTGGATCAGGCCCATCTGTCCCACGGCGGCAGCGGCCTGCAGTTCGTTCATGGCCTTGGGCCGGCGCGGCCAGCCCAGGCGCGCCATGCCTTCGGCGATGGCGCCGCTGGAGACCAGCACCAGTTGCTTGCCTTGCGCATGCAGGCTGGCGATCTGGGTGGCCCACTGCTCAACGGCGTCAAGGTCTATGCCTTTGCCTTCGTTGGTGACCAGGGACGAACCCACCTTGACGACCAGGCGCCGCGATTGGGCGACGGCGGACTCGGAGTGAGAAGAGAGCTGCATGATGAGCCTGAGATCCATCGGTTAGCGTAGAAATAGGGAAAATGCCCGGAGGGAAGGAGCGGCAGGCTGACCGCGGGACCGGGCGTCATGTGTTCGCGCCGGCCCCGAAGGCCGGCGCAACGGGCCGCCGGCCTGTTCAGTCCGGGGCGAAACGCGGGTCGTCGTACACGTGGGTGCCGTCGGCCTTGTCCTGTTCGATGTGTTCCTTGCGGGTTTCCTCGTCCAGCCAGGATTGCAGTTGCCAGACCAGTTCCTGGGTGCCTTCGCCGGTCAGGGCGGAGATGCCGAACACGGGGCCTTCCCAGCCGAGCTCCTTGAGCAGGCGGGCCTTGAGGTCTTCGGGATCGTCCACCATGTCCAGCTTGTTCAGCACCAGCCAGCGCGGCTTGGCGTACAGTTCTTCGCTGTACAGGCGCAGTTCTTCGACGATGGCGCGGGCTTCGGCGACGACTTTGTCCACCACGTCCACGTCCGGATCCAGGCTGGAGACGTCCAGCAGGTGCAGCAGGATGCGCGTGCGGGTCAGATGGCGCAGGAACAGATGGCCCAGCCCCGCGCCTTCGGAGGCGCCTTCGATCAGGCCTGGAATGTCCGCCACCACGAAGCTGTGCGATTCGGAGGAACGCACCACGCCCAGATTGGGGTGCAGCGTGGTGAAAGGGTAATCGGCGATGCGCGGGCGGGCGTTGGAGACGCGCGAGATGAACGTGGACTTGCCGGCGTTGGGCATGCCCAGCAGGCCCACGTCGGCCAGCACTTTCAATTCCAGGCGCAGCTTGCGCTGCTCGCCTTCCTTGCCGTAGGTGAACTGGCGTGGCGCGCGGTTCACGCTGGACTTGAAGTGCAGGTTGCCCATCCCGCCCTGGCCGCCCTTGGCCAGCGTGACGCGTTCGCCGTGGCGTTTCAGGTCGTACAGTTGTTCGCCGGTGTCGGCGTCGAACACCATGGTGCCCACGGGCAGGCGCAGCACGATGTCCGGGCCGGCGGCGCCGTACTGGTCCGAGCCGCGGCCATTTTCGCCGTTGCGGGCGCGGTGCAGACGGGCGTAGCGGTAGTCGATCAGGGTGTTGACGTTGCGGTCGGCCACGGCATGGATGCTGCCGCCCCGGCCGCCGTCGCCGCCGTCCGGCCCGCCTTTTTCGATGAATTTTTCCCGGCGGAAGCTGGCGACGCCATTTCCGCCTTTGCCTGCGATGACTTCAATGGTCGCTTCGTCTACGAATTTCATGGTGATGAGTGCTGTATGGGTCCAGGAACACGCGTGGCCGCGGTCCCGTATCCGGACCATTTTAAACAAAAAACACTAAGTGCTCAGTGTATAAGAGATTGGGCGCGAAGCCGGCAGATTGCGCGCCGGGCAGGCGTGCTCTTGTCGTTCTGGGGCCGGCCGCGCAAAGAAAAAGCCCCGCCGCAAACGGCAGGGCTTTCTGGGCTGCTACGCGTGGAGCGTGAGCTTACTCGGCGGCAACGACCGAAACGGTACGCTTGTTCAGTGCACCGGTGATGGAAAATTTGACTTTGCCATCGACCAGGGAGAACAGGGTGTGGTCCTTGCCAATGCCCACGTTCACGCCGGGGTGAAACTGAGTGCCGCGCTGACGGACAATGATGCCGCCAGCCAGAATTTCCTGACCGCCGTAAACTTTTACGCCCAGTCGTTTGGCCTGTGAGTCACGGCCGTTCCGCGTAGAGCCGCCGCCTTTCTTCTGTGCCATGTTTTAGCTCCTTGATGAAGAAAATACCAGATTCGCTTCGAGCAACGGCTTAGCCGTTGACGGCCTCGATGCGGATTTCGGTGTAGTTCTGACGATGGCCTTGCGTTTTGCGATAGTGCTTGCGACGGCGCATTTTGAAGATTTTCACTTTGTCGTGACGGCCTTGCGCAAGAACGGTTGCCTTGACCACGGCGCCGTCAACGAAAGGAGCACCGATCTTCAGTGCTTCGCCTTCGCCTACGGACAGGACCTGGTCGAGCGAGATTTCTTGCCCAATGTCAGCCGGTATCTGTTCTATCTTGAGTTTTTGGCCAGCAGTAACGCGATATTGCTTACCGCCGGTTTTTATAACCGCGTACATAGGGAGTCCCTTAGAGATTCAATCCGGCTGGTGCCCCGACACCGCACTGTTCCATAAGCATGGCGGCAGGGCGGATTGGTCAGCATGCAGCCGGCAATCGTTGAAAATAGCTTGGCACGCAAAATGCCAAGCAAAAAATAATAAGATAAAAAGGCTTTGCCGTCAATGGTTTGGGGCTTGGGCTGTCTGCATTTCGCATCTATTGGTTACGTCGCGGCGGCGCAAAAAGGCGGGGAGCCGCGGCGCCGCGGCAAGACCGTCCATGACCGCGGCCGCAATGGCCGCCGGGCGGGCCGGCAACAACAGACGTTTACATTTACTGGCATTCTGTGGCCTGCCGTCCGGCATGTTTAGCTACGGTATGGGTAACGTTCGATGAGCGTAAGTCGATATTTCTGAAACCTTACACAAGGGGAACAGCATGAATAAAGACACGATCGAAGGTAAATGGAAACAGCTGGCCGGCAAGGCCAAATCCGTCTGGGGCGACCTGACCGATGACGAACTGGCCCGGGTCAAGGGCGACTCCCAGCAGTTGGCTGGTCTGGTGCAGGAGCGCTATGGCCGCACCCGCGAAGAAGCCGAGCGCGAAGTGAAGGACTTCTACGACAAGTACGACCGTTAGCGCGGCGGCCTGCGCCGGCCCCGTCCGGGGCGGGGCGTCATCAGGGCTGTCAATGCTAAGTGGCCGCCAGCCGCGGCCGTCACAAGGAGAGTCGTATGCTTTACTACGCCGTTATCTTTTTCATCGTGGCCATCGTGGCCGCCGTCCTGGGTTTTGGCGGCATCGCCGCTGGCGCGGCTTCGATCGCCAAGATCCTGTTCTTCGTGTTCCTGATCCTGGCGGTGATCTCGCTGATCAAGGGCATGGCCAAATAGATAAAGGCCCGGAACCGGTCCGGGCCAGGGACAAGCGTGACGATGACAGGCTCCGCCGGGCGACCGGCGGAGCCTGTTGCCATCAGGAGCGGTAATCCGCGTTGATGGACACGTATTCGTGGGAGAAGTCGCAGGTGTAGACGGTCTCGCTGGCCTGCCCGCGGCCCAGCGACACGCGCACCAGAATTTCGGCCTCCTGCATGACGCGCTGCCCGTCTTCTTCGCGATAGTCGGGATTGCGGCCGCCGTTCTGGGCCACCAGCACGTCACCCAGCCACAGGCGCAAGCGGGAGACGTCCAGATCGGCGATGCCGGCGTAGCCGATGGCGCACAGGATGCGACCCAGGTTCGGGTCTGAAGCAAAGAAGGCCGTCTTGACGAGCGGCGAATGGGCGATGGCATAGGCCACCTTGAGGGCTTCCTCGGAGGAGCCCGCGTCCTCGACCTGGATGGTCATGAACTTGGTGGCGCCTTCGGCGTCGCGCACGATCTTCTGGGCCAGTTCGCGCGAGGCGTCCACCAGCGCGTCCAGCAGCTTGTTGTAGTTGGGGTCCGCGATGGACTCCACCCGCACGCCGCTCTGGCCCGTGGCCATGATGATGAAGGAGTCGTTGGTGGAGGTGTCGCCGTCCACGGTGATGCGGTTGAAGGAGCGGTTGGCCGCCAGGCGGCACATGTCCTTGAGCAGTTCGGGGGCAATGCCCGCGTCCGTGGCCAGAAAGCCCAGCATGGTGGCCATGTTGGGACGGATCATGCCCGCGCCCTTGCTGATGCCGGTCAGGGTGACGGTCTTGCCGGACAGGGTGATCTGGCGCGACACGATCTTGGGCTGCGTGTCCGTGGTCATGATGCTGTGGGCCGCATTGAACCAGTTGTTCGCGCTCAGGTCGGCCACCGCCTTGGGCAGGCCGGCCAGCAGGCGGTCCATGGGCAGGGGCTCCAGGATGACGCCCGTGGAGAAGGGCAGCACCTGCTGAGGACGCAGGTTCAGCAGCCTGGCCAGCTCATTGCAGGTGTGGCGGGCGTCGGCCAGGCCGGTCTCGCCCGTTCCGGCGTTGGCGTTGCCGGTATTGATGACCAGCGCGCCTATATCCTCGTGCGTGGCCAGGTGGGCCTCGCAGACCTGCACGGGTGCGGCGCGGAAGCGGTTGGTGGTGAACACGCCTGCCACGCTGCTGCCGGGCGACAGTTCGAAGACGGTCAGGTCGCGTCGGTTGGCCTTGCGGATGCCGGCTTCGGCGATGCCGATTCTGACGCCGGCGACGGGGTGAATGTCGGATTCGGAAGGAATGAACAGATTGACGGCCATGACGCTATCCGGAAAACAAAGTTAAAGGCGGCTCAAAACAGTAATGATACTTGCTTTGAGCCGCCTGGGCATATGCTTTCGGGAGCGGGCCGGGTCAGTTCTGGCGGGCGCCCATCGAGACGTGGTTGCGGGCGATGAGCTTGAGCTCGCCCAAGGCCTCGAAGAGGTTCTTGCGCGTTTTCTCGGACAGGTCGGCGAACATGTCCTGCAGCCATTGTTCGTGCGAGGCGGCCATCTTGCGGAACTGGCGCTTGCCCTTGGGGGTGAGGCGGATCAGGGAGCTGCGCCGGTCGGTGACCACCTTGATGCGCTCCACCAGGCCTTCTTTTTCGAGTTGGTCGGTGATGCCGGTGATATTGCCGTTGGTGACCATCAGGTGACGCGAGAGTTCGCTCATCTTCATGCCGGCGGGGCGGCGCTGCAGCTGCGCCATGAGGTCGAAGCGCGGCAGGGTGGTTTGATGTTCGGTGCGCAGACGGCTGCGGATTTCGCCTTCGACCAGGTTGGTGCAGGCCATCAGGCGCAGCCACAGGCGCACGTCGAAGTGATCGTCGCTGCTGGCACGGCTCTCCAGGTCGGGGGCGGCGTCGGCGACGGCGGAAGCTGGGATATCGTTCATGATCATAGATAGCTGGCCTTAATGGTGCATGTCCAAAATTTTTAGCTTTGAAGGACGCAGACCGCAGCCGGAAGTAAGCTGGGTAAGCTCAGGTGTCATTTTAGGAGGGTGCTTGCAAGTTTGACATTGCGGCAGATCAAAGTAAATTCGTTTTTAAGTTTAAATTAATAATATTATTAAAAACGTATACTGAAGCTTGCCGTCGGACAAGCTGGAAACATGAAAAACAGTATTCGGAAATTTGCTTATTACCTTCTCCGACTTAACTTTCCCATCCTTGGGCTTTGGAAGCGCTTTGCTCCATAAGCTGGATGAAATCAAGGGACTATCTGCTTCAAGTGTCATGAATAAGCTGGCGTATGAGGTCCAGTGCCGGCAGTCGGTCCGCTCCTTATTTTTGTTTCTAAACGGATACGTTTTCAATTATTTTCTTAATTGAAAATTTTACGTATTTTTGACGCCGGATTCTTTTGGCAGGGCCGGATCCTCTATTCGAGGCTCAGCCCGGGCTTGTCAATCATGTCAGGGCTTCAGGCGGAGCGACGGGCCGCGGCGGACCCGGCGCAGGTCCCGCTACTGCGGATAACCCGTAGGCTCAAGCAGTGGCGGCCAGGTTTTTTTTTGCTAATATAGTTTAGAACTAAACAATATAGGTCTTGGTACATGCGGCGGTGCGCGCCGGCTGGCCGGGGCCTACGCCCGAGCGGGGCGCTACATACGCAGGAGACAAGGATGGAACGTTCGGCCCATATCGACACTTTTGCTCGTGACAATCTGCCGCCGCTGGAATGGTGGCCGCAGATGCTGATCGAGGGCAATCCCGACGTGGACTATCCGGCCCGCTTCAACTGCGCCGCGGCGCTGCTGAGCGAGCAGGTGGCCGCCGGGCATGGGGACCGGATTGCGCTGCGCTGGGCGCAGGGCGAGCAGGACGCCAGCCTGACCTATGCGGAACTGGATGTGCTGACCAACCGCATCGCCCACGTGTTGACGCAGGACCTGAAGCTGGTGCCGGGCAACCGCATTCTGCTGCGCGGCCCGAACAACCCCATGATGGCGGCCTGCTGGCTGGCCAGCATCAAGGCGGGTCTGGTCACGGTTCCGACCATGCCGCTGCTGCGGGCCGTGGAGCTCAAGACCATACTGGAAAAGGCCGAGATCCACGCCGCGCTGTGCGATGTGCGCCTGCGCGAGGAGCTGGATCATTGCATGGACGCGGCCCATGCCAGCCATGCGCCCGTGCTCAAGCAATTGCTGTGCTTCAACGACGAAGGGCCCGAGGGCCTGGAATCCCTGCTCAAGGACAAACCGGCCGATTTCTCGGCCTGCGACACGGCGGCCGACGATGTCTGCCTGATCGCCTTCACCAGCGGCACCACAGGCCAGCCCAAGGGCTGCATGCATTTTCACCGTGACGTGCTGGCCATGTGCGACACCTTTTCGCGCCACATCCTGCGCCTGAGCCCGCAGGACATGGTCTGCGGCACGCCGCCGCTGGCCTTCACCTTCGGCCTGGGCGGCCTGCTGTGCTTCCCGCTGCGGGCGGGCGCGTCGACGGTGCTGCTGGAACGCCTGACTCCGGCCGACCTGCTGGCCACCATAGACCGCTTCAAGGTCACCATGACTTTCACGGCGCCGACGTTCTACCGCCAGATGGCCGCGCTGGTGGGCCGCTATTCGCTGGCCAGCCTGCGCGCCAGCGTCTCGGCCGGCGAGGCCCTGCCCGACGCCACGCGCCAGCTGTGGAAGCAGGCCACGGGCATCGAGATGACCGACGGCATCGGCGGCACCGAGATGATCCACGTCTATGTCTCCAGCCCGCCCGAGCAGGTGCGGCCCGGCGCCATCGGCAAGGTGGTGCCCGGCTATGTGGCCGCGATCCTGGACGAGAACCTGAACCCGGTGCCGGTCGGCACGGTGGGACGCCTGGCGGTCAAGGGGCCGACCGGCTGCAAGTACCTGAACGACGAACGACAGAAGCAGTTCGTGCAGGGCGGCTGGAACTTCCCCGGCGACACCTTCAAGATGGATGAGGACGGCTATCTGTATTACCAGGCCCGCAATGACGACATGATCGTCTCGGCCGGCTACAACATCGCCGGCCCCGAGGTGGAAGGCACCCTGCTCAAGCACGAGGCGGTCGCCGAGTGCGGAGTGGTGGGTGCGCCGGACGAGGACCGCGGCCAGGTGGTCAAGGCCTTCATCGTGCTCAAGCCCGGCTTCACCGGCAGCGAGGAGCTCAAGAAGCAGCTTCAGGACTTCGTGAAGGAGAATGCCGCGCCCTACAAGTATCCGCGCGCCATTGAGTTCGTGACGCAGCTGCCGCGCACCGAAACCGGCAAGCTGCAGCGCTTCGTGCTGCGGCAGATGGCGCAGGGCTGACCGGGACTGGGCAAAAAAAAAAGCGGGGCGTGGCGCCCCGCTTTTCATGCCTGCCGCTAGAGGGACATCAATCCTTGAGCGTGGCGAAGACCTCGCGCGCCGCCTGCACGGTGGCGGCTATCACGTCGGGCGTGTGCTGCACGGACACGAAGCCGGCCTCGAAGGCGGACGGGGCGAAGTACACGCCCTTGTCCAGCATGGCGTGGAAGAAGCGCTTGAAGCGCGCGATGTCGCCGGCCGAGACTTCGGCCAGGGAGGCGGGGACGCGTTCGCTGAAGTAGATGCCGAACAGGCCGCCCTGATGATCGGCGCAAAAGGGTACGCCGGCTTCGCGGGCGGCGTCGGTCAGGCCCTGGACCAGGAGAGCGGTGTTGCTGTTGAGCGTGTCGTAGAAGCCGGGCTGGGCCAGCTTCTTCAGGGTCGCCAGGCCGGCGGCCACGGCGACCGGATTGCCCGACAGCGTGCCGGCCTGGTAGACGCCGCCTACGGGCGCCACGCATTGCATGATGCCGCGGCGTCCGCCGAAGGCGCCCACCGGCATGCCTCCGCCAATGACCTTGGCCAGCGTGGTCAGGTCGGGGCGGATGCCCGTCAGGCCCTGCACGCCCTGCGGGCCGACGCGAAAACCGGTCATGACTTCGTCGAAGATCAGTACCGCGCCGTGCTCGGTGCACAGCTCGCGCAGGCCTTCCAGGAAGCCGGGGGCGGGGCGCACCAGGTTCATGTTGCCGGCGAAGGGTTCGACGATGACGCAGGCGATGTCCTGGCCTTTCTGCTGGAAGGCGTCGCGCACGGCGTCCAGGTCGTTGTAGTCCAGTACCAGGGTATGGGCCACGAATTCGGCGGGCACGCCGGCCGAGGTGGGGTTGCCGAAAGTGAGCAGGCCCGAGCCGGCCTTGACCAGCAGGCTGTCGGCGTGGCCGTGATAGCAGCCTTCGAACTTGATGATGGTCTTGCGGCCCGTGTAGCCGCGCGCCAGGCGGATGGCGCTCATGGTCGCCTCGGTGCCCGAGCTGACCAGGCGCACCTGCTCGATGGAAGGCAGCAGCTTGGTGATGGTCTCGGCCAGCACCACTTCGCCTTCGGTGGGCGCGCCGAAGGACAGGCCGTGCACGGCCGCGTCCTGGACGGCCTTGACCACGTCCGGATCGGCATGGCCCAGGATGGCCGGGCCCCAGGAGCCGACGTAATCGGTGTATTGCCGGCCGTCCGCATCCCAGATGTAGGGACCCTGGGCACGTTCGATGAAGCAGGGCGTGCCGCCGACCGAGCCGAAGGCGCGAACGGGCGAGTTGACGCCGCCGGGAATGAATTCGCAGGCGCGTTCGAAAAGTTGCGTGTTACGGGACATGATGCAGAAATCCAGACGGTAAGAACGGTTGGTTCGTGGCAGGCGGTCCGGTCAGCGCGCGTGGCGAGACCGGGCCTGGGCTAGGAAAAGGTCAGTGAAGCGTTGCGCCGTGGCGCGCACGTCGTCGGCCTCGAACAGGCTGCTGATGACGGCCAGGCTGTCCACCCCGGCCTCCAGCAGCGCCGGGGCGTTGTCGGGGGTGATGCCGCCTATGGCCACCACGGCGGCGCGGCGGCTGCGGTCCTGGTCCTGGCAGAGCTGGCGCGCTTGACGCAGGGTGTCCAGCTCGGCGCGCGGCGCGTCGGGCTTCACGCTGGACGGAAAGACCGCGCCGAAGGCGATGTAGTCCGCGCCTTCGGCCAGGGCCTGCCGGGCCAGCTCCAGGCTGTTGTAGCACGAACGCCCCAGCAGGGCATGCTGGCCGAGCGCGTGGCGCGCCTGGATCAGGTCGCCGTCGTCCTTGCCCAGGTGGGCGCCTTGCACCGGGAACTGCAGCGCCCAGGACCAATGGTCGTTGATGAGCAACGGCAGTTCCAGCGACGCGCACAGCTCGCTCAGCTGGGTCAACTGTTGATGCAGGGCTTCCTGGCTGCCTTGCTTGCGGCGGAACTGCAGCACGTTGAGGCCCCCGTCGTGCGCGGCGCGCACCGCGCGCAGCAGGCGGGGCGTGTCGTCCCAGTCGGGGGTGATGCCGTACAGGCCGGCCGGAAAGCGCAGGGGCGTGGAGTCAGTCATGGCGAAAGGGGGCGGGGTTGAGCAGGCGGTGGCCCATGCCGGGCTGGAAGGTGTCGCGCGAGCATGCCTGCAGGTGGCTCAGGGCTGATTCTACCGCGCCGTCCAGTTCCTGGCCCTGGGCCAGCCGGCAGGCGCAGGCCGCGGCCACCAGGCTGTCCATGTCCTGCTGGCGCAGGCCCGGGTCGCGCGGCAGGCTGTATTCGAGCCGGCCGTGGTGTCCCTGGAACAGGGCGTGCCACTGGCCGGGAGCGCCGGGCCCGGCCGTGATCAGCACGGCATGCGCGCCCGCGGCCAGCAAGGCGGCGGCCGCCGATTCGCTGTCTTCCAGCAGGCCTTCCGAGCGCCACTGTTCCAGGCTGGCGTGGTCCACCACCAGCAGGGAGCTGAGCGGCAGCAGCAGGCGCAGGCAGGCGTCCAGGGCGTCCTCGGCGTCGATGTCGTCCAGGCCGGCGGGCATGGCGGTAAGGTGCAGCACCAGGGGCAGCTCGGGGTAGTCGGCGCAAATCTCGGCCACCATGCTGGCCATCTCGGGGCTGTAGAGCGGCCCGCACTTGACGGCCTGGATGTTGACGTCCTCGAGCAGGCAGCGGGCCTGGTCGTCGGCAACGTCCTCGGCCAGCGGCTGTATGCTTTCCAGCTGTGCGGTGTCGCGCACCAGCAGCGCCGTGGGCACGCTCAGGACGTGACAGCTCAGCCGCGCGCCGGTCACGACGTCGGCCGGCAGGTGGGCGCCGCCGCTGGGATCGTAAGGCGCCAGAACGAGCGCCAGCCTTGGACTTGAATTTTCGAGATCAGCAGCCATCTTGTATCAAATGTGGTCCAGCGCCAATTATTTGGCCCGGATGCCGCAGGGTTTAGTAATATTGACCCCATTTTAATGGATTGCCCCGATTTGCACGCGGATCGGACTATGTTTACAAATACAGTAGGAATGTTATGCGTACGTGGATGTGCCTGATTTGCGGCTGGATTTACGATGAAGAAGCGGGGCTGCCCGAGGAAGGGATCGCCCCCGGCACGCGTTGGGAGGACGTGCCTCCGAACTGGGTCTGTCCCGAATGCGGCGCCCGCAAGGAAGATTTCGAACTGATCGAAGTGTGATCGGCCCGTTTCCCACGGTGGTCTGCCCCGACAGGAGGTGCGTATGAGTGCAACAAGCCAGTCGCCGCTGGTCCAGGAAAGCGCCAATCTGACCCACCACCTGTTGCTGGCCATGCCCGGCGTGGTATCGGGCAGCCTAGCCGACACCGTCATCTACGTCTGCGAGCACAATGAGCAGGGCGCCTTGGGCCTGGTCATCAACCGGCCCACGGACCTGACCCTGGCCGATCTCATGTCGCGCATCGAAGTCGAGGTGGACGCCGACACAGACCTGGCCGGCACCTCCGTGTATTTCGGCGGACCGGTGCAGACCGACCGCGGCTTCGTGCTGCATGATTCGGACAAGGCCTACACTTCCAGCCTGGCGGTGGGCGAACTGACCCTGACCACCTCCAAGGATGTACTGCAGGATGTGGCGCACGGCCAGGGCCCGCAGCATATGCTGGTCACGCTGGGCTACGCGGGCTGGAGCGCGGGGCAGCTGGAAAGCGAGATGGCCGGCAATGCCTGGCTGAACGTCAAGGCCACCCACGAAATCCTGTTCTCCACGCCCTTCGAAAAGCGCTACGACAGCGCGCTGGCGCTGCTGGGCATCGATCCCCTCATGTTGTCGGGCGGCGCGGGCCATGCCTGATCATGCAGAGGGCGCCGGCGCGCCGGCCGTCGAGACCATCCTGGCCTTCGACTACGGCCTGAAGAAGATCGGGGTGGCGCTGGGCAACACCTTGACGCGCCAGGCCCGTCCCTATGCCATCCTGCGCCCCGTCACGCGCGAGCAACGATTTGCCGCCATCCAGAAGTTGCTCGACGAGTGGCAGCCCGACCGCCTGGTCGTGGGTTTGCCTTTGACCGCCGAGGGCGCGGAGCAGTATGCTTCGCTTCGCTGCCGGCGATTCGCCAACCAGCTGCATGGCCGCTACGGCCTGGCGGTGGAGTTGGTGGACGAACGCGGCTCCAGCATGGAGGCTCAAGCCTTGCTGGGAAGCAACGACGACGACGATGCGGTGGCCGCCTGCGTGATCCTGCAGCGCTACCTGGACCGCCTGCCGCCCGTCTGAGTCCCTCACGAGGCTGAAGTCCTTTGAATACATTCCGTTTTGCCTGGCGCGCCGTGGCGCTGATGTTGTGGATACTGGCAGGCCTGCTGCTAGTGGGCCTGGCATTTCCCATCCTGAGCCCGGGCGGGCGACGTGCGCTGGTGCTGGGCATGTCGCGCCTGCTGATGCGCATCTGCGGCGTCGCTGTCCTCCAGCATGGCCGCGCCGTGCAGGACAGAGCCGTGCTCTATGCGTCCAACCACGTATCCTGGCTGGATATCTTCGTGCTCAACAGCGTGCGCCCCACCTCCTTCATCGCCAAGAGCGAAATCCGCCGCTGGCCCGTGGTGGGCTGGCTGGTGGCCGGGGCCGGCACGGTGTTCATCGAACGCGGTCAGCGGCGCGCCCTGCATACGGTCAGCCAGCAGATGGAGCGCTGCTTCGAACGGGGCGACGCCGTGGGCCTGTTTCCCGAAGGCACCACCTCGACCGGCCTGGACGTCAAGACTTTCTATGCCAGCCTGTTCGAGGCGGCCATCAATCTGGAGGTGGACATCCAGCCTGTGGCGCTGCTGTTCGAGCAGGCCGGCCGGCGCACCGAGCGTTTCGCCTTCGTGGGCGAGCAAGCGCTGGTGGGCAATATCTGGGTCCTGCTCAGTTCGCGCCGGGTCCAGGTGCACTGCCATTTCCTGGACGTCATGCCCGCCCAATCCTGTATGCAGTGGGGCCGCAGCGCCACGGCCCAGCAGGCCAGGGAACGCATCCGGGCTGTCGTCCGCCCGGACTGGCCGTATGAGGTCGACACGACTGATGAATCCGAGGCGCGCGCCAGCGCCGAGGTGGGCTAGGCTCGGGCTGACAGGCCGGAGTTCTTCATCATTCGCCGGGCTTCTGGTTTTCGGGGCAATGGATCTGCACCAGCCGCCGGTCCTGCAGGCGCACGGCGCTCAGCTGTCGACCCCAGACGCAGCCTGTGTCCAGGCTGAGCAGCGTGGGCGTGTTCATCAAGCCCAGCGTGGACCAGTGACCGAAGATGATGGGCACGTCGGCGCAGACCCTGTCCGGCAGTTCGTACCAGGGCAGGAGTCCTGAATCGGGGTCCGGCGCACCCTTGTGCTTGAAATCCATGCTCCCGTCGGCGCGGCACATGCGCATGCGCGTCAGCGTGCTGACGATGGCGCGCCGGCGCGCCTGACCCGTCAGGGCGGGGTGCCAGGCGTCGGGTTCATTGCCGAACAGTTCGGCAATATGTTCGCGCCAGTTCTCGGCGCGCAGCAGGGCTTCCAGTTCGCGGGCGTGCTCCAGGGTCTGTTCCGGGCTCCAGGCCGGATGCACGCCGGCGTGCACCATCAGATGCCTGTGTTCGTAGTGCGCCAGCGGCTGATGGCGCAGCCAGTCCAGCAGTTCCTGTGCGTCCGCCGCGGCCAGCAGCGCCGCCAGCGTGTCGTGCTTGCCCGGCTTGCGCACCCCGGCGGCCACGGCCAGGCAATGGATGTCGTGATTGCCCAGCACGCAGGTGGCGCGCTCGCCCAGCGCCCGGATGCGGCGCAGCGAACCGGCCGAATCGGGGCCCCGGTTGACGAGGTCGCCTGCGAACCAGAAATGGGCCTGCTCGTCGGCCTGGATGTCGGGGTGGCGCAGCAGCGCATCCAGGGAAGCGCAGCAGCCCTGGATGTCGCCGATGGCCCAGATGGATGCGGAATGGGTCAGGGGCATGGTTCAGTTGGAGACGCTGGAGTGGCGGCGGCGCAGGTTGTGGCGGTTTTCCATCAGGATGAGCGCGCCCAGCGCCAGGGCCATGGCGATCAGGTTGGGCACCAGGGCGGTGACCCAGGGCGGCAGGTTGCTGAGCATGGCCACGTTCAGGGCCAGTTGGTTGACCATGAAAAAGCCCACGCCCAGCAAGATGCCGGTAAAGACTTTGGTGCCCACTCCGCCGTGGCGCGTCTGCATGAAGCCGATGGGCGCGGCGATGGTGATCATGACCAGCAGGGTGAAGGGGTAGGCCACCTTGCGCCAGAGCGCCACCACCTGACGCTTGGTCTGCAGCTTGTTGGCGTCCAGGTAGTCGATGTAGTCCTTCAGGTCCAGGATGGACATGCGTTCGGGCGTGACCACCCGGGCGATCAGGCGGTCGGGCGTCAGCGTGGTCTGCAGGGTCAGTTCCGGCCGCTTCTCGATGCGCGCCAGGGGCTGGTCCGGCGCCTGGGCCTGGGCCAGGGCAAGGTGGGAGGACTCGCTCAGATGGGTTTCGGTCACGTCGCGCAGCACCAGTTCATTTTCCTTGAACTGGCCCGACGGCGCCTGGGCCACCATGTTCAGTCGCTGGCCGTCCATGAAGTCGTAGATGCTGACATCGCTGACGCTGCCGTTGCCCTGCAGGTTGGCGATGTTGATGATGCGCATGCCGTTCCCCGGCTTGTTCTCCTTGAACCAGTAGCCGCTGTCCAGCCGTCCGCCGCCCGAGCGGCCCAGCAAGGCCATGCCCTGCTCGCTGGACTTGATTTCCGCCATGGGCGTGACGTATTCGGACAGCACGAAGGCGCCGGCCACCAGGGGCAGGGTGACGGTCCAGAGCATGACCATCATGCGCAGCCCGCTCACGCCCGAGGCGCGCAGGATGACCAGTTCGTTGCGCTGGGCCAGGCTGGCCAGCGCCAGGATGGCCCCGATCAGCAGTCCGATGGGCAGCAGGTCGTACAGGCGCGTGGGCAGCTCCAGCGCCTGGATATAGAACAGGCTGGCGAGCGTGAACTTGGAGCCCACCTTGTCCAGTTCCTCGATCAGGGCGAAAAAGGTGAACAGCCCCAGCAGGGCGATCAGCACGACGGCGCTGGAGCGGTAGATTTCGGAAGCGAGGTAGCGGCGGGCGGTGCGCATGTAAATAGGGCTGTTGCGATGACGAGGCTAGGTTAACAAAAAAAGCCGTGTACGGTCATGGAATGGCGACCTGCCGCATGCGCTGGCTGATGGTGCGGGTGCGCGATTGCAGGTAGGGGCTGTCGCGGCGCCGGTCGTAGTAGGCCGGGTTGGGCAGCATGCTGGCCAGGCGGGCGGACTGCACGGCGCTCAGGCGCGCGGCGTCCTGCTTGTAATAATGGCGGGCCGCCGCCTGCGCGCCGAAGACGCCTGTGCCCCATTGGGCGACGTTCAGGTAGAGCTCAAGGATGCGTTCCTTGCTCATGACCGTCTCTATCATGTAGGTCAGGATCAGCTCCTGGCCTTTGCGCAGATAGCTGCGCGAGTCCGACAGGAACAGGTTCTTGGCCAGTTGCTGGGAAATCGTGGAGCCGCCGCGGCGGCGCGCCGAGCCTTTCTCGGCCTGACGGCGGTTGTAGTCCCAGGCTTTGCGGATCGCGTCCCATTCCACGCCGGAATGCTGCATGAAGTTGGCGTCCTCGGAAGCAATGACGGCGCGCTTGAGATTGGCGCTGATCTGCTCGTAAGGCACCCATTCGTAGCGCACCTGCGCATCGGGTTGCGCGGCGCGCAGCGCGCGCTGCTCGGCCGCCATGAAGGGCGTGAGCCTGGGCGGCATCACGCTGTACCACAGCACCATCAGGAACAGTGCTATCTGGTAGAGCAGTATGCCGGCGGCGGCCGCCAGCAGCAGCATGCCGGCCAGTTTCCAGGGGCGGGCGGCCAGTTTCACGTCAGACTTGTCCGACCTGGCTGCGCAGCGCGGCCAGCACGGGTTCCACTTCGGGCTCCACGCCGTGCCAGATGGCGAAGCTGGCGGCCGCCTGGCCCACCAGCATGCCCAGGCCGTCCATGACCTGGTCGGCGCCGGCCCGTTCGGCCGCCAGCATGAAGGCCGTGGGTTCGCCTGCATAGAACATGTCGTAGGCCAGGGAGTTCTTGCGGTAGCGCGCATCGGGCAGCTCGGGCAGCGTCTGTTGCAGGCTGGCGGAAGTGGCGTTGATGACGATGTCCCAGTCGCCGGAATGATCGTCCAGCCCGCCTGCGCTCAGCCGGCGCGAGGCGTCGGGCTCCAGCGCCACGACATGCTCGCGCAGGTCGTGGGCCTTGCTGCTGGTGCGGTTGATGATGTGCAGCAGTTCGCAGCCGGCCTCCAGCAGGGGGAAGACCACGCCGCGCGAGGCGCCGCCCGCGCCGATCAGCAGGATCCGCATGTCCGCCGGGTCGTGGCCCAGGCGGCGCAGGTCCGAGCACAGGCCTACGCCGTCCGTATTGCAGCCGTGCAGCTCGCCGTCCTTCATCCACAGGGTATTGACCGCGCCGGCCATGCGGGCCCGGCGGGTGAGGCGCTTGGCGGCCAGCTCGAAAGCCTGTTCCTTGAAGGGCAGGGTGACGTTCAGGCCCTTGCCGTCGGCGAAGAACTCCCCGACGGCGGCAGCGAAGCCGTCCTCCGGCGCCAGGATGCGCTCGTAGCTCAGTGCGATGCCGCACTGGCGGGCGAACTGTTCATGGATCTCGGGCGAACGGCTGTGCTTGATGGGGTTGCCGATGACGCCGTAGCGGCCGGCGGAAGTCGTGTCAGACATGAGAGGCTCTAAGGAAGTGTCTTGTTATTGGATCCGGCCGGCCTTCGTGTCCTGACGGATCCTCCGGACACGGGGGGGGGCTGAGTGAAGCCTGGTCGAGGCTTTATTTTACCGCCGGGCCGCTGGAACGCCGAATTGTCCGAGGTGAAACAGGCCTCTTGGAGCATGAAGGAAGGCGCGCGGTCAATCATTGGCCGGGCCCTGCATGCTGAGGGTGTCGCGGGTGAATTCCCAGCTGCGAGTGATCACCAGCACATCGGCGCCGGGGGCCACTTCCGGCGGCAGGGGGGCGAAAGGGGCGGCCAGCTCGACGATGCGCCGGGCGGCAAGGTTCAGAGCCGGGTCGGAGGCGGGCCGCGTCAGTTCGGCGCGCAGCAGGCTGCCGTCGCGTCGTATGTAGACCGTCATCTGCAATTGCCCGTAGAGCCTGCGGCCCTCCTGCCGGGGATAGTGGCGGGTGCCGGTCTGCTCGATGGTCTGGCGCCACTGGTCCAGGTAGCGCGCCTCCTCGCTGGCGCGCGCGCTCGGGCCGGCGTAATGGTAGCGCGGCTGGCGCTGCTGTTCGCGAATCTGGTCGCGCAGCAGCGCGATGCGCGCGTTGCGGATCTGGGGGCTGCGGTCGTCATCGTCCTGCCCGGTGGCCTGGGCGGCGCCGATGTACTCGGGGGTCGGGGTGGACGGCGGCACAGCGTCCTGGCTGTCCAGCTCGCCCAGCAGGCGTTGCTGCTCGGCTTCCAGGCTTTGCTGGCGTTTGCGCAGCGCCTCCAGCACCAGCAGGTTGGGCAGGTCGGGATCGGTGAGCGGCAGGGGCTGGCTGGCCTGGCCGCGCGCATCCTGCCCGCCGCCTTCCAGGTTCAGTTGCGCGAGCAGTTGCGGATCCAGAGGAGCGGATTCGGTGCTGAAGTTGACCAGGGCCACGTCCAGGCTGCGGGCGGCCTGGGGAGCGGGCGCGCGCGCGGGCCAGAACACCAGCGCGGCGTGCGTCAGGGCCGAGACCGCGACCGCCGGCCAGAGGTAATCGCCTTGCGCAGGGCGGCGGGGCGGCCTGGCCATGGCCGTCAGGCTGCGGCGGCGACCTCGCGCAGGCGGCATTCCACCGTCAGCGCCAGTTCGTCGAAGGCCAGCAGGTCTATGGTGACTTCCTGGCCGCGCTCCAGGGCGGGCAGGCCGGGCACGTGCAGCACCAGGGGAGCGTCGTTCAGGCGCACCAGGTCTTCTTTGATATAGGCGGCGCGCGCCTGGGTGATGCCGTTCTGCTGCAGCCAGCGCAGGCACCAGTAGCGCTCCAGCGAAGATTGGTAGTCGGCCCATTGCGCGTACTGGCCTTCGAAGGCGCCGATGATGGCGAACAGGTCGGCGTCCTTGGGCTGGAAGGGGGCGGCCAGGCGGGCGGAGATGCCGTGTTCGGCCGCGGCCAGGATCTGTCCCTGGTTGATCAGGTCCACGTAGCGGCGCAGCGGCGAAGTGGACCAGGTGTATTGCGGCACCCCGATGGACTCATGCGGCGCGGGCGTGGTGGACATGCGCGTGCGCATGAATTGCTGCGAGCGGTAGATGCCGGGCACGTTGTGCTCGGCCAGCAGGCCTCCCCAGAGCTGGTTGGCCAGGATCATGTATTCGGCCACCAGCAGGCTCAGCGGGGCGTTGCGCACGCGCGGCACCAGGCGGATGACGGAGTCGGGGTCGTCGTGAGGGCCGTCCAGCTCGAAGGTGTATTCCACGCGGCTGTTGTTCTCGGGCTTGCCGCGCACGGCCTCGCGCTGGGCGGCAAGCTGGCGCGAGAAGGTCCACAGCGGACGCAGCCATTGCGTATAGGGCAGTTCGGCCGCGGGATCGTTCAGGGCCTCTTCGGAGATCAGCGGGTCCAGTTCGTGCTGGCGCAGGTTGCGCTCGACGGTGATGCGCTCCAGGCGGGTGTGATGCGCCAGGATCTCGCCGGTGCTGATGTCGGCGTCCACGTACAGCGACAGAGCGGGACGCGCCTGGCCTTCGTCCAGGGAGAAGCGCGCGATCAGTTCGGGCGGCAGCATGGGAATCTTGTGGCCCGGCGTGTAGACCGTGGCCATGCGGTTGCGCGCGATCTGGTCAAGCTCGTTGCCGCGCTTGACGGCCAGCGCCGGCACGGCGATGTGCACGCCCACGCGGATGCGGCCGGGCTCGGGCGTCTGCACCGACAAGGCGTCGTCGATCTCGATGGTGTTGGCGTCGTCCACCGAATAAGCGGTGACGTCGGCCTTGGGCAGGTCCTGGCCCCATTCCTGGACCTGGATGGGCGGAAAGCCCGTGCCTTTGGGAAAGTGGGCCGACAGGAAGCGGTGCTGGTGCAGCGTCAGGGGGTTGGACCAGGCGCCCAGCGACAGCAGCAGTTTTTCCGTGCCCACGCCCAGTTCTTTCTGGGCCTGGTCGAAGGCCTTCCATTCCAGGGAGTTCTTGTCCGGCTGGGCCAGGAACGTATGCGCCTTCTGGGCGACCTGCTCGGGCAGGCGGCCTTGCACCATGTCGCGCGCCCAGGCCTCGATCTGTTCCTGTTGCAGGCGTTTCTTTTCAATGGCGGCCAGCGCAGCCTGCAGGATCTCGGGCGGGGCGGGGCGGTACAGGCCCTTGCCGCGGCGATGGAAGTAGGCCGGGGCGCTGTGCAGCGCGAAAATGGTGCCGGCTTTTTCCACGGCGTCGGGCGCATGGCCGAAATAGTCCTGGGCCAGGGCGGCCGCTTCGAACTCCTCCTGGGGGGCGCATTCCCACAGGAAGTTGATGTCCAGCGACTCGGCCAGGGCCTGGGCCTGTTCCATCAACTGCGCGGGAGCGGGTTGCTCAAAGCTGAACAGCACGGTGTTCTTCTTGATCTTGCTGCGTTTCCCGGAGGCCGATTCCACTTGCAGGGTGGAGTCGCTTTCGGAGAAGACTTTTTCTGCTTTGAAGTTGCCGCTGTCTTCGAAAAGGACGTACATGATGTTCCATCTGGATGGCCGCGGCCATCCGGTAAGTATTTTTAAGGTCGTTGCAGGGCGAACTGCAGGATGTCGGGTATCCAGGGGTCGAAATCCGAGAAGCCGTGGTCGCCGCCTTCGACGATGTGGCCGCGGCTGCCCCGGTACCAGTCCGCCATTTCCCGCCAGTTCAGGACTTCGTCGCCTTTGGCCGCCAGCAAGTAGAACTGCTGCGGATCGGCCGGGCGGGGGACGTAGATGTCGTCCAGTTCGTCCACATATTCGGGCAGGAAGTGAAAGGGCGCGTCCGAGTGGTAGCAGGTGTGTTCGCCCACCTGCGTGGCCAGATCCCGGCCGGCGTAGACCACCGGGTTGATCAGCACGGCCCGGCTGCGGTAGTGCTGGGCCAGGTGGCTGGCGTAATAGCCGCCCAGCGAGGACCCCATGATGCACAGCCGCTCCCGCGCCTGGCCGGCCTCCAGTTCCGTATCCAGGATGCGCCGGCACAGGGCGATGGCCTGCGCCGGGCTGGCCGGCAACTGCGGGCAGCGCCACAGGTGCAGCAGGTCCCGTTCCTGCAGGGCTTGCTTCATGCGCTGCGCTTTGTAGGACGAAGGCGAAGAGCGAAAGCCGTGAAGGTAGAGGATCATGACAGCACCTGGGGGGACGGAAGGGGGGTCAGCGCGGCAGGCGGTCCAGCAGGCGTTGGTGGACGCCGCCGAAACTGCCATTGCTCATCACCACGATGGCGTCGCCGGGACGGCTGGCCTGGACAATGGCAGTCACCATTTTATCCAAATCGTTCCAGGCTGTGGCGCGCTCGCCCATCTCGGCCAGCACGACCGCCGGGTCCCAGCCCAGGGCGTGCTTGCCCTGGGTCTCGCCGTAGCAGAACACCAGGTCCGCCTGCTCCAGCGATTGCGGCAGGCGGGCGGCCATGGCGCCCAGCTTCATGGTGTTGGAGCGCGGTTCCAGCACCGCCAGGATGCGCGTGGCCGGTCCCACTTGGCCGCGCAGCCCGTCCAGGGTGGTGGCGATGGCGGTGGGGTGGTGCGCGAAGTCGTCGTAGACGGTCACGCCCTTGACGGTGCCGCGCACTTCCATGCGGCGTTTGACGCCCTTGAAGCGGCACAGGGCGGCGATGGCCTGTTCTGGCGCCACGCCCGCATGCTGCGCGGCGGCGATGGCGGCCAGCGCGTTGAGCTGGTTGTGCCGTCCGGTCAGCGGCCACTGCACGCGGCCCAGGGCCTGGCCGTGGCGCAGGACCTCGAAGGAAGTCGGGCTGATGTCGCGGCTGTCCCAGTCGCCCTGAGGGCCGAAGTAGTTGACCGGCGTCCAGCAGCCGCGCTCGAGCGTCTGTTCCAGGGCGGGCGCGCCGGTCGGGCACAGGATCAGGCCCGAACGCGGAATGGTGCGCACCAGGTGGTGGAACTGGGTCTGGATGGCGTTCAGGTCGGGGAAGATGTCCGCGTGGTCATATTCCAGATTGTTCAGCACGGCCGTGCGCGGACGGTAGTGGACGAACTTGGAGCGCTTGTCGAAGAAGGCCGTGTCGTATTCGTCGGCTTCGATCACGAAGAGCGGCTGCGCGGGGTCGAAGCGCGCCGACACGCCCAGGTCGGGCGCCACGCCGCCGATCAGGAAGTTGGGCGCCAGGCCGGCCTGCTCCAGGATCCAGGTCAGCATGGAGCTGGTCGTGGTCTTGCCGTGGGTTCCGGCCACCGCCAGCACGTGCCGGCCGCGCAGGATGTTCTCGCCCAGCCACTGCGGCCCGGACACGTAGGGCAGGCCCTGGTCCAGGATGGCTTCCATTAGGGGATTGCCCCGGGAGACGACGTTGCCGATGATGTACAGGTCGGGCGCCAGTTCGGTCTGGCTGGCGTCGAAGCCTTCGATCAACGCTATGCCCTGTTCCTGCAACTGCGTGCTCATGGGGGGGTAGACCCCGGCATCGCAGCCGGTCACGGTATGGCCCGCCGATCGGGCGATCAGCGCCAGGCCGCCCATGAATGTGCCGCATATGCCTAATATATGTATGTGCATGACAATCCTCCGGCCCACATTTTAGTCGAGTGTTTGATCTGGCGCGCCGACTTGGTCGGGATGCGGGTGCTATCATCGCCGAATGATGTGTTCCACCCCGGGGAAGCCCGGGGTGCTTTTAAAGTGTGAGCAAGTATGCAAAGGCGTCTTTTTCTGCGGCGGTCCTTGTTGTGCGCGGGGCTTCTGGCCCTGCACCCGGCGCCCTGGGCCAGTCTGCTGCCCGCCGATCCGTTCCTGGCGCAGAGCTTTCCCGATCTCCAGGACCAGGACCGGCTCTTGTCGGCTTACGCCGGCAAGCCGCTGGTCATCAATTTCTGGGCCACCTGGTGCGCGCCCTGCATCAAGGAGATGCCGGATCTGCAGGCGCTGCACGAGCGCTATCCGGATGTGCAGTTCGTGGGCATCGCCGTGGATTCCAAGAGCAACGTCCAGGAGTTCCTGCAGCGCGTTCCGGTCAGCTACGACATCCTCCTGGCCGGTCCGGGCGGAGTCAGGCAGATGCGCAGCCTGGGCAATAAAAAGGGCGGCTTGCCGTTCACTGTGGTGTTTGGAAGCAACGGTCGGGTGGACGAACGGATTCTGGGCCAGATCGATCCGCAAAAGTTGGACGAAGTTATCAAGCGTCAGCGCTAAATGGCGCACTTCGTCGTTCAATTTCGGCAAATTCCGGCCCGCGGCCAGTTTTCTCCTGAAAAAGCAGAATCCCTCGGTTACCGCTTGTAATCGACGTCGTTGATAGACAAATGGCGCTTTTTAGCGTAAAAAGGCGGTCTGTCTTCACGAAAAATCCGCTATGGCGAATCATGTTCTGGTCCTTAACGGGCCCAACCTCAATCTGCTGGGTACCCGGGAGCCGGATGTCTACGGACATCAGACCCTCGAGGATATCAATGGCGGTTTGCGGGCCCTGGCCGACCAGCGTGGCGCACAGTGTCAGTTTTTTCAAAGTAATCACGAAGGCGGGCTCGTCGACCGGATCCACCAGGCCCGCGCCGAGGGTGTCGATTTCATCATCATCAATGCCGGTGCCTACACACACACCAGCGTGGCGATACGCGATGCTCTGGCCGGTGTCGGCATTCCGTTCATCGAAGTCCACTTGTCCAATGTACACAAGCGCGAGCCGTTCCGTCATCATTCCTATCTCTCCGACGCCGCCCGCGGCGTGATCGTGGGGCTGGGGGCGTTCGGGTATGAGGCTGCGCTGCGTTTTGCCTTGGACAGCTAGGCGGCTGTCTTCGTCTTTTTGACCAATTTTCTTTTTTGATGCCGTTCTGATTCAGCACTAGGACAGTGCGGCGTCGCGGGAAGCATGCATGGATCTTAGAAAACTCAAAACCCTGATCGATCTCGTGGCCGAATCGGGTATTGCCGAACTGGAAATCACCGAAGGCGACGACAAAGTCCGGATCGTCAAATTTTCGCAGAGCTCGGCTGCCCCCGTGGCTTACGTTCCTGAGGCGCAGGCCGCCCAGGTCGTGGCCGCTCCGGCCGCCGCCGCGCCGGCTCCAGCCGCTGCCGCCGCGCCCGCCGCGGCCGAAGGCCATGCCGTCAAGGCGCCCATGGTCGGCACTTTCTACCGCGCTCCCAGCCCCGGGGCCGCTCCCTTCGTGGAAGTGGGCCAGACGGTCAAGGAAGGCGATCCGCTGTGCATCATCGAAGCCATGAAGCTGCTCAACGAGATCGAGGCCGACAAATCCGGCGTGATCAAGGAAATCCTGGTCGAAAACGGCGGCCCCGTGGAATACGGCCAGCCCCTGTTCATCATCGGTTGATGACATGTTTGAAAAAATCCTAATCGCCAATCGCGGCGAAATCGCCTTGCGTATCCAGCGCGCCTGCCGCGAGATGGGTATCAAGACGGTGGTGGTCTATTCCGAAGCCGATCGCGGCGCCAAGTACGTGCGCCTGGCCGACGAGGCCGTCTGCATCGGCCCCGCGCCCGCCCGCGACAGCTACCTGAGCATGCCGGCCATCATTTCCGCGGCCGAAGTCACGGACGCCGAAGCCATCCATCCCGGCTACGGCTTCATGGCCGAGAACGCGGACTTTGCCGAGCGCGTCGAAAAGAGCGGCTTCGTCTTCATCGGTCCGCGTCCCGAGAACATCCGCACGATGGGCGACAAGGTCATGGCCAAGAAAGCCATGATCGAGGCCGGCGTGCCCGTGGTCCCCGGCTCGGACGGCGCGCTGCCCGACGATCCGCAGGAAATCATGCGCATAGCCCGTGAAGTGGGCTATCCGGTGATCATCAAGGCCTCGGGCGGCGGCGGCGGTCGCGGCATGCGCGTGGTCTACACGGAAGCGGCCCTGCTGACGGCCGTGGCCACGACCAAGTCCGAGGCGGCGGCGGCGTTCAACAATCCCGAGGTCTACATGGAAAAGTACCTCGAGAACCCGCGCCACATCGAGATCCAGGTGCTGGCCGACGGCGAGCGCAACGCCATCTGGCTGGGCGAGCGCGACTGCTCCATGCAGCGCCGCCACCAGAAAGTCATCGAGGAAGCGCCCGCTCCCGGCATTCCCCGCCGCCTGATCGAACGCATCGGCGAGCGCTGCGCCGATGCCTGCCGCAAGATGCGTTACCGCGGCGCCGGCACGTTCGAGTTCCTGTACGAGAACGGCGAGTTCTTCTTCATCGAGATGAACACCCGCATCCAGGTGGAGCACACGATCACCGAGATGATCACCGGCATCGACCTGGTCCAGGAGCAGATCAAGGTTGCCGCGGGCGAGAAGTTCGTGCTGCGCCAGCGCGACATCCAGTTCGAAGGCCACTCCATCGAATGCCGCATCAATGCGGAAGATCCGTTCAAGTTCACCCCCAGCCCCGGCCTGATCACCAACTGGCATACGCCGGGCGGTCCCGGCGTGCGCATCGATTCGCACGTGTTCGCCGGCTACACGGTTCCGCCGTTCTACGATTCGATGATCGCCAAGCTGATCACCTACGGCAAGACCCGCGAACAGGCGATCGCCCGCATGGACATCGCCTTGTCGGAAATGGTGGTGGAAGGCATTCAGACCAACGTTGCGCTGCACCGCGAGCTGATGCAGGACGCCAACTTCCAGGCCGGCGGCACCAGCATCCACTACCTGGAACAGAAGCTGTCCCAGCGCAAGTGAAACACAGGGACGACGGCGGGGTCGCGAGCCGTCTCGTCCTGGGCAGTGAACATGCAAAACAGGGGCTCGCCCCTGTTTTGCTTTATGGAAGACAAGTATGCGTGAACTCTTATTGAGCTGCCGTGAAAACGAGGCCGAGCGTCTGTCCGACGCCTTGCTGGAGGCCGGCGCGCTGTCCGTGTCGGTGGAGGACGCCGACGGCGACACCGATCGTGAGCAGCCCCTGTACGGCGAGCCCGGCATTGAGCCGGAGGTGCTGGCGTGGGACCACAACCGCGTGGTGGCGCTGCTGCCCGAGGGCGTCGAACCCGAAGACATGCTGCAACCCCTGTACGAGGCCGGCGTGCTCGATCCGCAGCAGGCTCAATGGAGCGTACGCGAGGTGCCCGACGCCGACTGGGTGCGCCTGACGCAATCACAGTTCGGCCCCATTCCCGTGGGCGAGCGCATCCTGATCGTGCCCAGCTGGCACAAGGACGACGAGGACCTGCCCCTGGTGCAGGATGCGGGCGAGGGTCTGGTGCGCATCGAGCTGGACCCCGGCCTGGCGTTCGGCACCGGCAGCCACCCCACCACGCACTTGTGCCTGGACTGGCTGGCGCACCATGTGCAGCCCGGACAGACCGTGCTGGACTACGGCTGCGGCTCGGGGATCCTGGCGATCGCCGCCCGCAAGCTGGGCGCAGGCCACACCGTGGGCGTGGACATAGACGAGCAGGCGGTCATTTCGACGCGCTACAATGCGCAGGTCAATCAAGTCGACGTGCAAGGGCTGCTGCCCGACGAAATGCCGCAAGGCCAGACCGATCTTGTGGTGGCCAACATCCTGGCCAACCCCTTGCGCATGCTGGCGCCCATGCTGGCCAATCGTGTCAAGCCGGGCGGCCACCTGGTGCTTTCGGGCATCTACGACTGGCAGGCCGAGGAGATGATCGCGGTGTACTCGCCTTATCTGCCCCTGTCGGTCTGGCAGGCGCGGGATGGCTGGGTCTGTCTGGCCGGACAACGGTCTGTGTAGGACAGCAGGAATTTAGGTGGGCTTATGGAGTTGAAGACTCGCTGCCCCCGGTGCGGGACAATTTTTGCAGCCAGCGTCGAGCTGCTGCAGCGTCGCCGGGGCTATATACGCTGCATCCAGTGCGCACATATTTTTGATGGCTTCGAAGAGGTCATCGACGATGACGCGCCCGAGCCTACCTATCATGCGCCGCGACCCGCTCCTGAACCGGCCTCCAAGACCGAGCCGATGCTGGGACGCCGCCAGACGCAGGCCGTGCAGCACGTCGATCTGCAGGCGCCGGCGCAGGGGCCGCGCTTCGTCGAGCACTCCCGCCATGCCCCGCCGCGCGACGAGGGGTCTGCGCACGATTCCCGGCAGGTGCGCAAATTTCCTGATTCCGCCCTGGCCAGGGCGCCGGTGACCCCGGCCGATCCGTCCGTCATTCGCGCCCGCACCCCGATTGCGCGCGACCGGACGGACGACGACGCTTCTTTCTTCGTGTCCGGCCTGGACGCCGAGGACGACGCCGGCGATCATCACATCGGCCAAGCCTCCTGGGGGGACAACGAGCCCGACTTCAGCGTGGGCGACCGCGCCAGCACCTTGCGCGCCGTCTATCCCTCGCGTCAGGCCGACGGCTCGGGCGAGGACTGGGTCATTCCTTCCAATCCCGCCATGCAGCGCGAGACGCGTTACGAGGGCGAAGCCGGGCTGGGCCGGCGCGCCTGGTCCGTGTTCTGGAAACTGCTCTGCGCAGCGGGCGTGCTGGTGTTGCTGGCCCAGCTGGTCTATGTCTATCGCGTGCAGATCGCCAGCCACATTCCGCTGCTGCGGCCCGCCCTGGAGCAGGCTTGCGCGAGCCTGGGCTGTCAGGTGCCCTACGAGCGCCGCATCGGCGACATCCGCGTGGTGTCCTCGGCGCTGCACAAGGAGCCGGGCGAAGGTTCGCGTTCCACCCTGCGTTTTACGCTGCGCAATGAATTCGAGCGTCCCCAGGAGTGGCCCACGCTGGTGCTGGACCTGAAGGATTTTTCCGGCGCCCTGATTGCCCGGCGCAATATCGAGCCGGCCCAGTACCTGGCGCCGGAGCGACGCGGCGAACCCTTTGCGGCGCGCACCGAACTGATGGTGCAACTGCCCCTGGATACCGGGGGCCTTCAAGTCAATGGCTATCAGATTAGCCCTTTTTTTCCATAAGGTAAGTTATGTCCGAGCGAGTGCTGGTATGCGGGTCGATCGCGTTTGATACGATCGCCGTTTTCGAGGGCTATTTCAAAGATCATATCCTGCCCGACAGCATACAGACGCTGAGCGTCTCCTTCTTCGTGCCCAGCCTGCGCAAGGAGTGGGGCGGATGCGCCGGCAACATCTCCTACACGCTCAAGCTGCTGGGCGGCCAGCCCGTGCCCGTGGGCACGGTGGGCGGCGACGGCCTGGATTACGTCAAGCGCATGGAGGGCCTGGGCATCGACACCAGCATGGTGCGCGTAATGCCCGAACTGTTCACGCCCCAGTGCTTCATCACGACCGACCTGGCTGCCAGCCAGATCACCTCTTTTCATCCCGGGGCCATGCTGCATTCGGCCGACAACGATCTCTCCGGCCAGCAGGCCGGCTGGGGAATCGTGGCTCCGGACGCCAAGGATGGCATGTTCGCGCATGCGCGGCGCCTGAATGCCATGGGCGTGCCGTTCATCTTCGACCTGGGCCAGGCCATGCCTTTGTTCTCGGGCGAAGATCTGCTGCAGATGCTGCAACTGTGTCAGGTTCTTACGGCCAACGACTACGAGGCCGAGGTCATCGAGCAGCGCACCGGCAAGTCCATGACGCAGATCGCCGCCGGCTTGAAAGCCGCCGTGATCACCCGTGGAGCCCATGGCAGCACGCTTCATCGCGACGGGCAGGAGATTGCCATTGCTCCGGTGCCGGCGGCTGAAGTGGTCGATCCCACCGGCTGCGGCGATGCGCATCGCGCCGGCCTGTTATATGGGCTTACAAAAGGTTGGAGCTTCGAGGAAGCCTGCAGCTTGGGCAACCTGATGGGCAGTATTAAAATCGCGAGTAACGGCCCCCAGAACCATGAATTTAAACGATCTGACATTCAGGCTATGCTAAAACAGCATTTCGGCATCGAACGCAGCCTGTAACCTTGCGCCCGCGCGCAGATCTCTTGGTCAGGCCAGATGCATCTTTCGGAGTGAACCGCATGCACGCTTCTTTTTTCAATCGTCCCAAAGTACGCCTGCTGATGGCAGCGAGCCTGGCCGTCCCGGTGTTCCTGATGGCCGGTTGCGCCAATCAGTCGGCATCGAGCTCCGTCTACAGCTATGACCAGGCCCAGCGTGAACAGATCGTGCGCCTGGGCACGGTGGTGGGCGTGCGCCCCGTCACCATCCAGAAGGATCAGACCTCCGGCGTGGGTTCGGTCGCCGGCGCGGCCATGGGCGGCGTGGCGGCCAGCTCGATCGGCGGCGGCCGCGGCAGCATCATTGCCAGCATCGGCGGCGCATTGTTGGGCGGCCTGGTCGGCAATGCCGTGGAAAACCGCATGGGCAAGTCCCAGGGGCTGGAGATCACCGTTCAACTGGACAACGGCGAAACCCGCGTGGTCGCCCAGGAGGCCGACGTGCCTTTGTCGGTGGGCCAGCGTGTGCGCATGCTCAGCGGCAACGGCCCCACCCGCGTGGTGCCCATGTAAATCCGTTCCGGGGCCTGCGGGCCTGCGACACGCAAGAACCCGGCCCAAGGCCGGGTTTTTTCATGGCCGGGCGGCCGGGCGTCAGGAGCGCTCCCGTTCCATCAGGCTGCGCTTGCGGTCCAGGCCCCAGCGGTAGCCGGCCAGATCGCCGTCCTGGCGCACGACGCGGTGGCAGGGGATGGCCACGGCCAGGGTATTGGTGGCGCAGGCGCGGGCCACGGCGCGTACGGCGCGCGGCTGCCCCATGCGTTGCGCGATTTCGGTGTAGGTGGCGGTCTGCCCGGCGGGGATGCTGCGCAGGATCTCCCAGACGCGCTGCTGGAAGGCCGTGCCCCGGATGTCCAGCGGCAGCGCCAGGCCTGCCGACGGGGTCTCGACCAGCGCCACCACCTGTGCCACGCGCTGGTTGAAGCCGGGATCGGCGCCTATCAGTTCGGCGGCCTTGAAGCGGTCCTGCAGCTCGCGCAGCAGCAGTTCCGGATCGTCGCCCAGGGAAATGGCGCAGATGCCTTGTTCGCTCTCGGCCACCAGCAATGCGCCCAGGCTGCATTGAGCGATGGCAAAGCGTATGGTGGCCCCCTGGCCGGCCTTGCGAAAGGCGCTGGCCGGCATGCCCAGCAGTGCCTGCGACTCTTCATAGAAACGGCTTTGCGCGCCGTAGCCGGCCTCGTAGATGGCGTCGGTGATGCGGGTCCGTGGGTCGTCCAGCTGGCGGCGCAGGCGCCGGGCGCGATGCGCCTGGGCATAGGCGCGCGGCGTCAGTCCCGTCTGGGTCTTGAAGATGCGGTGGAAGTGGTAGGGGCTCATTCCCACGGCGGCCGCCAATTCGTCAAGGCTGGGTGCGTTTTCCGCGTCTTCGATCAGGCGGCAGGCCTGGGTCACGGCTTGCTGGTGCTGCAGGGCCTGCTGGCGGCGGTCGGCGTGGCGGTGGCGGCTGGGGCGAAAGCCGGCCTGCTGCGCCTGCTCGGGCGTGTCGAAGTAGCGTACGTTTTCCTGTTTGGGACGGCGCGCGGCGGCGCTCGGGCTGGCGTAGGTGCCGGTGCTCAGGACGGCATAGACGAAGTGCGCGCCGGCGCGGCTGTCGCGTTCCACGATGGCCTGCCAGCGCTGTGCTTGCGTGGCGTAGGGGGCGGCCTCGATGCGCGGCACGCGCCACAGGTACCAGGCGGCCAGGCTGCGGTAGGGAGACCAGGCCCGGCCCAGTTCGCGCAGGACCCGGGCGGCGGGGGCCTGTTCGAGTTTCTTCAGGCGCCGGTAGCCTTCGCGCACGCCGAAGTCGTCGGCGGGCAGTATGTCTTCGCGCTCCAGGGTGTAGATCAGCATCATTTCCACGGTCCAGCGGCCTATGCCGCGCAGTTGGCTCAGGCCGTGTATCAGCTCCTGGTCGGGCATGAGCAGGGCGGTCTGCTGGTCGGGGATGCGGCCGTCCAGTCGCGCCTGGGCCAGCCCCAGGATGCTGGCGGTCTTGGCGCCGGACAGGCCGCAGGCGCGCAGCGCATCCACGGGCGTGGCCAGCAGTTCGTCGGGGGCGGGGCAGCGGCCGTGCGGGTACAGGGCCAGCAGGCGCTGCAGGATGCGGTCGGCGGCGCGGGTGTGCAGTTGCTGGTAGACCACCGCGCGCACCAGGGCTTCGTAGGGGTCGCGTTCGGGCCGGGGCTGGTGCACGCAGGGGCCGACGGTCTCGACCAGCGCCTGCCAGTCGGCGTCCAGTCCGGCCAGAAAGCGTTCCGCTTCGCTGTAGCGGCCGGATGCGTCGTGCAAGGGAAGGGGGCTGCTCATGTTGATCTGCCGGTGCTGTGGAGATGGGAGCAGTATAGGGTTGGTTGCGGGCCTGTACATCCTGATTCTTGCGCTCGAATTTTTTACAAATGATTCGAGCCAGTGGTTAGCCAGGAACAGTTCATTACCGTGCCCCACACACGAACCAATTGGGCGATGACAGAGCGGGTCTCTGTGAAAGCGCCGTTCAAGCCTGTGGCGGGGATAGCTCCCGTACGTCAAGAGAACCGAGGCTATTCCGTTTCCATCCTTGGGACGATTCAATGCTGGAAAGTTCTCTGAAAATTATGACGGCCTGCAAAAAAGCCACCGTGACAGGTGGCTTTTTTGGGACAGGAGGCGTGTTCAGATCGGGACCAGGGAGAAGGCCATGCGCGTGACGATCATGTTCAGCACCTGGGTCAGGAGCAGCAGCACCAGGGGCGAGAGGTCCAGGCCGCCCAGGTCCGGCAGGATGCGGCGGATGGGGTCGAGCAGCGGGGCGGTGACCGAGCGCAGCAGCGGCATGGTGGGCGACTGGGGCTGGATCCAGGACAACAGCGCCTGCAGCAGCACGATCCAGAAGACCAGGCTGAGCGCCCAGCGCAGCACGGTGAAGACGGCGGCCAGCAGCAGCATGGGCAGGTTGCCCAGGACGGAGAAGGAGCCGGTCAGGATCATCGCGCTGAGGATCAGGTACACCAAGGCGCTGAGCCAGCTGCCCAGCAGCGAGGTCCAGTCCCAGAAGCGGCCTGCCTTGACCAGGCGGCGCAGCGGCAGGACCAGCCAGTCCGTGACCTTGAACATGGCCTGCGAATACGGGTTGAAGGGATGGACCCGCAGGGCGTAGACCCAGGCGCGCAGCAGCAATATGGTGCCCAGGAGCGAGAAGACGATATTGATTAGGAAAAGGCCGACTTCGCTGAACATGGTTGCTTCAAGTGGATGTAAGGAAGAAGGATTGTCGCATGCGAGCGCTCAAAGCCAAAGAGCCACCCGGATGAGGGTGGCTCTTTGTGTGTAACAGCGTGTCGTGCTTACGGACGCTTGCCGGTGGGGAAGGGCCAGGAGCCGGCGGGGTTGACGTCCTGGCGGCTTGGCTCGGCAGGAGCGGCGGTCTTGGCGGCCTTGCGGGCGGCGGTCTTGTTGCCGGTCTTGGCGGCGGCCTTCTTGGCCGGGGCGGCCGTCGGGGTTTCAGTGGATTTGGTCACGGGTTTGGCTTCTTTCTTGGGAGCCGCGGGGTTTTTGGCGGCTGCGGAGGTGCTGGCTTTCTTGGCGGCTGTCTTCACGGCCGCTTTGCCGGCCGGCTTGGCCGTGGTTTTTGCCGCGGCCTTGCCGTTGGATTTGTCGGCTGGCTTTGCCGCCGATTTGCCGGCGGCGGCAGGTTTGGCGGCGGTGCTTTTGGTGCTTGCCTTGGCGGCTGTGTCCGCTTTGGCGGCCGGTTTGGCCGGCGTGGATTTGGTCGCGCTTGTTTTGGCAGCCGCCTTCTTTACGGTTGCGGCTTTGGCAGCCGGCTTGGCGGCTGTTTTGGCAGCGCTTTTGCCGCTGGCGGTTTTTGTCGCGCTGGCTTTGTCCGCCGTGGTTTTGGCGGCGGCCGGCTTTGCGGCGGTTTTTGCCGTCGTGGTTTTGGCTGTCGTCGTTTTGGCAGCGGGCTTCACGGTTTTGGCGGCGCTGGTTGCCGTTTTTGCCGGTGCGGCTTTCTTGGCGGCGGCCTTTTTCACGGCCGATTTGGCAGCCGGCTTGGCGGCGGTCATGGTCGTGGATTTGGTCGCCGAGGACTTGGCGGGCGTCTTGCTTGGGGAGGTTTTGCTGCTGGTCGGGCTGGCCTTCGGGGCTTCAGCATTCACGGGGGTGACGGCGGTTTTGGCTGGCGTTGCTTTTTTTGCGCCGGCCGCTTTGCTGGCGGTCGATTTTGCTGCGCCTTTTTTGGCTGTTGCCATGATCATGCTCCTTGAGAACAAGTCTTTAGTTTGTCCACACCCATTTGACCTGGCCCTGGAAAATCGCATTGGCCCTTTGCAAATGACGCAGGCGTATAAGGTTGATACCTTATACGCCTAGAAGTCTAACGGAACACTCTATACAGTCAAGTATTAATCCCAGCTAAGCGCTCCGCCGGTTTGGTATTCGATGACGCGTGTCTCAAAAAAGTTGCGTTCTTTTTTGAGGTCGATCATTTCAGCCATCCAGGGGAAGGGATTTTCCTCGTTCGGATAGAGCGGCTCCAGGCCGATCTGCTGGCAGCGGCGGTTGGCGATGAAGCGCAGGTAGGACTTGAACATGCCGGCGTTCAGACCCAGCACGCCGCGCGGCATGGTGTCTTCGGCGTAGGCGTATTCCAGCTTCACGGCCTCTTCGAACAGGCCCCGGATCTTCGCGCGGAACTCCTCGGTCCACAGGTGCGGGTTCTCGAGCTTGATCGTATTGATCAGGTCGATGCCGAAGTTGCAGTGCATGGACTCGTCGCGCAGGATGTACATGTACTGCTCGGCCGCGCCCGTCATCTTGTTCTGGCGGCCCAGCGCCAGGATCTGGGTGAAGCCCACGTAGAAGAACAGGCCCTCCATCAGGCAGGCGAAGACGATCAGGGATTCCAGCAGCTTCTGGTCGTTTTCAACGGTGCCGGTCTTGAAGTCGGGATGCGAGATCTGGTCGATGAAGGGGATCAGGAACTCGTCCTTGTTCCGGATGGACGGCACTTCGTGGTAGGCGTTGAAGATCTCCGACTCGTCCAGGTCCAGGCTTTCCACGATGTACTGGTAGGCGTGGGTGTGGATGGCTTCCTCGAAGGCCTGGCGCAGCAGGAACTGGCGGCATTCCGGAGCCGTGATGTGGCGATAGGTGCCCAGCACGATGTTGTTCGCGGCCAGCGAGTCGGCCGTGACGAAAAAGCCCAGGTTGCGCTTGACGATGCGGCGCTCGTCCTCGGTCAGGCCGTTGGGGTCCTTCCAGAGGGCAATGTCGCGCGACATATTGATTTCCTGCGGCATCCAGTGGTTCGCGCACGTGGCCAGGTATTTTTCCCAGGCCCATTTGTACTTGAAGGGAACCAGCTGGTTGACGTCGGTCTCGCCGTTGATGATGCGCTTGTCGGCGGCGCGGATACGGCTGCCCGTACCCGTGTTCAGGCCGGCCGCCGTCGAGGCCACGGGGCTGGAGGCCCCGTTGTCCTGAGGTTCGGCGGCAGTGGCCGCGGGTTGATCGTTGTCCCAATTCAACATTGTGTCATTCCTGTGAAGAAGGGCTTATTGGCAGGCTTCGCATTCCTCGAAGCCCTCGTCGCCGGGGCGCATGGTGCAGACGGCGCCGAGCACTTCGGGCTCAGGCGCGGCCGCGGCCGCGGCAGCAACAGCGCCGGCGGCCGGGCTGCTGGTGGAAACGGCGTTCAGCTCGCCAATGCGGCCGGTGGATTTCTCGGCGTTGGTGGCGCTGCTGGAACGCAGGTAATACGTAGTCTTCAGGGCGCGGACCCAGGCCAGCTTGTAGGTCTCGTCCAGCTTCTTGCCGGATACGCCGGTCATGAAGATGTTCAGCGACTGGGCCTGGTCGATCCATTTCTGGCGGCGCGAGGCGCATTCCACCACCCAGCGGGTGTCCACTTCGAAGGCCGTGGCATACAGCTGGCGCAGTTCGGCCGGGATGCGGTCGATCTGGGCCAGGCTGCCGTCGAAGTACTTCAGGTCCGAGACCATGACTTCGTCCCACAGGTTCAGGGCCTTGAGGTCGCGCACCAGATACTCGTTGACCACGGTGAACTCGCCCGACAGGTTGGATTTCACGTAGAGGTTGCGGTAGGTGGGCTCGATGCAGGGCGACACGCCGATGATGTTAGCGATGGTGGCCGTCGGGGCGATGGCGATGCAGTTCGAGTTGCGCATGCCGTTCTTCTGGATGCGGGCGCGCAGGCCGTCCCAGTCCAGGGTCTGGGACTGGTCGATGTCCACATAGCCGCCGCGTTCTTCGCGCAGCATGGCCAGGGTGTCGAACGGCAGGATGCCGCGATCCCACAGCGAGCCCTTGAAGGACGAGTAGGAGCCGCGCTCGACGGCCAGATCGCTGGAGGCCTTGTAGGCGTAGTAGCACACGGCCTCGGCGGAGCGGTCGGAGAATTCCACGGCTTGCTGGGAGGCGAAGGGCACGCGCATCAGGTGCAGGCAGTCCTGGAAGCCCATCATGCCCATGCCCACGGGGCGGTGCAGCATATTGGAGTTGCGCGCCTTGTCGACAGCGTAGTAGTTGATGTCGATGACGTTGTCCAGCATGCGCATGGCGGTGTTGATCGTGCGCTCCAGCTTGGCGTGATCCAGCTCGTACTGGCCCTGCGCGTTCTTGACCATATGGGCGGCCAGGTTCACCGAACCCAGATTGCATACGGCGATCTCGGTGTCGCTGGTGTTCAGGGTGATCTCGGTGCACAGGTTGGAGCTGTGCACCACGCCCACGTGCTGCTGGGGCGAACGGATGTTGCATGGATCCTTGAAGGTGATCCAGGGGTGGCCGGTCTCGAACAGCATGGACAGCATCTTGCGCCACAGCGAGACGGCCGGGATCTTCTTGAACAGGGTCAGTTCGCCAGTCTCGGTCTTGCGCTCGTATTCGGTGTAGGCCTTCTCGAACTCGCGGCCGTACTTGTCGTGCAGGTCAGGGGTGTCCGAAGGCGAGAACAGGGTCCATTCGCCTTCCTCCATGACGCGCTTCATGAACAGGTCCGGAATCCAGTTGGCGGTGTTCATGTCGTGCGTGCGGCGGCGCTCGTCGCCGGTGTTCTTGCGCAGTTCCAGGAACTCTTCGATGTCCAGGTGCCAGGTTTCCAGGTAGGCGCAGACCGCGCCCTTGCGCTTGCCGCCCTGGTTCACGGCCACGGCGGTGTCGTTGACCACCTTCAGGAAGGGAACCACGCCCTGGCTTTCGCCGTTGGTGCCCTTGATGTGGCTGCGCAGCGCGCGCACGGGCGTCCAGTCGTTGCCCAGGCCGCCGGCGTACTTGGCCAGCAGGGCGTTGTCCTTGATGGCGTCGTAGATGGAGGCCAGGTCGTCGGGCACCGTGGTCAGGTAGCACGAGGACAGCTGGGAGTGCAGCGTGCCGGAGTTGAACAGGGTGGGCGTGGAGCTCATGAAGTCGAAGGACGACAGGATCTCGTAGAACTCGATGGCGCGCTGTTCGCGCTGGGGCTCGTTCAGAGCCAGGCCCATGGCCACGCGCATGAAGAAGATCTGGGGCAGCTCGATGCGCGTGCCGCGCACGTGCAGGAAGTAGCGGTCGTACAGGGTCTGCAGGCCCAGGTAGTTGAACTGCTGGTCGCGCTCGGCCTTCAGGGCCTGCGCCAGCACGGGCAGATCGAACTGCGCCAGCTTGGGGTCCAGCAGCTCGTTTTCTATCCCTTTCCGGATGAATTCGGGGAAGTATTCGGCGTAGCGCTGGTTCATGCCGGCCTGGGAGACTTCCTCGCCCAGCACTTCGATGCGGATGGTGTGCAGCAGCAGGCGGGCGGTGACCAGGCTGTAGCTGGGGTCGGTCTCGACCAGGGCGCGGGCCGACAGGATGACGGACTTGAAGACTTCTTCGACGGGAATGCCGTCGTACAGGTTCTTGACGGTCTCGCGCAGGATGCCGTCCACGTCGATCTTGATGCTCAGGTTGGAGCCGGCTTCGGCGATGGTGGCGCGCAGCGCGTCGATGTCCAGCGGGCGCAGGCGGCCGTTGTCCGAGACGTTCAGGCCCGACTTGCCGGCGGGTTGCGCGGCGGCCACGGACTGGGAGCGTTCCTGGGCGCGTTTCTCACGGTACAGCACGTAGGCGCGCGCCACGTCGTGTTCGCCCGAGCGCATCAGGGCCAGTTCGACCTGGTCCTGGATGTCTTCGATGTGGAAGGTGCCGCCGCTGGGACGGTTGCGCACCAGCGCGGACACGACTTGCGCGGTCAGCTCTTCGACGAGCTGGCGCACGCGGGCGGACACGGCGCCCTGGCCGCCGCCCACGGCCAGGAAGGCCTTGGTCATGGCGACGGAAATCTTGTTCGGTTCGAAGCCCATGACCGCGCCGTTGCGGCGGATCACACTGAACATGGACCATTGATTGGCTGCAGCGCCGGTTTCGGCCGCGGGAGCGGAAGCGGCCAGGTCGGCGGGTCTGGACTCAGCAATCGGGGAGGTTTGCATGGGGACTCCTGGAGTGGAAAGAGGCGCGCGGGCACGCCCGTGCGGCGGGTTGATTCGGTAATGGTGGTCTTGGGGGAAACTCGGCGAGCTCTAGTGCTTGCTTGGGCTCGAACCACAACATCTAGTGGTTCGAGCGGCCCGTTGCACTAATTGTAGTGACGGGGTGGGGACTGCGCAACATTGACTTTTGTAATTTCCCAATCGATTTCTGCAATCTGCAAACGGCAAAAAAGGCCTTGCCGCAGCAAGACCTTGCAGGGAAGCCATTGTAGCGCCAGTCGGGCGCTCAAAGGCGTTGCGCTGTCAGATTATTTGCAGGTGCAACGCTTTGTGTCAGTTGGGCGGACAGTTCGGCGAAGCGTTGGCGGTAGTGTACCGCGGCGGCCATCTTCACCGGTCCAAAGCCGCGCAGCTGCTGGGGCAGATCGGCCAGCTCCAGGGCGGCCGGGTACTGGCCGGCGTCCAGATGCTGCGCCAGATGCTTGAGCAGGGCCAGGTAGTCGCGCCAGAGGCGGCGCTCCATGCGCCGTTCCTCGGTATAGCCGAACACGTCCAGCGGCGTGTCGCGCAGGACCTTGCCCTTGGCCAGCCAGCGCAGCAGAGTGGCCGTGCGCGGACCCAGGGTGATCTTGCGCGGCCGTCCCGTGGCCGGGTCGCGGCGCGCCAGCAGAGGCGGGGCGAAGTGAAAGCGCAGGCTGAAGTCGCCCTGGAACTGGCGCTCCAGGTCCTGCCGGAAGTCGGGGTGGCTGAACAGGCGCGCCACCTCGTATTCGTCCTTGTAGGCCATCAGCTTGTACAGGCTGCGCGCGGCTTTTTCCGTCAGCGCAGGACGCTGGCCCGGACGCAGATTTTCCTCGGCCTGCCGCAAGACGGCGATGGCCTGGGTGAAACGGCGCGCGTAGGCGGCGTCCTGGTATTGCTCCAGGCTGCGGCTGCAGCGCTCCACGATCTGTTCCAGCGTTTCGCGCCGCTGCAGCGTCACGACCTGGGCCGCGGGCTGTTGCAGGCTGGCCAGGGCCTGGGCGTCGTGGCCCAGCACGCGGCCGATGTGGAAGGCGTCCAGGTTGGCCTGCACGGCCACGCCGTTCAGGCGTATGGCCTGCTCGATGGCGGCGCCGCTCACCGGCACCGAGCCCTGCTGCCAGGCCATGCCCAGCAGCATCATGTTGGACAGCAGGCTGTCGCCGAACAGGCGCGTGGCGGCCTCGTGCGCATTGAAGGAGCGTACCTGGTTGCGGCCCGCTCCGTCCTGCAGCTGCTTGAGCAGCCGTTGGGCGTCCAGCGGCGCATCGGGATTGCGGGTGAATTCGGCGGTGGGCGCCAGGTATTCGTTGATGATGGCGTGGGTGTGGCCGGGCCGCAGGCAGGACAGCGCATTGGGATGCGCGGCCGCGACCACGTCGCACAGAATGGCCAGGTCGGCCTGGCCGGGGTCCACGCGCACGGCGCCGGTGGGGCGCCCGTCGGCCGAGAGCCGGATGTGGCTGATGACGGTGCCGCCTTTCTGCGCCAGGCCCGTCATGTCCAGCACCGAGGCGGCGCGGCCTTCCAGATGAGCGGCCATGGACAGCACGGCGCCTATGGTGATGACGCCGGTGCCGCCCACGCCGGCCACGATGACATTGCCGGCGCGCGCCTGGGCCTCAGGCGCGGGCAGGGCGGGCAGTTTCTCCAGCAGGCGCCCCTTCAGGTCGGCCTGGCCGCCGTCGTCGCCGCGCCGCAGCGCGCCGCCCATGACGGATACGAAGCTGGGACAGAAGCCGTCCACGCAGGAGTAATCCTTGTTGCAGCTGGACTGGTCGATCTGGCGTTTGCGCCCTTCGGGAGTGTCGGCCGGCACCAGCGACAGGCAGTTGGACTGCACGCCGCAGTCGCCGCAGCCTTCGCATACGGCCTTGTTGATGAACAGGCGGCGCGCCGGATCGGGATATTCATTCTTCTTGCGACGGCGGCGCTTTTCCGCCGCGCAGGTCTGGTCGTGGATCAGGATGGTCACGCCGGGGATCTCGCGCAGTTCGCGCTGCAGGCGGTCCAGTTCGCGCCGGTGGTGCACCTGCACGCCGACGGGCAGTTCCACGCCCCGGTAGCGCTCGGGCTCGTCGGTGGTGATGACCACGCGGCGCGCGCCCTCGCCCAGGGTCTGCTGGCAGATGCGCGGCACCGAGATCGGGCCGTCCACCGGCTGGCCGCCCGTCATGGCGACGGCGTCGTTGAAGAGAATCTTGTAGGTGATGTTGGCTCCGGCGGCGATGGCCTGGCGTATGGCCAGGTAGCCGGAATGGAAGTAAGTGCCTTCCCCCATGTTCTGGAACATATGGCCCGTCTGGATGAAGGGCGACAGGCCCACCCAGTCCGTGCCTTCGCCGCCCATCTGGGTCAGGCCGCGCGTCCTGCGGTCCATCCAGGTGGCCATGTAGTGGCAGCCCACGCCGGCCATGGCCTGGCTGCCTTCGGGAACCTTGGTGGAGGTGTTGTGCGGACAGCCCGAACAGAAATAAGGGCGCCGCGTCAGGCCGCCGGTATCGACGGCGGGCAGGGTCTGGATCGCACAGGCGGGCAACTGCAGGCCGACGTGCCGGCCCAGCCAGCGGCGCAGGCCCACGGCCACGCGTGCCGGGCTGAGCTGGCCGTCGGCCGGGATCAGCACTTCCTGCTCCACGTCGCGCTTGCCCGATACGGTGGGGCGTTGCGCGCGGTTGAACAGCAGATTCTTCAACTGGTCTTCGATGACGGGGCCTTTTTCTTCGATGACCAGGACGTGGTCCAGGCCCTCGATGAAGTTCTCCAGCGACTCCGTGTTGACCGGCCAGCTCAGGCCTATCTTCAAGTGGCGGATGGGCGGCAGCTCGCCCGGCCCGGCCAGTTGCTCGAGCGCGTCCAGCGCATCCAGCGTGGCCTTGCCGGTGGAGACGATGCCCAGGCGGGCGCCCGGCGCGGCCTGCAGGATGCGGTCCAGGCTGTGCTTGCGGGAGAAGTCGCGCACGCTTTGCAGGCGCGCCTCCAGCGAGCCCTCGATGGCGGGCGTCAGGAACTCGCCGGGATTGTAGGGATGCAGGCCGCCCTGGGCGTCGTTCAGCGCTGCGTCCAGATCGTCCAGCGGCGCGATCTCGAAGGAGCGGCCGCTTTCCACGGTTTCGGTGATGGCCTTCAGCGCCACCCAGGAGCCCGAGTAGCGCGACAGCGCCCAGGCCCAGATGCCGAAGCGTTCGTATTCGTCCACCGAGGACGGATTGACCACGGGAATGCTCCAGGCCATCAGGGAGTGTTCGCTGGCGTGCGGGATGGACGAGGAGGAGGCGACGTGGTCGTCGCCCACGATCATCAGCACGCCGCCATGCCGCGAGGCGCCGGCGGCGTGTCCATGGTGCAGGGCGTCGCCCGCGCGGTGCAGGCCGGGGCCCTTGCCGTACCACATGGCGAACACGCCGTCGACCTTGCGGTCGGCGCGCTCGCCGGCCTGCTGGGTGCCCATGATCATGGAGGCGGCCAGGTCTTCATTGATGGCGGGCTGGAAGCGCACCTTGGCCTGTTCAAGCTGCTTCTGCGCCTTCCACATGGCCATGTCCACACCGCCCAGCGGCGAGCCGCGGTAGCCGGACACGAAGCCGGCGGTGTTCAGGCCGCGCGCCTGGTCCAGGCGGTATTGGGTCAGCAGCATGCGCACCAGGGCCTGCGTGCCGGTCAGGAAGATGCGGCCGGACCGGGCGGTCAGGTTGTCGCTGAGCTTGTAGTGTGTGTCGACGGACTGCGTCATGATGGAACCTCCAGATAAGGTTCATGATAGATTTTCCGCCATCTCTTTTTTTTGCGTTATAGTTGCGCGTATTCCCTATTCTTTGAAATGTTTATTTCGTATTTATTTAAATATGGATAAAACTGATTTAAAAATACTGGACGTGTTGCAACAGGACGGCCGGGCGTCCGCCCAGCAGGTCTCCGAGCGGGTCGGGCTATCCACCGCGCCGGTGTGGCGGCGCATCAAGACCCTGGAAAAAGACCGGGTCATCCAGGGTTATTATGCGCGCGTCGATCGCCGCCAGGTCGGCCTGCAAAGCTGCATGTTCACCCAGATCAGCCTGGACCGGCATTCGGGCGAAATCGTCGACAACTTCATACGCGCCGTGCGCGATGCGCCCGAGATCCTGGAATGCCACGCCGTCACCGGCGACGCCGACTTCCTGCTCAAGATCCTGGTCTCCAGTGCCGAGGCCTACGACGATTTCCTGCACCGCTTCCTGTTCAACATGCCGGGCGTGCGCCAGACGCGCACCATCGTGGCCATGCGCGAGATCAAGAACGAGACCCGCCTGCCTTTGCCGCTGTGATGCATCTTGTTGAAGGCCCGGCCCGAGGCTTCAGGTAAAATAATCCGGATTGGGCGGCCCGCGCGGCGGGCCGGCATGCAACGACGAAGGACTGGTTTCTATGAAGAAAGCGAATTTTCTGCGGCGGTCTTCCTGGACCGCCTTGCTGGCTTCCGTTCTATTGAGCGCCTGCGCGGTCAAGCCGCCGGCGCCCGCACCTCAGGCGCAGGCGCCCGCCAAGCCCGCGCATCCCGCCTGCCAGCCGGCGGCCGCCGGCGAGGCCCTGACCGGCAACTGGCTCAGCAAGCATCGACAGAAAGGCGTGGTGGGCGAACTGCGCACCTTGTTCACCTTGCAGGCGGATGGCTCCATGGCCTACACCGAGCAGGTCAAGCGACCCAACAAGCCTTCCCAGGGCCTGAACGAAAGCGGCTGCTGGAAGCGCGAGGGCAATGCCCTGATCCTGGACACCCAGGAGTCCAATGGCGTGATCACCGAGCCGGGCGATCCCATCTACCAGAACAGCTACACCATCGTCAGCGTCACCGCCCGCAATCTGGTGCTGCGCAGCCAGGATGGCGCGACCTACCGCCTGACCAGGATGTCGCCGGGCTACCGCCTGCCATTCTGATTCATCCCCTGTCCAACCGGGGCCGTTCCTGCAACGGCCCTTTTTTCCGGCCCGCCTGGCGGGCCGTCTGCATCATGGCCTTGCGTTCCACCGTCTATAAAGCTGAACTGAATGTTGCCGACAACGATCGCGCCTACTACGGCAGTCACGCCGTCACGCTGGCGCGTCATCCTTCCGAGACCGAGGAGCGCCTGATGGTGCGCCTGCTGGCCTTCGGCCTGCATGCCGACGCCGACGAAGGCCTGGCCTTCGCCCGCGGCCTGAGCGACACGGACGAGCCTGCCTTGTGGGAGCACGACCTGAGCGGCGAGCTGCTGCACTGGCTGGAAGTGGGCTTGCCCGACGAACGCCGCCTGCTCAAGGCCAGCTCGCGCGCGCGCCGGGTCACCGTGCTGGCCTATGGCCGCACCGTGGGCGTGTGGTGGAACGGCGTCAAGGACAAGATCACGCGCGCCCGCAACATCCATGTCTATGCGCTGGACGCGGCCGGCACCGAAGCCCTGGCCAAGCTGGCCGGACGCGGCATGGCCGTGAACCTGAACATCCAGGACGGCACGGTCTGGGCCAGCAGCGAGCAGGGCGAGGCGACCATCGAGGTCAGCCGCTTGAATGAAGCGGACTGACGCCTCGTTTCTTGATTGAGTCGGAGCGGATGCCGCGCCTCGATAGGATCGGGGCTTGCCTGCCGCGGCCGAAGGCCTGGCGCAGCAGGGAAAAGCCGTCCGCAATTCCGAGTGGCAAAAAAAACGCCGCCTGTATCGAGGCGGCGGTTTTTTTTGGGGAAGATGAATGGCGCTTACAGCCCCGCCAGACGCCCCAGCACTTTGTCGCGGCCGATCAGGGCCAGCACGGCGTCCACGGCCGGAGTCTGCTTCTGGCCCGTGACGGCCACGCGCAAGGGGATGCCCAGCTTGGGCATTTTCACGTCGTGGTCGGCCAGCACCTGCTTGATCAGCGCAGCCAGGCTTTCCGTGTTCCATTGCGGCAGCGCGGCGGCCTTGGCGGCGAAGTCGCGCAGCAGGACGCGCGCCTCGGGCGTCAGCACCTCGGCTTGCAGTTCGTCGCTGGCGGGCTCGAAGGGGCGGCAGAACAGCAGGGCGCCTTCGGCCAGCTGGTTCAGGGTCTCGGCGCGGTCCTTGAGCAGGCCCATGATGCCGGGCAGGTCCTGGCCGTCGGTCTTGCCGCCCAGCGCCTGGATGCGCGGGGCGACGCGTTCGGCCAGGTCCGCGTTGTCGCTGGCCTTGATGTAGTGGGCGTTGACCCAGTTCAGCTTCTTGGGGTCCCACTGCGAGGCGGACTTGTTCAGGTTGCGCGTGTCGAACCATTCCACCAGTTGTTCGCGGGTGAAGAGTTCGTCGTCGCCGTGGCTCCAGCCCAGGCGGGCCAGGTAGTTGATCATGGCCTCGGGCAGGTAGCCGTCCTTGTCATATTCCATGATGCTGACCGCGCCGTGGCGCTTGGAGAGCTTTTCGCCGTCCGGGCCCAGGATCATGGGCACGTGGCCGTACTGGGGCAGGGTGGCGCCCAGGGCCTGCAGGATGACGATCTGGCGGGGCGTGTTGTTGACGTGGTCGTCGCCGCGGATCACGTGGGTGATGTTCATGTCCCAGTCGTCCACCACCACGCAGAAGTTGTAGGTGGGCGTGCCGTCGGCGCGCGCGATGATCAGATCGTCCAGCTCGCCGTTGTCGAAGCTGATGCGGCCCTTGACCAGGTCGTCCCAGCTGGTGGCGCCGGTTTGAGGGCTCTTGAAGCGCACCACGGGCTGGCGGCCGGCGGGCACGGGCGGCAGCGTCTTGCCGGCCTCGGGGCGCCAGGTGCCGTCGTAGCGGGGCTTCAGGCCCAGGCTGCGGGCCTTCTCGCGCATGGCCTCGACTTCCTCGGGGCTGCTGTAGCAGTAATAGGCGTGGCCGTCCTTGAGCAGCTGGGCGATGACTTCGCGGTAGCGGTCCATGCGCTGCATCTGGTAGAAGGGGCCTTCGTCGGCCTCCAGGCCCAGCCACTGCATGCCGTCCAGGATGGCCTGCACGGCCTGCGGGGTGGAACGCTCCAGGTCCGTGTCTTCGATGCGCAGCACGAAGGTGCCTTTGTGATGGCGGGCGAAGGCCCAGGAAAACAGCGCGGTGCGTGCGCCGCCCAGGTGCAGGTAGCCGGTGGGCGAGGGAGCGAAACGGGTGCGGATGGCGTTGGGGGTAGACGTGCTCATGACTTGTGTTCGGCGTTGACCTTGAGAAGTCCGCAAGGGGGACTGGACCGGGCTATTTTAACTCAGCCCGCCGCCCCGGCACGCGATGCCCGTCGGGCGCGGGCTGCGCGCCTGACGGCAGGCCGAGCTGATCGAACAGCCGCACCAGCTCGGCCAGGGAGCCGGCCTGCATCTTCTGCATCACCCGGGCCCGGCGCACCTTCACGGTGACCTCCTTCACGCCCAGTTGCGCCGCGATCTGCTTGTTGAGCAGGCCCTGGGCGACCAGGGCGAGCACGTCCCGCTCGCCCGCATTGAGCGATTCCCAGCGCTGCCGCAAGGCCTGCCGGGCCTGCTCCTGCCGCAGTCGCCGGCCGTCGGCGGCCAGCGCGGCCTGCACCGCGTCGATCAGGTCCTGGTCCACGAAAGGCTTGGTCAGGAAGTCCGCCGCGCCATGCTTGATGGCCTTGACCGCCATGTGGATGTCGCCGTGGCCGGTGATGAAGATGACCGGCATGCGCAGGCCCAGCGCCTCCATCTGGACATGGAAGTCCGTGCCGCTTTGCTCGGGCATGCGCACGTCCAGGATCAGGCATGAAGGCCCATCGGCGGGCGCATGGGCGAGGAAATCGCGCGTGCCGGAAAACGCCGCGGCCCGCAGGCCCACCGAGGCCAGCAGGTCTTCCAGCGCGGCGCGCATGGAAGGATCGTCATCGATGATGTAGACGGTGGGGGAGTCTGTGGGCATGGCGCATGTCATGGGGCGGTCGGCAGGGTGAACTGAAAGAGGGCGCCCTCGCGGACGTTGTCGGCAGCCCCGATGTGGCCGTTGTTGGCGTCCATGATGGCGCGGCTGATGGTCAGGCCCAGGCCCAGCCCTGCCGGCTTGGTGGTCCAGAAGGTGTCGAACAGCTGCGGCATCTGCCCTGCAGGCAGGCCCGGGCCGTTGTCCTGGATGAGGAACTGTACCTTGCCGGGCTCGGGAGCCAGGGTGCGGATGTGGATTTGCGGCGCACGCTTGCCGGGTTCGGACAGGGCTTCGATGGCATTGAGCAGCAGATTGCCGATGACCTGCTGGATCTGGACCCGGTCGGCGTAGGCGGGCGGCAGCTTCTCCTGCAGGGACAGGGTCAGGGAGATGCCGGCACGCAGCAGTTCGCCGCGCGAGAGCTCGATGATCTCCTGCGCCGCCTGGTTGAGGTCGAAGGCGGTCCTGGCGGGCGTCTCGTTGCGCGTGATGCTGCGCACGCGCTCCAGCACATTCTTGGCACGCTGCGCGTCGGCCGCGATGCGTTGCGCCGTTGCCCGGGCTTTCTCCACATTGGGCGGATCGGCGTCCAGCCAGCGCTGGCAGGCGCCGGCACTGGCTGCGATGGCGGCCAGCGGCTGGCTGACTTCATGGGCGATGGAGGTGCTCAACTGGCCCAGCGTGGTCAGGCGCGACAGGCGCAGCAGCCGTTCCCGGGCTTGGTGGGCGGCGGCCTGTGCAGACTTGAGCTTCAGTCCCAGGTAGGAGGTCACGCCGATGGCGATGATGCTGATGCAGGTATTGACCAGCCCGGCTTCGTAGTGGCCCGAACGCGTCAGCAGGAAGCTGATCACGGTCAGCACGATGCCGGCCGCAGCCAGCATGACGACCTGGCGCGCCGACAGGAAGCGGATGGCGATCAGCAGGAGGGTCGTGTGGAACACGGCGGCCGCGATGGCGTAATCGGTCAGGGTGTCCGCCACGAAGACGAGCAGCATCAGCGCGCCCAGCACGGTCAGGACCCATGCGGGGGAGGCGCTTGCGCGGCGCGGGGAGGCAGGAGTGTTCATGCGTATTCCGGTCAGTCGGGGCCCGGCATCGGACGGATGCCGGGCGATGTCGTCATCATATACTTGGGCGGCGCTCAGAATCTGACCGACATGCCCAAGGTCACCTGGCGGGCGTCCGAGCCGTCCACGCGGCGGCCGACGAGCAGGTCCAGGTCCACCGGACCGTTGCCCGGGTTCCAGCGCGCACCGGCCTGGTAGCCGCTCCTGGAGCCTTTGCGCTGGAAGGCTTCGGCCATCAGGGAAAGCTGAGCGGCAAGGTCGGCCTCCACCTGCAGGCCGTAGAAAGCGGCGTGGCGGCGGCTTTCATCGTCCTTGTCCAAGGTCCAGCCCGCATTCAGGTTCAGGCGCAGCCATGGCCTGATGGGCAGGGTGACCGGCACGATCCAGCCGGCCGTGGTCCGGGGACAGCAGGGACAGCTTCAATGCGGGTCCCACGCGGCTCTCATGGCGGGAGCCGCGCCAGTCATGGCCCAGGTTTGCGCCCAGCTCCAGCCAGGGCAGGGCGGCGGGCGTGCAGGCCGGGGCCAGGGATATCTGCTTCTGGTGGTGTTCCTGGAGCGCGGCCCAGGTGTCGACATGGCAGGAGCCGGGGTCGCCGACTTCGCTGTCGTCGATGACGTGGGCGCCGCCGGCGGCCTGCGCCTGGCCCGCCGCGGCCAGGACGGCGGCGAGCAGGGCGGTGCGGGTGCGGAGATTGCATTGCATGGGGATGACCTCAGAACCATTGGCCGAAACGGCGGATGTACAGGGTCTTCATGCCCTGGGCGAGCAGGCAGTAGGACAGCAGCGTGGCCAGCAGCCAGGGGAAGTACTCCCAGGGCAGCGGCTGCAGGCCCACCAGGCTTCCCAGCCCGGAGAAGGGCAGATAGATGCCGATCACGATGATCAGGCCGGTCATGAGCATCACGGGCAGGGCCGCCGTGCTCTGGATGAACGGGATCTTCTGGGTGCGCAGCATGTGCACGACCAGGGTCTGGGACAGCAGGCCCTCGATGAACCAGCCGGACTGGAACAGGGATTGCATCTCGGGCGTGCTGGCGCCGAAAACGTACCACATCAGCATGAAGGTGGTGATGTCGAAGAGGGAGGACGTCGGTCCGATCCAGATCATGAAGCGTCCGATGTTCTTCGCGTCCCATTTGCGCGGCTTGCGCAGGAAGTCCTTGTCCATGCGGTCCCAGGGCAGGGCCAGTTGCGAGATGTCGTACAGCAGGTTCTGGATGAGCAGGTGGATGGCCAGCATGGGCAGAAAGGGAATGAAGGCGCTGGCCACCAGTACGGAGAACACGTTGCCGAAGTTGGAGCTGGCCGTCATGTTCAGGTACTTGATGATGTTGCCGAAGGTCTCGCGGCCCTTGATCACGCCTTCTTCCAGCACCAGCAGGCTTTTCTCCAGCAGGATGATGTCGGCCGACTCCTTGGCGATGTCGGTGCCGCTGTCCACGGAGATGCCCACGTCGGCGTCGCGCAGGGCGGGCGCGTCGTTGATGCCGTCGCCCAGGAAGCCCACGGTGTGGCCGTTGGCCTGCAGGGCCTTGAGCACGCGCGACTTCTGCAGCGGCGTGAGCTTGGCGAACACGGTATGGCGCTCGACGGCGCTGCGCAGCACGGCCTCCTCCATGTGTTCGATCTCCTGGCCCAGCAGCAGCTGGCCGGGCTCCAGGCCGACTTCGCGGCAGATCTTGGCGGTGATGACCTCGTTGTCGCCCGTCAGCACCTTTACGGCCACGCCATGTTCGGTCAGGGCGGCGATGGCCTGGGCGGCGCTTTCCTTGGGCGGATCCAGAAAGGTCAGCAGGCCCTGTACGGTCAGCCCTTGCTCGTCGGCGATCTCGTAGCGCGACCTGGCCTGTTCACGGGCGATCTCGCGCGTGGCGACCAGCAGGACCCGGAAGCCGTCCGCGTTGTAGGCGCGCGCCAGCTCCTGCAGGCGCTCGCGCTGCACGGCATCCAGGGCCAGGCGCTGCCCGCCGTGCTGCACGTGCGTGGCGATGTCCAGCATTTCCTCGACGGCGCCCTTGCACACCAGCAGCTGTTCGCCCTGGGGCGCCTGCACCACCACGGACAGGCGGCGGCGGATGAAGTCGAAAGGCAGTTCGTCGATCTTGCGGTAGGCGCCGATCGCCTGCCGCGCGGCGGGCGCTTTTTCGGCGAAGCGCACCACGGCCTGGTCCATCAGGTTCTTCACGCCGCTCTGGTGCAGGCTGTTGAGCAAGGCCAGCTGCAGGACGCGGGCGCTGCTGCTGCCGTCCAGGTCCAGGTGATGCTCCAGGATGATGCGGTCCTGGGTCAGCGTGCCGGTCTTGTCGGTGCACAGCACGTCCATGGCGCCGAAGTTCTGGATGGCGTTCAGGCGCTTGACCACCACCTTGCGCCGGGCCATGGCGACCGCGCCCTTGGCCAGGTTGGACGACACGATCATGGGCAGCATCTCGGGAGTGAGGCCCACGCCCACGGCCAGGGCGAACAGAAAGGCTTCGGTCCAGTCGCCCTTGGCGAAGCCGTTGATCAGCAGCACGACCGGCACCATGACCAGCATGAAGCGGATCAGCAGCCAGCTGACGCTGTTCACGCCGCGGTCGAAGGCGGTCTGCGCGCGCGAGCCCACGATGGCCTTGGCGAGCGAGCCGAAGTAGGTATGCGGGCCGGTGGCCACGACCACGGCGGTGGCGGTGCCGCTGACCACGTTGGTGCCCATGAAGCAGATGTTGGCTTGCTCCAGCAGCCCGGCGCCTGCGCTGGCCGGACCGGCGCGCTTGCCGGTCACCGCGCCCAGCGTGTCGTACTTTTCGACGGGCAGGGCTTCGCCCGTCAGCGCCGCCTGGCTGACGAACAGGTCGCGCGATTCGACCAGGCGCACGTCGGCGGGGATCATGTCGCCGGCCGACAGGCGCACGATGTCGCCGGGCACGACCTGGCTCATGGGGATTTCACGCAGGACGGGCCCGCTGGACACGGTGGAGCGGCGCAGCACGCTGGCGGTGGTGCGCACCATGGCTTTCAGGGCCTGGGCGGCGCGCCCGGAGCGGTACTCCTGCCAGAAACGCAGCAGTCCGCTGAGCGTCACCATGGTAAGAATGATGGCTACGCCCGTGTAGTCGGCCGGCTCCCCGGCGCGCAAGGGCAGAACGATGTCGGTGAAGGCGCTGACGAAGGCAAGCACCAGCAGCACGGCGATGAATGGGTTCTTGAAGGCCAGCAGAAGCTGGATCAGGGCGTGCGGCGGCTTGTCGCGGGCTACTTCATTGAGGCCGCATTCGCCCAGCCGGGCCCGCGCCTCGGTTTCGGTCAGGCCGTGCAGGCTGGCCTGGACGCCGGCCAGCGTGGACTCCAGGCTGTTCCGGGCCTCCTGGGCCGCGCGCATGGACAGGCTGCGGTCCTCGCTGTCCAGGGACTTCAGGTCTAGGGTGTGTTCTGCGGTGTTCATGTGTTTCTCCTGCCTTTGAACAGGTTCTTGTAGGCGTGGCAGCGCCGCCCCTGGGCCGGAAGCGGCAGGGCGCGGCAGGTCGGGCCGCGGGACGCGGCCGGCAAGTCAAGAAAAAAAGTGGGAGGCCCGGCGGAACGCGGCGGACGCCGCCGCGTCAGTGGGCGCGTACCGGCGGAGGCTTGTCGCCATCCAGGGTCCAGCGGCATTCAGGGCGGCGGGTCGTGGCATTGATGTGCCAGGCGATGCCGGGGCGCTTGGGGGCGAGGCGCAGGGCGGCGGGCCGCATATCGGCGCGCGAGGGCGGGGCGGCGGGGCCGCCATGGGCCCGGCCGGAATGAAAATCGAGACGCATGGGTCACTCCTTGGCGTGCTGCGCAGGCCGCCGGAGCCGACCGCATCAATCAGTCACGCCCGGATGGCCCTTGCAGCCTGCTTCTTCGACTACTGTCGCTGGACATAGTGAGTTTTCCTGTCAGAGAGCCGGAAGGCGCTGCTTTCCGGACAGCCGTCATTTTACGGCGTGCCGCCGCTGCGAAGCAGGCGTTTGGCCAAGGCATTGGGCTACGCCGCCTATACCAAAGGATAAGTGAGTTGCATCTCCGATGGCTTTTACTTTGGCGGCGGCTGTGCTTAAGATGGGAGGACTTTCAACTTGGCGTGTGCTTACAGTATGGCGGAGCGATCATGGCAGTCTTGAGGCATCGTCTGACGGCATTGTTTGAACCCCGCTCGGTGCTGGTGGTCTCGACCCTGCCTTTGCCCATTCTGCGCGAGGAGCCGGCGCGCCTGGCCGGGCGCATCACCCAGGCTGCGATCAGCGCGACCGAGGTGCGCGTACCCGACCGGCTGGAGGGGCTGACCGGCACGCAGCGCCTGGACCTGGCGCTGGTCTGCATCGCGCCCGATCGCCTGCCGCAGGCGCTGGACGCCATCCGTGCGCACAAGCCGCGCGTGGTGGTCATCCTGCCCTCCGACCTGTCTTCCCAGGATCCGCTGGAGGACATGGTTTACGCCCGCTCCTGGGCGCGCATCAATGATTGCCTGGTGCTGGGCCCGCGCGCCTTCGGCGTGCAGCGGCCGCACCTGGGCATCAACCTCAGCCACGAGCCGCAGATGGCCCTGGCCGGACGGGTGGCGCTGGTTTCCCAGTCGCGTTCCATCACTTCCGCCCTGATGGACTGGGCCGAGGACGTCAGCCTGGGCTTTTCCGCCATTGTCTCGGTGGGGGACGAGGCCGTCGTGGACGTGCCCGAAGTGCTGCACTACCTGGCCATGGATCCGCGCACGGACAGTATCGCCCTGTACCTGGAACACACGCCGGCCTCGCGCCGCTTCACCAGCGCATTGCATGCCGTGGCGGCGGTCAAGCCGGTGGTGGTGCTGAAGGTGGGCGGCCAGTGCCAGCAGGGCGAAGCCCACGAGGCCGTCTTCAATGCATTGATGCGGCGCGTGGGGGCGGTGCGCATCCGGTATTTCGTGCAGTTGTTTTCCGCCCTGAAGGTGCTGGTCTATACGCGCCGCCCCAAGGGCCGGCGCATCGCCCTGTTTTCCAATGGCAACGGCGCCGCCCAGCTGGCCCTGGACGTGCTGGGGCCCGACGCCGCCGTCTCCTGCCCGGAGCTGGCGCCCGCCACGCAGCGCGCTCTGGAAAATTTGCTGGTGCCGGGCGACCAGCCCCAGAATCCGGTGGTCACCTTCGCGCCGCTGACGCCCATGCGCATCGATTCGGTGGTCTCCACCCTGCTGGACGACGCGGACATCGACGGGGTCCTGGTGCTGCTGACGCCCGACCCTCTATCGGACATGCAGGCGGTCTCGCGCCAGCTGGCCATGCTGTCGGCCAGCGCGCGCAAACCCATCATCACCTGCCTGATCGGCGATGCGGACATGCGGCCTCTGCGCCATCTGCTCGACGGCGTGGGCACGCCGGCCTTCCGCACGCCGGACACCGCCGCCAACGCCTTCGACCTGCTGGCGCGCTATCACTACAACCAGCACCTGTCGCAGCAGACCCTGCCGCCGCTGCCCCTGGGCACGCTGCCCGAGGTCGAGCCGGCGCGCGCCCTGGTCAGCGAGATCCAGAGCGAGCGCCGCCAGCCCACGCAAGAGGAGTGTCGCGACCTGCTGCGCTATTTCCACGTGCCGGTGGTGGACCTGCGCGTCACGAGCGATCAGGGTCTGCCGGACCCCGACCTGCCACCCATGGGGATCCGCTTCGAGACCGACGACAAGCTGGGGCCCTATGTGGTGTTCGGCGCGGCCGGCCACGAGGGTTGGCTGTCCGCCACCTACCCGGCGGTGGAGCTGCCGCCCCTGAATCGCTACCTGGCCCGCCAGCTGGTGGAGCGCAGCCCTTTGTGGCGCAAGATGCTGTCCTCGCGCTTGACGCCGCTGGTGCTGACGCAATTGCTGCAGACGCTCGAGCGCCTGTCCGACCTGATGAGCGAGCTGCCCGGCGTGAGCGGCGTGGCGCTGGACCCGCTGATGGCCGGCGACAACAGCCTGTACATCCAGAGCATCAAGATCACCCTGAGCAGCCAGTCCATGCTGGTGCTGCCCGAGACGGCGGGCTACCGCCACATGGCCATCCACCCCTATCCGCGCCATCTGATCGAACGGCGCCAGTTCCAGGACGGGCAGCGCTGGACGCTGCGTCCCATCCGGCCCGAGGACGCCGAGGCCCTGCAGGCCTTCATGCGCGGCCTTTCGGACGAAACCCGCTACATGCGTTTCGTGTCCATGTTGCGCGAGCTGACCCCGCGCATGCTGTCGCGCTATACCCGCATCGACTATGACCGGGAACTGGCGCTGATCGCCACCGTGCGCTCGCCCAACCCGGACAATCGCAACCACCCGCGCGACGAGATCATCGGCTTCGCCCACTATCTGCGCAACGCCGACGGCCGGGGGGCCGAGTACGCCCTGGTCATCGGCGACGCCTGGCAGCGGCGGGGCCTGGGGCTGACCTTGATGCAGGCCCTGATCCAGGCGGCGTCCGAGCAGGGCCTGACCTACATCGACGGTTACGTGCTGGCCTCCAATTCGCCCATGCAGGCTTTGATGAAGCGCCTGGGCTTTCAGAATGACCCGGATCCCGAGGACCCCAGCATGCGGCGGGTCTGGCTGGACCTGGGAGAGACGCGCCGCTCGGATTGAGCCTGCGCGAGTCGAAAAAAAACGCCGCTGTGACCAGCGGCGTTCTGCTTGAGCGTCCGTCGTTCTAGCGCAGCACGTTGCGCAGGAACTCGCCGATGGCGGCGATTTCGTCCGGACAGACGGCGTGCGGCATGGGGTAGGTGTGCCACTGGACGGCATAGCCCAGGGACTGGAGCTGCTCGCGGCTGGCTTCGGCGCGGCTGATCTGCACGACCGGGTCCATGATGCCGTGCGCCATGAAGATGGGCGTGTTCTGGTTGGCCGGATGGCGCTCGGCCGCCACCGAGCCCGCCAGGGGCAGGTAGCCCGACAGGCAGACCATGCCCGCCAGGCGTTCGGGCAGGCGCAGGCCGGTCTGCAGCGTCATGGCGCAGCCCTGCGAGAAGCCGGCCAGCACGATGCGTTCGGTGGGGATGCCGCGCGCGTTCTCGCGGGCGATCAGGTTCTGCACCTCGGTCTGGGAGTGGCGCAGGCCGTTCTCGTCTTCGCGGCGCACCAGGTCGGCCACGTAGATGTCGTACCAGGAGCGCATGGCCATGCCGCCATTGATGGTGACGGGCTGGACGGGAGCATGAGGGAAGATGAACCGGATGGGCGGGGCGGCTTCCAGGCCCAGCTCGGGGACGATGGGCGCGAAGTCGTGGCCATCGGCGCCCAGGCCGTGCAGCCAGATGACGGCGTGCTGCGGATTGAGGCCGGTTTCAATTTCAATCGACTCAAGCAGGGGATTCATGGGGACTCCGAAAGGTCAACCAGGGTCTTGATGTACTGGTACAGGGCGCGGTAGTGTTTGCGCTGCGGATCCTGACCGGGCATCAGTGTCTCATTTTTCTGTGACTCTTTGCGGGCGGCTCGTATCAGCGTGCGAAGCTGCTGGATATCGGCGCCGGGGAATTCGTTCATGAATTCGGTCAGGGCGTCGTCGCTGCGCAACAGCAGGTCGCGCAGCGCCTCCAGCCGGTGCATGGCCTGGGTCTGCTCCCGGGAACCGTTCTCCCAGACGTCCAGTTGCTGCAGGATGGGTTCGGGGTCGACCTGGCGCATAAGCTTACCGACAAAGTGAATTTGCCGGCGGCGGCCTTCCCGGGCTGTAATGCGTTTGGCTTCCTTGATGGCGATCAGCAGCCGCTCGTCCAGCTGGAGCTGCTTGAGCCTGTCGTCGGAGAGCTCGATCAGTCGTTTGCCCAGGTCCAGCAGGGCATGCATTTCACGTTTGACCTGCGATTTGCTGGGCCGATCGTATCCGTTTTCGTCGATTTCAGTGCGTGGGCGGGACATAAAGAGTGAAAAAGATTGTCGCCAATTGGCTATGATAACCGCCTAACCCTGAAAGAGTAGCAATGAGTCAACGAACTATTTCCCAATTGGCTATCAGCGCCAACCAGTTCCAGTTCTGCGAACTGGTGGACGAAGCGCTGCGTCACGCCAGCAAGCTTGGCGCCAGCGACGCAGCGGTGGATATTTCCGAGAACAAGGGCCTGGCCGTGTCCGTGCGCCAGCGGGAACTGGAGACCGTCGAGCAGACGCAGGATCGTTCCCTGGGCGTGACCGTCTTCGCCGGCCAGCGCAGCGGCTCGGCATCGACGTCGGATTTTTCGCTCAAGGCTCTGCGCGAGACCGTGGAGGCGGCCTGGCACATCGCCCGCTACACGGCCGAGGACCCGTTCGCGGGCCTGCCTGAAAAAGACATGCTGGCCCTGGAGTACCCGGACCTGCAGCTGCATCACCCCTGGCTGCTGGATGCGGACCAGGCGACCCGCCTGGCCATCCGCGCCGAGCAGGCGGCGCTGGACCTGAGCCCGCTGGTCAGCAATTCGGAAGGCGCCTCGGTCGATACCGTGGAAGGCCATTTCGTCATGGGCAACAGCCGCGGCTTTCTGGGAGGCTATCCCTACAGCCGGCACTCCATCAGCGTCAGCCCCATCGTGGGCAAGGGCGATCGCATGCACCGCGACTACTGGTACAGCACCTCGCGCGATCCCCACCGCCTCTCCAGCCCCGAGTCCGTGGGCCGCTACGCCGCCGAACGCACCTTGTCGCGCCTGTCGGCGCGCCGCATTCCGACGGGCCGCTACCCGGTGCTGTTCGAGGCGCCGCTGGCCGTGGGCCTGCTCGGTTCGCTGGTGCAGGCCACCAGCGGCTCGGCCCTGTACCGCAAGACCTCCTTCCTGCTGGATTCGCTGGGCAAGTCCGTGCTGGCCAAGCATATCGACGTGGTCGAGCGCCCGCATCTGGCCGGCGCCATGGGCAGCGCGCCATTCGATGCGGAGGGCGTGCGCACGCGCGATCGCGACGTGGTGCGCGGCGGCGTGCTCAAGGGTTATTTCCTGTCTTCCTACACGGGCCGCAAGCTGGGCATGCCGTCCACCGGCAATGCCGGCGGATCGCACAACCTGCTGCTGAGCTCGCGCCTGACGCGCCCCGAGGATGACCTGGACGCGATGCTGCGCAAGATGGATCGCGGCCTGCTCGTCACCGAGCTGATCGGCCAGGGCATCAACTACCTGACGGGCGACTACTCGCGCGGCGCCTTCGGCTACTGGGTGGAGAACGGCCAGATCCAGCACGCGGTGGAGGAAATCACCATCGCCGGCAATCTGGCCGACATGTTCGCCCAGATCGTGGCGGTGGGCGCCGACACCTTCGGACGCGGCTCCAAGAGCACCGGCTCCATCCTGATCGAGCAGATGTCGGTGGCCGGCTCCTGAGGCCGTACCGCACGGCGCCCCGTGCGCCGGAGCGCTCCCGCACCTTGTCCGCGCTGCGTCCGCGCTGCGCCCGCACTGCGTCCGCACTTAATTTCACGGGCGGGTCGCCGTTATGACGGGGTTGCGGGATAATCCCGGTCCCGCTGGGCCCCGCTGGGCTGTGCGCCAGTGTAATATCCTTAGCACAAAAAAACATTTCCCAATGATCGTCGAACGCCCACAAGGAGGTTTTTCATGCAGCGTCGCTCGTTCCTGAAAAAGGCAGGCCTTGGCGCCGTGGCCGGCAGTGCCGCCATCGCCGCTCCTGCCATTGCTCAGAGCAATCCCAAAGTCAACTGGAAGCTGACGTCCACCTACGGACCAGCCACGCCGGCCCTGTTCTCCACCGCCCAGGCATTCTGCAAGATGATTGAAGAGGCGACGGACGGCAACTTCAGCATCCGCCTGTATCCCGCCGGCGAGATCGTTCCAGGCTTTGGCGTGATGGACGCCGTGAGCAACGGTACCGTGGAATGCGGCCAGACCGCCTCCTACTACTACTATGGCAAGGACCCCTCCTTCAGTTTCGACACGGCCGTGCCGTTCGGCCTGAACGCCCGCCAGATGAACGCCTGGATGCAGGAAGGCAACGGCACCAAGCTGCTGCGCGAGCTGTTCGCCACCCGCAACATCATCAACTTCGCCTTCGGCAACACCGGCACCCAGATGGGCGGCTGGTACCGCAAGGAAATCAATTCGCTCGAAGACCTGAAGGGCCTGAAGATGCGTACCGCCGGGTTTGCGGGCGAAGTGTTGGCCCGCATGGGCGTGGTGCCCCAGCAGGTGCCGCCCGGCGACATCTATCCCTCGCTGGAAAAGGGCACGCTGGACGCCGTGGAATTCGTCGGCCCCGTGGACGATGAAAAACTGGGCTTCCAGAAAGTGGCCAAGTACTACTACTACCCCGGCTGGTGGGAAGGTTCGGCCCAGGTGTCGCTGTACGTGAACGATGCCGCCTTCAAGGCCCTGCCCAAGCAGTACCAGTCCCTGATCGAGACCGCCTCGCGCGCCGCCGGCGAGCGCATGATCGCCCAGTACGACGCCCAGAGCCCCGCCGCCCTGCGCCGCCTGATCGCCAGCGGCGCCGTGCTCAAGGCCTTCCCGCGCGACGTCATGGACGAGTCCTTCAAGACCGCCAATGTGCTGTACAAGGAATTCTGCGACAAGGACCCCATGTTCAAGAAGATCCACGACGACTACATGGGTTTCCGCGACGCCATCGTGCCCTGGTTCCGCGTGGCTGAAGGTTCCTACGACAATTACCTGGGCATCGCCCTGGCCAACCAGAAAAAGGGTTGATCCCTGCGCGCCGCGTCCGCGGCGCTTTTCCGGGCCAAAGCCCTTCCCGCGTCAGGGGAAGGGCTTTTTTCTGGCCTCTTTGCCCTGTTTGCCGAAAAACCCTGTGTATTTTCCGCTATTTATGTTATTATAGCGAGCTATTTGGCAAAAAATGCACGGGCGGAACATAACGTCTTGGCAGGGCCGGATAGGGCTGACCCGTACGTGGTGCGGGCGGCGCAATGGGGCAGGCATGTTGTTTGCCCTGTGTATTTTTCATATTTAGGAACCATCATGAAGACCTTCGTGGCCAAGCCGCATGAAGTCAAACGTGACTGGTTTGTGATCGACGCTAAAGGCAAAGTCCTTGGTCGTGTGGCCAGCGAAGTCGCACGCCGTCTGCGTGGCAAGCACAAACCCGAATACACCCCTCACGTTGATACGGGCGATTACATCATCATTATCAATGCCGCTGAAATTGCCGTGACCGGCAACAAGGCGCAGGATAAGAAATACTATCGCCACTCCAACTTCCCAGGCGGTATTTACGAAACCAATTTCCAAACCATGCAAGAGCGCTTCCCCGGCCGTGCCATCGAAAAGGCCGTCAAGGGCATGCTGCCAAAGGGCCCCCTGGGCTACGCCATGGCCAAGAAACTGAAGGTTTACGCTGGTGCCGAGCATCCTCACAGTGCTCAACAGCCTAAAACTCTGGACATCTAAGGATAGGTCATGATCGGTAACTGGAATTACGGTACGGGCCGTCGCAAGACCTCCGTCGCTCGTGTCTTCATCAAGAAGGGTTCGGGCCAAATCGTGGTCAACGGCAAACCCGTCGACGAATACTTCGCCCGCGAAACGGGTCGCATGATCGTGCGCCAGCCTCTGGTGCTGACCAATCATGTCGAATCGTTCGACATCAAGATCAACGTGCACGGCGGCGGCGAAAGCGGCCAGGCCGGTGCCGTCCGTCACGGCATCACCCGCGCTCTGATCGACTACGACGAGTCCCTGAAGTCCGCCCTGAAACAGGCCGGCCTGGTGACCCGCGACGCCCGCGCCGTCGAGCGCAAGAAAGTCGGTCTGCACAAGGCACGTCGCCGCAAGCAGTTCAGCAAGCGCTAATCCGCTTCGCTGCCTGTCTGGCGCTCAGAAACCCCGGCCTCGGCCGGGGTTTTTGTTTGCCGGCTACATTTGTCCATGCGGCCGGCGCGCTTTGCGCCGGGACGGGCGGGGACTGCGGTAACATACGATTTTTGACCTCATATTCAGGAAAGTTCATGGCTTCACACAGCGATACCCGGATCAAGGTAGGGATTGTCGGCGGCACGGGTTACACCGGGGTCGAGCTGCTGCGTCTGCTGTCCCAGCACCCTAACGTCGAACTGGTCGCCATCACCTCCCGCAAGGAGGACGGCGTGCCCGTCTCGGACATGTATCCGAACCTGCGAGGCCACGTGGACCTGAAGTTCTCCACGCCTGAACAGGCCGGGCTGGAGCAGTGCGACGTCGTCTTCTTCGCCACGCCGCACGGCGTGGCCATGAGTCAGGCGGAGCGCCTGCTGGAGGCGGGCGTGCGCATCATCGACCTGGCGGCGGACTTCCGCCTTCAGGACACCGATGTCTTCCAGAAGTGGTACAAGATGGAGCATGGCTGCCCGGACGTGTTGCGCCAATCGGCCTACGGCCTGCCCGAGCTGCTGCGCGACAAGATCGCCCAGTCCAAGGTCATCGGCAATCCCGGCTGCTATCCCACCACGGTGCTGCTGGGCCTGGCCCCCTTGCTGGAAGGCGGCAAGAAACTGGTGGACACCGCCCACCTGATCGCCGACTGCAAGTCCGGCGTGTCGGGCGCGGGCAAGGGCGCTTCGGTCCCCAACCTGTTCGCTGAGGCCAGCGACAACTTCAAGGCCTATGGCGTGGCCGGCCATCGTCACCATCCTGAAATCGTGGAGCAGCTGCAGCGCCTGGCGGGCGGCCCCGTGGGGCTGACCTTCGTGCCCCATCTGGTGCCCATGATCCGCGGCATGTTCTCCACCATCTATGCCCGCATTTTGCCCGAAGCTCTGGATACCGATTTCCAGGCCTTGTTCGAGCAGCGCTACGCTCAGGAGCAGTTCGTGGACGTGCTGCCGGCCGGCACGCTGCCGGAGACCCGTTCGGTGCGCGCATCCAATCAGTTGCGCATCTCCGTGCAGCGCCCTGGCAACGGCGACCAGCTCATCATCCTGGTGGTGCAGGACAACCTGGTCAAGGGCGCCTCCGGCCAGGCGGTGCAGAACATGAACATCCTGTTCGGCCTGCCCGAGCAGACCGGCCTGCGCCAGGTGGCGATTCTTCCTTGATTGCGGGCCTTGGCGTCGGTCCCGCCGTCCATGACGGGCGCATGGCAAAGCCGGACGCGTCCCGCATGGCGGCGAAGAAGCGCAGGCTGCAAGGCTGGAGCTCTGCCTGGGAACTTGCCGTTGATGAACGGGTCAAACGTTCATGACTGAACCATCCGAATCATCGCGCGTCGCATCCGCCCGGTCCCGATTTCCGGGCGCCATCGTGCTGGCCCTGGCGGCCGGCCTGCTGCTGGGGGCCGGCGGCCTGTGGGCTTACCAAGGCTTCATCCAGCAGGACAGGCGCGCCGATCGCATTCAGCAGGCGCTGCAGGACTTGAGCCGCAGCCAGGAGTCCCTGCGCCAGATGCAGGCGGAGTTCGAAGTCCTGCGCGGCCAGCTGGTGCTGGAGGAAAGCACGCGCAAAGGGCTGGAGAAGTCCCTGCAGAGCACGCAGGCCGACCTGGCCCACACGCGCGAGCAACTGGCCTTCTACGAACAGCTTCTTCCGCCCGGCCCCAGCGGATCGGTCAGCATACGGGCGCTGGACATCAGCCGGCGCGGCGATCTGCTCGCCTACAAGGTGTTGCTGCAGCGTAACGCCACGGAAGGTAAGGCTTTTTCCGGCCGGCTGCAATTTCAGGCCACTGGCCGGCAGGGCGGAAAAACCGTTAAAATCGATTTATCGCCGACCGTGGGGCCGGATCCCGCGGCCACAGAGTCCTCCGGCGAACAACCGGATCTCTTGGCCTTGAATTTCAACCAGTTTCAGCGTGTCATAGGCTGGCTGGCCCTGCCAGAGGGCTTTCAGCCCACCTCCCTGACACTGAACATCCTGGAAGGAAACACCATCAGAGTGTCCCGCCAGGCGGACATCGCCCAGTCAGACTGACCGCCCGACCCGCGAGCGGCGCAAGCGCTGTGCGATCCATACGATCATTACGCATGCCGGCGGGGGCCGGCAGGAGAACCACATGAGCACCCTTACCGAATCCGTTGATCTGCAAGCCCCTCCTTCTCCCCTCATCTTCACGGATGCGGCCGTGGAGAAAGTGCGCGAACTGCTGATCGAAGAGGGCAGTCCCGAACTGAAGCTGCGCGTATTCGTGCAAGGCGGCGGCTGTTCGGGGTTCCAGTATGGTTTCACCTTCGATGAGCTCGTCAACGACGACGACACCATCATCGACAAGGACGGCGTGCAGCTGCTGGTGGACGCCATGAGCTTCCAGTACCTGGTCGGTGCGGAGATCGACTACAAGGACGATCTGGACGGCGCGCAGTTCGTCATCCGCAATCCCAACGCCACCACCACCTGCGGCTGCGGCTCTTCCTTCACGGTGTAAGCCGCGCGCTTCCTTGCTGAAGCGGCGTCTGCCACAAAAAAACCTGCCTTTCATCGGGCAGGTTTTTTTTGCGGCCAGGCCCTCCAAAGACAAGAGGGCGGCCATTTTGGGGCCGGCAGGCCGGCGCGGCCTGCACTGCACGACGGCGCTGCTCTTTGCCGGAAAGCAAGCCCGAGGCAGGCGGGACGCAAGCCGGATCAGGCCGGGTAGCAGGCGCCCAGGATCGTAGGTCGACGCGCCCCGGTCACGGCGGGCAGGCCGGCGGGGATGCGCTCCACGTGGGCATGGGCCAGCCAGGCGAAGGCCAGCGCCTCGATGTGTTGAGGATCCAGTCCCAGTTCGCTGGTGGGCCGCACGGGCAGGGCCAGTTCGTCCGACAGACGGGCCAGCATGCAGGGATTGGCCGCGCCGCCTCCGCAGACCAGGACTTCCTGCGCCTGCGGCGCGCTGCGGCGGATCGCATCGGCGACGCTGCGCACCGTCAGTTCCAGCAAGGTGGCCTGGACGACGGCCGGGTCGAACGGCTGTGCGCCATAGACCTGCAGCAGGCGCTGCTCCAGCCAATCCAGGTTGAACAGATCGCGGCCCGTGGACTTGGGCGGCGGCAGCTGCAGCCAGGGTTCGGCCAGCAGGGCGGCAAGCAGGTCCTGGTCGGGCGCGGCGCTGGCGGCCCATCGGCCGTCCTGGTCGTAGGACAGGCCGCGGTGCTTGCGTATCCAGGCGTCCAGCAGCATATTGGCCGGACCGGTGTCAAAGCCGAATACGGGCTGGCCGGGCAGCAGCAGGGAAATATTGGCGATGCCGCCCAGGTTCAGGATGGCGCGGCCGCCTTCGCTGCGGAACAAGGCCTCGTGGACGATGGGGACCAGCGGCGCGCCCTGGCCGCCGGCGGCAATATCGCGGCTGCGGAAGTCGGCGATCACGTCCACGCCGCAGCGCTCGGCGATCTGGGCGGGAGCGTTCAATTGCAAGGTATAGCCCTGGTCGGGCGCGTGCCGGATGGTCTGGCCGTGCACGCCGATGGCGCGCAACGCCGTTTTTTCAGGGCCCTGAATCCAGGGCAGGCAGGCCTGCACGTACAGGTCGGCCAATTGCAGCGCGGCGCGACTGGCGCGGGCCAGCTCGTCGTGGCCGGGGTGCTGCAGGGCCAGGAGTTCGTCGCGCAAGGCGGTCGGCATGGGCAGGCTGTTCGCCTGCAGTATGCGGGCGCCCTGTGTGCCGAATTCGGCCAGCACGGCGTCGACCCCGTCCATGCTGGTGCCGGACATCAGGCCGATGTACAGGGGCCCTTGCATGGCCGTGCTCAGCGGCTGGCCACTTGCACGCCTTCGGCGGCCGGCTGCAGCAGCGCGAAGTTGTTCTGGTAGGAGGCCAGCACGGCGGTGAACTGCTTGCGTTGCGGCGCATCGAGCACGCGTGCCACGGGCAGGTCCACGGACAGCGGGTCCACCGCCTTCTGGGCGATGCGGAATTCGTAGTGCAGATGCGGGCCGGTGGCCCAGCCGGTCGAGCCCACGTAGCCGATCAACTGGCCTTGTTCCACGCGGTCGCCCTTGCGCAGGCCTGCGGCAAAGCGGCTCTGGTGCGCGTACAGCGTGGTGAATTCGCCGTGATGCTTGAGGATGATGGTGTTGCCGTAGCCGTTCTGGCGCCCGATGAATTCGACCACGCCGTCGGCCGTGGCATGGATGGGCGTGCCGCTCGGGGCGGCATAGTCCACGCCTTTATGGTCCCGCCAGCCGCCGTGCACGGGGTGGCGGCGTCCGCCGAAGGTGGAGCTGATGCGGGTGAATTTCAGGGCGGTGCGCAGGAAGGCGCCTTTCAGGCTCTTGCCGTCGAAGTCGTAGTAGCCGCCGCTGCCGTTGTCGGGCTGGAACCAGGCGGCTTCGTGGACCTTGCCCTGGTTGATGAACTCCACGGCCAGCAGGCGTCCGGCGCCCACTTCCTGGCCTTCGTGGCCGTAGGATTCATACACCACGCGGAAGCTGTCGCCCTTGCGCAGATCCTTCAGGAAGTCGATCTTGCTGCCCAGGATGTCGGCCATCTGCAGCGTGATGCTGTCGGGAATCCCGGCCTGGTCGCTGGCGCCGAACAGGGAGCTGTTGATCTCGGCCTGGGCCACCCGCATCTGGGCGTGGGCCTGGTCGGTCTGCTCCTGGGCGGTGAAGCCCTTGCTGCCGTCGGGCCGCACTTCCAGCCAGCGCGCCACGCCGCCGCCCGCTTCCTCGGAGTAGGGCGTATGCTTGTAGCGCAGCCAGAGCAGATTGCCGTTGGCGTCCAGGGCGGCCTGCAAGGTGCGGCCGGGATACAGCTTGTAAATGGAGCGCGCCTGCTTGTCGTGCGTCAGGAACTGCAGCAGGCCTTCCTCGTTGATGTTCATGCGCTGCAGCAGCGCGGCCAGCGTGTCGCCGCGGCGGATGCGGGTCTCGCTGACGTAGGCCTGGCTGTCCCGGGTCTGCAGCACCGTCATCTCGGCCGGCAGGGGCAGGGCGGTGCGCGCCTGGTAGATCAGGGGCTCGGGGCTGCTGGGCATGACGACCGCCAGCGCGCCGGCGGCTGCGAAGGAACCCAGGGCCAGGACGACCAGTCCCGCGCGGATGAATGGAGCTCGACGAGGTCGAGGCTGGTGGATGTCAAGGGGTGGGGAGGAGCGTTTCCCTTTGCTGAACATAAAACCAGAACCTTGATGGACGTACGAGTCACTGTCCCCCTTGCCAGCAGGCGGCGGTCAGTGAGTACTGGGCGGACAAAAAGCATTCCTGCCCGGGCGAACTGACCTACGCGGGAATGATAAGATAAGTTGGGATACGAATCCTTGCCGAATTTCAAGCGCGGCTCGCAATAGCAGGCTATCCTAGCGCATTAGGCTTCATTTTTCGAGCATTTTTACTTATTAGTTTGTCACCAGATCGTTATGTCTTCCCCATCAGAGCCTCTTTCCCCGGATGTCCTTGCCGACCTGGCCATTGTCAAGCGCGGCTGCGACGAATTGCTGGTCGAATCCGAATTCGCGCGCAAGCTGGAGCGCAGCCGTTCCACCGGCCAGCCGCTGCGGATCAAGCTGGGCCTGGACCCCACCGCGCCGGACATCCATCTCGGGCACACGGTGGTGCTGAACAAGATGCGCCAGCTCCAGGACCTGGGGCACACCGTCATCTTCCTGATCGGGGACTTCACCTCGACCATCGGCGACCCCAGCGGGCGCAACAGCACCCGGCCGCCGCTCACTCCCGAGCAGGTCGTGACCAACGCCAAGACCTACTACGATCAGGCCGCGCTGGTGCTCGATCCCGAGCGCACCGAAGTGCGCTACAACTCCGAATGGTGCGACAAGCTGGGTTCGCGCGGCATGATCCAGCTGGCTTCGCGCTATACCGTGGCCCGCATGATGGAGCGCGACGACTTCACCAAGCGTTTCAAGGCCAACCAGCCCATCTCGGTGCATGAGTTCCTCTACCCTCTGCTGCAGGGCTACGACTCGGTCCAATTGAAGGCGGACCTGGAACTGGGCGGCACGGACCAGAAATTCAACCTGCTGGTGGGCCGGGAGCTGCAGAAAGAATACGGCCAGGAGCAGCAGTGCATCCTGACCATGCCCCTGCTGGTGGGCCTGGACGGCGTGGAGAAAATGTCCAAGTCCAAGGGCAATTACATCGGCATCAGCGAAACGCCGGACTCCATGTTCGGCAAGCTCATGTCCATTTCGGATACCCTGATGTGGCGCTACTACGAGCTGCTGTCCTTCCGCAGCCTGGAGGACATCGCCGGCCTGCGGCGCCAGATCGAAGAGGGCCGCAATCCGCGCGACGTCAAGGTGGAGCTGGCCCAGGAGATCGTCGCGCGCTTTCACAGCGCCAAGGCCGCCGAGCAGGCGCTGGAGAACTTCGAGGCGCGCTTTCGCCGCGGCGAAATGCCCGAGGACATGCCCGAAGTCACCGTCGCCGGGCAGTTGGCCCTGCTCAAGGTCCTGCGTGAAGCGGGCCTGGTGGCCTCGGGCAGCGAGGCCCAGCGCAACGTGGAGCAGGGCGGCGTGCGCATCGACGGCGAGCGCGTGGACGACAAAGGTTTGCAACTGGAGCCGGGCAGCTACGTGATGCAGGTGGGCAAGCGCAAGTTCGCCCGCGTCACCCTGACCGGCTGATTGATTGTGGAGGTCTGCAATGAAACTGCGTAGTGATTCTTTCCAGGACCAGGGCGTCATCCCCGAGCGTCTGGCTTTCTGCCGGTACGACGCCCAGTCCCATGTCGCCCTGGCGGGCAATGCCAATCCGCATCTGGAGTGGACGGACGCGCCCGAGCAGACCCAGTCCTACGTGGTGATCTGCCACGACCCCGACGTCCCCAGCCGCCCGGACGACGTCAACCAGCCCGGCCGCGAAGTGCCGGCGGACCTGCCCCGGGTGGATTTCTTCCACTGGGTGCTGATCAATGTGTCCGCCAGCGTCACCACGCTGGCCGAAGGTTCGTACTCCAAGGGCATCACGCCCAGGGGCAAGGCCGGTCCGCTGGCGCTGGACGGCACGCGCCAGGGCGTCAATGACTACACCGGCTGGTTCGCCAACGACCGCGACATGAATGGCGACTACTTCGGCTATGACGGCCCGTGCCCGCCCTGGAACGACGCCTTGCCGCATCGTTACGTGTTCACGGTCTATGCGCTGGATGTGGCCGAGCTGCCGCTGGAAGGCCGCTTCACCGGCCAGGACGTGCTGCGCGCCATGGAGGGCCACATTCTGGCCAAGGCGTCCATCACCGGGCTGTATACGCTCAACCCGCGCCTGATCCAGCAATCCTGACGCAAGCGGCGGGCTTGTTGAGCAATGCTCATATTGTCTTGAGCCCGCCTCCTTCCGCCCGGCTTTTTACCCGGGTTTGCGTGGTTTCCGGCGTGAAAGCCGCCGGGTGCGGCGGATCGGCCCGCATCCGCGCTAAAATGTCGCTTTCTTGTTTGCTTCCACTTAAACGTTAGGAACCCTCATGTTTGACCGTTCTGCCACTCTCGACAAAGTCGATCCCGAGCTCTGGGCCGCCATTCAGAAAGAAGACGTGCGCCAGGAGCAGCACATCGAGCTGATCGCCTCTGAGAACTACACCAGCCCAGCCGTGATGCAAGCCCAGGGCACGCAGCTGACGAACAAGTATGCAGAGGGTTACCCCGGCAAGCGCTACTACGGCGGTTGCGAATACGTGGACGTGGTGGAGCAACTGGCCATCGACCGCCTGAAGGAACTGTTCGGCGCCGAGGCCGCCAACGTGCAGCCCAACTCGGGCTCGCAGGCCAACCAGGGCGTGTACATGGCCGTGCTCAAGCCCGGCGACACGGTGCTTGGCATGAGCCTGGCCGAAGGCGGCCACCTGACGCACGGCTCGCCCGTGAACGCCTCGGGCAAGCTGTACAACTTCGTGTCCTACGGCCTGAACGCCGACGAGGAAATCGACTACGAGCGTCTGGAGCAACTGGCCAAGGAGCACAAGCCCAAGCTGATCGTGGGCGGCGCTTCGGCCTACGCGCTGCGCATCGATTTCGAGCGCATGGCCCGCATCGCCCATGAGAACGGCGCGCTGTTCATGGTGGACATCGCCCACTACGCCGGCCTGGTCGCCGGCGGCGCCTATCCCAACCCCGTGCCGCACGCCGACTTCGTCACCTCCACCACGCACAAGTCCCTGCGCGGTCCGCGCGGCGGCGTCATCATGATGAAGGCCGAGCACGAGAAAGCCATCAACTCCGCCATCTTCCCCGGCATCCAGGGCGGTCCGCTGATGCACGTCATCGCCGGCAAGGCCGTGGCCTTCAAGGAAGCGCTGGCTCCCGAGTTCAAGACTTACGCCGCCCAGGTGGTCAAGAACGCCGATGTCCTGGCCCGCACCCTGGTGGAGCGCGGCCTGCGCATCGTCTCCGGCCGTACCGAAAGCCACGTGATGCTGGTCGACCTGCGCGCCAAGGGCATCACCGGCAAGGTCGCCGAGGAAGCCCTGGGCAAGGCCCACATCACGGTCAACAAGAACGCCATTCCGAACGACCCCGAAAAGCCCTTCGTCACCAGCGGCATCCGCCTGGGCACGCCTGCCATGACCACCCGCGGCTTCACCGAAGCCGAGGCCGAGCAGACGGCTCACCTGATCGCCGACGTGCTGGACAACCCGCATGACGAAGCCGTGCTGGCCGACGTTCGCCGCCGCGTACATGAGCTGACCTCCAAGCTGCCCGTGTATTCCAAGTAATCAGCCCGGAGCGGGCCGCAAGGCCCGCGATCTTGAATGAAGTGTCCGTTCTGTCATCATGTCGATACCCAGGTGATCGATTCCCGCATCACCGAAGAAGGCGACGCCATCCGGCGGCGGCGCAAGTGTTCGGCCTGTGAACGGCGTTTCACCACCTACGAACGCTCGGAGCTGAGCCTGCCCGTGGTGGCCAAGCGCAACGGCACGCGCATGGATTTCGATCCTGCGCGCCTGCGCGCCAGCATGGGCGTGGCGCTGCGCAAGCGTCCCGTACCCATGCAGCAGGTCGATGCCGCCGTGCAGCGCATCGAGGAAAAACTCCAGCTGACCGGCGAACGGGAGGTCTCTTCCGAGACCATCGGCGAGCTGGTCATGGCCGAACTCAAGCAGCTCGACCAAGTCGCCTATGTGCGTTTCGCCTCGGTCTACAAGAGCTTCAAGGACATCCGCGAGTTCGTGCAGGCCATCGACGAAATGAACGAGCCCAGCCGGTCCTGAACAGGATTGCCGCCATGCTGGATCAACACGACTACGACTGGATGCGGCAGGCCCTGGCGCTGGCCCGGCAGTCGCTGTACATCACCGCTCCCAATCCCCGCGTCGCCTGCCTGATCGTGCGCGACGGCCAATTGCTGGCCAGCGGCGCCACGCAGCAGGCGGGCGGTCCGCACGCGGAAGTCATGGCGTTGCGCCAGGCCCGCGAGCGCGGCGTGGATGTGCGCGGCGCGACCTTCTATGTCACTCTGGAACCGTGCAGTCATCACGGCCGCACGCCGCCTTGCGCCGAGGCGCTGGTCGCGGCCGCTCCGGCGCGGGTGGTCGTGGCCATGCTCGATCCCAATCCGCTGGTGGCTGGCCGGGGGCTGGCCCGCTTGCGACAGGCCGGCATCGCTGTGGACGGCCCCTTGTGCGTGGAGCAGGCGCTGGAAATCAACGCAGGCTTCTTCGCCCGCATGACCCGCTCCCGGCCATGGTTGTGGCTGAAGATGGCGGCCTCGCTGGATGGTCGCAGCGCCCTGTCCGACGGCCGGTCCCAATGGATCACCGGGCCGCAGGCGCGCGATGACGGCCATCATTGGCGCGCGCGCAGCTGCGTAGTGCTGACCGGCATAGGCACGGTGCAGGCCGACAATCCGCGCCTGAACGTGCGGGCTGTCGACACGCCGCGCCCGCCCATCAAGGCGGTGCTGGACACGCAGTTGAAGCTGGCTCCGCAGGCCGCCTTGCTCGACGGTTCGGTCTGCTGGGTCTTCAGCCACCGCCGCGATCCGCAGCGCGAGGCGCAACTGGCCGAGCGCAACGCCCAAGTCATCCACATGCCCCTGCGCGACGGCCATGTGGATGTGCACGCCGTGCTGGACTGGATGGCGGGGCAGCAGGTCAATGAAGTGCACGCCGAGGCGGGGGCGACCTTGTCCGGCGCCTTGCTGGACGCCGGCGTGGTGGACCAGCTGCTGATGTACGTGGCGCCCAAGGTTCTGGGCCAGGGCAGGGGCGTGGCCGATATCGCCGCCCTGTCGGGGCTGGACGCCGTGCAACCGTTTGAATTCACCGATCTGCGCCTGCTGGGACAGGATGCCCGCCTGCTGGCGCGCCAGCGCGACCATTGGGCGGCCTTGCTGCAGTCCGTGGGCGGCGCAGGCCGGTCCGATTGATCACGCACCGCAAGGTGCGGGGCGGCGACGCCCATTTTTTCTGCGAGAGGCTTGTTGTGTTTACAGGTATCGTGGCCGCCGTAGGCCGAATCACCAAAGTCACCCCCCTGCTGCAAGGCCAGGAGGACGCCGGCGTGCGTCTGGAAATCGATGCCGGCGGTCTGCCCCTGGGCGAGGCGCGCCTGGGCGATTCTATTGCCATCCAGGGCGCCTGCATGACGGCCGTCGAACTGGGCGACAATTCCTTCGTGGTCGATGTCTCGCGCGAAAGCCTGAACCGCACGGTGGGGCTGGACCAGCCCGGCGAAGTCAACCTGGAGCACGCGCTGCGCCTGGGCGACTCCCTGGACGGCCACATCGTTTCGGGCCACGTGGACGGCGTGGGCACGGTCAGCCATTTCGAGCCCGTCGGAGAGTCGTGGGACCTGCGCATCCAGGCGCCGGTGGATATGGCGCGCTATTTCGCCTACAAGGGCTCGGTCACCGTCAACGGCGTGAGCCTGACCGTGAACCAGGTCGAGGACAACGCGCAGGGCTGCGAGATCCGCATCAACCTGATCCCGCATACCGTTCAGGTCACGACCTTGAAGAACCTGCGCGCCGGCAGCCGAGTCAATCTGGAAGTGGACACCATCGCCCGTTACGTGGAGCGCATGTTCAGCCTGCAGCAACGCGGCTGACGCTCGCCGGCAGGAAGGCCGCTTTCCGCCCGGGGGCGGCTGTTCACGACGCAGACGCGCCCTGTTATTTGCACCATGTTCTGCTGGAGTTTAAACTTGGGCTTGCAAAGCGGGAATGAATACTGCTAATATTATGGACTTGGCGTCAGATGCTTTAAAAGCAGCGCGCCAAGTCAAAATTAGGACAGGTGGCCGAGTGGTTGAAGGCGCACGCCTGGAAAGCGTGTATACGTGAATAGCGTATCGGGGGTTCGAATCCCCCCTTGTCCGCCATTATTTTTATAGAAAGCAACGAATTAAGTTTTGGTCGTGCGCTTTTGAAGCATGATCTTAAGCGGTGTTGCAATCCATGCGATGCGACATTGGATCGCCCGTTATTTTGGGGCTTGATTCAAAAACAGCTCTGGCCTGATCGATCGCTTCAGGCATCCATACCCCCTCTAGCAATCATTTTCAAACTTCATGGCCTTGTTTAGCCGCCTGCCTAGGCGGGGCTTGCCCACGCTCGGCAGAATGGACGCGCGGATCATGTCCATCATGACGAACTCGGGGAGTTGGCTGATGGTCAAGCGGCGCGCAAACAATTTCATTCTGATGGCAAATGTCAGAGTTGGCCGGGTTTCGGAGAAAAAAGCAATTTTTCCAGGCCGTAAAATCGGATGTGAGTTTATTTTTGGAATTAGCCCGCCGCCCGGCGGGCTTTTTCATAGGTGCGCCCAGCCGGCCCCGCTCGCTTCGGAGCAGGGCGGTTGCTGGCATTGCATGAGAAGAGTCGCATCCGATGGCGGGTATCGTGATGGACAGGCAGGCGGCGTGCGTGGCGCAGGGTCTGGTGGCAGCGCAGGAGCCGGCTTCCGGGGCTGGCGGGTTGTTGCCGGCTTGGCGCATGCCATGTTCGATGCTGATGCCGGCCATCAGGAAGCTGTGCGCCTCACCAGATCGGGCGCATTTGTCGACGGGTGAAGCTCTAGAGCCGCGCCAGGCCTTGCGCCTTTCTTCTTTTTTTGTGCGTCTACGATATAGGGTTAATCCTTCCTTTTCTCCTATTTATAACGAGTCTATTGTGGAAAACACTGGCTTGAATTTTGTGGGAAAAGTGATGAGAAAGACTATGAGGGCAGCGGTGTCCAGGAAGCTGGGCAGACCGCTGGTCATTGAAGAGGTCGAAGTGCCGCACCCGGGCCCTGGCGAGTTGCTGGTAAAGATCAGTGCCTGCGGCGTATGCCATACTGACTTGCACGCGATGGATGGCGATTGGCCAGTCAAGCCCAACCCGCCTTTCATACCTGGCCATGAAGGCGTCGGCGTTGTCGTTGCGGCGGGCGCGGGCGTTGTGCATATCAAGGAAGGCGATCGCGTGGGCATTCCCTGGCTGTACTCGGCTTGCGGTCATTGCGAGCACTGCCTGGGCGGATGGGAAACGCTTTGCGAACAGCAGAAGAACGCCGGCTATTCGGTCAATGGCAGCTTCGCGGAGTATGCGCTGGCCGCTGCGGATTACGCGGGGCTTATACCTGTCAATGTCGGTTCAGTGGACATCGCGCCGGTGTTGTGCGCAGGTGTCACCGTCTACAAAGGGCTGAAGATGACGGATACGCGCCCAGGGAACTGGGTCGTTGTTTCGGGCATCGGCGGTCTGGGCCATATGGCTGTGCAGTATGCCTGCGCCATGGGCCTGAATGTGGCCGCTGTGGACATCGACGACGCCAAGCTGGACCTGGCGCGCAAACTGGGCGCCAAGGCCACGGTTAACGCAAAGATCAGCGATCCGGTCGCTTATCTGAAGCACGAGATCGGCGGCGCGCACGGTGCCTTGATCACGGCTGTGTCGCACAAGGCATTCGAACATGTGGTCGGCATGGTGAGGCGTGGCGGCACGGTGGTGCTCATCGGACTGCCTCCGGGAGTTTTTCCGCTTTCAATCTTCGACATGGTGCTCAACGGGGTGACAGTGCGCGGCTCCATTGTGGGCTCGCGCCTGGATCTGCAGGAAGCGCTGCAGTTTGCCGCCGAAGGCAAGGTGCACGCCACCCTCTCGACCGAGCGGTTGGAGAACATCAACCGTGTGTTCGACCGCATGCGTGCCGGCCAGATTGAAGGCCGTGTCGTGATTGACTTTTCCTGAGGGCGGGGCCTTAAAAATAATCTCTGCAAGCGGTGAGTTTCCTGCTCCAGGGCCGCGTTAATCCATGAGGATATCATCATGAAAAATGAGGATCATCGCCGGCACGTCCGAAACATGCTGGAGTTTTTTTCGTGCGCCATGAGACGAAATGCATGGCCTGGAACGCGTCCGTCAGGTCCGGCGTCGGCGGTTGGCAGACGATTGCTGACTAGGCGTTGGCGAATCGCCGGTGTCGCGTTGGCGAAGCGCGTAGCCGACGGTTTACCCATGTTGAGGGTGCCGTCATGCGCTTAACCCCGCAGCGCATCTGTGCAGAGGTGCTGGCCGACCGTTATGCCGGGTCCGGCGAACAGTCGATGGCGCAGGTCTATATCCGGGTCGCCCGTTCGCTGGCCATGGCTGAGCCTCCAGGTGAGCGTGATCGCATCGCGGCCCAATTCCTGCGCAATCTGCGGCTGGGTGCGATGGGCGCCGGCCGAATCATGGCCAATGCGGGCACCGCCTCCCACACCACAATGGTCAATTGCTTCGTGCAGCCTGTGCTCTGCGGCGGCCAGACCATGGAGGCCTTCGAAACGGCGCTGGCTCAAGCCGGTGTCACGTTGATCATGGGGGGCGGCGTCGGCTATGACTTCTCGTCTCTTCCCCCGATGGCGGCTGGCGACGAGGGGGTGCCGCCAGCGGTCTGCCAGGCGATCGACCGTTATGATGAGGCTTGCAGCCGGCTGCTGTTCCAAGGCAGCCGGCGCGGTGCACAGATGGCTGTGCTGTCCTGCGCGCACCCCGACATCCTCGATTTTGTGCGCACCAAGCATGGTCGCGCGCGTTGGCGGACTTTCAATGTTTCTGTAGCGGTCACCGATGCGTTCATGCGCGCGGTCCAGCACGATGAGATCTGGCCGCTGGTGCATTCCGCCCGGCCGGGAGCTGGCGCGATTGTCGCCGGTGCGGCGCCGCACAGCGACGGCCGTTGGTGCTACCGTGTGGCCCGCGCCCGGGAAATCTGGGCGGAGATCTGCCGGCAGACCAGGCATAGCTCGGAGCCCGGTCTGCTCTACATCGATACGATTAACCGGGAGAACAACCTGCGGGCGCTCGAATCCATCCATGCCACAAACCCTTGCGGCGAGCAACCGCTGCCGGATTACGGCGCTTGTGTTCTGGGACCGATCAACTTGACGCGGCTCGTCAAGAACCCGTTCGGCCTGGCCGGGGAACCGGAGATCGATCTGGCGAGGCTTGGGAGCATGACCCGGATTCAAGTCCGCATGCTGGACAACGTGATTGATTTGACCCGGTGGCCTCTGCCAGAGCAGGCCCGAGAGGCGCATTCCAAGCGCAGGATCGGCATTGGCATCACCGGGCTTGCCGACATGCTGACGATGCTGCGCTTGCGCTATGACGGAGACCCTGGCCGCTCGGTCGCGGTTCAGGTTGCCCGTTGCATACGTGACTACGCCTATGCGGCGTCGGCGGAGCTTGCGGCCGAACGCGGAGCGTTCCCGCTTTACCGCCAACAGGATTACCTGGCGCCGGGCTCCATCGGGGATGCGTTGCCCGTCACCGTGCGACAAGCGATTCAGGCTCATGGATTGCGCAACAGCCACCTTGTCTCGTTCGCGCCCACCGGAAGCGTCAGCCTGGCTTTTGCGGACAATTGCTCCAATGGCGTCGAGCCCGCCTATGACCGGGAATTCCGGCGCCGGTTCCGCGTGAAGGATGGGCCCGCCGTCGAGATGCTCGTGGAAAATCATGCGTGGAGGCTGTGGAAGAGGCTGAGCCCAGAATCCACGCCCCTGCCTGATTATTTCCTTTATGCCGCCGACATCTCGCCGGAGGACCATATCGCCATGCTGGCGGCGCTGCAGCCTTATGTTGATGCGTCCATATCAAAGACAGTGCTCCTTCCAGCCGATTGTCAAGCTGAGCGAGTCGGAGCCTTGTTTATGCAAGGATGGCAGGCTGGCCTGAAGGGGCTGACAATGTTCCGACCCGACCCGGCCTTGGACGAGGTGCTGTCGCCGGCATCGGGGCCGGCTCAGGGTTGCGGAGCCTGTTGCTGATACCGGACGTCCATCGAGCCGTGAGGCTCAGGTCAAGGATTCCTGATGCAGACGTCCGGGGCTGCGCTTGTTTATCTAAGCGTGTTCTTGAAGGATGGCGTTATTCAGGAGAGGGGGCTGAATTGACAGCTCTTGAGTGCAGTCTTGCGTCGTTCTCGGGTTCAAAAATTATGCTCCGGCAACGCTGGCGGCCGACGGAGATGTTTTATTTTCCTGCCATGCGTAGCAGACATTGTTTGTGAAGGCCTCTTACGCGTGCAGGCGTACCATCAGTAACGGATGAATCGCCGTCATGAGCGCGCGCTACTTATGGCTGTGGTCATCGTCATGTCTCACAGCCTTGGTCATGAGGAGCGGAAATGGATGAAAAACAGCTTTTTCCAAGCCTGCGTGTTTTCCGATGGATGGTGTTGGTACAAGTCCTGTGCGGTTCAGGAGCTATAGCTGACGCTGAAGGTAAATATGTGGTTCGGCAGATGCATGACGGCTCTCCTGATTTGGAGATCACTTTTGAGCTTCCGCAAGGCGGGCAAGGTATGAATCGAAAGCTATTTGCTCGCGGTGTGGCATGGGGGCTGCAAGAGCAGATTCGGGCGCCCCGCTGCGTTGGCGGGCCGATGTTGACCAGAGATGATGACGGACATTGGATCGCGCCACCCGGATGCAGCCAAGTGACCTGGGTGGTGAGTCCGACGGTGATGAAATACGGTGTTGTCGATGCATCCGCTCAAGCCAGTGTTTTTTTGAGCCAGCCGGCTTGGACCCTGCTCTCAGAGCCGACATCGTTGTTGCGCGTGATGGGAGCGCCGGCACGGCAAGACACCTTGCGTGCCGGAGACGGGGGCACCCATCTGCTTGGCGCAACGCCCATGAAAGACGGCGCATGGCGAGTTCCGGCCGACAACAATGCCCCGGAGTTTTATATTGCAGGGCGTGCACAGGTCGAACACCAGCAGGTAGGCGGTTTTTCGGTCAGTTACGTGTCCGATGATCCTCGGCGCGTAGCCCGATTGGGATTGACCGCATCGCATGCAGAGGCGCTGCGCTATCTGGTTCGCGTTGTTTATGGCGATACAGAGGTATCAGAAAAAGATCGGTCACTACTGGTGGTATGGCTCGGCATCGATGCGCAGCATGGCCGGGTCGGAGGGGCCGCCGGGAGCAGGAGCTTTGTGACGAACTACCTGATTGGCGACGAGAAGGATATAAAAAGCCTTGTCGCGACCACCCTCATGATCCTGGCTCACGAACAATTCCACCAACTAGTGGATGCCCGTCGTGGGGAGTTGCCCGCGCTTCCAGCCTGGATCAATGAGAGTCTCGCCCAATGTTATGGCCTGCAGGCGATGCAGAAAGCCATGCAAGACAAGATAGTAAGCGATAAGCTGATACAACGCTTCATTGATTCAGACAGGATGGTCGAGCAAGGGCTCATCGGCGTTGAGGCGATCTTCGACAGCGACAGGTCGAGGGCAACCGATCTGGCCTATCGGCAGGGCGCCACTTTCTGGGCTGAGCTGGACCGTATACTGCGGTTAGTATCAGACGGCGCGGCATCGCTGGAGGAGTACATACCCAGCCTCATGCGGATGGATTTTCCTGAAAATGGTTCGCTGCCTGATGCATTTCTGGCGCAACTACACCGATGGCATGATGACCGCATAGAGCAAATCATCCGCAAGTATGTTGATGCGTCGGACGGCGCCGCGGGTTCGGGCGACTGAGCGTTGAGACCAGCCAAGTCCGGGGTTGCTGCCGCTGCCGAGGGTTACGATTTACTGCATGGCTTAGTGTATAGGCAGCGAATTCGGCTCCTGCTGCGATGTCCCGGCTTTTCCAGCCGGACCGCGTCCGTAGCCCCTGGCGGCTCTGCCTGAAATGGAATTGTGTCAGAAAGGATCCTGGCGGACAGGGATTGCCAGGCGGGTGTCTGCGCTTGGCATTGGCGGAGTGCTTGACGGCGAGGACGTTGAGGCGCAGGCGAAGGGTTTGGTTGGACCCGCAGGCGCAATGATCAAAGTCAAGCATTACTCGCAGGCCGAAGCGGCCAGACCCTCCAGCTCGGGCGGTGGCACCAACTCTGGCGCAGGACAGGAGAAGCGCCTGCAACTGGCGCTGCGCGGCGCTTATTGGGCGTGCGGCTGCTCGCAAAGCCAGTCGGCAAAAACCTGTGCCCGAGGATCCTCGCTGAGGGGCTGCGGAGACAGCAGATAATAAGCCGAGCCGTCGGCTACGAACCCGTGCGGGGCGATCAATTGACCGCTGCGGATCTCGTCTTGCACCATCAGGCGCGAGACGATGGCAATGCCCTGACCGGAAAGCGCCGCCTGGATGCAGAGGTAGAAGTGATCCAGCTGCAGTTTCGTTGCGTGCCGCATGGACAGGCGGCTTACCCTGGCCCACGTGGCCCATGCCTGCGGCCGTGAGCTGGTATGGATCAGGACCTGGCCTCGTTCACCGAACGCATGCGGATAGCTTGGCCGGCATACGGGACCGATCATTTCATCGCATAGCCTGAGGCCGCACACCGAGTCGGCCCAGTGGAAATCGTCTCGCCGTATGGCCAGGTCTATCCCCATCTTGAGGAAGTTCACCGGCCCGCCCGCTGTCATGAGGTGGATCGTGACCGTGGGATGCTGGGCATGAAATTGCCCAAGCCGCGGGATCAGCCATTTCATCGCGATCGTAGGTTCGCAGGAGACGACCAGGGCGTGTTCGCGCTGTGTCTGCTGCAACTGGCGGACGACTTCCCCCAGCCGTTCGAATATCGGCGCCGTGACGTGCTTGAGCTGGTGGCCGGCGGGCGTCAAGAACACTGCGCGATTGCGCCTTTCGAAGAGTTGCACACCCAATGAGGCTTCCAAGGCCCGGATCTGCCGGCTCACCGCTCCATGGGTGACGTGCAGGGCGTTGGCTGCCTGTACGAAGCTGCCGGTCTGCGCTGCAACGTCGAAATAGCGGAACGCGGTGAGGTTTGGAATAGACATCGTGGATGAAAACTCACGGAAAAGAGATAGTAAACATCGTTTTTAAATCAGCACGCCAACAATAATAATGGCATGGCGCGAAGCTTGCGTGCAGCTGAGAGAAACGTTGATTTCCCGAGCTGTCGAGCAGGCCATGCAACGCTGTCAAGAAAGAATCCGGAGCACAGGAGCAAACCGGTCTTTCGAATTATTTGCACGATGTGCGTGCACATATCGCCGGACTTGATTTCATGTTCTTGACTCGACCCATGCACGGCGTCACGCCCATCATGCCGTAAGACGAGGATAAGCCCGGCTATCGCGATGTGTTGGTGATCACCTTCCGCAAGACATAGTTTCAACCAGTCTGGACCAGAGAATGCACGAACTCATTGCCGTTGCCACCATCACTATCCTGGCCGTGATCAGTCCGGGGCCCGACTTTGCCATGGTCACCCGCAACGGTTATTCATTCGGCCGCAAGATCGGCCTCATTTCCGCCTTGGGCATCGCCGCCGGGGTTCAGGTGCATGTGTTCTATACAGTGCTGGGGATTGCGGTGCTGAACACTCGATCACCCAGCCTTTTCCTGGCCATGAAAGTGGCCGGAGCCGCGTACTTGATGTACTTGGGCTACAAGTCCTTCACGAATCGCACCCCCATCAAGACCGACTCGGCGCCAGGCCATATGCCCACCAACCGGCAGGCATTCGGCATGGGGTTCTTCACCAATGCGCTCAATCCCAAGACCATGTTGTTCGTGGTGGCCACATTCATGCAGGTCGTGGAGCCGGGAGCGCCGTTCTGGCTGAATTTCTCCTATGGCTTTTTCATGTCGTTTGCGCATTGGGCATGGTTCAGCATTGTGGCCATCGTGTTTTCCGAGAAAAGCCTGCGCGCCGCCATGCTGGTCAAGCAAAGGGCAGTGGATGTACTTATTGGCGCGGCGTTGTTCGGGCTTGGCGGCTCGCTGCTTTTCACGAACTCAACCGTCTGAAAGGAATTTGTCCGCAAGCCATGTGGAGATGGGGCGATTTTCAAACGCTTCGGCCCTTGCAGGCGCGCTGGCAAGTTCGATCTGGTCGCCCTGCACTTGCCATGAGCCTTGCGTATACGTGAGTGCTGCGCCGTAGCCCATGCCAAACTTGAAACGGTGATCCTCGGTCAATTGCAATTCGCTGTTGACTCCGCCATCGACGTCTTCCATGTGGTAATGACCCACGATGGCGGCGGGCTCTATTTTTTCTCCGCCCACGACGGCGAAGACATGATCAGACTGGCAAGCGCCATGCTTGAAAGACAGGCCAGGCGGATCGCCTGGCTAGCCGTTTTTTTCTTTGGCATCGTGTTTCTGGTTTTGGAGAGCAGGCAGACGCGTGCATGATGAAACCCCTTGGGTTGCCAACGGGCGCCGGCGAAAAAGCGCATTCTATCAGGGCAGTTGCTGTGCTTCGGGAAAAATGCGGGTATGGCGGGTGTCGAAGGTCTTGCTGTGCCTTTGCTCTGGGCCGTCTCTTGCGCCGCAATGGGCAGGCTGCGTTATGGTTTCACGTATACAGCGAATTCGCTTCCTGCTACGATGTTCCGGTTTTTCAAGCCGGACCGCTCCCGTTCCCTGGCGGCCTTGCCTTTTCCGGATGTTCATCCGGAGTTTTTTTATCGCGGAATGTGGAGTGCTTCCATGGATGTCATTGAACCGTCTTTTGCGCTTGGCGCCATCGTGCATGCCGGCAAGGGCAGCGCGGATGCCGTGTTGCTGGATTTCGCGCAGAGGCTGAGCGCACGGGGGCTGGTCGTGCGCGGACTGGTGCCCGGGCCGCAGGCCGACCTTGGCGATTGCGCCGCCCGCACGGTACGCGACCTGGAGACCGGCGACATTTATCCCATAGGCCAGAACCTGGGCAAGCAGTCCGGCGCCTGCTGCCTGGATCCAGGCGCCTTGCTGGCGGCGGGCGTCGTCCTGCGGCGTGCGCTGGAAGGGCCCGCCGATCTGGTCATCGTCAATCGCTTCGGCATCCAGGAGGCGGCGGGCGACGGATTCTGCGCTGAATTCCTTGAGCTGATCACCCGCGGCTATCCGTTGCTGACGGTGGTTTCCCACGCTTATCTGCCGGCTTGGCGCGAGTTCACAGGCGGCCTGGCCACGGAGCTGAGCCCCGACACCGAGGCCTTGCTGGCCTGGTTCGAGCGGATCAGGAGCCGACCGCCGACCGCAGCGGCGCCCAGCGCCAGTGCGTGAAGCTGCGCAGCAGCCATTCGGCGGGACCGTACTGGAAGCGCTGCAGCCACAGGCGGCTGAGCAGGCACTGGCTCAGGTACAGCGTCAGCGCGATGGCGTAGGCGGCCGATGAGGACACCCGGCCGATGAGCCCCAGTCCCACGCCGTAGAACAGGAAGACGCAGGCCAGCGATTGCAGCAGGTAGTTGGACAGCGCCATGCGACCGGCGGGCGCAAGCAGGAACCGCATGAATCCGCCAGCCGCGCCCTGGTAGGCTTTCAGGGCCAGGACGCAGTACAGGCCGACCAGCAGCGGACCGGTCAGGATGGTCAGGATCAGCGCGCCGCCTTCCCAGATCGTGCCGACCAGGAAGGTGGCGGCGTAGCCGTACAGCAGGGCGGCGGGCGCGCCAACGAGCACGCCCCAGAACGCCATGCGCCGCAGCCAGGGACGATAGGCGTCCAGATGCAGGAACAATTGGCGGCGGCCGGCGATTAGGCCCAGGCAGAACATGGCGAAGGCCATTGGTCCTTGCAGCGTGGCCATGATGGGCCAGGCCTCGCGCACCACGCGCAGGTTTTCGGCAAGTACGGACGGCCAGCCGCCCTGGTAGCGGCGGGTCTGCTCCTGGATGCCGGCCAGCAGTTCAGCGGCATCGGCGGAGTCTGCGGCCTCGAACAGGATCAGGCAGGTCCACAGCAGGGCCGTTGCCGTGACCACGCAGGCTGACAGCCAGGCCAGGGTGCGGTCGCCGCAGCGTCGCACGCCCAGAAGCAGCAGGCCCGCCAGGGCGTAGATCATCAGGATGTCGCCGATGTACAGCAAGATGGCGTGCAGCAGGCCGATCAGCAGCAGGCCCAGCAGCCGGCGCAGGAAGCTGCTCGAAAAAGAGCGATTCCGGCGTTCGGCCGACATCATCTGGATGGTGAAGCTGTATCCGAACAGCAATGAGAACAGCAGGTAGAACTTGGTCTCGAAGGCGGCGCCGACGATGTAGTCCAGCGCGCGGTCCAGCACGCCGGCGCTCATGGGATGGGGCAGGCCGGAACCATAAAAGGGCGAGGAGAACACCTTGACGTTCACCAGCAGTATGCCCAGCAGGGCAAAACCGCGCAGGCAGTCCAGGAAGTCTTGTCGTTGCAGGGAGAAAGCGGCGGACGTCACGATGGAAAAATCCAGTATCTGCGGGGGAGGCGGGACCAAACTGTTTTATAGTGCTGATCAGCGGGCCTGTTGCACTGACCGACCGTGCATCGTAGAGGACAGCCTTGAGGCAGGCAAACGATAAATTTTGAGCGTAATTGATTAGTTCTTCTTACTTGTCATGCTGAAACATTGGCCGGCCTTGAGCGCCTTGCGCGGATTCGAAGCGGCTGCCCGCCTGGGCAGTTTCCACAAAGCGGCGCAGGAGCTGCACCTGACCCAATCGGCTGTCAGCCAGCAGATCCGCAGCCTGGAGCTGTACCTCGAGCAGCCGCTGTTCGAGCGCATCGGACGCCGCATCGCCTTGACGGACGCCGGCGCGGACCTGCTCAGCACCACGCAGCAGCTCCTGCAGCAATTGGCGACCGGCATACGCCGGCTGGAGCAGTATCGCAAGCCGCACCAGGTCATTGTGAACACCACGCCGGCCTTCGCGCGGCACTGGCTGCTGCCCCGGCTGGACGCTTTCCGGGCGCAGTTTCCCGAGATCGACCTGTGGCTGCTGACCACCGACGAGCCGCCGGACATGGCCGAGCAGACCATAGACCTGGCCATTCGTGATGACATCGACGAGCAGCCGGCCTGCCACTTCCTGCCCCTGCTGCGGGACAGGCTGTATCCCGCCTGCCACCCCCGCCTGCTGCAGGTGCCTGCCGCGCAGCGCTTCACGTTGCACGGGGAGCGCATCATGGACTGGGCGCAATGGCAATTGCAGGGCGGCGAGGACGTGGGCCAGCGCAGCGCGGGCCTGAACTTCTCCGATCCCGGCTTGCTGCTGGACGCCGCCTGCCAGGGTCTGGGCATCGCACTGGTCAGCGAATTGCTGGCCGGGCAGGCCCGATTGGACGGGAAGCTGGCGCCCCTGTCCGAGACACGGGTGCCGGGGCCGGTATGGAATTGCCTGCTGCACGTGGACAGCGAGCGCATGGCTGATGTGCGCCGTTTCCACCAATGGCTGGAGCAGGCGCTGGGCGCGGCCCAGGCCTAGCCGGACGACGCGTACGCCGGCGCCGCGCCCGGCGGGCGCGCAGGCGTCCAGGCTCGCTATTTGCTGGAGGCGCACAGCGGCCTTGCCGGTGAAGGGCGGCCTTGTTCTGCCGTCCGCTGAAGAGATGCGGCATGAGGAGTCCATGCACGGGAAGGCCGGTTCGGGGGGCGTCGCACGGCTTGTCCGCGTCGAGGCTTCATTGTGATCACGCCGCGTTTGGAGCACCGCCATGCCGGATTTGAGCGCATTGGACCTGGCCCGCGTGCAGTTCGGGTTCACCATCTCTTTCCATATCATCTTCCCGGCCATCACCATCGGCCTGGCGGCCTATCTGGCGACGCTGGAGGGCTTGTGGCTCTGGACGGGCAAGATGGTCTACCGCAACCTCTATCACTTCTGGTCGCGCATCTTCGCGGTGAATTTCGGCATGGGCGTGGTCTCGGGCCTGGTGATGGCGTACCAGTTCGGCACCAACTGGAGCCGGTATTCCGAGTTCGCCGGCAGCATCACCGGTCCTTTGCTGACCTATGAAGTGCTGACGGCCTTTTTCCTGGAGGCCGGCTTTCTGGGCGTGATGCTGTTCGGCTGGAACAAGGTGGGTCCGCGCCTGCATTTCTTCGCCACCCTCATGGTGGCCCTGGGCACGCTGGTTTCGGCGACCTGGATACTGGCCTCGAACAGCTGGATGCAGACGCCGCAAGGGCATGAGGTCGTCAATGGCGTGGTCGTGCCGGTGGACTGGATCGCAGTCATCCTGAACCCGTCCTTTCCCTATCGCCTGGCGCACATGGTGATGGCGGCCTTCATCGCCACCGCCCTGATGGTGGGGGCGTCGGCCGCCTGGCATCTGCTGCGCGGCAACCGCCGGCTGGAGGTGCGTCGCATGTTCACCATGGCCATGGGATGCCTGCTGCTGGCCGCGCCGCTGCAGATCTTCATCGGCGATCTGCACGGCCTGAACACGCTGGAGCACCAGCCCGCCAAGCTGGCCGCGATGGAGGGGCACTGGGAGAACGAAGCGGGCAAGGGCGCGCCGCTGGTCCTGTTCGGCTGGCCGGACATGCGGGCCGAGACCACGCGCTACAAGATCGAGATCCCCCGTCTGGGCGGCCTGATCCTGAGGCACGACTGGGACGGGCAATATCCCGGCCTGAAGGATTTCCCGCCCCAGGACAGGCCCCACTCCCCCAGCGTGTTCTGGACGTTCCGCATCATGGTGGGACTGGGCCTGCTGATGCTGGCGCTGGCCGTCTGGAGCGCCGTGGCGCACTGGAGGGGGCGGGCGCATGACTCCCCCGCCCTGGCGCGCTTTGCCCTGTACATGGGGCCGGCGGGGGTGATCGCCATGCTGGCAGGCTGGTTCACCACCGAGATCGGCCGCCAGCCGTGGGTGGTTTACGGTCTGATGCGAACCGCCGATGCCGTATCGGATCATTCGGCGCAGACCTTGTCGGCGTCCCTGCTGGTGTTCCTGGTCGTGTATGCGGCCGTGTTCGGCACGGGGGCGGCCTATGTGTTCAAGCTGATCCGCCAGGGCCCGGATGCGCACGAGGTCCCGCCCGGCGGCGAGGCGCTCGACCAGCGCCCGGCCCGCCCCCTGTCCGCGGCCACAAGGAGTTGACGCCATGGGTATCGATCTTGCTCTGATCTGGTTCTTGATCATCGGCTTCGGTGTGATGATGTACGTCGTCACGGACGGCTTCGACCTGGGCATAGGGATGCTGTTTCCTTTCGTTCGCGACGCCGCCCAGCGTGATGCCATGGTCAACACGGTGGCGCCGGTCTGGGACGGCAACGAGACCTGGCTGGTGCTGGGCGGCGCCGGCCTGATGGCGGCGTTCCCCAAGGCCTACTCCATCCTGCTCAGCGCCCTGTATGCGCCCGCCATCCTGATGCTGGTGGGCCTGGTTTGGCGGGGCGTGTCCTTCGAATTCCGCTTCAAGGCCGATGAGTCGCATAAGCCGTTCTGGGACAAGGCGTTCATGCTCGGCTCGTTCGCGGCCTCTTTTTCCCAGGGCCTGATCCTGGGCGCCTTCATCGAAGGTGTGCAGCCGCGCGCGGGCGGCCAGGGGGTCATGGACTGGCTCAGCCCCTTCGCGGTCTTCACGGGCCTGGGCGTGTCGGCGGCCTATGCCCTGCTGGGAGCGACCTGGCTGGTGCTCAAGACCGAGGGCGAGCTGCAGCGGCGCATGCAGAAGCTGGCGCGGCCCATCACCTGGGGCGTGCTGCTGGCGATCGCCGTCGTCTCGGTCTGGACGCCGCTCATCAATCCGGACGTGGCCCGGCGCTGGTTCAGCCTGCCCAACATGCTGTATTTCGCGCCCGTGCCCGTGCTGGTCCTGGCATCGGCCTGGAGCTTGTTGCGCCAGCTGCGCGGCACGCCCCAGTCCGGCCCGTTCGGCTGGGCGCTGGTGCTGGTTTTCCTGGGGTATTCGGGCTTCGTGATCAGCGTCTGGCCGAACATCGTTCCACCTTCGCTATCCATCTGGGATGCCGCCGCGCCGCCGCAAAGCCTGGGTTTCACGCTGGTGGGCGCCTTGCTCGTCATTCCCATGATCCTGACCTATTCGGCCTGGGCCTATTACGTGTTCCGCGGCAAGGTGAAGACGGGGGAGGGCTACCACTGATGGCGGCGGGCGGACCATCGCGGCGGTCGGGTTTGCTGCGCAGGCTGGGCTGGCTGGTGCTGATCTGGGCGTGCAGCGTCGCCGCGCTGGGCGCGGTCGCGCTGTTCATTCGACTGCTGATGGGCCTGGCGGGCATGAGCCCCGGCTAGGGGCGGACGGCGGCGTTCCGGCAGCTGTTCCAAATTCAGGAATAGTGTTTTATATTTTTCGCGTGGTTGATGTTTCCGTGCCGCCGCATGCGCGACGGTTTCCATTGTTCGGCCGGACAGGATGGGAAGCAATCGATGAAGCGCGAATATACCGCCGCCCATTGGGGCATTTATGAAATAGACCGCCAGGCGCCCGGGGGGCCGGATGTGCGGCCTCTGGAACAGGATCCCAACCCTTCGCCCATCGGGCAGGGCATGGTGCGGGCCAGCCTGGACCCGGCGCTGCGCGTACTGCGCCCAGCCATCCGCGAAGGCTGGCTGGAAGGACGGCGTCCGGCGCGGCGCGGCGCCGAGCCTTTTGTGCAGGTCAGCTGGGATCAGGCCCTGGAGCTGACGGCGGGGGAACTGCGCCGGGTCATCGCCGCGCACGGCAACCACGCCATCTTCGGCGGTTCCTATGGCTGGTCCAGCGCCGGACGCTTTCATCATGCACAAAGCCAGATCCACCGTTTCCTGAACGCGCTGGGCGGCTACGTCGCCCACAAGGACAGCTACAGCCTGGGCGCGGGGCGGGTGATCATGCCGCACATCGTGGCCTCCATGGATGTCCTCATGGCCCAGCACAGTTCCTGGGACACGCTGGTGGAGCACACGCAATTGCTGCTGTGCTTTGGCGGCGCCTCGGAGAAGAATGCGCAGGTCAGCCCCGGCGGTCCGGGCCAGCATCATCTGCGCTCCAGCTTGCAGGCCATGGCGCGACGCGGCGTGGAAATGATCAACATCAGCCCGACCCGCGACGACCTGGATCCGCAGGGGGCGTTCGAATGGCTGCCGATACGGCCCGGCACGGATACGGCGCTGATCCTCGCCCTGATGCACACCCTGGTCGAGTCGGGCCTGCACGACCGCGCGTTCCTGGCCCGCTACACCGTCGGCTTCGAACGCCTGGAACCCTACCTGATGGGACATGAGGACGGCCAGGCCAAGTCGGCGCGCTGGGCGGCGCCCATCACCGGCATCCCGGCCGAGCGCATCCGCGCCCTGGCGCTGCGCTTGGCGCAACGACGCAGCCTGATCAATATGGCCTGGTCGCTGCAACGCGCGGATTACGGCGAGCAGCCCTTCTGGGGCCTGGTGACGCTGGCCTGCCTGCTGGGCCAGATAGGCCGGCCGGGGGGCGGCTTCGGGGTGGGTTACGGACCGGCCAACACCATGGGCAACAAGACCCGGCTGTTTTCGGGCCCCACGCTGGACCAGGGACGCAACGGCGTGGCCTCTTTCATTCCCGTGGCGCGCATTGCCGACATGCTGTTGAATCCAGGCGGGCGCTTTCGCTACAACGGCGCCTGGCACGCCTATCCGGACATACGCCTGGTGTACTGGGCCGGGGGCAATCCCTTCCACCACCACCAGGACTTGAACCGTCTGGTCCAGGCCTGGCAGAAGCCCGACACCATCATCGTGCACGAACAGTACTGGACGCCCAGCGCCAAGATGGCCGACATCGTATTGCCCGCCAACACCACGTTCGAGCGCGACGACCTGGCGTATTCCAAGCGCGAGCGCTTCATGGTCTACATGAGCGCGATGGCGTCCTCTGTCGGGCAGTCGCGCAGCGACTATGACATCTTCGCCGATCTGGCGGGCAGGCTGGGCGTGCAGGCCGAATTCACGCAGGGGCTGGACAGCGCGGGCTGGCTGCGCCGCCTTTACGAGGACAGCCGGCAGCGCGCCGCCGCGCAGGGCGTGAGCTTGTGCGACTACGAACAGTTCCGCGAACAGGGCCTGAACGACCTGGACCAGTTGGCCGAACCCGCCCCGGTGACGATGCTGGCCGATTTCATCCGTGATCCGCAGGCCCATCCCCTGCAGACGCCCTCCGGCCGGATCGAGATCTACAGCGAGCGGATCGCGGCCATGGAGCTGCCCGACTGCGGCGGGCATGTGCGCTGGTATCCCGCCCGCGAAGGGCTGGGCATGCAAGAGGCGCCCGACGCCTTTCACCTGATCACCGACCAGCCGCAGACGCGGCTGCACAGCCAGCTGGACCACAGCCATTACAGCCGGCAGGACAAGATACAGGGCCGCGCGCCCGTCTGCGTGCATCCGGATGATGCGCGGCGCCTGGGCCTGGCGGACGGACAACTGGTCCGCCTGTACAACGAACGCGGCGCCTGCCTGGCAGCCGTGCGCCTGAGCGAGGCGCTGATGCCGGGCGTGCTGCGCCTGTCCACGGGCGCCTGGTTCGATCCGGGGCGGGACGCGCGGGGCCGGCCCCTGGAGCTGCACGGCAATCCCAATGTCCTGACGCGCGATGCTGGCGCTTCGGAACTGTCCCAGGGCTGCTCGGCGCAGTCCTGCCTGGTGCGGATCGAGCCTTACGCGGGCGACCCGCCGGCCCTGTCGGCCTTCGAGCCGCCGCCGCTGCGCTGAGGGCGCACGGTTCCATGCGACAATTCACCCACTTTTAGCAATAGGCGGGAAACACGATTGGACAAGACCTTTCTCAAGGGCCTGGTGCTGCTGGAGGCCATGGCCAAGCATGAGCGCGGCTCGGGCGTGACCGAGCTGGCCAACCAGCTGATGCTGAACAAGAGCAATGTGCATCGTCTGCTGCAGGCCCTGGTGCACCAGGGCTTTGCGCGCAAGAACGAGGACACCGGCCGCTACGAATTGACCATGAAGCTCTGGGAGCTGGGTTCGGGCGTGGCCAATCGCCTGGACGTGCGGCTGGAGTCCCTGCCGTTCATGAGGGAGCTGGCCGAGCAGACGCAGGAGACCGTGCACCTGTCCATCCTGGACGGCATCGAGGTGCTGTACATCGAGAAGATCGACAGCCCGCAGCCGGTGCGCGCCTACACCACCGTGGGCGGGCGCTCGCCGGCCCAGTGCGTGGCCACGGGCAAGGCCTTGCTGGCCTGGGCCCAGGAGGACACCCTGAACAGCATCAAGAATCGCCTCAAGCCTTATACGCCGCGCACGGTGGTGAAGTTTGGCGAGCTGCGCCGCGAACTGGAGCAGATCCGCGAGCGGGGCTTCGCATTGAATCGGGGCGAATGGCGCGAGCAGGTGGTGGGCGCGGCCGCGCCCATCCATGACGGGCGCGGCCAGGTGGTGGCGGCGGTCGGGATTTCAGGACCGGCCGAGCGCCTGGACGAGGCCCGGCTGATGCAGGCCGGCCAGACCCTGATGGCGGTGGCGGCGCAGATCTCGCGCCGCCTGGGCTACAGCGGTCGCTGACCGGCGGCCGCCTGCCGGAAGGCGGCGATGCGCTCCCTGATGCCCGGCGCCGAGGCCGAGCGCGCCAGCGCCGCCATGTCGCCGTCCGGATTGTCGCCCAGGCGGGTCAGGTCCTGCAGCAGGCGGCGGCTCTCCGGACTGAGCGCCCTGGCCTGCGCGCCGGCCTGCCCGATCAGCTCCGGCCAGTCCTGAGGTTCGCGGATTTCCTGCACGAATCCCATGTCCAGGGCCTGTTCGGCGGAAAAAGTCCGGCTGGCGGCCAGCAGGTCATGGGCCCGCTGGGCGCCCACCAGCGCCGCCAGGCGGCGGGTGCCCAGCGCCAGGCCGAACTGCAGGCCGGGCATGCGAAAGCGCGCGTCGACGCTGGCCACGCGGGTTCGGCAGGCCGCCAGCAGATCAGCGCCCGCGCCGAAGTTCTGGCCGTGCGCCAGCGCCAGGGTGGCGCACGGGCTGTAGGCCAGCTTCTGCAGCAGCGTCTCTATGCGCACGAAGCGCAGCAGCAGGTCGCCCTCGCTGTGCCGTTCGTAGTCCGTGAAATCGAAGCCGGCGCTGAAGTTGCGCCCTTCGCCGCGCAGCACCAGCAGATCGGCCTGCTCGTGCTCGGCCGCTCCCACGGCGGCGATCAAGGCTTCGACCAGGTCGGCGGACAGTGCATTGCGTTTGTCGGGGCGGTCCAGCGTCAGGATCCAGACGCCGTCCTGGCGCTCGATCCGCAGGCCGGCCGTCGCCGTGCCGAAAGGATCGTTCATGTCGGCACCTCGGCGAAGACGCTGTCGTTGTGTTCGCCCAGAGCGGGCGGGTTGAGCCGCACGGGCAGGCCCCGCCCATCGATGCGTATGGGCGATACGAAGGTGCGCGTCGGGGTGTCGCCGGGCAGGGTGATGGGCTGGATCCACTGCATATGTTCGACCTGGGGGTCGCGCAGCACGTCCGAGTAGCGATTGATGGGACTGCTGGGCACGCCGCGCGCGCGGAACTCGGCCAGCCAGTGCGATGCGTCCGCCTGCATGAAAACGGCCTCCAGCAGCTCGCGCAGCGCATCCTGGTGGCGGGCGCGCAGCGATGTGGACGTAAAGCGCTCGTCCCGGGCCAGCTCGGGTCGCCCGACGACCTCGCAGACCGACCGCCACAGGGCGTCGTTGCCCGCCGCCATGGCAAAGTAGCCGTCCTTGCAGCGGAACGCCTGATACGGAGCGTTGCGCGGGTGGGCCGAGCCCAGCTTGACCGGATCGCGCCCGCTGCCGAAGTATTCGGAAGTCTGCAGGGCGGCGATGGCCAGCGTGGTGCCCAGCATGGGCACGTCGATGTGCGCGCCCTGGCCGGTGGCGCGCGCCTGGGGCAGGGCGGCGCTGACGGCGAAGGCGGCATACAGGCCGGCGGCGAAGTCGGCCAGCGGCACGCCGCACTTGACGGGCGCGCCGTCCGGTTCGCCGGTGACGCTCATGACCCCGCTCATGGCCTGGATGGTCAGGTCGAACCCTCCTTCCTGGGAACGCGGCCCGGACTGGCCGTAGGCGGAGATGGAGCAGTACAGCAGGCGCGGGTTGAGGACCTTGAGACTGTCGTAGTCCAGCTCCAGTCGCCGCATGACGCCCGGGCGGTTGTTCTCCAGCAGCACGTCGGCCTCCAGCACCAGCCGGCGCGCCTTTTCCCTGTCCTCGGGACGCTTGAGGTCCAGCGTGACCGAGCGTTTGTTGCGGTTCAGGGACGCGAAGTTCTCGCTGAAGCCCTGGGTGATGGGCGGCCAGCTGCGCAGCGTGTCGCCTCCTTGCGGGTTCTCGATCTTGATGACGTCCGCCCCCATGTCGGCCAGCAGCATGCCGCAGTAGGGGCCGGCGGCCACGTTGCAGAATTCCAGTACCCGGACCCCATGCAGGGGCAATGTCTTGTCCATAGTCGGCTCCAGAGCGCTATCGGTGGGTGGGTCTGGCTTCAGGCGTTCACGTCGACCACGATGCGCCCGCGCACCCGGCCTTCCAGCAACTGGCCGGCCTGCTCGATGGCCTGGGCCAGCGGGATGGTGGTCGCGCCAATTCGCGCCAGGGCCTCGCGGGACAGGTGCCGGGCGAGCAGGTCCCAGGCGGCCAGGCGCTCAGGCTTGGGGCAATGCACGCTGTCCACGCCGATCAACTGCACCCCGCGCAGGATGAAGGGCGCGACCGTGGCAGGGAAGTCCATGCCCTGGGCCAGGCCGCAGGCCGCCACGGCGCCCCGATAGCGGGTGCCGGCGCAGACATTGGCCAGGGTTTGGCTGCCCACGCTGTCTATGGCTCCGGCCCAGCGCTCCTTGCCCAGCGGCTTGCCCGGTTCGCTCAGGGTCTGGCGGTCGATGATCTCGCTGGCGCCCAGGGACTTCAGGTAGCCCTCTTCCCGGGGGCGGCCCGTGCTGGCCATGACGGTGTAGCCCAGGGCGTGCAGCAGGGCCACGCTGACGCTGCCCACGCCGCCGGCCGCGCCGGTGACCAGCACCGGTCCCTGGTCGGGCGTCACGCCCTGGCGCTGCAAGGCCCGCACGCACAGCGCGGCGGTGTAGCCCGCCGTGCCTATCATCATGGCGTCGCGGGTGCTGAAGGCCTCGGGCAGGGGGATCAGCCAGTCGCCTTTAACGCGCGCCTGCTGGGCCAGTCCGCCCCAGTGGGTCTCGCCCACGCCCCAGCCGTTCAGGACGACTTTCTGGCCTTCACGGAAATCCGGATGAGTGCTGGTAGTGACGGCGCCGGCGAAGTCGATGCCGGGCACCATGGGGAACTGTCGCACCACGGGAGACTTGCCGGTCATGGCCAGCCCGTCCTTGAAGTTCAGCGTGGAATAGTCGATGCGCACGCTGACGTCGCCTTCGGGCAGCGCGGATTCGTCCAGGGTTTGCAGACTGGCCTGATAGGCGCCGTCGGGCTTGTCGATCACGATGGCAGAGAACATAGTGAAATTCCTATGATCAGTAAAGGTTGGTGTTCTGATATTTGGAACTGAGTTCTTTAATTTGACATGATACTTGCGTTTTTATTTTATCCAGAAGCCTGGCCCGGTCAAGCGACTTTACATGCGCCCGGCGTGCTGGGGAAATCCCGAGGGCGCCTGATGGTTGACACCTGAAATCAAATTTCCCTATATTTGAACCGTTGTTCCGCGTAGCTTGTGTTTCTGCTGTTTGCCGTACAAGAGCCGTTTCGACGGCATTTTAAATATCACAAAAAAGAACAGCGTTCCATCAAATGGAACATAAGGGTGGTTCCAAAGTAGCACTCACACAAGGAGGCAGGACCATGGCACGACGTTTTTCAGCTCGTCGGCGCGGTTTGAGCGCGCTGGCGTTCGCGGTACTGGCGGGCATCGGCTCCCTGGCGGGGCAGGCGGCCCTGGCGGCAGACGCTTATCCCAGCCGCGAAATCACGTTCATCGTTCCCTATCCGCCGGGCGGCAACAGCGACAATCTGGCGCGCCTGTATGCGGACCGCCTGCGGGTGAAGCTGGGCGTGCCCGTCGTGGTCGAGAACCGGCCCGGCGGCACGACCTCGCTGGGCACGGGGCTGGCGGCGCGCGCCAAGCCGGACGGCTACACCTTGCTGCTGGCCACCAGCACGGCGTTCACGGTGCTGCCCTTCCTGCGGGAGGTGCCCTACGATCCGGTCAAGAGCTTCGACTTCGTGGGCAGCCTGGCGGGCTATCTGCCCATCATGACGGTGCGCAAGGACCTGCCCGTCTCCAACCTGAAGGAGTTCGTGGAGCTGGCCCGCAAGGAGCCGGGCACCTTGACGTTCGGGTCGGCCGGCGTGGCCTCGGGCGGACACCTGGCCGGCGAGATCCTGAAGAATTCCGAGAAGCTGGACATGCTGCACGTGCCCTTCAAAGGCTCGGCGGACACCATGACGGCCTTGCTGGGCAATCACATCGATTTCTTCATCGACGGGGTGGGGCTGGAGCTGGTCAAGAGCGGCAAGGCCAAGGCGCTGGTCACCTTTGCCGGCGTGCGCCATCCCGAATTGCCGGACGTGCCCACGCCCAAGGAGGAAGGCTTTGATCTGGCGCTGCCCTTCGAGGGCTTCTGGGGCGTGGCCGCGCCGGCCGGCACCCCGGCGCCGGTGATGGAGAAGCTGGCCAGGGCGACGCAGGAAATCCTGGCCGAACCCCAGACGCAGGAACGCTTCCATCGCATCAGCGTGACCGCCAGCTGGAAGGACGGCGCGGCCTACGAAAAGGACCTGGACAAGAGCCGCGACTATTACCGCGAACTGCTCAAGACCATCAAGATGAGCAGCAACTGAGCGCATTGCGCTCGTCAATCAAGGAGACAGAATCGTGATGGATACCGCCGCTCGCGCCGCCTCGCTGGACAGCCTGCTCAGTCCGGCTTCCATCGCCCTGGTGGGCGCTTCGGAAGATCAGTCCAAGTTCGGGGGCCGGCTGTTGCGTATGTTGCTCAAGCATGGCTACGGCGGAGCCGTGCTGCCCGTCAATCCGGGCCGCGATCGCCTGTTCGGCCTGCCCACCGCGCCTGCGCTGCAAGACCTGGAGCAGGATCCCGATCTGGTCGTCTTCACCGTCGGTGCCGATACGGTGCTGGAGCAGGCCGAGGCGGCTGCGCGGCGCGGCGCCCGCGGGCTGCTCGTGATCTCCGCCGGGTTTTCGGATGCGGGCGAGCGCGGCCGGGAGCGGGAGCAGGCGCTGCTGCGGATCTGCCGCGACTCGGGCATGCGCCTGATCGGCCCGAACTGCCTGGGCGTGATCAGTCCCAGCCGCCGTCTGGCCTTGTGTTCTTCACCCATCCTGGACAGGGACAGCCTGCCTTCGCGTCCCATCGGCTTCGTCAGCCAGAGCGGCGCCTTGATGACCACGTATTTCGATCGGGCCTGGGCCATGGGAGGCGGTTTCACGCATGGCTTTTCCGTGGGCAACCAGGCTGACCTGGAGCTGTGCGACTTCGTCAATTTCCTGATCGAGGACCCGCAGACGAAGGTGATCTGCACATACATAGAGGGCGTCAAGGATGCGCAGGCCTTGCGGCGCACGGCGCGCCGGGCCCAGGAGGCGGGCAAGCCCTGGCTGGCGGTCAAGGCCGGACGCTCCAGCGCCGGCAAGGCCGCGGCCTTTTCCCACACCGCCAGCGTGGCCGGCGACCATGATGTATTCGCCAGCGTCTGCCGCGACGAGGGCATCACCTTGATGAACGACATGGGCGCGATGCTGTTGCTGGCCAATGCCATGGTGCCGCATCCCGGTCATGCCGTGCGCAAGGTCGCCATCGTCACGCCGTCGGGCGGAGGCGGGGCGCTGGCGGCTGATGCCTTGGCCGACCATGGCGTCGGCCTGGCCGATTTTTCAGAATCCACCCGGGACGCATTGGCGCGTCACTACCCCAGCGGTCAGGCGGACAATCCGGTCGACCTGGGGGCGCGCCTGACCAACGATCCGGCCGAGGTCGCCCAGGCGACGCTGCAGGCCCTGGCGCAGGACGAGCAGACGGACGCCATCCTGGTGGCGGCTTCCATGTGTCCGCAGGAATGGATCGGGGCCCTGATCGACGTGTGCACGGCGCCGGACCAGGCGTTGGGCAAACCCGTGATGGTGGCTTTCGACGCCGGCGTGACCTCGCAGCCGCTGCGCCAGCGGCTGGCTGCGCATGGTCAGGCCTATGCCGGTTCCAGCCAGGAGGCCGCGCTGGCGCTGTCGGCCTGGAAGCGGAGCAGCGCGTTTCGTCCGCGCCAGCCCGCGCAGCGGCCCGGCGGCTGCCAGGCGCCCGCGATCATGCCGCGCGGAGTACTCAACGAAGACCAGTCCAAGCGCCTGCTGGCGCACTACGGCCTGCCGGTCAACCTGGGGCGGGTGTGCGCGGACGTGGAGCAGGCGGCCGCCCAGGCGGCGGTCATGGGCTATCCCGTGGTCATGAAGATCGTATCCGCGGACATCGTGCACAAGACCGAGGCGGGCGGCGTGGCCCTGGGCATCGCGGACGAGGCGGCCTTGCGTCGGGCCTATGAGCGCCTGCTGGCCAACGCCAGGGCCTACAAGGCGCAGGCGCGCATCGACGGCGTGCTGGTGCAGGCCATGGCGCAGGGCGAACTGGAATTGCTGATCGGCGTCCGCCAGGACCCTCAGTTCGGGCCGGTGGTCGTGTTCGGGGCCGGCGGCATCCTGGTCGAGTTGCTGGCCGACCGGGTGATCGCGGCCGCGCCGCTGTCCCTGGATGATGCGGACCGTCTGCTGGCCGGCCTGGCGGTGGACCGCCTGTTGCAGGGCTATCGAGGCCGGACGCTGGATCGGGCCGGCGTGCTGGAGGCCATCGTGCGCGTCAGCTGGCTGGCGCACGACCTGCGCGAGGCGCCGTTCGAGCTGGACATCAATCCCCTGATCGTGGCCGCCACGCGCTGCCATGCGGTCGACGCCCGCCTGTCCATCGGGCCGTGAGCGGTCCGGGAACCGGATTTCATTGATCACCAAGAAGGAGTAGACCATGTCGGACTATCAGTGCATCACCGTGGACAATCAGGAAGACGGCGTATCCGTCATCACCATCAACCGGCCCGAGCGCCGCAACGCGCTCAGCGCCACGGTCGTGCGCGAGCTGCAGCAAGTCTTCGTGGCCTTCGATCAGGACCCGACGCGCCGCGTCGCGGTATTGACGGGCGCGGGCAACGATGCGTTCTCGGCCGGAGCCGACATCAATGAATGGCCCGAGCTGTGGCGCGCCATCCCCACGGTGGGCTTCGAGACGGACAAGCCCATCATTGGCGCGGTCAGCGGCTGGTGCGTGGGCGGCGCGCTGGTCATGGCCATGATGACGGACCTGCTGGTGGCCTCCGAGAGCGCCAAGTTCTCGTATCCCGAAGCCAAGCTCGGCTTTACCGGCGGGATCATCTCGGGGCTGGCTTCGCGCATTCCCCATCACGCGGCGATGGAGATCATCCTGCTGTGCCGCACCCTGGAGGCGCGCCGCGCCTACGATCTGGGCTTCGTCAACGAGGTGGTTCCGGTGGGCGAGCAGGTGCCCGCGGCGCTGCGCATGGCGCAGGACCTGGCCAGGATGTCGCCCATGGTGCTGCACACCCTCAAGCGTTTCATCAATAATGAGGTCCTGACGCGCGGTCCGTCCGAGCAGATGGCGCGCACGATGCGCCACCTGAAGGCCATCGAGGACAGCCACGATTCCAAGGAGGGCATGGCCGCCTTCAAGGAAAAACGCGCTCCCGTCTATCTGAACAAATAAGCCCCATGCGGCGGCCGGGCGCAGAGGCGGCCCGGCTTTTTCATTGGAGACCGACACCATGCATCCCCGTTTCGAGCGCTTCATCCAGGGCATGAGCGAGCTGACGGCGCGCGCCGGCGTGACCGAGCCGGACATTCTGCGCGACGGCGGCGAGCTGCTGCGTGAGCTGGTGGCCCAGGACGACTGGCTGGCCCGCGAATACGCCCAGGCGCACCCCCAGTACTACCAGCAGTATCTGCTGTACTGCTGTCCCGAGCAGCGATTTTCCGTCGTCAGCTTCGTCTGGGGGCCGGGACAGAAGACCCCCATCCACGACCATACCGTCTGGGGCCTGATCGGCATGCTGCGCGGGGGCGAGCAGTCGCGCCCGTTCACGCACGACGTCGCCAGCGGACGGCTGACGGAAGGGGCGACCCAGGTCCTGCAGCCGGGCGTGGTGGAGGCGGTCTCGCCCGCGGTGGGCGACATTCATGAGGTCTCCAACATCTACCAGGATCGCGTGTCCATCAGCATCCACGTCTATGGGGCGGACATCGGCCAGGTGCGCCGCCATGTCTACGATCCGCAGACCGGGGCGGCCAAGGAGTTCGTGTCCGGCTACGCCCGGCCTGCGGTCTGAGTTCCTGCCGGTTCAGTTGGCGTCCAGGGGCAGATGTCCGATACGGGCGCCGATGATCATTTCCTGGATCCAGCGGTAGAGCAGCACCGAGTAATTGCGCTGCGCGGTCTTCTCGCTCAGGGCGTGATCGCAGTCCACCAGCACGCGATGGGTGACCGAATGAGCGATCGCGAAGGCCTGCCGGTAGCTCAGTATGGTCTGGCGCGGGATCAGCTCGTCGTTCTCGGCCTCGAACAGCATGACGTCGCCCTTGAATTTCGAGCAGGCCTTGAGCACGCGGTTTTCCTTGGGCGTATGGGCGTACAGGCGATAGTCCTGCAGCAGGCTGCGGTTGAGCTGGTCCTTGGGCGCGAGCCAGTCCTCGTCGGGATACAGGGCCGGGGTCAGCAGGCTGAGCCAGCGCACCGGGCGGAATTCGCTCAGCAGGCAGGCCAGGTAGGCGCCGTAGCTGTGGCCCACGATGGCGATGGACTCCGGATCCACCATGGGGTGGCTGCACAGCGTGTCGAAGGCGGCGCAGATGTCCTGGAAGTTCTGCTCGCGGGTGACGCTTTCCCGATCATAGGGCGAGGCGGTGTGGCCGGCCAGATCGAAAGTTAGACAGATACAGCCCATGCCGGCGATGGTATGGGCGCGTTTCAGGTCGAATTTCTGGTTTCCCCCCCAGCCGTGCACGAACAGGATTCCGGGTATGGGAGATTTGGGAACCAGTATTCGCGCATCGAGCTGCTGGTGGGGAACCTTGATCTTCGTGTTGAAGATTTCCGTGGTCATGGCTACAGGGGGCCTCCAAATCGCGCCAGGTAGCCGCCGTCTTCCATACTCAGGCTGTACAGGTTGGGCGAGTCCTGGACCGACGCCGCGTCGGTGACATACCGTTCGCGCGTCCATGCATGGGTGTGGGTTCGTTCGGGATGGCGTTGCAGGGTGCGCAGCGCCAGGATCTCGGCGACGGAAGCGCCGCCGCAACGCCAGGAGTGCTCGAGCACGCCGGCCTTGTATTCGCCCCGGGCGTTCCTGCCCAGGATGACGTCGTAGTTGCGCCGCGAGGCGTAAAACTGCGGATAGGCGGCGCTGATGCGTTTTTCGTAGTCCAGCGCCACATCGATCAGGTAACGCGCGCGTTCCACGGCCTTCAGCTGGAACAGCTGGTCAAAGCCGCCGCGCGCCGCCAGCAGAGTCGTGCCGCCGTAGACGGACTCGCCCGCATGATTGAGGGTCTGGTGCTGCTGGCCGATGTAGGAGAGCAGCAGATCCCCGATCTGTGTCTGGCCGACGCTGAAGGTGTGGCTCTGGGGCAGGTTCTCCTCCAGCACCAGGCCGTGCGCGAGCTGGTCCTTCCAGGCAGGCAGCGCAAGCAGCTCCTCCAGTTCGTGCCGGCTGTAGACCACGCTCTGGCCCTTGCCGGCATTGGCGACGGCCAGCTTCACCCGTATGCCGGCCTGGCCCGCCTGGTCCAGCAGGCTCATGGTGCGCAAAGCGTCCTCCGCCGAGAAGACGCTGAAGCCGGGCAGCACGTCATGGCGCAGGGACAGGGAGAGCTCATCGTTCCAGCCTTGAGGACGGACCATGTCGGCCTGCGGGAGCGGGTGCGTCACGCATTTGTAGGCCAGGAATTCGTAGGGCACGACCCCGCCGTACAGATCGGCGGGGCCCTCGATGCCCAGGCTGCGAGCCTGCTCCAGGGTCAAGGTCCTGACGGGCAGGTAGTAGGATTGGCCGTGCGCATCCTCCAGCTGGTCCTCATAGGCAATGTAGACGCGGGAGAGCTCCAGCAACTGGGCCAGTTCCTTGGCCATGAATTCCAGTCCCTGCACGGTGCCGTTGTCGCATCCGTTCAAGGGCAGGCTGATTTGCAGAGATGCTTCAGGTGGGAGAGCGAAGATCATGTTCATCAGTCCGTCCTATGCTAGATAGAAAGCAGGCCAAGAGGCTCAGGGCGCCGCGACGTGCGCGGCGGGGCAGTGATGCGAAACGGGGCGGGAAGGGGGGGACTCGGCGGCCAGCCATAGCCGCAGCAGGGCCAGCAGGGCGGCCGGGTCGCGCAGAAAGAATTGCGCGGCGCTGGCGGGCTCATGCGGGCCGACGCGGATGCTGACGCCCTTCTGCTCGTTGACGAGCCGGAAGGCGGCTTCGTCGGTCAGGTCGTCGCCTATCATTACCGGCCTGCGGCCGGCGAAGGGCGCGTGCTGCTGCGCGCGCGCGACGGCCTGGCCTTTGTCGAAGCCGGCCAGGCGCAGCTCGATCACGCAGTGGCCGCGTGTCAGGCTGAAGCCGGGGTGTTCAGAGCACAGGGTCGTGAGGCTCGCATGCAATTCATCGCCCAGTTCGGGGCGCTGGCGAAAGTGCACGGCCACGCCGTGGGACTTGCGTTCCATCCACACCAGGCTGTAGGGGCGGATCAGGGCGGCCACGGCCTGTTCCAGACGGCGATGCCCGGCCGGATCCATTGCCGCTTGCCAGTGCGGCTCGCCTTGCGGGCCGTGCATGGCCGCGCCGTGGCTGCTGATCATGGCCAGCGGCAGGTCATCGCAAACTTGGCGCAGGCTGGCGCGGTCCCTGCCGGAAATCAAGGCTACCGCTCCATGGCAGGCCTGGTGCAGGTTCAGGAGCAGGCGAGCCGTGCCTGCGGGCAGGCGGACCATCTCGGGTCGGGCTGCCAGAGGGACCAGCGTGCCGTCCAGGTCCAGGTACAGGGCCGCTTCGTCCAGGGCTGGAAGCATGTCCATGTCAGCTCCCGGGCGTGCCTGTGATGGGCAGCACGGCGCCGGTGATGTAGCTGGCCGTGACCGGGCTGGCCAGATAGACGTAGGCCGGGGAGAGTTCCTCGGGCTGGGCGGGGCGACCGAACACGGTCTGCTTGCCGAACTCGGAAATTTCCTCGGGCGGCGAGTCGGCCGGATTGAGCGGCGTCCAGACCGGACCGGGGGCGACGGCGTTCACGCGTATCCCCTTGGATGCCAGATTGGCCGCCAATGAATAGGTAAAGGCGATGATGGCGCCTTTGGTGCTGGAGTAGTCCAGCAGGTGGGCCGAGCCGCGCAGGGCCGTCACGGAACTGGTATTGATGATGGCGTCGCCCGCGTGCAGATGAGGCAGGCAGGCCTGGGCCATGTAGATGTAGCCGTAGATGTTTGTGCGAAAGGTTTCGTCCAGGCGCTCGGGCGTCAGGTCCAGCAGGGACTGGGCATGTTCCTGGAAGGCGGCGTTGTTGACCAGGATGTTCAGGTGGCCGAAGCGGTCCAGCACGCGCTCGACGACTTGCCGGCAGAATTCGGGGTCCTTGACGTCGCCGCGCAGGCACAGGCATTCACGGCCTTCTTCGTGGACAGCCTGCCGGGTCTGCTCGGCATCCACATCTTCGTCCAGGTACACGATGGCCACGTCCGCGCCTTCGCGCGCGTACAGCACGGCCACGGCCCGGCCTATGCCCGAGTCGCCGCCGGTGACCAGCGCGACTTTCCCTTCCAGCTTGCCGCTGCCCCGGTAACTGGACGCTTCATAGTGCGGAGCCTGTTCCATCTCGCTTTCGCTGCCCGGCTTTTCCAGGTGCTGCTGGGGCAGGGGCGGCGTGGGGTAGTCGCTGCCGGGCTGGCTGCTGTCGTGGGTGACCGGCTCGGTCTGCCCACTGCCGTGCTTGTCTTTCTGGTCCTGTTGCTCCTGGATGTGGCGCTGCTGCTCCACGGTCTGGCGGGTTTGCGTCATACGGACTCCTGTTCAGCACAGTGGGAAAAAGAGGGGACGCAGCGGCCCTGTGGGTCGCCGCCGCGTCCGCGTGGGGGCAGGATCGGTCAGCGGCGCTGACCCTGGGTGGCCTGGCCTCCCTTGGAGCCGGCCTTGCGGGCTTCCTCCGAATCGAACTCATGGGCCGTGCCCTTTTCATGGGCTGCCTTGCCGCCCTTGGAGCCGGCTTCGCGGGCCTCTTCAGAGGTGAACTCGTGCGCCGTGCCCTTTTCGTGGGCTGCCTTGCCGCCCTTGGAGCCGGCCTCGCGGGCTTCTTCAGAGGTGAACTCGTGGGCCGTGCCTTTCTCGTGAGCCGCCTTGCCACCCTTGGAGCCGGCCGCGCGCGCTTCTTCGGAAGTGAACTCGTGCGCCGTGCCGCGTTCGTGGGCTATCTTGCCGCCCTTGGAGCCGGCTTCGCGCGCTTCTTCGGAAGTGAACTCGTGGGCCGTGCCTTTTTCGTGAGCGGCGCGGCCGCCTTCGGCTGCGATCTCACGTTGCTTCTTTTCATCCATGGAGGCGAAACCACGCTGGTCCTTGTGATCCTGATTGCGGTCATGGGCTTCAGTGTGCTTGGTCATGTGACTCTCCTTTAGAAAGAATGCCAACCTCGTGATTGGCGTTTTTCCTCCAGCAGAAAGTGTGCCCAAGGGCTGCGGCCGGGGCCGCGGAACGCTATTTGCTATAGATGAGCATCGGTTTTTTTCCGGAGATGAGTCATGTCGGCAATGTCGTGGTGGATGTGGTTGCTGGTTCTGCTTCTGGGGTGGGCGGTGCTGCTGCTGGTCCATTACCTGGGCGGGGAGCTGATCAAGCGCGTCGTGCCGCAGGGGCATTTCCTGCGCTTCTTCATCCAGCGGATCCGGGTGCCGTCCAAGGTGTTCTTCCTGGCCTTCTTTCTGCGCTTCTGCATTCCCCTGGCTCCTCTGGCCGGACCCTGGCAGAGCTACCTGGCCATGGGAGACATGATGGTGCTGATCATCTGCACGATCTGGATGCTGATGGCCGCGGTCGAGGCCATGTTCCAGGTGGTGGTGGCGCGCTATCCCCTGAATGTGGCGGACAACCTGCGCTCGCGGCGCATCTACACCCAGGCGCGGGTGCTTGCCCGCAGCGCGCATTTCCTGCTCCTGCTGCTGGGTCTGGGTTTCGTGCTGATGATTCTGCCGGGCGCGCGCCAGCTCGGTACCAGCCTGCTGGCCTCGGCCGGGGTGGCGGGGCTGGTGGCCGGTCTTGCGGCCAAGCCGGTGCTGGGCAATCTCATCGCCGGCCTGCAGATCGCCTTCACCCAGCCCATCCGCATCGACGACGTGGTGATCGTGGAAGGCGAGTGGGGCCGCGTCGAAGCGATCACCGGGACGTACGTGGTCGTGCGCGTCTGGGACGAGCGCCGCCTGATCGTGCCCTTGCAGTGGTTCGTGGAGAATGTCTTTCAGAACTGGACGTATCAAAGCGCGTCCTTGCTGGGCACGGTGTTCCTGTGGGTCGATTACCGCGTGGACCTCAAGGGGCTGAACGAGGCGTTCAAGGCCGTGTGCGAGTCGACCGAGCTGTGGGACAGGCGGGTCCAGGTGCTGCAGGTGACCGACACCAATGAATGGGGCATGCAGCTGCGTTTTCTGGTCAGCTCCACCGACTCGGGCCGCCTGTTCGATCTGCGCTGCCTGCTGCGCGAACGGCTGGTGGCCTATCTGGGACAGCACCAGCCCGATGCGTTCGTGCGGGTCAGGATACTGGAAGCGCAGTGATGTCCTGAGGCTTTTCGGGGACCCGGGGCTCAGGCTTCAGATCCTCCAGGAAGTGCGCGCACCACTGGGCCAGGTTCTGGCCGCGCAGCTGAGCCATCAAGGTCTGGTGCCGGCTGCGGCGCTCGGCCAGGGGCATGTTCAAAGCCTGGTACAGCGCGCGGGCCGTGCCGTCCATGTCATAGGGGTTGACCGCCAGGTAGCCGCCTTCCAGGGATTGGGCCGCGCCGGTGAAAGTGGACAGCACCAGCACGCCGGGGTTCTCGGGATCCTGCGCGGCCACATATTCCTTGGCCACCAGGTTCATGCCGTCGCGCAAGGGGGCAATATAGCCGACCCTGGCCTGGCGCAGCATGCGCATCAGTTGCGGCGCCGGGAAGGCGCGATTCATGTAGACGATGGGCGTCCAGTCCAGCGTGGCGTACTGGCCGTTGATCTGGCCGGCCAGGCTTTCGAGCTCTTCGCGCATCAGCTGATAGTCCTGGATGTCGCTGCGGGTGGAGGGGGCGATCTGCACGTAGGTGGCCCGGCCCCGCAGGGTGGGATAGCATCGCAGCAGGGTGTCGAAGGTGCGGAAGCGATGCGTCAGGCCCTTGGTGTAGTCCAGCCTGTCCACGCTGATGACGGTGGCGGCGCCGTGCTGGGGCTCGGCCGGCTGGCCGGTCTCCATCCAGGAAGGGGCGCCCGCCATGGACTGGATCAGGTCCACGTCGACCCCTATCGGGTAGACGCCGCTGCGCGTGGCCCGGGCGTGCTGCGGACTCGGTCGGGCCGGCAGGGTCTGCAGCGCGGCCTGCAGGGCGACGTGGTCGCCGTGGCTCTGCACGCCGATCAGGTCGTAGTCCTGCAGCATGGGCAACCAGTGGTCGTGGCGGGGGATGGCGCGCAGGATCTCGGGGCAGGGGAAGGGCGTGTGCAGGAACAGGCCGATGGCCTGCTCCATGCCTTGCGCGCGGCAGAAATGCGCCAGGGGGATCAGGTGGTAGTCCTGGATCCAGATCAGGTCGTCCTCCTGGGCGATCTGCTTGAGGTAGGCCGCGATCTGGCGATTGACCTCCAGATACTGCTGGTAATGGTGAGCCTGGAAGTCCATCAGGTCCAGCCGGTAGTGGAACGCCGGCCACAGGCAGGTATTGGCATAGCCGCAGTAGAACTGCTCATATTGCTCCTGGGTGAAGGAGAAGGTGACGGCCTGGTAGGTGCCCCGGTCTTCGGTCTGGAGCTCGCCGGCCTTTTCTTCGCACTGGCCGTTCCACCCCAGCCAGATCCCATTGATGTCCCGCTGCTTGAGCAGCAGGTCCACCGCAACCGCCAGCCCGCCGGTGGAAGGCTTGTTCGAGCTGGCTACGCGTACCGATACCATGATGATCTTGCCCATGCTGATCCTCGCTTAAGTGATTGGAAAAAACACACAGGCTGTATCAGCAAATTGCGTACCCGCTCAGTTGAGCCGGTCGCCGCGCTCCTGTCCCGACAGGGCTCGCAGGCGTGCGCGCTGCAGGCGTTCGCGCGCATTGGGAATGCCTAGCTGCAGGCGGTATTTGGTGACGGTGCGCTTGGACAGTTCCACACTCTCATCGCGCAGCGCCTGGTGCAGCTCCACGTCCGACAGCGGCTTGTGCCGGCATTCCTGGGCCACCAGCCGGCGTATCTGCTCCTTGACCAGCGCCGTCGAGCAACTGCCGCCAAAGCCGGTTTCCAGTTCGCCTGAAAAGAAGTGACGGAAGCTCAACGTGCCGAAGGGCGTGCTCATGTATTTGTTCATGGTGGCCCGCGAGATGGTGGACTCGTGCAGTTCCAGCTCCTTGGCCAGGTCGCAGATGCGCAGCGGCTGCAGGGCTTGCTGGCCCAGCTCGAAGAAAAGGGCCTGCCGCTGGACGATGAGCCGGGCGACGCGGCACACGGTGGCCCGGCGCATGGACAGGCTGTCGGACAGCCAGCGCGCCTGCGTCAGCGTATCGTGCAGCGCGCGGTCTTTTGCGCTGCGGGCCTGGGCTTCCAGCAGTTCGGCGTATTCATGGTGGATGCGCACGCGCGGCAGGCTGCGCGGGTCCGGGGCCACTTTCCATTGGCTGCCGTCGCGGTAGACGTAAACGTCGGGCACGATGGCCTGGCGTGCCGGCTGGAGGTAAGCCAGGCCGGGGTTGGGGTCCAGCTGCTGCAGTTCGCGCAGGGCTTGCGCGAACAGGGGGGAGGGCAGGGACAGGCGCGTCTGCACGCCCGTCCAGTCGCCCTGGGCCAGGGCCGGCAGCTCGGTGGCGATCAGGTTCAGCAAGGCCTGGCGCACGGGTCCCGACAGGCGGCTGCGCGCCTGCACCTGCAGGCGCAGCGCTTCCTGCAGATTGCGCGCTCCGGTGCCCGGTATGGACAGGGACTGGACCAGCGCCAGCGCGGATTCCCATTCGGCCAGCGGCACTTTTTCGTAGTCGGGCGGCAGCAGGTCGGCAAAGTCCTCGCGCAGGTAGCCATTGTCGTCCAGCGCATTGACGATCAGTGCGCACAGGGCCCGGCAGCGTTCGTCCGCGCGGCTCAGGCGCACATTTTCCAGTATTAGTTCGTCCCGGCTGCGCGGCGCGCTGCCCAGATAATCCTGCGAGGGCAGCCCGCCGTCGTCATGGCGGGTCGAGCGCGTGAGGCCTTCGCGCACGGGCGGCGCAGGGTCGGGCTCGGGTTCAGGCTCCAGCAGAGGGTTGTTCTGCAGGCTGTCCTGCAGCAGGGTCTGCAGCTCCTGGACGGACAACTGCAGAATGTGCGCGGATTGCTGCAGGCGCAAGGAAAGATTCTGTTGAATCTGCAACTGTGGAACCAGCTCAAGCTTCATGTTCTAGTCTCCTCTTTCAAAGGGCGGCATGCTGACTTCCTGTCCGGGCGGCGCGACGTGAAAATGGGCCCGTCCGCCTCCGGCGCTGCTGTACCGGCAATTAAGTAGCAAATTCCGTGCCTGGGCGCGATGTGTCGCTGCGGGAACGGTGTTTGCTAACGAGGGCTCAAGGTTTCCGCCGGATCGGCCGGCGGGCCCCAGTCCCTGTCGGGACGCCAATCATGGGTATTTCTAACCAAGGAGGCGATTCATGCGTTTACGACATATGTTGTGTTTGGCGGCGGCCGCCGCGGCAGTGGTGGGCTTCGGGCTGCGCAGCAGCCATGCGGCCGAACTGTTCTCTCCTGACGTAAGTTTCATGAAAGATGCCGCGCAAGCGGGGCATTACGAGGTCCAGGCCGCAAAGATCGCACTGGCGCGCAGCTCCAATCCCCGCATCGCCGACTTTGCGCGCATGATGATCACCGACCACGAGCAACTGTCCCAGGAACTGAGCGCGCTGGCTCGCGCCCGTGACGTGGAACTGCCTGCCGACCCCAGCCTGATGCAGCGCGGCAAGCTGACCTTGCTCAAGGCCAAGGAAGGCGAGGCCTTCGACGCGGACTATGCCGAGCAGGCGGCGGTGAAAGCCCACGAAGACACCATCAAGCTGTTCGAGGACTACCTGAAGAAGGGCAAGGACAAGGAAGTGATGGGTTTCGCCCAGGACGCCTTGCCCCTGCTGCGCAAGCACCTGCAGCACGCCCACACCCTGGCTGATTCGATGAAGACCGCCATGGCGGCGGCGTAGCCGGGTCCGGCGAGCGTCGGGCTTTCGTCAATCGATGCGCCCGGGTTCCAGGTTGATGTCGATCTGGTCCGTATTGCTCATGATGTAGCTGCGCAGCACCGCGTTGCGCAGCTCGCGGATGTTGCCCGGCCAGCGGTACTGGGCGATTTTCTCCAGGCTGGCTGCGCTCAGTTCCCGGTGGTGCTCGTGCTCCTTGTTCAGCTCGTCCACTAGGTGGCGGGCGATGAGGATGGCGTCCTCGCCCCGATCGCGCAGCGGCGGGATCTTGATGGGGAATACGCCCAGGCGGTAATAGAGGTCTTCACGCAGCTTGTTGTCCTTGATGGCGCGCGACGGCGAGCGGTTGGTGGCGGCGATGATGCGCGTGTTGCATTTGTGCAGTTCGCTGCCGCCCACCTTCATGTATTCGCCGTTCTCCAGCGCGCGCAGCAGCTTGGTCTGCGCTTCCACGGGCATTTCGGTGACCTCGTCCAGAAAGAGCGTGCCATTGTTGGCCTGTTCGAAGTAGCCCTGGCGCTGGCGGTCCGCTCCGGTGAAACTGCCCTTTTCGTGGCCGAACAGCTCGCTTTCGATCAGCTGGCCCGAAATGGCCGAGCAGTTGATGGGCACATAGGCGTGTTCGCTGCGCGTGCTGCAGCGGTGGATGGCGCGGGCGGCCAGCTCCTTGCCGGTGCCGCTCTCGCCGATGAGCAGCACGGGCAGATCGGTGCGAGCCACTTTGCGGATTTCGTTGTAGAGCTTCTGCATGGCAGGCGAGCGACCAATGAACTCGGCAAAATCGCACGCCGCGTTGGGCGAGCAGTCGGAAGAGCAGGGGTGGCCGACGCGATGCTGGGCGCGCAGCCGCTCGAGCAGTTCGCGCAGTTGCGTCTGTGCCTGTGCGGCCGACTCGCCGGGAGGGGCCACGGTGTAGATGGCCGGCGCCGCATCGCCTATCTTTTCCTTCAGTTCACGTTCTTTCAGCGGACCCGCGCCCGGGCCCAGCACAATGGCATCGGGCACCTTCTGGTGGTAGCGGATCAGGGTGTCCTGCATGCTTTTGGCTGTAATGGCGGAGAAGCCCAGTTGCCGCGCCAGAGCAAGAAATGCAGTGATGAACTCCAGGTCCGTCTCCAGCAATAATAGATGGGGCATTCTATTTCCTCTGTTTATGGGTGGATGGGGATTCGAGCTCTATGTCTTATCCTAGCCACGAACGAACAGAGACTTGTTACCAGATATGGCAACAATGAGTTGGTGTTATTCCCCTGGAGAGCCTGCTGGGCGAAAGCCTTGCTTCGCACTCCTATGGCAGCTTTTGTCGAGCTGTAAAGTTCGCATTCAAACTACACGTTTGCTTACTTAGCAAGCGGCGCCCGCCATGAGACAACGCCTGCGGCACGCCTGGCATGACCGGGCGGTGCCGCCGGCGGCCCGGTTCAGGACGCGTCCCAGTTCTTGAACATCTCCATGACCTGGGCTTCGGTCATGGTGGGGGTTTTGTTGGCCAGGGCGTAATAGTCGGGCTTCTTGTCGATGAAGATCTGGTTGTGCAGGCGCAGGTTCGCGGCATCCTGGAACAGTCCGGCGGTTACAGAGTAGAAGCCGCCGGTCTGCAGGCGGTAATACAGATGGGTGCCGCAATGCGTGCAGAAGCCGCGTTCGGCCCATTCCGAAGAGCGATAATGGGCGATGTCTTTTTCGCCCTCGACTTCGATGGCCTTGGTTTCAATGGAAAAAAACGGCCCTCCGCCCCAGCGCCGGCACATGCTGCAATGGCAGACGCTCACATCGATGTGATCAATGCAGCTGATGGCAATGCGGCCGCACAGACAGTGTCCTTTCATGGCTGTTCTCCGAAATGGTTTCCAGCCTTATGGTACACCGGCCTCAGACGCCGTCGCCTGCCTTCGCTGCAGGCGTCAGGCCTGGGCGGCGGGCTGGGGAACCTGGGTGACGTCGATCCACTGCGCGCCGGTCAATTGCGCCAGGCGCTCGGGCGTGATGCGCACGGCCGAATTGATGGAGCCGGCCGCGGGCATCACGATGTCGTAATCCCGCAAGGAGACGTCGCAGTAGACCTGCAGCGGGGTGCTCAGACCGAAGGGGCAGACCCCGCCCACCGGATGTCCGGTCACGGCCTGGGTGCTTTCCAGGTCCATCATCTTGACCTTGACGCCAAAGGCGGCGCGCAGCTTCTTGTTGTCCAGGCGGGCATCGCCGCGCGCCACCACCAGCACGGCGCGCTCGCCGACCTGCAGGCTGAGCGTCTTGGCTATCTGCCCGGGTTCGACCTGATGCACCTGCGCGGCCAGGGCGACGGTGGCGGTGCTTTCGGCGGTCTCGATGACGGTGATGTCGGGTGCGTGCTGAATGAAGAATTGTTTGACGGAATCGAGGCTCATGGGGGCGGGACCGGGACTAGAATGACCCGGTAAACTTTTTGTCCAAAGACAAGTCTCAAACACTTGGACTTGTGTGTCAATCAAGGCGCCGCGGCGCCGTTCACTGGAATTCGATTGTGTTCAAACCTTTGTTGCTGACGGCCAGCCTGCTGGCGTTCAGTTCGCTGGCCCAGGCCGGCGACCATGCCCTGACGGTCTATCAGGATCCCAATTGCGGCTGTTGCGACGGCTGGGCGCAGCACATGCGCGACTCGGGCTTCGAAGTCACGGCCATCAAGACCCGCGACATGGCCCAGGTCAAGCAGCGCCTGGGCGTGCCGGCCGAACTGGCTTCCTGCCACACCGCCGTCCTCGAGAAGACCGGCCAGCGCGTGGAAGGCCACGTGCCCGCCAAGGTCGTGCGGCGCATGATGACCGACATGCGGGTACAGGGCGTGGCCGCGCCCGGCATGCCTCAGAACGCGCCCGGCATGGGCGAGCTGGACGGCAATCTGGTCACCGTGGATTTCAACGGCCGCCCTTACTCGCGGGACTGATCGCCTCCCGGGCAGGGGTGGCATGCTGATACATGAAACTACATAGCGAAACTTGTAAGGCATGCATGCCCTTGTCATCATGGGCATTCACTGATTCTGATTAGGAGGTTCCATCCATGCAGCAATCTGTCAAAGCTTTTCTGGCTGCTGCCGCGGTCGCGTTTGGCCTCTCCAGTCCCCTGGCCATGGCTCAGGGCAGTGCGGCAACGTCAGGCGCTGCCGCTCCGGCTGCCAACCAGGTCATTCATCCCACGGACTCCCAATTGCAACAGTACGTCAGCACCTACAAGAAGGTGGCTCAGACGGCTTCCGAATATCAGCCCCGCCTAAATGCGGCCAAGAGCGACGCCGAACGTCAGTCCATCGTCCAGGAAGCCGACCAGCGGCTGGTGGGCGTGGTGAAGGCCAATGGCATGGATCTGGCCGAATACAACGGCATCAGCCTGGCCATTCAACAGGACCCGGCGCTGCGTCAGCGCGTGGAAGGCATGTTGAAGTAACTCCGGCGGCGCGAGCGCCGCAGGGCATCGACTGCGTAGTGGCCGGTCTGCCGGTCAATTCCCCTGGATCGGTTTGCTGATCCAGGGGTTTTTTGTGCCTGCGCAATCTTCGAAAAAGCGCCCCCTCCGGAAGCAAGAAAGCCTTAGTCCTTGCGGCCGAACAGCCGTCCCACGGAGTAGCGGATCTGCGACCAGACGGCCTTCAGGCCGATGGAGAGCATGTTCAGTTCGCCGGCCCCGTCCTCGTTGCGGCGCGCCTGCAGGCGCAACAGGGTCTGCTGCATCTGCGCCTGCAGTTGCTGGGTCTGGGCCAGGACGGCCTGGGCCTGGTAGAGGATGGCCTGCGCCTCGGCAGACGAGACCGGCGCGCCGGCGGCGGACATGCCGGTAGCGGACATGCCGGTGGCGGACGTGCCGCCTGCCGGGCCTGGGGCAGCCGGAACGCTGCCCAGGGGCGCCGGCGTTTCAGGCAGCCCGGCGGGATCGGACCCGCCCTGGACCAGCCGGGCCAGATTGCGTTCGAACTGGCCCAGGATCTGCGCGGCGACTTCCGCGATCATGCCGCTGCCCCGGCCGTATTGGGCCACGGCGCCGGACAGGGTCAGTTCGGTGCTGACTTCCACATCGGTGCCGCCCTCCGGCGCGGGCGTCAGCGCGAAGCTGAAATCCGAGCTGGCCGATCCCCGCCCTTTGGGGTCCAGGCCGGCGCCGCGCAGGTAGGCGATGTGGTTTTCCTCGTCGGTGCGCAGCAGTTCGGCGGTTCCGTCGAAGGAGAGCTTGATGGGGCCGAGCTTGACCGATACCGAACCCTGGTACTTGTTGCCGTCCAGCACGTCGGTCAGTTTCGCGCCGGGCAGGCAGGGCATGATGCGCGGCACGTCCAGCATCAGCGTCCAGGCCTGCTCCAGCGGCAGGGGAATGTGAAACCTGTTCTTGAAATTCATGGCAGCGTTCCTGTTTTATTGTGTCTTTTGCGTGTCCTGATCGATCAGTTCCAGCAGCCGCATGGGGCTGAGCGGGAACTCGTTGATGCGCACCTGCAGCGGCGCCAGGGCGTGCTCCACGGCCGAGATCACGGCTGCCGCGACGGCGATGGTGGAACATTCGCCCACGCCCTTGACGCCCAGCGGATTCAGGCGCGTGGGCGACGGACAGAACAGCACCTCGATGTCGGGCACCTCGGGAGCGGTGGGCAGCAGATATTCGGCGCAGGTCGTGGACAGCGGCTGCCCTTCGGCGTCGTAGGCCATGTGCTCGAACAGGGCGTTGCCCAGGCCGTGCACCACGCCGCCCACGACCTGGCCTTCCACGATCATGGGATTGATCAGGTTGCCGCAGTCCTGCACGGCCAGGTAGCGCTTGATCTCGATGGCGCCCGTGGCCGCATCCACCTCCACTTCGCAGGCATGGGTGGAGCCGGCGTAGGTCTGTTCGTCGCAGTGGAAATGAGCGGTGCACTCCAGGCCGGGATCGGTCTTGACCGGCAGGCTGTAGCCCGGCACGCCCTTGAGCACCATGGCCAGCCGCGCCAGGCTGACGGTCTCGTCCGTGGCGCTGCTGCTCACGATGCCGTAGGCGATGTCCAGGGACTCCTCGGGCGCCTTGAGCACGGCGGCCGCCGCCTGCAGCACTTTGCGGCGCAGCTGGGCGGAGGCCTGTTCCACCGCCGTGCCGGCCATCAGGGCTTGCCGGCTGGCGAAACCGCCCATGCCGAAGCCGATGTGGCGCGTGTCCCCGGCATGGATATCCACGCCGCCCGGATCCACGCCGAAGTGCGCGGCGCAGATCTGCGCCAGCGAGGTCTTGATGCCCTGGCCCATGGCCAGGGCGCCCGTGAAGACGGCGATGCGTCCCGAAGGGAAGATCTTGACGGTGGCTGATTCATAAGGCCCGCGGCCGGTTGGCTTGACGGCGTTGGCCAGACCCAGGCCCCGGTACCGGCCCCGCTCCAGGGCGTCCAGGCGACGCTGTTCGAAGCCGGCGCGATCCATCGCGTCCTCGGCCATGGCCTGCATGCGCGGAAAATCCCCGCTGTCGATGACCAGCGGCACGCCGGCCCGCGACTTCAGGGGCTTGGTGTAGGGGATCTTGCCCGCGGGGATCAGGTTCAGTTCGCGGCAGCGGATGGCGTCCATGCCGGTGCGCTGCGCCAGCCTGTCCATGAGCCTGTCCATGACGAAGGCGGCCTGCGGATAGCCCGCGCCTCGCACGGTGGCCACCGGCACCTTGTTGGTGTAGACCACGTCGGCCGTCAGGCTGAAGGCGGGCACCACATAAGGCCCCGTCATGGACGAGGCGGCGTTGTAGGGTACGTTGGTGCCCTGCGGCGTGTAGGCGCCATGATCATGGATGAAGCGGCCGCGCAGGCCGCGGATGCGGCCGTCCTTGTCGGCTGCCAGTGACATGGTCCAGAACTGGTCGCGCTCCTGGATGGAGGTCAGGAAGTTCTCGCGCCTGTCCTCCACCCACTTGACGGGGCGGCGCAGCAGGCGGGCCACGGCCGGGATGACGATTTCCTCCGGATAGATCATGAACTTGGCGCCGAAACCCCCGCCCACGTCGGGCGTGATCACCCGCAGCTGATCTTCGCGGTGACCCAGCATCAGGGCCAGGGTGTAGTGCAGTTCGTGCGCCATCTGGGTGGATGACCAGACGGTCAGCTCGTTGCCGGCGGCGTCCAGGCGGGCCAGCACGCCGCGCCCCTCGATGGGATGGGCGCAGCCTCGATGCGCTGAAAACGTTTCTTCGATGACGATGTCGGCGCCCTCGAAAGCCTGGTCCACGTCGCCATAGGCCAGCGTGTAGTGCTGCAGGCCGTTGCTCTCCAGTTCGGTGCGCACCAGCGGGGCGCCGGGCTCGAGCGCGCGGCGCGCATCGGCCACGGCGGGCAGGACCTCGAAATCGATATCGACCAGCGCGGCGGCGTCTTCGGCCAGATGGCGCGAGCGGGCCACGACCACGGCGATGGCCTCGCCCACGAAGGCCGTTTCGTCGCGCGCCAGCACGAAGGGAACGGTGTTCTCGGGCAGCACGGCGAAGGCGAAGCCCAGCGGCATGCGCCAGTGGGTCAGCTCGCCCATCAGGTCCTGCGCGGCGAACACGCCGTGCACGCCCGGCGCGGCGCGGGCGGCGGACAGGTCGATGGAGCGGATGCGCGCATGCGCATGCGGGCTGCGCACGAAGCAGGCGTGCAGCACGCCGTCCATGGGCACGTCATCCAGGAACCGGGCCTGGCCGGTCAGCAGCGCCTCGTCCTCCAGTCGCGGGACGGAGCGGCCCATGCCGGGGGCGGCCTGGGCCAGAACGGATTGCTCCAGCTCGCGCGTGTCATTCATGTGCATGGCTGGCCCTCATGAGCGCGGCGGCTTTCTGCACGGCTCGCACGATGTTCTGATAGCCGGTGCAGCGGCACAGGTGGCCGGACAGCACGTCGCGGATCTGTTCTTCATTGGGATCGGCGTTGTTCTCCAGCAGCTCCACCACGGACATCAGCACGCCGGGCGTGCAGAAGCCGCATTGCAGGGCGTGCAGTTCGCGGAACGCTTCCTGCACGGGATGCCAGCGGCCTTGTTCGTCGGCCAGGCCTTCGATGGTGCGGATGCGCTTGCCCTGGGCCTGGACGGCCAGCATCAGGCAGCTGCGCGCGGAGTGGCCGTCGATCTGGACGGTGCAGGCGCCGCACACGCCGTGCTCGCAGCCCACGTGCGTGCCGGTCAGGCCCAGCTCGTGGCGCAGGAAGTCGGCCAGGTTGACGCGCGGTTCGGCGCATGCGCTCAGGTTGCGGCCGTTGACGCACAGCGTGATGGGGCGGCTGGCCGAAGGGGATGGGTCACTCATGCCGTTTTCCTGTACGGGAGAGCGCGAGCCGCAGGGCGCGCGCCGTGTATTCTTTGGCCAGTCGCTGGCGGTACCAGCCCTGGACATAACTGTCGCTGGATGCTTCCACCTGGCCGCACAGGTCGGCGGCGCGGGCGACGTCCTCGGGGCCGGCGGGCGTGCCCAGCAAGGCGGCTTCCGCCTGGCTCATGCGCAGCGGAAAAGCGCCCACTCCGCCCAGCGTGATGCTGGCGCGGCTGACCAGGCCGTCCTCGTCCAGCAGCAGCAGGACGGCGCAGGATACGATCGCGAAGTCGCCGTGGCGGCGGGAAAATTCCAGAAAGGCCCAGCCGTGGCTGGCGGGCCAGGGCTGGACCTGCACGCGGGTCAGCAACTCGTCGGCCTGCATGCTGGGGGTCATGTAGGCCGCCGGAAACTCGGCCATTGGAATGGCTCGTTCCCCGCGCACACTGGAAACGGTCAGCACGGCGTCCATGGCCATGCAGACAGTGGGTATTTCGGCCGAAGGATCCAGCTGGCAAAGACTGCCGCCCACTGTGCCCCGATTGCGGGTCTGCCTGTGTCCGACGTTCAGGACGGCCTCCTTCCAGAGCGGCAGCCGCGCGGCCACCAGCCCGGAGAATTCCACCTCGCGCTGGCGGGTCATGGCGCCTATGCCTATGCCGCCCTCGTCCTCGCGGATGTAGGCCAGCTCGGGCAGCTGGTTGATGTCCACCAGCGTGTCCGGGAAGGCGAAGCGCATGTTCAGCATGGCCAGCAGGGACTGGCCGCCGGCCAGCACGCGGGCGTTGTCCTGGGTGGACAAGAGCTCCAGCGCCTGGGCCAGCGTGGCGGGGGCGTGGTAATTGAAAACAGGAGCCTTCATGCCGGCATCGCCTCAGATCTTGGAAAGGTCCAGCGAGGAGGCCGCGAACAGTTCCTCGGGCCTGACCAGGCGTTGCGACATGCCCTGGTCGTGGTGGTACTGGGCGAACGTCTCTATGGTGTGGCGATTGGCTTGCAGCCCGTACGGCCAGTAGTCCTCGCCCATCAGGGCCTTGGCTTCGTTGTGGTGGTGCACCATCCAGGGCAGGGTCACGGCCAGGTGGCACAGCTCGTTCAGTTCGTGCACGGCCAGTTCCTTGGCCTTCAGGAAGGCCTTGTAGACGCTCACCGGCAGCCAGGGGTTCTCCTGCACCAGGGACTTGCGTATGCCCACCATGTGCATGATGGGGAAGATGCCGGTGCGGCGGAAATAGTCCTTTTCCACTTCCAGGTATTCATCCCCGAACAGGCGGCCCACGTTGGGCGCGCCGCGCAGAAAGCATGAGGGCGCGCGCGCGCCGATGTAGCCGTCGATCTCGCCTTTCTCGAGCATGTCCGACAGGGTGCGGTCGTCGGGGATCTGCTCCAGGCTGATGTCGGCCGGCAGATCGATGGGCGCGCGCTCGCCCCGGCCCGGCTCCTCGATGCCGCCCCGCACCCATTTGATCTGGCTGGGGCGGATGCCGAACTCATCCTGCAGGATGCCGCGGATCCAGACGTTGGCGGTGATCTGGTATTCGGGCACGCCGATGATCTTGCCTTTCAGGTCCTCGGGCTTGCGGATGCGGTCGGTGCGCACGTAGATGCCGGAATGGCGGAACACGCGCGACAGGAAGGCCGGAATGCCGACGTACTGATTGTCGCCGCGCGCCGTGGTCATCATGTGGCTGCTCATGGAGATTTCCGTGACATCGAATTCCTCATAGCGGAATGCACGATGAAACGCTTCCTCCGGTTCCAGCGACACGACATTGACATCGCAGCCTTCAATGCCGACGCGCCCGTCCTTCAAGGCCAGGGTGCGGTCGTAATTGCCAATCGATACGCTCAGCTTCAGTTTGCTCATGGTGGGTCCTTAGTTGATTTTCAGTCCAATCTTCTGCGCCAGTTCCCGGAATCGGTCGATGTCGGCATTGATCATCGTCTGGAACTGCGCCGGTCCGTCGTGGGCGACCGTGTAGCCCAGGCTGGCCAGCTTGGCTTTCACGTCGTCGCGCGCAATGATTTTTTCCACGGCCTCGTGCAGTTTCTGCACCACGGGCTCGGGCGTGCCGGCGGGAGCGAGCAGGCCGTGCCACTGGTTCAATTCGTAGCCGGGGTAGCCCAATTCGGCCACGGAGGGCACGTCGGGCATCAGCGGGTTGCGCTGCGCCGAGGTCACGGCCAGGGCGCGCACCTTGCCGCTCTCGATGAAGGGCAGGGTGCTGGAGGCGGTGACGAAAGCCGCCCCGACCTGGTCGCCCATCACGTCATTGAGGGCGCCGCCGCAGCCCTTGTAGGGAATGTGGGCCATTTCCACGCCTGCCGCCTCGTTGAGCATCTCGCCGGCCAGGTGCTGCGGAGTGCCGTTGCCGCAGGAACCGAAGAACACGTCGCCGGGCTTGGCCTTGGCGGTGGCTATCATGTCCTTGAGCGTCTTGTAGGGCGAGTTGGCCGGCACGATGATGACCGAGGGCACGAAGGCGAAGTTCGAGACCGCGGTGAAGTCCTTCTTGGGGTCGAAGGGCAGCTTGTCGAACACCGCCGGATTCACCGCGAAGGAGCTGTTGACCATCAGCAGCGATTGGCCGTCGGCCGGGCGCTGGGCCACCAGACGCGCGCCGATGTTGCCGCTGGCCCCCGGACGATTGTCCACGATGGCGGGCTGGCCCAGCTGCTCATTGAAGTAATTGCCGATCAGACGCGCCAGCAGATCGGTGCCCCCGCCCGGCGGGAAGGTGACGATGATTTCGATGGGTTTGTCGGGGAAGGTGTTGGCGCTGGCTGCCACGGGGTTCAGCAGTGAACAGCCCAGCAGCAGGCCGGCCAGGGCCAGCAGACGCGGTTGGCGTTTGAACATGGTGTCTCCTCGGTGTTCGAGTTCTGTGGTTGGTTTTTTTGCCTATTTAGTCAGTGTACTGACATAAATATTATTCACACATATTAAGCAACATCCTACTAGGGAAAACGAGAAAAGTCAGTCTGTTTATGGTTATAGTTTTTTGAGCTTTTCTTATCTGAAATATTTTTTGTGATTTAAATTCACATAAAAGGTTGCGCTTTCCTATGAAGGCAGGCGAGGCATAGGCAGGCGGCGTGCTGTCTCGCGGGGCGTTTGAAAATCGAACGCCCCTGGCGCAGGCAAAAAAAACCCGCCGGTCGCGGCGGGTTTGCTTGCGGGCGCTCAGGGCGCAGGGCGCGGTATGGGCACCCCTTCGGTAATGCGCCGGGCCCAGTTCTCCAGCGGCAGCGCGGGGACGGGGTCCCAGATGCGGCGTATCGCGGGCTCAAGCTCGCTCATGTCGCGTCCGCTGATCCAACGGTAGGGGATCACAGGCAGCCAGGTGTCTTCCAGGGCGCGCTCGGCCACCACGAAACGGAACGAATATTGTCCCGGCCCGATGCCCATGCGTATGTCGCTGACCACCATCAGGTCGTCGACCAGGTCATAGCGCAGCCAGTCGCCGGAGAACCAGCGCAACTGGTCCAGTTGCGGCGCGACCGGCAGCACTTCGGTGTACTGGCTGTTGACGGGCAGGCAGAGGGATTCGTAGCGGTGGCCTGCCGGCGCGCGCCAGCGGTCCAGCAGGCCGACGATCACTTCGCACTCCCTGTCGTGGTCGTCGCGGGCCACCACGCGCCAGAGCAGGATGTTCAGCGGCTGGGCGGCGGAATAGATACGCTGGATGCGGACCTGGTCCTGGCGCAGCTGCGTCGCGGCCAGGTGTTCGGCCCAGAACTTGGCGCCCACCGAGGCCGTCAGGTACAGGCTGCTGAGCAGCAGCGCCCAATTGCAGGCCCGCACGGTGGTGGCGTTCGCGCCGCGCGCAAAGCCCGTCAGGGTCGCCAGCAGCAGGGGCAGGGTGTAGAGCGGGTCGATGATGAAGATGCTGGACCAGGTGGCCGGCGTGGGACGCAGCGGCCATAGCAGCTGCGTGCCGTAGCTGGTGAAGGCGTCCAGCAGGGGGTGGGTGATCAGGGTCAGCCAGACGGCCAGGCCCAGGCGTGCCGCCGAGGCGCGCGCATCGGGCCGCAGCAGCTTCCAGAGCAGGGCGGCCAGCAGGGCCAGCGCGCTGAGCACGAACAGGGAATGGGAAAAGCCGCGGTGGCTGACCATGGCGGTGATGGGATCCGGATACTGGATGAAAACATCCAGGTCCGGCAGTGTGGCCAGCACGGCTCCGGCCAGCAGCGCCTTGCGGCCGTACTGGCGGCCCAGCAAGGAGCCGCAGATGCTGGCGCCCAGTACGGCTTGTGTTACGGAATCCATAAACCTCGCACGATAAAAAAACAGCGCCCGTCCCTCAAGATGCGGCGCGCCGGCTTTGGCGTTATCATTTTAAAATCGAACCCAGGCTCTAGTATCGCCTTTTTTGACAGGCGTCAAAGGCGCCAGATCGTCTTTGGCTTATAGTTTTCGCCTGCCTGTGCCGGCCCCGGCGCCGTTCCGGCGCGCCGCCGCCTCTTCCAGAGAACCCGTTTTTGCTATGTCTACCTATCTGATCGCGGCTTTGTACAAGTTCGTGGAGCTGCCCGATTTCGCTCAATTGCGCGACCCTCTGTTCGAATTCTGCGAGCAGCACGATATCAAGGGAACCTTGCTGCTGGCGCGTGAAGGCATCAACGGCACCATCGCCGGCCCGGAGGCGGGCATACGCGCCGTGCTGGCCTATCTGAATTCGGATCCGCGCATCGCCGGCCTGGTGCACAAGGAGTCCTGGGCGGACAAGGCGCCGTTCTATCGACTCAAGGTCAAGCTCAAGAAAGAGATCGTCACGCTGGGCGTGCCCGATCTCAAGACCGCGGAAATGGTGGGCGAGTACGTCAAGCCCGAGGACTGGAACGCCTTGATCAGCGATCCTGACGTGGTGGTGGTGGACACCCGCAACGATTACGAAGTGGGCATAGGCACGTTCAGCCGCGCCATCAACCCCAAGACGCAAAGCTTCACCGAATTTCCCCAGTGGGTGGCCGAGCAGTCCAAGGAGGGCGGCGTGCTGCACGGCAAGCCGCGCGTGGCCATGTTCTGCACGGGCGGCATACGCTGCGAAAAATCCACCGCCTTCATGCGTTCCCAGGGCTTCGATCAGGTCTATCACCTGCAGGGCGGCATACTCAAGTACCTGGAGGACATTCCCGAGCAGGACAGCCTGTGGGAAGGGGACTGTTTCGTCTTTGACGAGCGCGTCTCCGTGCGTCACGGGCTGGAGCCGGGCGACTATGACTTCTGCCGCGCCTGCCGCATGCCCATCGGTGATGCCGAGAAGGCCTCGCCCCAGTTCGAGGAAGGCGTGACCTGCCCCTACTGCCACGGCATGCACACTCCCGAGCAGGAAGAACGCTTTCGCGAACGCCAGAAACAGGTGGTCCTGGCGCGCGAGCGCGAAGAGCGTCATATCGGCGTGAGCATGGACGAGCTGCAGGAGCGCCGCGAGGCCGCGCGGCGCAAGGCCGAAGAGCAGCGCCGACTGGTCCAGCAGGCCAAGGACGCCTAGCCGGGCATCGCGGGCTGTGGTACATCTAGTGAAGCGCTGAGCGCATCCATGCGGCGCCCCTTGCCGGGCGCATCCGGCATGGGGTTGCGTCCGGCGCTTCCCTGTTTTTGTGCCGCTGCTCGCAGGCGGCTTCTCGCTGGTGCCGCATATGTCCTTGTCCGATCTGCCCGTCCTGTATTCCTTCCGCCGCTGCCCCTATGCCATGCGGGCGCGCCTGGCCATTGCCGCCAGCGGCACGGTCTGCCAACTGCGTGAAGTCGTGTTGCGCGATAAGCCCGAGGCCCTGCTTCAGGCTTCGCCCAAGGGCACCGTGCCGGTCGTGGTCACGGTCGACGGCGAGGTCATCGACGAGAGTTTGGACATCATGCGCTGGGCCCTGGCCCGCAATGATCCCGGGCGCTGGCTGCAGCCCGAGCGAGGCGAGGTCAGCGAGATGCTGGAGCTGATCGGACGCAACGACAGCGACTTCAAGCATGACCTGGATTGCTACAAGTATCCCGACCGCCATCAGCATTGCGAGGATTTCACCGACGCGGCCGACTATGCCGCCCGGCATCGCGCCCAGGCGGCCCGGTGGCTGCAGGAGCTCGATGCGCGCATTGCCGCCCAGGGCTACTTGATGGGTTCGCGGCCATGCCTGGCCGACATGGCCGTCGCGCCTTTCGTGCGCCAGTTCGCCCAGGTGGACCGCGACTGGTTTGACGCCCAGCCCTGGCCGGCCCTGTCCAGATGGCTGGCCGATTGGCTGGCCTCCCCTCTGCTGGCCAGCATCATGCACAAATACCCCGCCTGGACGCCGGAGGCAGAGCCGGTGCGCTTTCCGCCTCAACAGTGAGGGCGCGGTGTCGCGTCGGCTTTGTCGTGGCGCCATTTAGAGCGCCTCATCGATCTGTGGGGGGCATTGCAGCATCGTCAGGGCCTTCTTGGGCCAAGCCGGGGAAAGTCTCGGTTTTCTTGAGAGGGGCCATGCGGGCCGGCTTGGCTGGGGCCTTCGCCCGCGCTGCGCACGGGTGCCCTTGTCAGCACGCCGGGGCGGGCGGGTCGTGAACTCGGAACGCGATTCGTCCCCCGGACGAACCGCAAGCGTGTTCCTCGAACAGCACGCCCCTTGCCTCCCGCCCCAACGTGCTGACAAGGCGAAGGCCCTGACTCGCCCGCCGGCCCGCATGGCCCCCCTCAAGAAAACAGCATCGCTTTACTTGGCCCAAACGGCGCTGTGTCAGCATCACCCAGGTATCGAGCGCGGTGATCCAAGGCGATGATGCGGCAGGTCTTGCTTGCCGGCGCACTCTCATCGGCTGGTCGATAAGGTGGCCATTGTGAGCCGTTCGGGAAGTGGGCGGACCCGTCAGGGCGGGTCAGATGGCTTGCCGCAGGCGGGGGAGCGATCCGGGAGGCAAGCGCCTTGCTGTTTGAGCCGCACGCTTGTGGTTCGGCACGAACCACGCGGCGAGTTCAAGGCGCGCCCGGAGCGATTCACCGACAAGGGCACCGGTGCGCAGCACCGGCAAGCCATCAGCCCAGATGGGTCCGCCCACTTCCTGAACGGCGTCTTTACAAAGGCCGGCTTGGCTATCGGCCAGCTGAATCGTGCTTTGCAAGTCGACCTGGAACCAAAAAAAAGAGGAACAAGGCCAAAACCCTGTTCCTCTTTTGTCGCTCCGGCGTTCAGCGCCTGGCGGCGATGCTTATTCCTGCATGCCGGGGACGATGCAGTTGAAACCGCCGTCCACGTGGGTGATCTCGCCGGTCACGCCCGCGGCCAGGTCCGACAGCAGGAAAGCGGCCACGTTGCCCACGTCCTCGATGGTGACGTTGCGGTGCAGGGGGGCGTGGGTCTCCACGAACTTCAGGATGGTGGAGAAGTCCTTGATGCCGCTGGCGGCCAGGGTCTTGATGGGGCCGGCGGAAATGCCGTTGGCGCGGATGCCATGCTCGCCCAGGGCCACGGCCAGGTAACGCACCGACGCTTCCAGCGAGGCCTTGGCCAGGCCCATGGTGTTGTAGTTGGGGATGGCTTTTTCGGCGCCCAGGTAGGTCAGGGTCAGCACCGAGCTCTTGCGGCCCTTGAGCAGCGGCAGGGCGGCCTTGGCCAGCGCCGGGAAGCTGTAGGCGGAGATGTCGTGCGCCACGCGGAAGGCTTCGCGCGACAGGCCGTCCAGGAAGTTGCCGGCGATGGCTTCACGCGGCGCGAAACCGATGGAGTGCACCAGGCCGTCCAGACCGTCCCACTGCTCGCCCAGGGACTGGACGGCTTGTTCGATCTGCGCGTCTTCGGACACATCGCAGGGCAGCACGATGCTGCAGCCCAGTTCCTGGGCAAAGCCTTCGACGCGCTCCTTGAAGCGCTCGCCCACGTAGGTCAGGGCGATCTCGGCGCCTTGCTGGCGACAGGCCTGGGCAATGCCGTAGGCGATGGAGCGATTCGAGATGACACCTGTGACCAGGATGCGTTTTCCCTGCAGGAAACCCATGCTGAAGATCCTTTAATCAATATTTTGTGGTCTAGCCACGAATGTTGGTACCGGGGACGCGCAGGCGCGTTCCCTTGGAAAGAGTGTTGCCTTTGATATTGTTCAGGCGGCGCAGCTCGGCCACCGAGGTGTCGTAGCGCTTGGCCAGGGCGTACAGCGTATCGCCATTCTTGACCGTGTGGGTGCGCACGTTGGCGCCGCGCCGCAGCACGGTGACGTCGCGACCGCCCTTGCGGTTCAGGCTGACCTGCTGCGAGCGCGAGGCCTTGCGGGCCGATTCGGCCACGGGCGCCGCCGGGGTGTTGGTGAGCGAGGCCAGCTGCACGCTGCCTTCGCCCAAGGTGGAGTTGGGCACCAGCAGGGTCTGGGCCACGGCCTTGCTGCGTTTGCTGCCCAGGCCGTTGATGGAGCGCAGCTGCGAGAGCGTGATGCCGTGGCGCTGGGCGATGGACAGGTAGCTTTCGCCACGCTTGGCCTGGTAGGTCTTCCAGTTGCTAAGGCGACCCTGGTAGGCGGCCAGGTTGGCCTTGAAGATGTCGACCTTGTCGGCCGGCAGCAGCAGCGTGGAATTGTGGGCCGGGATGGTGGGCCGGTTGTGCGCGGCGTTCAGGGCCTTGAATTCGTCGATGGAGATCTCGGCCAGCTCGGCGGCCACGGCCACGTCGATGTCCTTGTTCTTGCGCACCGCCGTGAAGTATGGCGTGTTGCTGACGGGCGGCAGGGTGATGCCGTAGCGCGCCGGATTGGCCACGATGTTCTTGATGGCCTGCAGCTTGGGCACGTAGTTGCGTGTCTCTTCAGGCATGTTCAGCGACAGGTAGTCCACGTCCAGGTCGGCCTGCTCGTTGCGTTCCATGGCGCGGCGCACCGAGCCTTCGCCCCAGTTGTAGGAGGCGAGCGCCAGGTACCAGTCGCCCTGGAATTCATACAGGTAGGACAGATAGTCCAGGGCGGCGTTGGTGGAGGCGATGGGGTCGCGGCGCTCGTCCGTCCACCAGTCCTGCTGCAGCTTGTAGTGCAGGCCGGTGCTGGGGATGAACTGCCACAGGCCCGAGGCGTGCGAGCGCGAGTAGGCCGTGGGGTTGTAGGCGCTTTCCACGAAAGGCAGCAGGGCCAGCTCGGAGGGCAGGCCGCGGCGGTCCAGTTCGTCCATGATGTGGTACAGGTAGCGCGAGGCGCGCTGGCTCATGGTGCGGATGGATTCGGGGTGCGAGGCGTAGTAGTTGGTCCAGTAATCGACCAGGTCAGTGTGCAGATTGGGGATGGCGAAACCGCGGCGGACCCGATCCCACATGTCCTTGGGGGGATGCGTGAGGTCGATGGTGCGAGACGTGTCTGCGGCGACGCTGGTGGTGGTCTTGGCGGCTTTCTGGGGGCTGACTTTGGGGCCCGTGGCGCAGCCTGCCAGCACGAAGGCGCACAGCAGCGCAAAGAGTCTCAGTAAGTTCATTGCGGAATCATCAGACGTTGTTCTTCCAGTTGCGCAAGCTGGCAAAGACATCCACCGATGTGGCCAGGGGATGGCCGGCGTGGCGATGGGCGGCTTGCATGACCGATGCCTTGTCCGTGCGCAGGAATGGGTTGGTGGCGAGTTCGGTTTCCAGGGTCGATGGCACCGTGGGCACGTGCTGCTTGCGCCGCTGGCTGTCCTGTTCCCAGCGCTGGAGCAAGGCTGGATTGTCCGGTTCCACCTGCAGCGCCCAGCGCAGATTGGACAGCGTGTACTCGTGGGCACAGCAGACCAGGGTCTCGGGCGGCAGGGATGCCAGCTTGTCCAGCGATGCCAGCATCTGCTCCGGGGTGCCTTCGAAGAGGCGACCGCAACCGGCGGCAAACAGGGTATCGCCACAGAAAACAAAGGGCTGTTTTACCTCATTTTGGCCGAAGTACGCAACGTGCCCGGCCGTGTGGCCCGGGATGTCCAGCACCTGCAGCGTCAGTTCCAGCGCGGGCAGCACGACGCGGTCGCCCTGGGCTACGCGCACGTCGCAGGCCGGCAGAGTCTCGCGGGCCGGGCCCCAGACCCGGGCCGGGTGGCGCGCCAGGATCTCGCGCACGCCGCCCACGTGGTCGCCATGATGATGAGTCAGTAAAATGGCATCCAGTTGTAAGGATTCGCGTTGCAGCCAGTCCAGCACCGGAGCGGCCTGGCCGGGATCCACGACCAGCGCATGTCCCTGACGGGCCAGCGCCCATATATAGTTGTCGTTCAGGGCGGGCAGGGGGATCAGGCGAACGTCGCTTGGCGCAGGCCAGGTAAATGCATTCTTCATGGTAGACGGGGGGGAGTGTCAGTGGAGCAGGCTTTGAATGATCAATTTGCCCAGTGGCTGGAAACCGTGCCGGGACGTTATGTCCGTTCCTGGGAACAGGCCCAGGTCGATGCCGTCGTGGCCAACACCTTCGGTTATCATGCCATACAAATTGGATTGCCGCATTGGAACCTACTGCAGGCCAGCCGGGTCTGCTTCAATGCCTGCACGGCGCAGGCCGGCGTGCAGGCAGGCGGGCGCGACAACCTGGTGCGCGCGGAACCGGAACAGATGCCCTTCGACACGCAGAGCATCGATCTGCTGGTGCTGCCGCACGTGCTGGAGAGCGCCTGCGATCCGCACCAGGTGCTGCGCGAGGCCGAACGCGTGCTGGTGCCCGAAGGGCGCATCGTGTTCACCGGCTTCAATCCCTGGAGCCTGTGGGGCCTGCACGAACGCATCCCCGGCCTGGAGCGCGGCACGCCCATCCTGCCGGGGGACCTCATCTCCGCCACGCGCCTGCGCGACTGGCTCAAGCTGCTGTCCTTCGACGTCGAGGACACCCGATTGGGCTGTTATGCGCCCTTGTGCCGCCAGCAGGCCTGGCTGCAGCGCTGGGCCTGGATGGAGGACAGCGGCGCGCGCTGGTGGGGGTTCGCCGGCGCGGTCTACGTGGTCAGCGCCGTCAAACGCATGCCGGCGCTGCGCCTGGTGGGACCCAATTGGAAGAAAAGCCGTCGGCGGATGCGGCGCGCCGTGGTGGTCACGGGGCGGGCCGCCGATCAAGGAATGACAAGTGTTAACAGGCCCTGAAACATGACAACTGTGGTTGATATCTGGACCGATGGCGCCTGCAAGGGCAATCCCGGCCCTGGCGGCTGGGGAGCCTTGCTCAGGCATGGCGGGCACGAGAAGGCCATCTGCGGCGGGGAGGCCGAGACCACCAACAACCGCATGGAGCTGATGGCCGTGATCCAGGCCCTGCGCCTGCTCAAGCGCCCCTGCCAGGTGCGCGTGCACACGGATTCGCAATATGTGCAGAAAGGCATGAAGGAATGGCTGCCGGGCTGGAAGGCCCGCGGCTGGCGCACGGCCGACAAGAAGCCGGTCAAGAACGCCGATCTGTGGCAGGAGCTGGAGGGTCTGGCGGCCCAGCACGAGCTGAGCTGGCTGTGGGTGCGCGGCCATGCCGGCGACCCCGGCAACGAGCGGGCCGACCAGCTGGCCAACGAAGGGGTGGAAATTGCCCGTCAACTGCAGAGCGCCTGATAGTACTATTAGAGCTTGGGCAGGTTACGACTTGCTTCAACGTTCAACCAGACTGCAGCGCCGGCCGAGCCGGTCGAGACGACCAGAACAATGATATCGAAGATCCGCCACGCCCTTGCGCCAGCCCTTGTGCTGGCATTTCTCGTCAATACCGCGGCCTGGTCCCAGGGTGCAGGAGGAACGAGGGTCGAGGTGGCCGCCGTGCAGCAGCGCGAACTGACGCGCGATGTGGCCGCCGTGGGTTCGCTGGTGGCCCGCGATTCAGTCATGCTGCGCGCCGAGATCAGCGGCCGCATCGCGGCCATCAGCTTCGAGGAAGGCCGTCCCGTCAAGAAAGGGCAGGTCCTGGTGCAGCTGGACGATGCCATGGCGCGGGCCCAGCTGCAGCAGGCCCAGGCCAACCTGAACCTGATCGGCAGCCAGCACAGGCGCTCGTCCGAACTGAGCCGGCAGGGCTTCATCAGCCAGCAGGCGCGCGACGAATCGGGCAGCCGCCTGGCGGTGCAGCAGGCCGAGCTGGACCTGGCCCGCGTGCAATTGGACAAGACCCGCATCCGCGCGCCCTTCGACGGGGTGACGGGCCTGCGCAACGTGTCCGTGGGCGACTACGTGGGGCCCGGCGCCGACCTCGTGCAGGTGGAGGCCATAGCGAGCCTGAACGTCGATTTCCGCATTCCCGAGCAATACCTGGCCGACGTGCGCGCTGGCATGCCGGTGGAGCTGCGCTTTGACGCCTTCCCGGGCCAGCCGCGGCGCGGCACGGTGCTGGCCGTCAGCCCGGTCGTGGATGCGGCGGGGCGCTCCATCCTGCTGCGGGCCCAGGTGCCCAACGAAGACGGGGCGCTGCGCCCGGGGCTGTTCGCGCGCGTGCGCCTGGAACTGTCGCGCCAGCGGGCCCTGATGGTGCCCGAGACCGCCCTGGCCCCGGCCGGGCAGGCGCAGTACGTCTACGTGGTCAAGGACGGCCGGGCGGTTCGCCGCCAGGTGGACGTGGGCTTGCGCCAGGATGGCTGGGTGCAGGTCAGCGGCGAACTGAAGGCGGGCGAGAACGTGCTGGTCGCGGGCCTGCAGAAGGTGACCGACGGCGTGCCCGTGGACATCCAGGAGATCGTCGACACCCAGAAGCAGCCCCAGCAGTAGGACAGGATCATGGTGCTATCCGATATCTGCATCCGCCGCCCGGTCTTTGCCACCGTCCTGTCGCTGGTCATCGTCCTGGTGGGGCTGATCTCCTACGAACGGCTGACGGTGCGCGAGTACCCGGCCATCGACGAGCCGGTGGTGTCCGTCATCACGAACTACAAGGGAGCATCGCCCGAGGTCATCGAATCCCAGGTGACCAAGCCGCTGGAGGACCAGCTCTCGGGCATCGAAGGCGTGGACGTGATGACTTCGCGCAGCCGCTCCGAGCGCAGCCTGATCAACATCAAGTTCAATCTGGACCGTTCGCCCGATGCGGCGGCCGCCGACGTGCGCGACAAGGTCTCGCGGGCGCGCCGCTTCCTGCCCGACGAGGTGGACGAGCCCATCATCAACAAGGTGGAGGCCGACTCCACGCCCATCATCTATATCGGCGTGGACACCGGCGACTACAGCCAGCTGGAGGCCTCGGACTACATCAACCGCTACCTGAAGACGCGCCTGTCCGTGCTGCCGGGCGCGGCCGAGATCCGGGTATTCGGCGAGCGCCTGCCCTCCATGCGCATCGATGTGGACCGCACCCGCCTGGGCGCCTACCAGTTGACCGTGCAGGACGTGGAGGACGCGCTGCGCAAGCAGAACGTGCTGATCCCGGCCGGGCGCATCGAATCCGAGGCGCGCGAGTTCTCGGTGGTGTCCTCCACCAACCTGGAGACGCCCGAGCAGTTCCGCGACATCATCGTCAGTCAGGCGGGCGGCTATCCAGTGCGCATCGCGGACGTGGCGCAAGTGCGCATCGCGCCGGCCGAGGAGCGCGTGCTGGCGCGCTTCAATGGGCAGAACAGCCTGAACATCGGCGTGACCAAGCAGTCCACCGCCAACCCGCTGGACCTGTCCAAGGCGGTGCGCGCCGAAGTCGCGCTGATCAACGAGAACCTGCCGGGCAACATGAAGCTGAACATTGCCTACGACAGTTCCATCTTCATCCAGAAATCCATCGATTCGGTGTACGCCACCATCCTGGAGGCCATCGTGCTGGTGGTGCTGGTCATCGTGTTCTTCCTGCGCAGCCTGCGCGCCAGCATCATTCCCATCGTGACCATACCGGTGTCGCTGATCGGCGCCTTCGCCATCATGTACATGCTGGGTTTCTCGGTGAATACGCTGACCCTGCTGGCCATGGTGCTGGCCATCGGCCTGGTGGTGGACGACGCCATCGTGGTGCTGGAGAACGTCTACCGCCACATCGAGGAGGGCAAGACGCCGCTGCAGGCTTCCTTCCTGGGCGTGCGCGAGATCGCCTTCGCGGTGATCGCCATGACCTTGACGCTGGTGGCGGTGTACGCACCGCTGGCCTTCGCCACGGGCCGCACCGGCCGCCTGTTCATCGAGTTCGCCCTGACCCTGGCCGCCGCCGTGCTGGTGTCCGGCTTCGTGGCCCTGACGCTCACGCCCATGATGTGCTCCAAGCTGCTGCGTCCCCATGGCAAGCCGGGACGCATCAGCCAGGCGATCGAGGACTTCCTGGTGTGGCTGACGCGCGCCTACCGGCGCCTGCTGCTGCGCGCCCTGCGCTGGCGCGCCGTGGTGCTGCTGCTGGGGCTGGGCGTGGCCGGCGCCAGCGCCGTGCTGTTCACCGTGATCAAGAGCGAGCTGGCGCCCGTCGAGGACCGCGGCGTGATCTTCGGCATCGTGAACGCTCCGGAGGGCGCCACGCTGGACTACACCTTGAAGAGCGTGCAGCGGGTGGAGGACCTGTACCGCGGCATTCCGGAGATGGAAGGCTACCAGTCCATCATCGGCTTTCCGACCGTGACCGACTCTTTCGCCATCCTGCGCCTGAAGCCATGGGAAGAGCGCAGCCGCAACCAGCAGTCCATCGCGCGCGAGCTGCAGCCCGGCTTTTCGGCCATCCCGGGGGCGCGGGCCTTCCCGACCAATCCGCCCTCGCTGGGGCAGCGCGCCACCTCCAAGCCGGTGGAGTTCGTCATCATGAGCCAGGCGCCCTATGCCGAGCTGGCCCGGATCGTCGACACCTTCCTGCAGGGCTTGAAGGACTACCCGGGCCTGCAGAACATCGACACCGACCTGCGCCTGAACACGCCCGAGATCCGCATCGACGTGGACCGCGACAAGCTGGCGGACACCGGCGTGTCCGTGGACACGGTGGGGCGCACGCTGGAGACCATGCTGGGCGGGCGCCAGGTGACGCGCTACGAGAGCGACGGCGAGCAGTACGACGTGATCGTGCAGGTGGACAAGCAGGCGCGCTCCAGCCCGCAGAACATCCTGGACATCTATGTGCGCACCAAGGACGGCGGCATGGTGCAGGCGTCCAATTTCCTGACCGTGCGCGAGAGCGTTTCGCCGCAGTCGCTGAACCACTTCAACCGGCTGCGCGCCGTGATCGTGCAGGCTTCCATCGCGCCCGGCTATGCCTTGGGCGAGGTCCTGGACCACATGAACGAGGTGGCGCGCCAGACCCTGCCCGACACCGTGCAGACCGACCTGGACGGACAGTCGCGTGAATTCCGCGACTCCTCGGGCAGCATCTACCTGGTGTTCATGATGGCGCTGGCCTTCATCTACCTGGTGCTGGCGGCGCAGTTCGAGAGCTGGCGCAATCCGCTCATCATCATGCTGTCCGTGCCCCTGTCCATGACCGGCGCGCTGCTGGCCCTGTGGCTGTCGGGCGGCACGCTGTCCATCTACAGCCAGATCGGCCTGATCACCCTGGTGGGCCTGATCACCAAGCACGGCATCCTGATCGTGGAATTCGCCACCCAGCAGCGCGAGGCCGGCGCCAGTTTGTACAATGCGGTGGTGCGCGCCTGCGAAATGCGCCTGCGGCCCATCCTGATGACCACCGGCGCCATGGTGCTGGGCGTGCTGCCTCTGGCCTATGCGGGCGGCGCAGGTGCCGAGTCGCGCCAGCAGATAGGCTGGGTGCTGGTGGGCGGCCTGTCCCTGGGTACGCTGCTGACCCTGTTCGTGGTGCCGGTCGCCTACACGCTGATCGCCTCTAGGCAGCTTGCGCAGGACAAGCAGCTGGAGCTGGGCGACGAGCCCTAGCGGCAATGAACTTGTATGAGAAACCTGATGCGTCAAATTATTCTGGATACTGAAACCACCGGCCTGGAGCCTCGCGAGGGGCACCGCATCGTCGAGGTGGGCGGCGTGGAGCTGATCAATCGCAAGCTGACCGGACGCCATCTGCACCTGTACCTGAACCCGGACCGCGATTCCGACCCCGAAGCGCTGGCCGTGCACGGCTTGACCACGGAGTTCCTGTCCCAGCACCCGCGCTTCAAGGACGTGGTCCAGGAGATCCTGGACTTCGTGCAGGACGCTGAAGTCATCATCCACAACGCGTCCTTCGACACGCGCTTCCTGGACGCCGAGCTGGAGCGTATCGGCATGAAGCCCTTTGCCGAGTATTGCGGCTCCATCACCGACTCCCTGCTGGTGGCCCGCGAGATGCACCCCGGCAAGCGCAATTCCCTGGATTCGCTGTGCGAGCGCTACGGCATCTCCAACGCCCACCGCACCTTGCACGGCGCCTTGCTGGACTCGGAGCTGCTGGCGGACGTCTGGCTGGCCATGACGCGCGGTCAGGACGCCTTGCTGATGGATTTCGAGGAAAGCGAAGACCAGGGCGAGGGCGGCGCGGGGCTGGCCCTGGGCAAGTTCGATCCCAGCGTGCTCAAGGTGCTGCGGGCCTCGGATGCGGATCTGGCCGAGCACGAAAAATACCTGGCCCAGCTGGAGAAAGAAAACAAGAAGCCGCCCATGTGGTCGGCGGTGCCGGCGAGCGAAACAGTCGCCTGATCCGGCAGGGCTGGCGGGATTTTTCGCCAGCCCTTGTATTTTTATTTTGACGGTGCTATAGTTTCTTTCTTCGCAGTTTGCTCTTCTTGCAAGCTACGGGCGGTTAACTCAGTGGTAGAGTGCCACCTTCACACGGTGGAAGTCACAAGTTCGAACCTTGTACCGCCCACCATCCCCTTCTGCTATATCCCCCGCTCCCTTTTCCGGCCTGTGCCCTGGCGCATCATTCAGCCTGGCTCAAAAAATCATGTCTGCGTCGTTCATCCGGATGGCAGGAAAGTCGTCCAGTTCGAGCAAAACATTGCACAAGACGTTTCGACTCCGTAACACCGGCCCTGTAAAGACTTCTATAACATGGTGAGACGCCGCTCGCAGGCGTTCAAGCATCGTGCCCGTCCCCCGGCGCGCAGGCTCCGGGAACTGGCCGGGCTCTTCCCCCAGAATGGAGTCATCATGCGTACCAGCAAAACACTTTTCCTGTTGTTCTTGGGTGCCGTGTTGTCCGGCCCGGTCCTGGCCGAAGCTCCCAAGACTCAAAACGGCCACTTCATCGACGACAATGGCGCCACCCTTTACATGTTCGACAAAGACAAGGGCGGCAAGAGCGCCTGTGTCGACAAATGCGCCAAGAACTGGCCGCCCGCGCTTGCCGGGCAAGAGGACGTGGCCAGCGGCGACTGGACCTTTGTGGAAAGCCATGACGGCAGACGGCAATGGGCTTACAAGGGCAAGCCTTTGTACCGCTTCGCCAAAGACGCGAAGCCGGGCGATACCTCCGGGGACGGCGTCGGCGGCGTATGGCATCTGGCCAAGCCCTGACAGCCGGTATCGCCGCTTCACGACGGCATGATCAGTCCAGGGCCAGATTCAGGTCGGTGATGATGCGTCCGTAGCGTTCGTAATCGGCGCGCATGGCGTCGGACAGCTCCCAGGGCGTCCGCACCAGGGCGGCGGCGATGGCTGCCGTGCTTTGCACGGTCCATTGGCCGCCGCGTCCTTGTCTGTGCCGGGCAGCAACTGCATTATGTCGTGTCTGATGCCCCACGCTTTTTTGCTTACTTGATTCGCTTCTTCGGTCGGAGCTCGCTGGGCTTGATATGCCAGATTTTTTGCATGGTGTTGTTCAAATGGCTGGCACTTGCGAACCCAGTGGCCGCGGCAATGCTACCCAGGGACAGCTTTGTTTCAACAATAAGTTTGTGCGCATTGGCAAGACGGACGCCAATGATGTATTGCAATGGTGATTGTTGCGTGTTTTCCCGAAATGCCCTGTTGAAGTGGCTGGTCGACAGCCTTGCTATGGCGGCTAATTCTTCGATTTTTATGGCTTGTGAGCAGTTTTCTTCGACGTACTCGCGTATTTTTTTCAAAGTGGCTGTTTTAAGGCCTCCCTTGAAGTTTTTCGATGATTTTATTGCTATGGAAGAGTAGTTCCTAAGCATATGCATAAAGAAAAGGTTTGATAAGCTTTCTATGCATAAAGAGTTTGCGCCGTTCTTCAGTGTTTCTTCCTTCAGGGCGTCTCCAAGCCATAAGGCTTTTTTGTCCACGTTTCCCAATGACGGAGGAATGAGCTCAAAGGAATCGATATCAAATTCCAGTTGGGCTAATTTTGCAAGGCAACTTGGGTTGACGGCCACGAGAATATTCTCTTTTTGCTCGTTCCATCGAGCGAAAAGCTCGGAGCCTGCCGGAATGATTTCGATTGTGCCTACGGGGGCTGTGTAAATTGCCTTGCGGTCGCTGTTCAAGGCGACTTCACGGTTAATCTGAGGGGACAGCATGATAAGCGCCAGATGGCTTGATGTGTGTTCAACCGGACTTTGTCTGGTGGAATCAGGGCCCGGGAGACGACGTAATCGCTGCTCTGGTACGTCCTTCCCCAGTTTTCCGGAAGCTGCTTGAACTGTTCGAACATATTGAATGTGGAACGGTGCTTTGGATAAGCCTGTTTTATGGTTCTGAATGGCAAGATGGCGGGGAAGGGGGGCAATCTGGAAAAGATGCCCGGTGAATAACTCCGGCCTTGCAACCGGAGCTATTCGTGTTTCAGCAATGCCGTTATTTCGGATGATGCTGGGTCAGTTCATCCTGATTTGAATGTTGCGTCAACCGCGATGCTGTGCGGCCTGTTGGGTGTGCTGATCGGCTTGTTTCACGTGATGCGCCGCCTGGGTATGATGATGAACGGCGGGTTGGTGGCTAACCGCTTGATGTGCCTGTGCGGGTGCTTGTTCGGCAAATGCGGAAGTGCTGGTAAAGCCTGCTTCCAGGGCGAAAGCAGCGGAAATGGCCAGAGCGTTGATGGTCTTCTTGCTGAACATGATTTCTCTCCTTGATTGTGAACAGCCAGATTTGCTGGTGAAGTTATTATTGGCGAAGTAAATCAAGTTTTTTTAACTTGTTTTGGAAAATTGTTCGAATATTTATTATTGATCGTTTTTTATTTTTCCAGGTCTGTTTCTTTTTGTTTCCTTTTTGTATTTTTTTATTTATAGATCATTTACTGGTTAGGTTTTGCTTTAGGTTTAAAACAAGCTTGGGAGTCAACCAAAGCATCGATTGCGTATTTCAGCCAGGCATTGCCTGGCCGAATAACGCTTAGCTTGTCAGGGCACATGGCCTGTTCGTTGAACACGGGCTCTGTGCTTGGCGGCGCGCTTGAATCACATCCAGGTCAGGCCGATGGAGATCACGACGCCGGACACGAACAGCTGGATCAGGCAGAAGCCCATGATGTCCTTGGCCTTCAGGCCGGCGATGGCCAGCACGGGCAGCGCCCAGAAGGGCTGCAGCATATTGGTTCAGGAATCGCCCCAGGCCACGGCCATGGCGGTGCGAGCCATGTCGGCGTCCAGCGCCTGGGCGGCGGCGATGACCACCGGGCTCTGCACGGCCCACTGGCCGCCGCCCGAGGGCACGAAGATGTTGACCAGCCCGGCGCTCATGAAGGTCCAGAAAGGCAGGGTCGTGGCCGTGGCGAAGGAGACCATCCATTCGGACAGGGTGGCGGCCAGTCCCAAGTCCAGCATGATGGCCGAGCCGGCCGAGCGCGCCAGCGAGGCCAGGCCGCGCAGCCAGCGCTTGACCAGCGGGGTGCTGGCCAGCATGTGGCCGGTCAGCAGCACCAGCAGCCTCTGCATGGCGAAGGTCAGCAGGCCCCAGAAGCCGTTGCCCCAGTAGCGGACGATGTCCATGGGCGTGCGCTGCTCGATCGCCATGGCGGCGATGCCGGCGATAAGGGTCAGCAGGATGACGAAGATGTAGGGGTCGGGCAGATAACGTTCGACCAGGCGGACCGAGCCGCGCGTCAAGGCTTTGAACATAGGGTGATTGCTCCTTTTTGCAACAGGCGCCGCTGCTGTCGTTGATCATGATTCTGAGGGGCGCCCGGGATGGGGCGCATCGGCGCGCGCGCCGCGCCGCCCGAGTGGGACGGCGCAGCCGGCCCAGGGTACAGGCAGGCGCGCATCAGGTAGAAGCGGGGGCGGCGGGGGGGGGCGCCGCCCGGGGGGGGGCCCCCCCC
>JAFACG010000039.1 GCA_023425645.1 Pseudomonadota bacterium
TACTGCCTGAACCGCTTCACAAGCCGCAATGGTAAATCCTCAATCCTGAGCACTTAACGTTGCCGTCTCGTTTGCAGAACTTCAAACTATAACACAAGAATTTAACCCTGCGCAAGCTTTGATTTCCTGCCGGCTCGCCCTGCTTTCGGTGCGGGCCTCTGGGCCAAGGCGGTGAAAACAGACTGAACCGCTTGCTGCCTCGTGTCGGGAAACCCCCGTTCGCTGCAGCAAGAAAGAAACTATAGCACGGCGTTTTTCGACAACGCAAGCTTTTTGGAGTTCATTATCCTGCGCAGGACAGCGGATTGCACTAAGCATTAACCCTAAGCCATTGATGCATATCGGATTAACCCTGTGTATTACCAAATGTAATATTTTTGCCGCGCTACGTGCTTGCCATGCTGTCGACCGCCCGCTCCCCGCTTTCTGCAGAGGAAGCATGTCCGGAACGGCCTGGATAGGACATATCTTATATAGGGAGACAGGGTCGCCATGCCCTGGATTTCGCGCTCTCGCGCTCAGACCTCTCCCCGGCAGGCGGGCTCTTCGATAACCCATCTCTTCTATATATAGCTGCCCTCTCCCTATAAAGGCATGGCAGCCTGCCTGACTTGGCCCTACACTACTCCAAGAAAGATACTCACAGCGAAACCACCATGCATGAAGACATCCTGATCAACGTTACCCCCTTTGAAACCCGCGTCGCCCTGGTCGAACAGGGCGCCGTCCAGGAAATACACATCGAGCGCAGCATCCAGCGCGGGTACGTCGGGAACGTTTATCTGGGCAAGGTCGCGCGCGTGCTGCCCGGCATGCAAAGCGCCTTCATCGATATCGGGCTGGAGCGCGCCGCCTTCATCCACGTGGCCGACCTGCGCCAGAACCGCGTGGAGCGCAACCATGGCAATGCGCCCACGCCCATCGAAAAACTGCTGTTCGAAGGCCAGTCCCTGCTGGTGCAGGTCATCAAGGACCCGCTGGGCACCAAGGGCGCGCGCGTCTCCACCCAGATCAGCATCGCCGGGCGCATGCTGGTGTACCTGCCCTTCGATCCACATATAGGCGTGTCCCAGCGCATCGGCTCCGATGCCGATCGCATCGAACTGCGCGAACGCGTCACCCGGCTGATGGACAAGGACGAGAAAGGCGGCTTCATCGTGCGCACCCAGGCGGAATGCGCCACGGACGAGGAAATCGCAGCGGACCAGCTCTACCTGCGCACCTTGTGGACGCGCATTCAGGAACGCATACGCCAGCAAGGCGCGCCTTCCGTGCTGTACACCGACCTGAACCTGGCGCAGCGGGTGCTGCGCGACATGGTCACGCCCAACACGCATTCCATCATCGTGGATTCACGCACCGTCGTGCAGGAAATGAAGGAATGGGCGCAGATCTATACGCCGTCCGTGCTGGAGCGCATCCATCATCACAAAGGAAGCCGCCCCCTGTTCGATACCGCCAACGTGGACGAGGAAATCAAGCGGGCCCTGTCGCGGCGCGTGGACCTGAAATCCGGAGGCTACCTGATCATCGACCAGACCGAGGCGCTGACCACGGTGGACGTCAATACCGGCGGCTTCGTGGGCGGCCGCAACTTCGACGACACGATTTTCAAGACCAATCTGGAAGCGGCCGTGGCGCTGGCCCGCCAACTGCGCCTGCGCAATCTGGGAGGCATCATCATCCTGGACTTCATCGACATGGATGATCCCGCCCACCGGGAATCAGTGCTCGAAGAACTGCAGAAAGCCTTGAGCAAGGACCGTACCCGGATCACCATCAATGGATTCAGCCAATTGGGCCTGGTGGAAATGACCCGCAAGCGCACCCGCGATTCGCTGGCGCACCAGTTGTGCGAGCCCTGCCCGACCTGCCAGTCGCGCGGCTCCATCCGCACTGCGCGCACGGTCTGCTATGAAATCCTGCGTGAAGTGCTGCGCGAAGCCAAGCAGTTCAATCCCAAGGAGTTCCGCATTCTGGCCGCCCAGGAAGTGGTGGACCTGTTCCTGGAAGAAGAAAGCCAGCATCTGGCGGTGGCGGGCGACTTCATCGGCAAGCCGATATCCCTGGAAGTGGACGCGCACTATTCCCAGGAACAATACGACATCATTCTGCTGTGATGCGCGCCGAAGGGCGGGCGCTCAATGCGCACCGCTCCGCCCTGCGCGGGCGGCACAAATAATGGAAGCGGTGCGCGAATGGATCATGGGAGAAGAAAACTCCCGCTTCGGCCTTACTGGGCCACCGGCTTGAAGTCATCCTCGGGCTGCACTTCCTTGGGCGCCTCGTCCGGATTGCAGATGCCGGGCGCCCGGATGGAGGTGAAGATCTCTTTGATCTGCTGCTGCACGCCGGCCTGGTAGCTGTAGACCTTGGCGTCCACCCAGCCCTTCTGCATCAAGGTCAGGTCCACCAGAATGGTTTTTTCCCATCCCGCCCCCTCTTCCAAGGGATAGCGCAAGGTGCCATAGCTCGCCTGGCGCTCGTCCATCTTGAAAACGGCCGCCTTGCCGCACTCGGCCTGATGCTTGAAGAGCGCCCGCTGAATACCCACGAAATCCGTATTGATGCGGCGCTCGCTTTGCAGGTAGACCGAGCGGCGTAGATCGTCTTCGCGCAATTGCCCGTTCTGGACCGCACACCCGGCCAACGCGGCCAGTCCGGCCAGGATGATGATGCCTTTCTTCATGATGTTCCTTGGTTTGCGGCGCCGGGCCGCTCATTCGTTGAACTGAAACTGCATGCGGTACAGACTGGCGTAGACGCCATCGCGAGCCAGAAGCTCGTCGTGACGGCCCTGCTCGATGATGCGACCTTCGTCCAGCACCAGGATCTGATCGGCCTTCTGCACCGTGGAGAGGCGATGGGCGATGACCAGGGTGCTGCGGCCCTTCATCAAGGTCTCCAGCGAGGCCTGGACCTGGCGCTCCGACTCGTTGTCCAGCGCGGAAGTGGCCTCGTCCAGCACCAGGATGGGCGCATTCTTGATCAGGGCGCGCGCGATGGCCAGGCGCTGGCGCTGCCCGCCGGACAAGGCGTTGGCGTTCTCTCCTACCGGCGTGTCCAGGCCCTGGGGAAGGCCGGCGACGAAGTCACGCAGATTGGCGGCTTCCAGCGCCTCCCAGATGCGCTCGTCCGAAACGTCCTGCCCGGCGCCGTAGGCCACGTTCTGGCCTATGGTGCCCTCGAACAGCACCACGTCCTGGCTGACCAGGGATATATGGCTGCGCAGGCTGCGCAGCTTCAGCTCCGGGAGCGCAATGCCGTCCACGCGCACCAGCCCGCCGGTGGGCTCGATGAAGCGCGGCAGCATATTGGCCAGCGTCGTCTTGCCGCTGCCCGAGCGCCCCACCAGCGCAACTGTCTGCCCCGGCTGCACGGAGAAACTGACATTGGAGACCGTGTCCCGATGCGCATCGGGGAAGCGGTGATGCACGCCGTCGAACTCGATGTGGCCGCGCACTTCGGCGGGAAACTCCCGCTCGCCCGTATCGCGTTCTGCATCCTGGTCCACCAGCTTGAAGACGCTTTCGGCCGCCACCAGCATGCGCTGCATGGTGCCGGTGATGTTGGTCAGGCGTTTGATGGGATCGAAGATCTGTCCCAGCGCGGCCATGAAGGCGGCAAAGCTGCCGACCGTCAGCACGCCCGAATTGGCCTGGTAAAGAGCCACGAAGATGACGCCCGCCACCGCGATGGCCACGAAGAACTGGGTGATGGGCGAGAGGGCCGCATCCGCCGAGGCGGCGCGCATGGCGAAGCGCCGCAGCCGCCCGTTCACATAGGAGAAACGGGCGTTCTCTCGTTCGTAGCCGTCGAACAGCTTGATGACGCGCTGGGCGTCGATGGCCTCGCCCACCACGCGGGTCAGCTCGGCGTTCATGTTGACGGTATCCCGGTTGATGCGCCGCAGGCGCCGCGAGACCAGCTTGGCGACGAATACCGAGGCGGGCATGACCAGGAACACGATCACCGTCAGTTGCCAGGACATGTACAGCAGCACCCCCAGCAGCGCCACCACGGTCAGCACTTCGCGCACGATGACGGTCACCACTTCGGTGGCTACGCCCGTCATGGTGCCGGCGTCGATAGTGAAGCGGTTGAGCAGGCGCCCCGTGTCCCCGCGCTTGAATTCCTCGTCGGGCAGGCTGAGCAACCGGGTGAACATATCCCCGCGCAAGGTCAGCAGCATCTTGTTGGCCACCCACGCGAACAGGTACGTGCTGGCATAGGTGGTGATCCCGCGTACGAACATCAAGCCTATGACCGCCAGGGGAATGGACCAGACATAGTATGGCTTGGCCCCCGTGAAGCCGTCGTCGAGCAGCGGCTTCATGATCACCGCCAGCACGGGCTGGGTCGCCGAGGAAATGGCGACCAGGACCAGCGCCACCACCACCGCCTTCCAATAGGGCAGCAGGCGGCTGTAGATGCGCTTCCACAATTCCGACTTGACCGGATCGTGGCCCGCGGGCCGGATTTTTGTTTCTATGGCGTTGGACAACGAGGACACCTATATACTATGTGATTGTGTTCATTTTAACGTTCATTGCCAGACGCTGAGCGTTCCCGCTCAAGATCGTGTTCCCGAGCAGTCCTGTTCATGCCTCAACCATCTGCCCTCTACCTGCGACTTCCCAACTGGCTGGGTGATGTCTGCATGAGCCTGCCCTGCCTGCAGGCCCTGCTGGACACCGGCCTGCCGGTCGTCGTCTGCGCCCGCCCCTGGGCCAGGGAGCTGCTGTCCGCCTATCCCCTGCACGGCTTCATCCCCATGAGCGGGAATTGGCGCCGCGACGGCTGGGCCGTGCGCCGCTACCGCCGGCAGGCCGGCCACCGCCACGCCGCCGGGATACTGCTGCCCGACTCCCTGACCAGCGCCCTGACGTTCAAGCTGGCGGGCCTGCCGGCCTGCGGCTATCGGGATGACGGCCGCAGCCTGCTGCTGCGCTGGCCTTTGGCCAAGCCCAAGGCGCAGCTGCATGCGGTCGAATCCTGGTTCCACATCGTGCGCCAGGCGCTGCTGCGCTGGCGGCTGGATCCGGTGCCCGCGGCCGCACCCGCCGCCCTGGGCTTGAGGCTCACGCCCCTGCAGCGCCAGGAAGGCGACAACAGCCTGCGCCAGGCGGCCTTGCGCCCGGGCGACTATATCCTTATCGCCCCGACCGCCACCGGCCTGCACAAGGGTCGCGTCAAGGTCTGGCCGCACTTCGACGCCCTGACCCGTCACCTGCAGGCCCTGGGCAGGATCGTGGTCATGTGCCCGCCGCCCAATGAGCACGAAGCCGCCCTGGCGAACGCCCCCACAGCGCGCTGCCTGCCGTCCCTGCCTCTTGGCGCCTTCGCCCGGCTATGCCAGCAGGCCCAATGGGTGATCTGCAACGATTCGGGCGTATCCCATGTGGCCGCTGCAGTCCAGGCGCGGCAACTGACCTTGTGCGGCGTCACCGATCCCGAAGACACCGGCCCCTGGTCGTCCCGCGCCCTGTGCCTGGGACGCGACGGCCAGTGGCCCGAACTGCAGGACGTCCTGTCCGCTCTCCAGCCTGTACCGGAGCCCGCATGAACCTGTCCAGCATATTGACCAGCCTGGTCATTCCCCTGAATCTGTTTGCCGCCCTGCTCCTGCTGGCGGTGATCCTGTTCGCCACTCGCCACCGCAAGACGGCCGCCGCCCTGACGCTCAGCGGGCTGCTCTGGGCGGGCGCCTGGTCCCTGCCCGCCACCAGCCTGTGGGTGGGCGGCTATTTGGAAAACATGTATCCCTACCAGGCGGCGGCGCAGGTCCCGCAGGCCGACGCCATCGTGGTCCTGGGCGGCTATACGGCCCAGAACCGCAGCAACTGGTTCCTGCCCCAGACGGCGCGCAAGACCTCGGCCCGCGTGGAGCGCGCCGCCGATCTGTACAAGGCCGAGCGCGCGCCCTATATCGTGCTGTCGGGCGCCGCCCTGGACGGCGGCGTCAGCGAAGCGAAAATGATGGCCCATACGCTGGGCACGCTGGACGTGCCGGCCTCGGCCGCCCTGATGGAAAACAACAGCCTGACCACGCAGCAGAATGGCGAATACACCGCCCGGCTGCTGAATGAAAAAGGCTTCAGGCACGTGCTGCTGGTCACCTCCGCCCTGCACATGCCGCGCGCCATGGCCATTTTCCGCAAGCAAGGAGTGGACGTGATCCCGGCCGGCGCGGCGCCCCAGATCACCCTGCCGGACGTGCCTGGCTTCTCGCGCTGGAAGCCCAGCCTGCTGGCGCTGCAGTCCAGCCGCTCCATCATCAAGGAATACGTGGGCATCCTGGTGTACTGGTCGCGGGGCTGGACATGATCTGCCGCGAAGGCTGCGGCGCCTGCTGCATCGCCCCGTCGATTTCCAGCCCTATACCTGGAATGCCTTCGGGAAAGCCGGCGGGAGTCCGCTGTGCCCAGCTTGACGAAGACAACCGCTGCAACGTGTTCGGCCGCCCCGAGCGGCCGGCAGTCTGCGGCTCCCTGCGGCCCAGCGGCGATATGTGCGGCGCCAGCCGCGAACAGGCGCTGCACTGGCTGGAGCGCCTGGAAAGAGAGACCTCGGTTTCGCTGTGAAATGTCGGGCGGCAGGGCGCCGAACAGATGAAACATCACGCCAGCTTTGAAAGCTGGATTTCAAAGCGGGCGATAATGCCGCGGACATTCATGTCATTGACAAAGCAACCGCGCAAGCAGGCTTACTCGGGTCAGTAGTTCAGGGCGACCTGGCGGTTCCTGTTGAGCATGGAGCGGGCGCGACGGTAGACCACTTCCGTATCGGCGGCGAACTTGCTCATGGAAAACTCCTGCTCGACACGACGCCGGGCGTTGCCGCCCAGGGTGCGCAGGCAGAACTGCCCGTCGAGCAATTGCTGAAGGTACTGTTGCAAGGCCTGCACGTCCCCCACGGGCACGACCCAGCCGTCCAGGCCGTCGCGCACATTTTCCGGCAGGCCTCCGGCCGCGGATACCAGCGTGGGCAGGCCAGCCGCCATGGTCTCGCAACTGGCGTAGGACGCGGCTTCCCGATACGAGAGCACGAAACCGACGTCGCTGGCCGCCAGCACCCGGCGCACATCCGACACCAGACCGGGAAAATTGACCGACTCCAGCATGCCCAGTTCGCGCACGCGCGCCATCATGGCATCGTTGGGCGGATCGCCGGCCACCAGTATGCGGATGCGCCGGCGTTGCGCTGGAGCCAGCCGACTGACCGCCTCCACCAACAGCAGCCAGCCCTTGTTCAGATCCGTGCCGCCTATGCTGCCAAAGACCAGGGCATCCTCGGGCAAGCTGCCGAAAAACGCCTGCCGCGCCTCTTGCCGCTGACTGCGGGACGGCGGCTGGAGGTAGGAAATGTCGATGCCGTTGCGCACCACGGTGATGGGTGCACGCGCATAGCCCGATTGCCGCAGCTGCCGTTCCACGAATTCACACACGGCAATGGCCGACTGGGTGCCGAAACGGGCGCGCAGGCGATGGCCGAAACTGTCGACCTCGTTGGTATTGTGCTTGGTCCAGACAATGGCCGGCGCTTCGCGCAGTCCCAGGCTGGCGGCCATGAGATGACGATGATCCGCCCCGCCGTTGCAATGGGCGATGTCGAATCGTTCGACCTTCAGGAAGCGGCGCAGGCGCAAGATCTCGGGCACGGCGGAAAACACGCGCGAGGTGTACAGGCCGGGCAGCACACGCACATTGGGCAGGCGTGAAGCCTCCCGGAACAGGCGCCCGGTCGGCGGTGCGGCCAGCGTGAATTCGCAGCGGTCCGCCATTTCCCGCAACAGGCTCAGGACATAGGTCACATGACCGCCGCCATTGCCATGATGAATATCGGTAATGAGAACTTTCACAAATCGCTCCGCCAACAGCCTGCCTGGACAGCCTGCTCAATACGCACCCCGAACGGATGCCCGTACGTGTCGGAGTTTATCTGTTAGTAAGCTTGCTGAACAACAACTGAACAGAGTGAAAACCGGCTGAACGCAACTTAAATACAACACTTCTGCCGTTCAGCGGCGTTGCAGAACCTCGTCGTACAAGGCCTGATAGCGGGCGGCCACGGAGGGCCAGCTGAACTCGGAGAGCAGTTCGCGCGAATTCTCCACCAGTTGCCGGGCGGCGGCCGAGTCCTCGCCCAGTTGCCGCACCGCTTGTGCGAGTTCCTGGGCGTTTTCAGGATGGGTCAGGAGCAGCGCATGATGCCCGGCGCGCACATACTGGGCAAAACCGCACCAGGGGCTGGGGCTGAGCACCACCGGCAAGCCGTAGGACATGGCCTCCAGCGGCGCCATGCCGAAGCTGTCGTTCAGAGTGGGATGCACATAAATGTCGGCTGCCCGGTAATAAGGCTCCACATTGGAGGTCTCGCCCAGCAGGACGACGCGGTCCTCCAGGCCCAAGCCGGTCAGTTGCTGGCGCATGGCGTCGCGCAGGCCCGGCTTGCCGCCCACGACCAGCAGCCGGTAGCGGGACGGCAGTTGCGCCAAGGCCTTCAGCACGGTGACCAGGCCCTTGCGCAAGGGATTGCGCGCCACCAGCAGGCAGACGATGTGCTCGTCGTCCAGTCCCAGCCTGGCGCGGGTCTGCGCGCGATCCTGGCCGCCGGCGTCGGGTTCGGGCAGCAGTACGCCCGGCGCGATGACCGGATAGGGGTGCACGCTGCCGTAGGCCTGCTGCAATTGTTCGGCGATCAGGCCGGAGACGGCCACGACGGCATGCGGGCCGGGGCGCAGCCTGCGGCCCTCCAGATGCAGGTACATGCCGACCCTGGGGCTGAAGCAGGAGCCCAGCTTCTTGAACCAGGGCAGCGCCCGCACGCGCCAGTTGTAGCGTACCGGCGTGACGTGCACCACTTCCACGTCGCCGCACCAGCCGTTCATGTGCGAATGCACGATGTCGAAGCCCCGGGCGGTGGCCTGGGCGGCCTTGCGGGCGAACAGCCAGCTGCGTATCCAGCCCGGCCAGCGCGACCAGTGCCGGATGGGCACATAGGGCAGTTTCAGATCGCAGCGGCTGTCATAGTCGCGCGCGAATACCGTGATGTCGTGATGGCGCGCCAGTTCGCGCATCAGTTCCACGCCATAGGCTTCGGCGCCGCCGAAGCGGTTGCCGAAACGATCCACCACGAAGGCGATGCGCAGGCGCGCCGGACTCTGATCCGCGGAAGACTGGGTGTCGCTCATGGGGACGAGGTGCGGCGCCGGTCTTCAAGGCGCGTGATGCACTTTTGCAGAAAACGGAGAATATTCGTGGACCGCGCCACGGTGACGCGGGGCAGGTCGAACAGATCGTCGTCGGCGCGCGCCAGCCCGCGATTGGTCGTGGTGGCGTTATGGTAGCCCGCCTGGCGCACCAGATCGCGGATCGCCCGGGTCTGGTCGCCATAGGGATAGCAGAAGGCGTTGACCTCCACCTGCAACAGGTCCTGCAGCTCGGCCCGGGATTGAACGATCTGGTACTGGGCGATCTCGGAGGACACCTCGGTCAGATGGACGTGGTCCAGCGTATGCGACCCGGCTTCGTGACCGGCGGCCACCCAGGCGCGCAATTCGGGCAGCGACATCAGGCCGGAGTGCGGCACGCCCTTGGGCTGGTCCCAGAAATTGGAGCCGTCCAGGTGGCGGACAACGATGTAGTTGGTGGCGGTGAAACCCAGTTCGTCCAGCACCGGCATGGCGTTCTGGAATACGTTGCGATAGCCGTCATCGAAACTGATGCCCACCACCTTGCCCTGCTTCTCGCCGCGCAGGTAGGGCATGAGCTGGGCCATGGACAGGCCGCGGTAGCCCAGCCGCTTCAGCCAGGTCATCTGGCGACGGAAGTCGGTGGGGTGCACGGTCAGGCCGCGATAGGGCGAGCCCTTGGGCGCCGGCAACCCGATCTGGTGGTACATGAGAATCGGAATCATAGCGGCATTATAAGCAGCCATGAGCCTGTCCGCGCTCTTTTCATGGCTCCTCCCGTCCTGCAAAGGCCATGCGTGAACAGGCCCTAGGTCTGCTTCCGGCGCGTGTAGTACCAGAGCTTGCTGTAACGAAAGAGACTGCCGGAAGCAGCCATGCAGGCCAGGATGAAGCCCTGCGGGCCGTCCAGGAAGCCGCGCCGCACGACGTAATGCCGCAGGAACGTCCAGACCGCATGGCCGGCGATGCCGGGCAGGCTGGTGGTCTTGCCGCGCGCCTGCATCTGGCGCGCCGCCTCGGTCGAATACGTATTGATCTTGTCGATGAACACTTCGAGGCTGGCATAGGGGTAATGCAGGAAATGCCCGTCCAGGATCGCCGTAGGCTGGTCGGTCTGCACGCTTTCATGGACCTTGACGTCCTTGAAGCGCGCCGTGCCGCGCCGGAACAGGCGCAGCACCCGGTCGGGCCACCAGCCGCTGTGGCGTATCCAGCGGCCGGCGAATTCGGACAGGCGCGCGATGCGATAGGCCGCGGCCCGGGGTCGGGCCAGCTCCTGCTGGATCAGGCGGGCCAGCTCGGGCGTGACGCGCTCGTCCGCGTCGATGGACAGCACCCATTCGCCCGTGGCCAGATCCAGCGCCCGGTTCTTCTGCGGGCCGAATCCCGGCCAGTCCGGCGTCACGGTGACCTGGGCGCCCATGGCGCGGGCGATCTCGCAGGTGCGGTCCGTGCTTCCCGAATCCACCACGATGATCTCGTCGGCAAAAGACACCGACTCCAGGCAGGCGCGGATATGCGCCTCCTCGTTCTTGGTGATCAGGATGACGGAAAGCCGCGGCAGCGGCTGGGCCGTCCCGTTCATTTCTGGCGCTGCCGGCGTCGCCATGCCTTCCACCTGTTGAAGATAGGACCGATGAGCGGATGCACGGCCACGTTGAGGCGGCGCCCCACGGACGCGCCTGTGGTGTCGCGCACGGCGAAACGGTAGATGTGCAGCGGGTCCGTGCCCGGCTGGTTCGAACCGAAGGCGCGCGTGGTGTACAGGTAGCGAAAGCCCGCCTGCTGGGCGATCCGTACATAGTCCGGGTCGAAATAGCCCTGCGGCCAGCAGAACTGGTCCGAGACGGAACCCAGCTTGGCGCGCAGAGTCTGGCGCGACTGCTCCAGCTCCCAGCGCATCTTCTCGTTCTTGTGCTCGCGTTGCTCGCCCAGATCCCAGCGCGTATGCGTATGGGTATGGCTGTGGAACTCGAACACGCCCTCTTCCTGCATGGCGCGGATTTCGCTCCAGCGCAGGATGACTTCGTCGCTGCGTCCGGCGGCGATGCGCGCTTCGCATTCCCGGTGATCGGGGCATTCGGGGACATCGCCCTGGCCAGCGTGCGTACGCACCGGGCCGTCCTTGACCCAGGAGGTCACCAGGAAGATGACGGCATTGAAACCATATTTCTTGAGCAGGGGGTAGGCATGGACCCAATTGTCCAGATAGCCGTCGTCGAAGGTGATCAGCACCGACTTGCGCGGCACGCCCTGCCCCTGCAGGTGACCGACGAACTGCTCGGTGGTCAGGCTGGTCCAGCCGTGGCGCTTGAGCCATTGCAGATGCTGCTCGAAATGCTCGGGGGACGCATTGATCATGCCGCCCTGGGGGGTGACGTGGTGATACATCATCACCGGCACGGTGGTGGCCATTCTCATTTTTGCAGTTCCTTCAGCCAGCGGTAGTAAGCGCCTTCAAGCCGGTCGCCCATCGCCTTGGGAGTGAATCGTTCGTCGCTGCGGCAGAACTCCCGCCCGGCCGCGCCCATGGCGCGGCGGCGCTCCGGATCCCGGATCAGCTCATGCAGGGCGGCGCGCAGCGCCTCTATGTCGTGCAGGGGCGCCAACAGGCCGCTGCGCCCTTCCAGCATCATTTCCGGCACGCCGCCCACCCGGGTGCCGACCACGGGCAGGCCGGCGCTGCCGGCCTCGACGAAGGCCGTACCCGACGCCTCCATGTGGGTGGCAAGGGCGAAGATGTCCAAATTTGGCAGCAGGGACGGCACGTCCGAGCGGGCGCCCAGCAGATGCACGCGCTCCTGCAGGCCCTGCCCGGCCACCAGAGCCTGCAGTTCCTCGAAACCTGGCGAGCCTCCGCCCGCCAGGACCAGATGCAGATCGGGGTGCACGGCGAACAGGGGCTGCATGGCCGCAATCAGTTCGCGGTGCCCTTTTTCGCGCCGCAGCACGGCCACGCAGCCCACCAGCAGCGCGTGCGGCGGCAGGCCGAGCTCGGCCCGCAGGTCCAGCGCGGGGGCGGAATCCAGCAGGGCCGGATCCACGCAGGGATACACGACCTGCACCGATTCCGGCTTGACGCCGCGCTGGATCAGATGCTCGCGCACGTACTCGCTGGGCGTGATGACGCGCTTGGGCACGATGGTGTAGGACAGCAGCGATCCAACCTTCTTGGCCAGGTGGCGCGTACGCACGATCAGCGGCGTGCCCGCCAGCCGCCCGGCCATGCCGGCCAGCAGGGCGTCGCGGCGGCTGTGGCTGTTGACCACGTCGAAACCGCCCTGGCGCAGCACGCGACGCAACTGGCGCACGCCGCGCAGGTAGTTGCGGGGGCCGTCCATGTACAGGGTGTGGACGACGAAGCCTTCGTCGCGCAGGCGCGCCGCCAATTGCGCATGAGGCTGGCAGGCAGCCTCCACATGATGGCCGCGTTCACGCAGGATGCGCATCACGCGCAGGATGTAGTTCTCCTGGCCGCCGAAGCTCGTGGCGGCCTCCGAGTGCAGGATGCGCAGCGGCCTCATCGGTAGCTGATCTCCACTTCCCGCGTGGCGTCCCATTGCTCCAGCTGCTCCAGCATGGAGTCGGCCAGGCGCACCCGCCAGTCCCGGCCCAGCTGGATGACGCATTCATAATCGGGGCGATGCAGTTGCACTTCCACGGCCACCCCTCCCCCTTCCGGGGCGCGATGCGGCGCCAGCAGGTTCTGCAGACGGGCGGCGTCGGCCTGGTCTCCCAGGACGATGCTCAGGCAGCTGGCGCGGGTTTCGCGGGCCAGCTGCAGATCGAAGATGGCGTCGGCCGTCACGCGCAGGCCGCCGGTGTAGTCGTCATTGCTGACCTTGCCCTGGATGATGACGAGCTGGTCTTCCTTCAGGCGCTGGCGGTGCTCCTCGAACAGTTCGTTGAAGATGGCCACTTCGATCTGGGCGGAGCCATCGTCCAGCATGGCATACAGCATCTTGCCTCGGCGCGTCATGCGCACGCGCACGGCCGACAGCACGCCGGCGAACCATTGCGGATTGCGGGAGGCTTCCAGGCGCGCCAGCGGCGTGGGCGCGAAGCGGCGGACCTCGTCGCGCCAGGCGTCGAACAGGTGCCCGCTGAAATAGAAGCCCAGCGCCGTCTTTTCCTGACGCAGCCTTTCCTGCAGGCTCCAGGGCGCGACCTTGGCGACTTCGCCTTCCACGATGTCGTCCGAATCGTCGGCGAACAGGGAGGACTGGTTGGCGCTGCGCTCGGCCTGCTCGGCCGCCTCCACCGCTGCGCCGATGGTGGCCAGCAGCGCGGCGCGGTTGTCGTCGATGCAGTCGAAGGCGCCGGCCCTCACCAGGGCTTCGATGGTGCGCTTGTTGACCTGGTGGCGGTCCACCCGGCGGCAGAAGTCGAACAGGCTCTTGAACGGCCCTTCCTGGGCGCGCGCCTGGACGATGGCCTCCACCGCGGCCTGACCCGTGCCTTTGACGGCGCCCAGGCCGTAGCGCATGGTGCGCGGCGGCAGCCCCTGCGCCGTGTAGCTGTCCTCCACGGGCTCGAAGCGGTAGTTGGACGCATTGATGTCGGGCGGCAGGACCTGCACGCCATTGGCCAGCGCATCCTTCCAGAAGATCTGCACCTTGTCGGTGTCGTCCATGTCCGACAACAAGGTGGCGGCCAGGAACTCGGCCGGATGATGGGCCTTGAGCCAGGCCGTCTGATAGGCGATCAGGGCGTAGGCGGCGGAGTGACTCTTGTTGAAGCCGTAGCCCGCGAATTTCTCCATCAGGTCGAACAGCTTGACCGCCAGCTCGGGATCATGCCCCTTCTTGACGGCGCCTTCCTCGAACAGCACGCGGTGCTTGGCCATTTCCTCGGGCTTTTTCTTGCCCATGGCGCGCCGCAGCAAGTCGGCGCCGCCCAGCGAATAGCCGCCGATGATCTGCGAGATCAGCATCACCTGTTCCTGGTAGACGATCACCCCGTAAGTGCTGCGCAGGGTGCTTTCCAGGTCCGGGTGGAAGTAGTCCACTTCGGCGCGGCCGTGCTTGCGATTCACGAAGTCCACCACCATGCCCGATTCCAGCGGCCCCGGACGATACAGGGCCAGCATGGCGATGATGTCTTCGAAGGTGGACGGCCGCAGGCTGCGCAACAGCTCCTTCATCCCGCGCGATTCCAGCTGGAACACGGCGGTGGTGTTGCCCTCGCACAGCAGCTTGTAGGAGGCGTCGTCGTCCAGCGGCAGCGCCATGATGTCGAAGTCGCGCTTGGATGGATTGAACTGCCGCACGTAGCGCACCGCCCAGTCCAGGATGGTCAGGTTGCGCAGGCCCAGGAAGTCGAACTTGACCAGGCCGGCGGCTTCCACGTCATCCTTGTCGTATTGGGACACGGCATTGGCGTCCGGGCCGGGCTGGCAATACAGCGGGCAGAAGTCGATCAGCTTGCCCGGCGCGATCAGCACGCCGCCGGCGTGCATGCCCACGCTGCGCGTCAGGCCCTCCAGGGGCCGGGCAAGATCGATCAGGGCCTTGACCTCTTCGTCGTTCTCATATCGTTCGCGAAAGGCGGGTTCGTCCGCCAGGGCGCGCTCCAGGGTCCAGGGATCGGCCGGGTTGAAGGGGATCAGCTTGGACAGGCCGTCGCACATGCTGTAGGGCAGCTCCAGCACCCGGCCCACATCGCGCACCACCGCCTTGGCGCCCAGCGTGCCGAAGGTGGCGATCTGGCTGACGGCCTGGCGGCCGTATTTTTCCTTCACGTAATCGATGACGCGTTCGCGGTTGTCCTGGCAGAAATCCACGTCGAAGTCGGGCATGGAGACCCGCTCGGGATTCAGGAAACGCTCGAACAGCAAGTCGTAGCGCAGCGGATCCAGGTCGGTGATGCCCAGGCTGTAGGCGACCAGCGAGCCCGCCCCCGAACCCCGGCCGGGACCGACCGGCACGCCGTTGTGCTTGCCCCAGTTGATGAAGTCGGCCACGATCAGGAAGTAGCCTGGAAAGCCCATGGAAATGATGGTGTTGCATTCCCAGCGCAGGCGCTCCGCGTAGGTCGGGTACTGCGCCTGGCGCTCGGCCTCGTCCGGGTAGAGCTGCTCCATGCGCTTTTTCAGGCCGTCCTCGGCCTGATGCACCAGGTAGTCGTCCAGCGTCATGCCGTCGGGCGTGGGGAAATCGGGCAGGTAGGGCTTGCCCAGCTCCAGCTCCAGGTTGCAGCGCTTGGCGATCTCCAGCGTGTTCTCCAGGGCCGAGGGCACGTCGGCGAAACGGCGCGCCATCTCCTCCGAATCCAGGAAATACTGCTCGGGCGTGAAGCGCTTGACGCGCTTGGGATTGGCCAGCTGCTCACCCTCGGCGATGCAGACGCGCACCTCGTGGGCGCGGAAATCGTCGGCCTCGATGAACTGGATGGGATGCGTGGCGACCACGGGCAGGTCCAGCTCGGCGGCCAGCCGCATCGCTGCCTGCACATACAATTCGTCGCCGTCGGCGCCGCAGCGCTGCAGCTCGATGAAGAAGGCGTCGGGAAACAGCCCCGCCCAATGGCGCGCGCACTGGCGCGCCAGCTCCATGTTGCCGGACTCCAGGGCCTGGCCCACGTCGCCCATGCGCGCCCCCGACAAGGCGATCAGGCCGCTGCGCCCTTCCAGCCAGGCGCGCCGCACTTCCGCCCTGCCCTTGTACTGGTTGCCCAGCCAGGCGCGCGTCAGGATGTCGCACAAGTCCAGGTAGCCGGCCTCGTTCTGCACCAGCAGAAGCAGGCGCGAAGGCTTTTCTCGATCCTCCTCGTTCTGCAGCCAGATGTCGCAACCCATGATGGCCTTGATGCCGGCCTTGCGCGCGGCCTTGTAGAACTTGATCTGGCCGAACAGATTGCACAGGTCCGTCAGGGCGAGCGCCGGCTGCCCGTAGGCCAGCGCCTTCTTGATCATGTCGGGTATGCGGGCGATGCCGTCCACCACCGAGAACTCGGAGTGGGATCGCAGATGGACAAAGGAGGTGTGTGTTTCGCTCATGTCGGAATTGTACTGAACCCGATTGAAAATGGTTGCTCCGGCGCGGCCGGGACGGACGGCCGGAGCAGCGGACGGGAGAAGGACGCGCGCATCAGCGCTGCAAGGCCGCCCAGGCTTTCTCCAGGCGCTTGACCGAGACCGGCATGGGCGTGCGCAGCTCCTGTGCGAACAGGGACACGCGCAGTTCCTCCAGCATCCAGCGCAAGTCGCGCAGGCCGCTGTCCTCGGCCCCTTTCAGGGCGGCCACGGCGCGCTGGTACTTGACCAGCAGCGCAGCCATGTCCTGCATCAGCCGCTGATCGCGGGCCGGGTCGGCGCGCAGCTTGTCCACGCGCGTCTGCACCGCCTTCAGGTAACGCGGAAAATGGGCCAGCTGCTTGTATTCGCTGGCTTCCAGGAAGCGGGCCGGCATCAGCGCCGCCAATTGCTGCTGCATGTCCTTCAAGGCCTCGGGGTGCGCCTTGACCTGGGCCAGCTTCTTCTGCGCCGCGCTCCATTCGACCAGGATCTGCCCCGCCAGCCGGGCCACCTCCTGGGCCACCAGCCCCAGGCGACTGCGGCCTTCCTGGGCGCGCGCCTCGAAGCTCGCCTGGTCATGCGGCCAGGGCTCCATCATGCACGACTGCTCCAGGGCCACATCGATGATCTGGTCGCGCAACTGTTCTTGCGTGCCCAGGGTCATGTACAGCATGCTGATGCGCGTCAGATCCGCGATGTTCTTTTCCAGGAAACGCACCTGCTCGCGCAGGGCCAGCCGGAACAGGCGGCGCAGGCCCTTGCGATGCTGGCGGCGCGCCTCGGCCGGATCGTCGAACACGTCCAGGTCGCAATGCGTCTTCTGATCGATCAGCGCCGGGTAGCCGATGAAGCTGCGGCCCTTGCGCCTGATCTCCATCAGCTCGGGCAGTTCGCCGAAGGACCAGCTGGTCAACTGCTCGTGGTCCAGCACCTGCGCGACCTGCTCGTCGGCCGCGGCTATCTGCTGGAAGGAAGCCTGGGCCTGGCGGCCGTGCTCGGCCTTGAGCTGGTCCAGGTTGCGCCCGCCCGAGAGCATCCGGCCATGTTCGTCGATGACGCGAAAGTTCATGAACAGGTGGGCGGGCAGGGTCTCCAGCTTGAAATCGCTGCGCTGCGGCCGCTGCTTGACCTGCTCCCACATGTCCTGGGCGATGGCGTCCAGCAGGCTCATGCCCGGGTCGGCCGCGCGGTCGAACCAGCGCTTGTGGAAAGCGTCGGCATAGTCCGGCAAAGGCACGCAATGGCGGCGGGTGCGCTGCGGCAGGGACTTGAGCAGCGCCAGCACCTTTTCCTTGAGCATGCCCGGCACCAGCCATTCGCAGCGCGCCGGATCGATCTGGTTCAGGGCGAACAAGGGCACGCTGAGCGTCACCCCGTCGCGCACCGAACCGGGTTCGAAGTGATAATCCAGCGCCATCTTGACGCCCTGCCACTGCACCGAACGCGGAAAGACGTCGGTGGTGATGCCGGCGGCGTCGTGCCGCATCAGCTCGTCCCGGCTCAATTCCAGACCCTTGGCCTGTTCCTTGGACAGCCCCTTGTACCATTTCTCCAGCGTCGCGGTCTGGTAGACGTCCTGCGGGATGCGCTGGTCGTAAAAGGCGTAGATCAATTCTTCGTCGATCAGGATGTCCGGCCGGCGCGACTGGTGTTCCAGGCGCTCCACCGCCGAAATCTGCTGGCGATTGTGGCGCAGGAACGGCAGGCTGGAGTCGATCTCGCCGGGCACCAGGGCCTGGCGCAGGAAGATCTCGCGCGCCTGCGCGGGATCGATCTTGCCGAAATGCACGCGCCGTCCGCTGTAGATCATCAGGCCATACAGGGTGGCGCGCTCGTTGGCCACCACCTGACCGGCCTTCTTCTCCCAGCGCGGGTCGGACCAGGTCTTGCGCAGCAGGTGCGCCCCCACCTTCTCCACCCATTGCGGCTCGATGCGGGCCACGCAGCGCGCAAACAGGCGCGTGGTCTCCACCAGTTCGCCGGCCAGGATCCAGCGCCCGGCCTTCTTGACCAGCTTGGAGCCCGGGTGGATGACGAAACGCAATTCGCGCGTGCCTTGGTACAGGCCGGTTTCTTCGCTTTTGTGGCCGATATTGCCGATCAGGCCGGTGAGCAAGGCCAGATGCACCTGCTCGTAGGTGGCCGGCGAGGGATTGGCCGCCCAGCGCTGCTCGTGCACCAGGCTGCGCAACTGGGTGTGAACGTCGCGCCATTCCCGCACGCGCACGGGCGAGAGCATGGCCTGCTTCAGGCTGTTCATGAACTTGCGCTGCGAGCCCTGCTCGGCGGATTGCTCCTCCAGCCAGTTCCACAGTTTCACATAGGATAGGAACTCGGACTTGTCGTCATTGAAGCGGGCGTGCGCCTGGTTGGCGGCCTCGCGCTCGTGCATGGGGCGATCGCGCGGATCCTGCACCGACATGGCGGCGGCAATGACCAGCATTTCCGTCAGGCAGTGCTGCTCGTGTCCGGCCAGCACCATGCGCGCCACGCGCGGGTCCACCGGCAGCTTGGCCAGGGAACGGCCCACCGGGGTCAGACGCTGCTGCTCGTCCAGCGCGCCCAGCTCCTGCAGGATCTGGTAGCCGTCGGCGATGGCCCGGCCCGTGGGCGGCTCCACGAAGGGGAAGGTTTCCACGTCGTCCAGCCGCAGGGCCTTCATGCGCAGGATCACCGAGGCCAGCGAGGAACGCAGGATCTCCGGATCGGTGAAGGGCGGACGGCTCTTGAAGTCCTGCTCGTCGTACAGGCGTATGCACACGCCGGGGCCGATACGGCCGCAGCGGCCGGCGCGCTGGTTGGCCGAAGCCTGGCTGACGGCCTCGATGCGCAGCTGCTCGACCTTGTTGCGCCAGGAGTAGCGCTTGATGCGCGCCAGCCCGCTGTCCACCACGTAGCGTATGCCGGGCACGGTCAGCGAGGTCTCGGCCACGTTGGTGGCCAGCACCACGCGGCGCGCATTGCCCTTGGGGCGGAAGATCTGTTCCTGCTCGGCCTGCGACAGGCGCGCGAACAAGGGCAGGATGACGGTATTGGCGGGCTTGTCCTTCTCCAGGGCCTCGGTGGCCTCGCGGATCTCGCGCTCGCCGGGCAGGAACACCAGCACGTCGCCGCTGCCGTGGCGGGCGCATTCCTGCACCGCGTCCACGATGCCGTTCATCAGGTCACGCTCCTCTTCCGAGGCCGAGCGGCGCTCCTCCGCGTCCCCCTGGGACTCGTCCATGATGGGACGGTACAGGATCTCCACCGGATACAGGCGGCCCGACACTTCGATCACGGGCGCCGGCTTGCCCTTGTGGGCGAAATGACGCGCAAAGCGATCCGCGTCTATGGTGGCGGAGGTGATGATCAGCTTCAGGTCGCGGCGCCGGGGCAGCAACTGCTTCAGGAAGCCCAGCAGGAAATCGATGTTCAGGCTGCGTTCGTGCGCCTCGTCGATGATGATGGTGTCGTAGCGGTTGAGCATGGGGTCGCGCTGCGACTCCGCCAGCAGGATCCCGTCCGTCATCAGCTTGATGGCCGAGCGCGGGCCGGTCTTGTCGTTGAAGCGGATCTGGTAGCCTACCCAGTCGCCGATCTCCGACTGCAGCTCCTCGGCGATGCGCTTGGCCACCGAGGTCGCGGCCAGGCGGCGCGGCTGGGTGTGGCCGATGACCCCGCCGTCCAGCCCCCGGCCCATCTCAAGGCATATCTTGGGCAGCTGGGTCGTCTTGCCCGACCCGGTTTCGCCGCACACGATGACCACCTGGTGGTCCCTGATGGCCCTGGCTATCTCGTCCCGGCGGCCGCTGACGGGCAGGTCTTCGGGGTAAAGGATGGGCGGCAGGATGCGGGGGTTTTCAGTCAATTCTACGGACTCGTGCATGAAAGGTATTTTCTGGTACAGACATCATTATAATTTTGGCTTCAAGCCTTAGAGCGTGTTCAATCTCTTCAAGTACGCTCTCGAATTTGGACGCATAGATCCCCTGCAATGAACACAGACACCCCCGACTCGTTTACCGCTCTCGAACCACCCGATCAAGCCCAGGCGCAATTCGTGCGATGGTTCAGGGAAGTGGCCCCTTATGTGCATGACTTCCGGGGCAAGACGTTCGTGGTGGCCTTCGGGGGGGAACTCATCAGCGACGGATTGCTCAATACGCTGATCCCGGACCTGTCCCTGCTGTCCGCCCTGGGCATCAAGCTGGTGCTGGTGCACGGCTCGCGCCCGCAGGTCAATGAACAACTGCGCCTGAAGGGCGAGACCACGCAATTCGGCCGCGGCACCGAGCCCACCAGCGCAGCCGCGCTGGAATGCGCCAAGGAGGCCGCCGGCGAGATCCGCCTGGACATCGAGGCCGCCTTCAGTCAGGGCCTGCCCAACACGCCCATGTCGCACGCGCAGATCCGCATCATTTCGGGCAACTTCGTGACCGCCCGCCCGGTGGGCGTGATCGACGGCGTGGACTACAAGCATGCCGGATCGGTGCGCAAGCTGGACGTGGACGCCATGCGCGTCATACTCAACCAGGGAGCGCTTATTCTACTCTCCCCGCTGGGCTTTTCCCCAACGGGCGAAGCCTTCAACCTGGACATGGAAGACCTGGCCACCAGCACGGCCATCGCGCTGCGCGCCGAAAAGCTGATCTTCCTGACGCCCGAGCACATCGGCCACTCCAACAACCTGGAAATCGACTCGGAGCTGGCGCGCGCCGATGCCGACGCCCTGCTGGCCTCGGGCAAGCTGGACGAGGATTGCTCTACCTTCCTGCGCTATGCCTCCCAGGCCGTCAAGCGCGGCATCGCCCGCGCCCACCTGGTGCCCTACAAGCAGGACGGCAGCATCCTGCTGGAGATCTTCACCCACGACGGCGTGGGCACCATGGTGGTGGAAGACACCCTGGACGACCTGCGTCCGGCCAACCTGGACGATGTGGGCGCCATCGTGCAGCTGATCGAGCCGCTGGAGATCGACGGAACGCTCGTGCCGCGCGGCCGCTCGGTCATCGAGCGCGAGGTGGAACGCTTCACCGTGCTGGAGCACGACGGCATCATCTACGGCTGCGTGGCGCTGATCCCCTACCCCGAGGACAGCATGGCCGAAATGGCCTGCCTGATCGTGCATCCCGAATGGCAGGGCTCGGGCGAAGGCGAGATCCTGCTGCGCCACACCGAGGCCAAGGCCCGTGCGGCGGGCTTCAAGCGCCTGTTCGTATTGACCACGCGCACCTCGCATTGGTTCATCAAGCGCGGCTTCGTGCAGGGCGGCGTGTCCGACCTGCCCAAGGAAAAGCAGTCGCACTACAACCGTTCGCGCAACAGCATGGTCTTCATCAAGAAGCTCTGATCCGGCGCGCGCATTGGGTACAATAGTCCCATCCGAGCATTAGAACCTGTTCACAGATTAAAGAGGAAAGAACATGGCACGCATGGTCCAGTGTGTGAAACTCAAGCAGGAAGCCGAAGGCCTGGACTTCCCTCCCTACCCCGGCGATCTGGGCGTGAAGATCTGGCGCAACATCTCCAAGCAGGCCTGGGCCAACTGGATGGACGTGCAGACCCGCCTGGTCAACGAGAACCGCCTGAACCTGGCGGATTCGCGCGCCCGCCAGTACCTGAAGGAACAGATGGAAAAATATCTGTTCGAGGACGCCGACGTCGAAGCCCAGGGTTTCGTGGCGCCCAAGTCCTGATCTCCCGTCCCCATAAAAAAACACCTGCCGCGGCAGGTGTTTTTTTATAGCGTTCAAGCCAGGTTCATTCCTCGTCCTCGGGCGGGGGTTCGCCGCGCGCGGTGCGTTCGGCGTTCTTGACCCCGGTGTGGCGCACGTCATCGCCGCGCACCATGTAGATGACCCGTTCGGCCATGTTCTTGGCATGGTCGCCGATGCGCTCCAGCGCACGGGCGATGAAGATCAGGTCGATGGAATGCGAAATGGTGCGCGGATCCTCGATCATGTAGGTGATGATGTGACGCAGCGAGCCCTTCCATTCGCGGTCCACTTCCTTGTCGCTGCGCACGATCTGGGCGGCGTGCAGCGCATCCTGGCGGGCGAAGGCGTCCAGGGCGTCGTGGATCATGCCGGCCACGGAAGAGCTCATGTGACGCAGCTCGACCACGGGCTCGTAGCCGACCGTGCTTTCGTGCAGGCGGCGGGCCATCTTGGCGATGCGCTCGGCCTCGTCGCCGCAGCGCTCCATGTCGGTCAGCATCTTGGAGATGGACAGCAGCAGGCGCAGGTCGATGGCGGTAGGCTGGTTGCGGGCGATCAGATTGGTGATGCGCTCGTCGATTTCGACTTCCAGGCGATTGACTTCCTTTTCGCGTTCGCGGACCAGGTCGACCAGCGACATGTCTCCGGTCTGCAAGGCTTCCGTGGCGCTCTTGACCATGGATTCCACGATGCCGCCCATCTGCAGGAACAGCGAGCGGGTGGTTTCCAGGTCGGAGTGGAACTGCTTGTTGGTATGTTCGTTCATAGTGGCCTTCTGTAACGGCGAAGTGGCTCTCGCCAAGCGCTCAATCAGGCACTTAGCTTAAGCGCAGATTATGACAGAGACATTAAGGTTCAGAAACCTGGACCCGCCAGCATGCGCACGCCCTGCTGGCCCGCCACCAGGGCCACGCTGGCCGGCTTGAGCGCGAACAGGCCGCAGCAGACCACGCCGGGGATGTTGTTGATGCGCGCCTCCAGCGCGGCCGGGTCGGCGATGGACAGCCCGGCCACGTCCAGGATCAGGCCGCCGTTGTCCGTCACGAAGCCGGCACGCTCCACGGGCTGGCCGCCCAGTTCGCGCAGCTGGCGGGCCACGGCGTTCAGGGCCATGGGGATGACCTCCACCGGAAGGGCGAAGGCGCCCAGGCGCTCGACCAGCTTGGATTCGTCCACGATGCACAGGAACTTGTCCGCCGCCGAGGCCACGATCTTCTCGCGCGTGAGCGCTCCGCCCCCGCCCTTGGTCATGTTCAGCGCGCCGTCGATCTCGTCGGCGCCGTCCACGTACCAGTCCATGCGTTCGATGCCGTTCAGGTCCTGCACGGCGATGCCCAGGCCCTGCATGCGCTCGGTGGAACGGTTGGAGCTGGAGGCGGCGGCCTTGAAGCGGTTCTTGTGCGGGGCCAGCGCGTCAATGAACAGGTCCACGGTGGAACCGGTGCCCACGCCCAGGATGGACTCGGGAGTCAGACGGGGCAGGATGTAGTCGACGGCGGCCTGCGCCACCTGTTGCTTAAGCTCGGACTGTGTGTACATGGCGATCAAAGAAAATCGGGGGCTGGGCCCCCGTGATTGGCATTTAGAGAAAACGAGCGGCGAACTTGCCTTCGTTGAAGCCCACGCTGACTTCCCCTTGCGGGGTGAGCAGCACGGGCCGGCGCACCAGGGCCGGGAACTGCGCGATCAGCTCCAGCCATTGGGCGTCGCTTTGCGGATCCTTGCGCTCCTCGGGCAACTGGCGCCAGGTCATGGAGGCGCGATTGACCAGCTTGGGCCAGCCTCCCAGCTCCTGCGCCCAGGCCTGCAGGCGGGCGGGCTCCAGAGGATGGTCGCGGTAATCCGAGAATTCCAGCGGCAGGCCGTGCGCCTCGAACCAGGCGCGCGCCTTCTGGCAGGTGCTGCAATTCTTCAGGCCGTACATCGAGAACATGGCAATACTCCGTATCGATCAAGCGCGCCGCTCGCGGCGCACCTGCAGGCGATTGGCGACCACGACGAAGGCGCCGACCACCAGGATGAACAGCGTGGCCAGGGCGTTGATCTCGGGCTTGAGGCCCAGGCGCACGCGCGAGAAGACTTCCACGGGCAGGGTCGTGAAACCGGGGCCGGACAGAAAGGAGGCGATCACCACGTCGTCCAGCGACAGGGTGAATGCCAGCAGCCAGGCCGCCATCAGGGCCGGCGTGATCGAGGGCAGCACGATCATGAAAAAGGCCTTGAGCGGCGTGGCGCCCAGGTCCAGCGCGGCCTCTTCCTGCGAGCGGTCCAGTTCGCGCATGCGCGACTGCAGGATGACCGTGGCATAGGCGGTGCACAGCACCACATGGCCGACCCAGATGGTGAACACGCCGTTCTGCTCGGGCCAGCCCAGGAAGGAATTGAGCTCCACGAACATCAGCAGCAGCGAGATGCCCAGCACGACTTCCGGAATGACCAGGGGGGCGCTGATCAGGCCGATGTACAGGGCGAAGCCCTTGAACCGCCCCATGCGGGTCAGCACATAGCCGGCCCAGGTGCCCAGCACCAGCGCCGTGGTGGCGGTCAGGAAGGCCACCAGGAAGGACAGGCGCGCCGCCGAAAGCAGCACCTTGTCCTGGAACAGGGATTCGTACCAGCGCAGCGAAAAGCCCGACCAGGAGGTCATGATGGCCGAATCATTGAAGGAGAAGACCACCAGGAACAGGATGGGGACGTACAGAAAGCCAAAGCCCAGGAGCAGGACCAGGGCGCGCAGCCAGGGATTCGGTTTGGTCATGAACGGCCTCCACGCTGGCTTTCGATCTGGCGCATCTGGCTGTACTGGAACAGGATCAGCGGAATGATCAACAGCAGCACCATCACGCAGGTCACGGCCGCGGCCATGGGCCAGTCGGCGTTGTTGAAGAACTCGTTCCACATGATGCGGCCCATCATCAGGGTATCCGCCCCGCCCAGCATTTCCGGAATGACGTATTCGCCCACCGAGGGTATGAACACCAGCATGGCGCCGGCGATCACGCCGGGCATGGACAGCGGCAGGGTGACGTGCAGAAAGGCCGACCAGGGGCGCGCGCCCAGGTCATAGGCCGCCTCCAGCAGGCGCACGTTCAGCTTCACCAGATTGGCGTACAGCGGCAGGATGAAGAACGGCAGGTAGGCATAGACCAGGCCGATGTAGACGGCCAGATCGGTGCGGTAGATCTCCAGCGGCGCGTCGATCACGCCCAGCCACAACAGCACGCTGTTGAGCAGGCCGTCGTTGCGCAGAATGCCCACCCAGGCGTACACGCGCAGCAGCATGGAGGTCCAGAACGGCAAGATGACGGCCAGCAGCAGCAGGTTGCGCACCGCCGGGGACGAACGGGCGATGTAGTAGGCCACCGGGTAGCCGATCAGCACGCAGCACAGCGTGGTGACGGCCGCCATCTTCAGGGAACTGAGGTAGGTGGCCAGGTACAGATTGTCGCTGAACAGCAGAATGTAGCCGCGCAGGTTCAGCACGAAGGAAATGCTCTCGTCCGCGAACTGCGCCAGCGGCGTGTAAGGCGGAACCCCGAAATCCAGGTCCGCGAAGCTGATCTTGAACACCAGCAGGAACGGCACCAGCAGAACCAGGATCAACCACAGGAACGTGGGAGCCACCACCAGCGTGCGCCCCGCGGGCAGCAGTTTGCGCCAGGACAGGTTCTTCATGCGCTCAGCACCGTTGCGCTGTCATCGGACCAGGATACGTAGACTTCTTCGTCCACGCCGGGCGCATCCGGCTGGGCCAGCGTGCCGCTGGGCATCTGCGCCTCGATCAGCATGCCCGAATCCAGGCGGATCTGGTAGCGGGTGTAGCTGCCCATCCAGGCCACGTGCGTGACGATGCCGTGCCCCCAATTCGTGTCTTCCGCAGGCATTTCGCGGCTGACCTGGATCTGCTCGGGACGGATGGACACGGACACGGCCATGCCCAGAGGTTCGCTGATGCCGTGGCTGACATACAGCGGACGGTTCAGCTCTTCGCATTCGATGTGCACGTGGTCGGGTTCGTCCACGGAGATGACGCCGTTGAACAGGTTGGTGGAACCGATGAAGCCGGCCACGAAGCGCGAATTCGGGAAGGCGTAGACATCATAGGGCGTGCCATGCTGGATGATCTGCCCTTCGGACATCACCGCCAGGCGGTCGGCCATGGTCATGGCCTCTTCCTGGTCGTGCGTGACCATGATGCAGGTGACGCCCACGCGCTCCAGGATCTTGACCAGCTCGATCTGGGTCTTCTGGCGAATCTGCTTGTCCAGCGCCGACATGGGCTCGTCCAGCAGGAGCAGCTTGGGCCGCTTGACCAGGCTGCGCGCCAGGGCCACGCGCTGCTGCTGCCCGCCCGAGAGCTGGTGCGGCTTGCGCCGCGAGAAGCCCGCCATCTGGACCAGGTCCAGCGCTTCGAACACGCGCTCGTCGATCTCGTTGCGCGGCACGCCCTCCTGCTTCAGGCCGAAGGCCACGTTGGCCTCGACCGACATGTGGGGAAACAGGGCGTAGGACTGGAACATCATGTTGACCGGCCGGCGGTAGGGAGGCAGGTCCGTGATGTCCTCGTTGTCCAGATAGATCCGACCGGAGGTCGGCTCCTCGAAGCCAGCCAGCATGCGCAGCAAGGTGGACTTGCCGCAGCCCGAACTGCCCAGCAGGGCGAAGATTTCGTGGCGGCGCACATCCAGGCTGACCGATTTGACCGCGACCGTGTCGCCGAAAATCTTCACGACCTCGTCCACGCGCACGAACGCGTCCTCGCCGTCCATCCAGGGCGACGCTCCGGTACGGATATCTTGCATGGTGCCTAGCGTCCCGATTTCAGTTCAGCCCACAGGCGCGTCTGCAGACGCTGCACCTTCAGAGGCTGCGGCTTGATGACGAACAAGGTCTTGGAGACCTCGGGAGAGGGATAGATCATGGGGTTGTCGGCCACTTCCTTCACCACGAACTTGCGCGCCTCCTTGTTGGCGTTGGGGTAGAACATGGTGTTGGTGATGGCGGCATGCACCTCGGGCGTCTCGATGTAATTGATGAAGGCGTGCGCCTGCTCCACATTGGCTGCGCTCTTGGGGATGGCCATGGTGTCGAACCACACGGGCGCGCCGCCCTTGGGAATGTAGTAATCGATGGCGTAGGGCTTCTTGGCCTCGCGGGCGCGGGCGGCCGAGATCATCACATCGCCCGAGAAGCCGTAGACCATGCAAAGATCGCCGGCGGCCAGCTCGTCGATGTAGCCCGAGGAGCTGAACTGGCGCACGTAGGGACGGATCTTCTTGAGCAGGTCCAGGGCCTCGCGCAAGTCGGCTTCATTGCTGCTGTTGGGGTCCTTGCCGAGGTAATGCAGCACGGCGGGGAACACCTGGGCCGCCTCGTCCAGGATGGAGATGCCGCAGCCCTTCAGCTTTTCGGCGTTTTCGGGCTTGAACAGCATGTCCCAGTTGCCCAGGTCCGCGTCCGCGCCCATGATCTCCTTGACCTTGGTGACGTTGTAGCCCAGGCCGTTGGTGCCGTAGCCCCAGGGGATCAGGTATTCGTTACCCGGATCCACGTCGGCCAGCAGGGCCATGATGTCGGGGTCTAGGTACTTCCAGTTGGGGATCAGGCTCTTGTCCAGCTTCTGAAACAGGCCGCCCTCGATCTGGCGGGCGGCATAGTGGGTGGAAGGCACCACCACGTCATAGCCGGACTTGCCGGTCAGCAGCTTGGCCTGCAAGGTGTCATTGCTGTCGTACACGTCGTAGCGCACGGTGATGCCCGTGGCCTTCTGGAAACCGGACAGCGTGTCCGGCGCCGTGTATTCGGCCCAGTTGTAGACATTGACGACCTTGTCCTGTGCCTGCGCGGCGGGCAGCATGGCGGCAGCGGCCAGCAGGCCGGCGAGTACCCGTGGTTTATTCATCCCAAAAGACATCGCGAGTCCCCTTCCTATCGAAAGCGAAAAACCCAAAAGGCGAGATGATAAAGCTTTTTTGCGGCCAATAGTCGTATTTAAAACCGCATTTGATGACGGTATGAGGAAAACATTTCCTGCCACCAGGCATCGCCGCGCTGCGCGCACACTTTGACCAGCGAGCGCCTCAGGCGCTGCAGGTTGTCCAGCGCCTGGGAACGGCTCAGGGCTCCTTGGCGGGCGCGGTCGAAATCGATCAGCCAGACCTTGTCATTCGCATCCAGCAAAATATTGTAGGCGTTAAGGTCGGCATGCCAAACCTCGAATTGATGCATGCGGGCGATCTCGTGCGCCACCCGCTCGGGCGAGGCCCTTTCCAGAGCCTGGCACAGGGGACTGACATCAGGCAGGCGGCGGGTCATCAGGGCCGCCCGGTAGCACAGGCCGCGGCGCCACCAGGCGGCGGCCAGCACGGGCGGGACGGCCAGCCCCTTGTGGTGTAAATAAGACATCACCTGGAATTCGCGCCAGCTGCGGGTGCGTTCGCGCCCCTGCCAGAGGTAGGAGGACTCGTTGAAGCGGGCCACCAGGCCGCCGCGCCGGTAGTGGCGCAGCACGGCCGCGCCGAAAGGGCCTTGCACGAACCAGGCGGCCTGCCGCCCGCCCTGCCCCACCTTGGCGGCCTGCGAACCATAGGCGTCAGGCTCGAACCAGCGCTGCAGCGCAGCCGGCCGCAGGTCCGGCAGTCCGGCCAGCTCGGGAGCCAGCAAGGCGCCCCCGCCCGGGAGCGGAAAAAAGGAATCAGGCGTGGCGTTCACAACAGCTCCTCAAGCGCGGGCCAGCAGCAGGGCCATGATGAGCACCAGCATGCAGGCGAAGATGAATTTCAGCCGGGGTTCGGGCAGGCGATAGGCCAGGCGCACCCCGTACGGCACCAGGGCCAGGCTGCCCAGCGCCATGGGCAGGCCCACCTGCCAGCTGGCCTGCCCGTGCACGGCGTAGGTCAGCAAGGCCACCAGCGTGCCCGGGATGATCATGGACAGCGCCAGGCCTTGCGCGCCGGTCTGGCTGTAGCCCATGCGGCTGGTCAGGAACGGCACGACCAGCACCGAGCCGCCCACGCCGAAGATGCCGCCGGCCAGCCCCGCCATCATGCCCACGCCCACGTACCAGGCCCAGCCGAAGGAGTCCGGATCGGGCCGGCTGCGGGCGGGGCCGCGCCTGCCCAGGCTCTGGTGGAAATAATACAGGGCGATGAGCAGCACGAACACCGAATAGATGCGCCGCAGCAGCACGGCATCCATGCCCAGGGCCAGGCGCGCGCCCAGCCAGGTGAAGGCGATGGAGGACAGGGCGCCCAGGGCGGCGCGGCGAAAGTCGATGTGGTTGCGGCGATGGTACTGGCGCACCGTGAGCAGCACGGCCGGCACCACCATGATGAGAGCCGTGCCCTGGGCCGTCTGCTGGTCCATGCCCAGGATCAGGCCCAGCAGCGGAATGGCCAGCAGCCCCCCGCCTATGCCCAGCACGCCGCCCGTAAAGCCGATGAGCGCGCCTCCCAGCAGGCAGGCCAGGATCAATTGAAAACTTGTCATGAAATCGCTACAGGTTGCGCAGGCGCTCGACCGCGTCCTCGACCCGGTCCACGGCCCAGATCTCCAGTCCCTCGATGGGCTGGCGCGGCGCATTGCTCTTGGGAATGAGCGCGATGCCGAAGCCCAGCTTGGCCGCTTCGCGCAGGCGCTCCTGCCCACGCGGGGCCGGGCGGACCTCGCCGGCCAGGCCGATCTCGCCGAACACCACCAGCCCGCGCGGCAGGGGGCGGTTGTTCAGGGACGACAAGATGGCCAGCAGCACGGCCAGGTCGGCGGCCGGCTCGGTGATCTTGACGCCGCCCACGGCGTTGACAAACACGTCCTGGTCGTAAGTGACCACGCCCGCGTGGCGATGCATGACCGCCAGCAGCATGGCCAGCCGCGAGCTTTCCAGGCCCACGGACAGGCGGCGCGGATTGGGCACGTGGGCCGAATCCACCAGCGCCTGGATCTCCACCAGCAGGGGCCGCGTGCCTTCCTGCGTGGCCATGACGCAGGAGCCGGCCACGCTTTGCGAATGCTGCGACAAGAACAGCGCGGACGGGTTGCTCACGCCCTTGAGGCCTTTCTCCGTCATGGCGAACACGCCCAGCTCGTTGACCGCGCCAAAGCGGTTCTTGAAGGCGCGCACCATGCGGAAGGAGGAATGCGTGTCGCCTTCGAAATACAGCACCGTGTCCACGATGTGCTCCAGCACGCGCGGGCCGGCCAGCGTGCCGTCCTTGGTGACGTGGCCGATGAAGATCATGGCGGTGCCGCTCTGCTTGGCCAGGCGGGTCAGCTGTGCGGCGCACTCGCGCACCTGCGACACCGAACCGGGCGCGGCGCTGAGCTGGTCCGAATACAGCGTCTGGATGGAGTCGATGACCACGATGCGGGGCTGGTGCGACTGCAGGGCCTCGCTGATGGACTCCAGCCGGATCTCGGCCAGCAGGTCCACGCCCTGCGTGGGCACGCCCAGGCGCCGGGCCCGCAGGGCCACCTGCTCGGCGGATTCTTCGCCGGTAACGTACAGGACCTTGGTCTGCTGGGCCAGGGAGGCCATGGCCTGCAGCAGCAGCGTGGACTTGCCCACGCCCGGATCGCCGCCGATCAGGATCACGCCGCCTTCCACCAGCCCGCCGCCCAGCACGCGATCGAATTCGCCGATGCCGGTGGGCACGCGCGGCAGTTCGCGCGCCTGGACGTCGGACAGACTTTGCACCGGGCTGGAACCGGCCAGGGAAGCGAAACGGTGCGAGGAAGCCGCCGCAGGCGACTCCACGGTCTCCTGCAGGCTGTTCCAGGCCCCGCAGGCCGGACATTTGCCGGCCCACTTGGGCGTGTCGGCCCCGCATTCGTTGCAGACAAAGACGATCTTGGCCTTGCGGCCGGCGCGCGCGCCTGTGGCCATCGTCAACGCCCCGCCAGGCTGCCGCCGCCGTCCACGCCCAGGTTCTGGCCGGTGATGAAGGCGGCCTCGTCGCTGAGCAGGAAGGTCACGGCGGCGGCCACTTCGCCCGCCTGCCCGAAGCGCCCCAGCGGGATGGAGGCCAGGCTGCGCTGTTCGGCTTCGCTGCCCACGGGATGCGTGGCGCGGAACAATTCGGTTTCAATGGGGCCTGGCGAGACGGCGTTGACCGTGATCCCGTAGGGAGCCAGCTCCAGCGCCCAGGTGCGGGTGCAGCCCAGCAAGGCGCTCTTGGCGGCCGAGTAGCTGGTGCGGTCGCTGCCGCCATGCACCGCCCGGCTGCAGATGTTGACGATGCGGCCTTCCTTGCGGGCCTTCATGGACGGGATGAAGGCCTGGGTCACCTGCACGGCCACGCGCACGTTCAGGTCGAAGACCTGGTAGAGATTGCCCAGGTCCACCTGCCCGATGGGCTCGGGCGCCACGGCGCCCACATTGTTGACCACGGCGTCCACCGGGTACTTTTCGCGAATGACGCGCAGCATTTCCTCGGTCTCGCCCGCATTGCTCAGGTCGCAGGAATACAGGTAGCCGGGAAAGTCGATGTTTTCCGTATGGCGGGCAAGGCCCACCACGTGGGCGCCGGCGTCCGCCAGGCGTTGGCTGATGGCCCAGCCTATGCCTTTGGTGGCGCCGGTGATCAATACGCATTTGTTCTTCATGGCCCTGCCTTCGAGGTGTTAATCCTGGATGATGCGCGGCACGCGCGGCGCGACGGCGCAAATCAGTTCATAGCCCAAGGTGCCGGCGGCGGCCGCCACCTCGTCCACGCAGGGGCCGCCCTGGCCAAACAGCACGACCTGGCTGCCCACTCCCGCGGCGGGCACGGGCGTCAGGTCGACGGCCAGCATGTCCATGGATACGCGGCCCACCAGGCGGGTGCGCACGCCATTGACCACCACCGGCGTGCCGGTACCCGCATGGCGCGGATAGCCGTCCGCGTAGCCGCAGGCCACCACGCCCACGCGCATGGGCTGCTCGGCCACATAAGTATGACCATAGCCCACGCCTTCGCCCTGTTTGACGCCGCGCACGCTGATCAGTTCGGCCGCCAGGGTCATGCCGGCCTCCAGGCCGAAATCCTGTGCGCTGATGTCGGCGAAGGGCGAGCTGCCGTACAGGCAGATGCCGGGCCGCACCCATTGCGCAGGGCCCGCGGGCATGTAGGCGCCCAGATCGGGGCTGAGCGTGGCGGCCGAATTGCAGATGCTGACCGGACCGGGCAGGCCGTCGGTGATGCGGGTGAAGCAGCGGATCTGCTCCAGAGTCGCGTCGATATTGTCGTCGGCGCGCGCGAAATGGGTCATCTTGCCCACCACGCCCAGCTTGCCGGCCTTTTGCAGGCGCTGCGCGCGCGCGAAGGCGGCCGGATAATCGTCCACGCTGAAGCCCAGGCGGTTCATGCCCGTGTTGAGCTTGACCATGGCGTCCAGCGCCCGGCCTCCGGCCCATTGCTCCAGCATCTTGAGTTGTTCGTGCCCATGGATGACGGTGGACAGGCCGTAATGCGCCAGCACCTCCAGGTCCTCGGGCTGGAAAAAGCCTTCCAGCAGCAGGATGGGGCGCGTCCAGCCCACTTCGCGGCAACGCACGGCCTCCTGCAGATCCAGCATGGCCAGTCCTTCGGCGGCCTGAAAGGCGCGCACGGCGTTCTCGATGCCATGTCCGTAGGCATCGGCCTTCATCACCGCCCAGATATTCGGCCGCCGCGCACCCGACATGGAGGTTGCGCTGTTCAGGCTCTGGATGACGACATCGAGATTGTGACGCAGCGACGACACATGAATGGTCGCCGATATAGGACGTGGCATGGCTCTCCCCAAAGGAATCTGAGAGTCTAAACCAGCCCCTGTGGAAACGAAAGTCGTGGGGATGTTGCGCCTGTAACAAGAACCTGAACAGGCTCCCGGGTCTGCCGTATACTGGCGGGCTATGTCTATCGAGCATTATGAAAACTTCCCTGTCGCCTCGGTCCTGTTGCCGCGCCGCCTGCGCCGCCCCGTGGTGGACATCTATCGCTTTGCCCGCAGCGCCGACGACATCGCCGACGAAGGCGATCTGAGCGCCGGCGAGCGCCTGGCGCTGCTGGACCAGTTCCAGGCCGGCATCGAGCAGCTGCAGTATCACCAGCCGCCCATGCTGGACGACCCGCACAGCCACATCTTCGTGCCGCTGGCCGCCACCATCCGTGACTTTCAGTTACCGCTCAAGCCTTTCCTGGACCTGCTCTCGGCCTTCCGCCAGGACGTCACCACGCAGCGTTACGCCGACATGGCCGCTCTGCTGGACTACAGCTCCCGCTCGGCCAATCCGGTCGGCCGGCTGATGCTGCACCTGTACCAGGCCCACGAGCCCGAATTGCTGGACATGGCCGACGCCATCTGCACCGGCCTGCAACTGGTCAATTTCTGGCAGGATGTGGCCATGGACTGGCACAAGAACCGCGTCTACATCCCGCAGGAACTGCTGCAGCAGCACGGCCTGGACGACGGCTACATCGAAGCGCGCTGCCTGCTGCAGCGCCAGCCCGGCGCCGACGATCGCTGGCAGGAGATGATGCAGCTGCTCGCCACCGACGCGCGCCAGCGTCTACAATCAGGCATGCCGCTGGCCGCGCACCTGCCGGGGCGCATCGGGCTGGAACTCAAGCTGATGGTCCTGGGCGGCCTGCGCATCCTGGAACGCCTGGAAGCGGTGCGTTTCGATGTGTTTTCCCGCCGCCCCACCCTGGCCCGCCTGGACTGGCTGCGACTGATCGCCCGCGGCCTGAGCCGCTTCCCCCTTTCCACCTCAGCGTCCTGAACGTCCATGAGCCCAGACGAGTACTGTCAGAACAAGGCGGCCCAGAGCGGCTCCAGCTTCTACTACGCCTTTCTGTTCCTGCCGCCCGAGCGCCGCCGCGCCATCACGGCCCTGTACGCCTTCTGTCGCGAGGTGGACGACGTGGTGGACGAAGTGCACGAAGAATCCGTGGCGCGCATGAAGCTGGTCTGGTGGCGCAGCCAGGTGGCCGAACTCTACCAGGGCCGCACGCAGCACCCGGTCATGAAGGCGCTGGCGCCGCACGTGCAGACCTTCGGCCTGCCGGAGGATCAATTGCTGGCCGTCATCGACGGCATGGAAATGGACCTGGACCAGGCCCGCTACCAGAGCTGGGAGGATTTGAAGCGCTACTGCTGGCACGCGGCAGGCGTGGTCGGCCTTCTGTCGGCGCGCATCTTCGGCCAGACGCAGGAGCAGACCAGCGATTATGCCGAGAAGCTGGGCCTGGCCTTCCAGCTCACGAACATCATTCGCGACGTGGGCGACGACGCTCGCCGCGGACGCATCTACCTGCCCCAGGACGAGCTGGACCGCTTCGGCGTGCGCGCCTCGGAGATCCTGGACCACCAGCATTCGGAACGCTTCGAAGCCCTGATGGCCTTCCAGACCGAACGGGCGCAAGGGCTGTACCGCGAGGCCATGCGCGCCCTGCCGGCCGCCGATCGGCGCGCCCAGCGTCCGGGCCTGCTGATGGCCGCCATCTACCATGCCCTGCTGGATGAAATTGCACGCGACCGCTGGCACGTGCTGGAGCAGCACATTTCGCTCACGCCCATCCGCAAGCTGTGGCTGGCCTGGAAGACCTGGGTGTCGGGCGGACGCGGGCTGCAGCGCAAGCTGAGCAAATGAACGTCGCCGTCATCGGCGCTGGCTGGGCCGGCTGCGCCGCTGCCTGGCGCCTGAAGACCCTGGGGCATCAGCCCGAAGTCTTCGAAGCTTCCCGCCATATCGGCGGAAGAGCGCGCCGGATCCGCAGCCCCGGCCTGGGGCGCGAACTGGACAATGGCCAGCACATCCTGCTGGGCGCCTATTCCCAGACCCTGCAATTGATGCGCGAACTAGGGCTGGACGAGTCCACGCGCCTGCTGCGCCAGGACCTGGACGTGGTCGCCGCCCGGGGAGACTTCCGCCTGCGCAACCGCGCCCTGCCCGCCCCCTGGCACCTGCTGGCCGGCCTGCTGACTGCGCAGGGCATAGGCTGGGCGCAAAAATACCGGCTGGCCCGCTTCTGCCGCCGGCTCGAGAAACACCACTGGCGTACTCCCCCCGGCCTGACCGTACTGCAACTGCTGCACAGCCAAGGGCAGGACGCCGAGCTGATCCGGCTGTTCTGGCAGCCGCTGTGCGTGGCCGCCATGAACACGCCCATCGAGCAGGCCTGCGCCCAGTTGTTCGCCCACGTGCTGCGCGACAGCCTGGGCGGCCCGCGCCCGGCCAGCCAGACCCTGATCCCGTTGACGGATCTGAGCCGCTTGTGGTGCGAACCGGCCCTGCAGGGCCTGCCCGTCCACCTGGGCAGCCGGGTGCGCGAACTGCAGCTGCATGAGCACGGCGTGGAGGTGGACGGCCGGCGCTTCGACGCCGCGATACTGGCCTGCCCGCCCCCGCAAGCCCTACGCCTGCTAGAGACACTGCCGCCGGCCCGCGGCAGTGCGGAGCTGCTGGCCGACCTGAAGGCCATGCAATACGTGCCCATCGCCACCCTGTACCTGGATCTGGAGCGCGCCTGGCAACTGCCGCAGCCCATGCTGATGCTGGCCGACGACACCGGCTGCGCCGGCCAGTGGCTGTTCGACCACAGCGCGCTCAAGCCCGGCAGCGGGGAGACGCTGGCCAGCGTGGTGGTCAGCGACGCCGTTCGTCTGCAGGCGCTGGAACGCGGCCAGGCCGTCGCGGCCATCCTGGAACAGATCCGGAGCCAGACCCGGCGCTTCGGCCCCATGCCGGCCGTGCGCGCCACTGAACTCATCATCGAAAAACGGGCCACCTTCGCCGCCCTACCCGGCCTGCGCCGCCCTTCCGCCGCCACGCCGTGGCCGGCCCTGCGCCTGGCGGGCGATTGGACCGACACCGGCTACCCCGGCGTGCTAGAAGGCGCGGTGCGCAGCGGCCTGCAGGCGGCGCAGAACCTGGCCTGAGGGCTGCAGGCCCTCCGCGTCCTTACTGGGCGAGCGGCGTCACCATGCTCGGCTGCGCGGGACGGTGGATGGCGAAGAAATCCTGCTGGAACAGGCGCATGCGCACCACGTCCCGATACTGGCCGTTGATGAAGAACTCGTGCTTGAGTTCGCCCTCCACTTCGAAGCCGAACTTCTTGTAGATGTGGATGGCCTTGACGTTTTCCTTGTCCACGATCAACACGATCTTGTAGAGGTTCAACACGCCAAAGCCATACTCGATGGCCTGCAGCGTGGCGCGCGAGGCAATTCCTTTTCCCTGGAACTCCGGCGCGATGATGATCTGGAATTCGGCCCGGCGATGCACATGGTCTATCTCGACCAGTTCCACGACCCCCGCCGCCTGTCCTTCCCACTGCACGATGAAGCGGCGTTCCCGCTGGTCGTGAATGTGCTCGTCATACAGGGCGGCCAGTTCCCCGTAGGTTTCATAGGGTTCCTCGAACCAATAGCGCATGACATTGGCGTTGTTGTCCAGCAGGTGCACGAAGCGCAGGTCTTCGCGCTCCAGGGGCCGAAGTTTCACATGGGTGTCCTTGCTCATCTCTTTTTCTCCATTTCGAATCGTAGGCGTGGCCGACGCCGCCAGGCGGAAGCTTTCGCAATGATCAAGCCGACGCTCGATCATTCTCTACCGAAAGAATTGATCCATAAAGTTGAAAATGATCGATTCCATTGATGAGTCTTTGTCGGCGGAGTGATTCTTCGACACAGGCCAGGGCCACCGGGAAGAAAAAAACCCCTGGCAAGCCAGGGGTTTCGCAAGCAGAAAGGCCGGCGCCGATCAGACCGGCGCGTGCTCTTCTATGTAGCGGCGCACTTGCGCCAGCTCGGCGTCCATGACCACCACTTTCTGGGGCAGTTCGGCCAGGCCGGCCAGATGGGCCGGCACGGGAGCGGGTTGGCCGATGGCTTCTTCGATGGTCTCGGAGAACTTCGCCGGCAAGGCCGTTTCCAGCACCAGCATGGGAATGCCGGCATCACGGTGCGCCAGCGCCACCTTGACGCCGTCGGCCGTGTGCGGGTCGATCAGGGTCTGGTGCCGCTCGAACACCTGGCGGATGGTGGCCAGGCGGTCCTGGTGCGAGCTGGCTCCGGCCACGAAGCCGAACTCGGCCTCGAAACGCGGCAGGTGCTCGCTGAGGTCGAACTGGCCGTCGCGCGACAGCTGGTCCCACAAGGCCTTGACCTGGACGCCGTCGCGGCCCAGCAGATCGAAGATGAAGCGCTCGAAGTTGGAAGCGCGCGAGATGTCCATGGAAGGGCTGGAGGTCGCGTAGGTCTGCTCCGAGCCGCGGGGGCGGTAGATGCCGGTGCGGAAGAACTCCTCCAGCACGTTGTTCTCGTTGGTGGCCAGCACCAGCTTGTGGATGGGCAGCCCCATCTGCCGGGCGATATGGCCGGACAGGATATTGCCGAAATTGCCCGAAGGCACGGCAAAGGACACCTTCTGGCCCGAACCGGTGGTGCTGCGCAGCCAGCCCCAGAAGTAATACACCACCTGGGCGGAGATGCGCGCCCAGTTGATGGAGTTGACGGCGCCCAGGTGCATGCGCGACTTGAATTCCAGGTCGCCGGCCAGGGCCTTGACGATGTCCTGGCAATCATCGAACACGCCCTTGACGGACAGGTTGTGGATGTTGTCGTCCTGCAGCGAATACATCTGCGCGCGCTGGAAGGCGCTCATGCGGCCGAAAGGCGAGAGCATGAAGACGCTGACGCCGCGCTTGCCGCGCAAGGCGTACTCGGCGGCCGAGCCGGTGTCGCCGGAGGTCGCGCCCACGATGTTCAGGGTGCTGTTGCGCTGGGCCAGCACGTATTCGAAGGCCTGGCCCAGGAACTGCATGGCCATGTCCTTGAAGGCCAGCGTGGGCCCCTGCGACAGGCCCAGCAGGGCCAGGCCGGGCTCCAGCGGCTTGACGGGCACGACCTGCTCGCTGTCGAACACGCCGGGCGCGTAGGCGCGCTGCGTCAGCGCGGCCAGCTCGTCCCGGGGAATATCGGTGGCGAACAGGGACAGCACCTCGGCGGCCAGCTCGGGATAGCTGAGCGCGCGCCAGGACTCCAGCGTCTGGGCGCTGACCTGGGGATACTGTTCGGGAATGGCCAGGCCGCCGTCCGGCGCCAGTCCTTCGAGCAGGATGTCCGAGAATGGCTGGGGCGTCATGCCCCCGCGGGTGGAAATGTACTTCATCACAGGTTCTCCACGCGCAGGCGGGTGACGGCCGAACGCACGAAGGGCAGATTCTGGATCTGGCTGATGGCGCCGTTGATGGCTCCCTCGCGGGCCTCGTGCGTCAGGAAGATGATGTCGGCGTGATCGCCGGCCGGCTCCTGGAACATGGAGCCGATGGAGATGTCCGACTGGGCCAGGATGCGGGCCACGTCGGCCAGCACGCCGGGGCGGTCGTCCACGCGCAGGCGCAGGTAGTAGGCCGAGATGACCTCGTCCATGGGCAGGATGGGCGTGTCGGCCATGGCGTCGTGCTGGAAGGCCAGGTAGGGCACGCGGTGTTCGGGTTCGGCGTTCTGCAGGCGGGTGACGTCCACCAGATCGGCCACCACGGCCGAGGCCGTGGGCAGGTCGCCCGCGCCGGCGCCGTAGTAGACCGTCTGGCCCACGGCGTCGCCATGCACCAGCACGGCGTTCATGGCGCCCTGCACATTGGCCAGCATGCTCTGGGCCGGCACCAGGGTGGGATGCACGCGCAGCTCGATGCCTTCCTCGCGGGCGCGGGTGATGCCCAGCAGCTTGACGCCGTAGCCCAGGCGTTGCGCGTGCTGCAGGTCCTCCAGGGTCAGGCTGGTGATGCCTTCCACATGGGCCTTGCTGAACTGCACGGGAATGCCGAAGGCCAGCGAAGCCAGCAGGCTGAGCTTGTGCGCAGCGTCCACGCCTTCGATATCGAAGGTGGGATCGGCTTCGGCATAGCCCAGGCGCTGGGCGTCGGCCAGGGCTTCGGCGAAGCTCACGCCGCGATTGCGCATTTCGGACAGGATGTAGTTGGTGGTGCCGTTGATGATGCCGGCCAGCCACTGGATGCGGTTGGCCGTCAGGCCTTCGCGGATCGCCTTGATGATGGGAATGCCGCCGGCCACGGCGGCCTCGAAGGCCACCATGACGCCGCGCCGGTGAGCGGCGGCGAAGATCTCGTTGCCGTGCTTGGCCAGCAGGGCCTTGTTGGCCGTGACCACGTGCTTGCCCTGGGCGATGGCTTCCATGACCCACTCGCGGGCCACGGTGGAGCCGCCCACCAGCTCGACCACGATGTCGATCTCGGGGTTGCGCACCACCTCCATGCCGTCGGTGGTCAGGGCGATCTGATCGCCCACCAGGGCGCGCGCCTTGTCCAGGTCGCGCACGGCGGCCGTCACGACCTCGATGCGGCGGCCCGCGCGGCGGGCGATTTCATCAGCGTTGCGTTTCAATACGTTCCAGGTGCCGCTGCCGACCACACCCAGACCCAGCAGACCTACCTTGATGGGACTCATTTAACAAAACCGTCCTTACGGAACATTTCCTTGATGCCGCGCACCGCCTGACGGGTGCGTTGCTCGTTTTCGATAAGCGCGAAGCGCACGTAGTTGTCGCCGTACTCGCCAAAACCGATGCCGGGGGATACGGCGACCTTGGCGTCGCTGAGCAAGCGCTTGGAGAATTCCAGCGACCCCATGTCCTTGTAGAACTCGGGAATCCTGGCCCAGATGTACATGGAGGCCTTGGGGATATCGACCATCCAGCCGGCCTCGTGCAGGCCCTTGGCCAGCACGTCGCGACGGCGACGGTATTGCTCGACGACTTCGGACACGCAGTCCTGCGGGCCTTCCAGGGCCGCGATGGCGGCCACCTGGATGGGCGTGAAGGTGCCGTAGTCGTGATAGCTCTTGATCCGCGCCAGGGCGTTGACCAGAGTCTGGTTGCCCACCATGAAGCCGATGCGCCAGCCGGCCATATTATAGCTTTTGCTCATGGTGAAGAATTCCACGGCCACGTCGCGCGCGCCTTCCACCTGCATGATGGAAGGGGCCACGTAGCCGTCGAAGGTGATGTCCGCATAGGCCAGGTCGTGCACCACCAGGATGCCGTGCTCGCGGGCCAGGGCGACGATGCGCTCGAAGAAGGACAGGTCCACGCACTGGGCCGTGGGATTGCTGGGAAAGCCCAGGATCATCATCTTGGGCTTGGGGATGGACTCGCGCACCGCCTTTTCGATCTCATCGAAGAAATCCACGCCCGGCACCATGGGCACGGAGCGGATGTTGGCCCCGGCGATGACGGCGCCGTAGATGTGGATGGGGTAGCTGGGGTTGGGCACCAGCACGGTGTCGCCCCTGTCCAGGGTGGCCAGCATCAGGTGGGCCAGGCCCTCCTTGGAGCCTATGGTGACGATGGCCTCGCTGTCCGGGTCCAGCTGCACGTTGTAGCGGCGCTCGTACCAGTTGGTGATGGCGCGGCGCAGGCGCGGAATGCCCTTGGACACGGAGTAGCCGTGCGTGTCGGGCCGGCTCGAGGCCTCGACCAGCTTTTCCACGATATGCGCAGGCGTCGCCCCATCCGGATTGCCCATCGACATGTCGATGATGTCCTCACCACGACGGCGCGCAGCCATTTTCAGCTCGCCGGTGATGTTGAACACATAGGGAGGCAGGCGCTCGATGCGCGGAAAGCGGATCATGATATTCCTTGGAAAGACGACAGCGACAGGCGCAATTGGAAAGGCGAGATCAAATCAAAGAGTTTAATCCATGATTGACAAAGTGAGAAACATTGTGCGGGGCCGGGGCGCGCCCATGGGCGGCACGGCTTTGCGCTATCATCGGGTGTGAAAGAACCGGTTCGCGATCTTCGCGCGGCGACAGCGCCGCCAAGAGCCCGGACTGGTTCCAACGGGAGATACTCATCGTGCAACTGCAACGCGAACACAATCCGGCCCTCAACGCCATCACCGCCTACGGGGATGACTATGTGGCCATCAATTTCGAACGCCACGATCATTCCATCTTCTTCGCCCCGGAAGGCCCGATCCAGGACCTGGCGATCCAGTCCGCCTCCGAGCTGACGGCGGCGCATCTGCGCGCCTTCGCCGGGCTGGACCAGGTCAGGCAGGACCCCATGGCCTTCCTGGACGATGCCCCGCCGGCGCGCCCCGACAACGCCCCGGAGCTGATCCTGATCGGCACCGGCCAGCGCCAGCATTTCCTCAATCCCGCCATCACGCAGGAAGTGCTGCGCCTGGGCATAGGTGTGGAAATCATGGATACCCAGGCCGCCGCCAGAACATACAATATCCTCATGGCCGAGGGCCGCAAGGTCGTCGCCGCCCTACTGATACAGGAAACCCCATGACCGCCGTACAGACCGGATCGCCCATCCCCGAGTTTTCCGTACCCGCCACCCGCGGCCAGTTTTCCACGGCCGACCTCAAAGGCAGGAAGACCGTGCTGTATTTCTACCCCAAGGACAGCACGCCGGGCTGCACCACTGAATCCCAGAATTTCCGTGACGCCCTGCCCCGGTTCGAAGCCGCCGGCGCCCAGATCATCGGCGTCTCGCGCGACTCGCTGGCCTCGCACCAGCGCTTCACGGAAAAGCAGGAACTGAACTTCTCCCTGGCCGCCGACACAGACGAGACCCTGTGCCAGTTGTTTGGCGTCATCAAGATGAAAAACATGTACGGTAAACAGGTGCGAGGCATCGAACGCAGCACCTTCCTGATCGACGCCCAGGGCGTCCTGGTCCAGGAATGGCGCGGCGTCAAAGTGCCCGGCCATGTGGAGGCCGTGTTGCAGGCCGTCCAGCAACAGGCCTGAACCCTTACCGCGCCGGCCGCCGCGCCGGAGCACAACCAGGAGTACGTGTTACATGCCGCTACCCAAGTTGCCCACCAAGCTGGGAGCCCTGCTCGGCGACGATGACGCCTCCGTCGTCCTTGCCGAACCGCCTGTACAGGCGCCCGAACCGGCCGCGCCGCCACAAGCCAAGTCCAAGCCGGCCCGCGGCAAGCCGGCATCTGTCCCGCGCAAGGCGGAACCCGCTCCTGAGGCCGCGCCCCAGGAAGCGCCCGCAGCCGAATCCGCTTCGGCGCTTGCGCCCGCCCCGGCGGCCGCGCCCGCCGCCAAGCCCGCCCGCAACCGCCGGGCATCGGGCGCCGCACCCAAGCGCACCCGCCTGTCCCCGCAATTGCGCAAGCTGTTCGTGCTGGACACCAATGTGCTGCTGCACGACTCCAACTCCCTGTTCAAGTTCGAAGAACACGATATCTTCCTGCCCATGATGGTGCTGGAAGAACTGGATCACCAGAAAAAGGGTCTGTCCGAAGTCGCCCGCAACGCGCGCCAGGTCAGCCGCTCCCTGGAGGGCCTGGTGGGCGAGCACGGCCTGGACAAACCCATACACCTGGACGGCATCGGCAATACCGAAGCCCTGGGCTCGGTGATTTTCCAGACGGCGGCGCTGGACACCACGCTGCCCATCCAGTTGCCGGTGGGCAAGGCCGACAATGCCATCCTGTCCGTGGTGCACGCGCTCAAGCAGGCCTTGCCCAAGCGCGAAGTGGTGCTGGTGTCCAAGGACATCAACATGCGCCTGAAGGCCAAGGCCCTGGGACTGCAGGCCGAGGACTACCGCCACGACCACGTGCTGGACGACTCCGACCTGCTGTACGACGGCGTCATGCCCCTGCCCGCCAACTTCTGGACCAAGCATGGCAAGAACATGGAGTCCTGGCAGCAAGGCGGCACCACCTTCTACCGCATCAGCGGACCGCTGTGCAGCCAGTTCATGGTCAACCAGTTCGTCTTCACCGAAGGCGACGACCCGCTGTACGCCCAGGTGCGCGAAACCGCCGGCAACACGGCGGTGCTGGCCACCCTGCGCGACTACAGCCACGGCAAGAATAACGTCTGGGGCATCACCGCGCGCAACCGCGAGCAGAACTTCGCCCTGAACCTGCTCATGAACCCCGACTTCGATTTCGTCTCCCTGCTGGGACACGCGGGCACGGGCAAGACGCTGCTGGCGCTGGCCAGCGCCCTGACCCAGACCCTGGAGACCAAGCGCTACAACGAGATCATCATCACCCGCGCCACCGTTCCCGTGGGCGATGACATCGGCTTTCTGCCCGGCACCGAAGAAGAAAAAATGCAGCCCTGGATGGGCGCGCTGGAAGACAACCTGGAAGTGCTGCATCTGGGCACGGGCAAGTCCTCGGCCAGCCTGGGCGGCGGCCAGGGCGAGCCCCAGCGCAACTCGACCATGGAGCTGATCCGCTCCAAGATCAAGGTCAAGTCGCTGAGCTTCATGCGCGGGCGCACCTTCATGAACAAGTTCCTGATCATCGACGAGGCCCAGAACCTGACGCCCAAGCAGATGAAGACACTGGTGACGCGCGCCGGCCCTGGGACTAAAATCGTCTGTCTGGGCAATATCGCGCAAATCGACACACCCTACCTGACCGAAGGCAGTTCGGGGCTGACCTACGTGGTGGACCGCTTCAAGGGTTGGCCGCACGCCGGCCACGTCACCTTGCAGCGCGGCGAGCGCTCGCGCCTGGCGGATTACGCCAGCGACGCGCTCTGACCGGCCGCCGCCGGAACTCAAACCGGGTCCTGGACCCGGTTTTTTTATTGTTGGAACGCATGCACAAACTCATAGAACAACCCGTGGGACTGACCATGGGCGATGCCGCCGGCATCGGACCGGAGATCATCGCCCGGCTTTTCACGCAAGGTCTGCCTCATCCGGCCGTCGTGTATGGCGATGCGGGCGCCCTGCGGCGCGCGCTAGCGCTGATCGGCGAACAGACGCGCTGGCAGGTGCGGGAAGTCGGGGATCCGGTCGCCGCTCCGGCGGGCGTCATCCCGGTGCTGAACCGCTGGCGCCCCCTGCCCGAGGACCTGCCCTACGGCCGGGTCCACGCCCAGGCGGGGCGCGGCGCCTATGAATACCTGTGCCACGCCATAGACGACGCCCAGGCCGGCCGCCTACGCGCCATCGTCACCGCGCCCCTGAACAAGCTGGCCATGCAGGCCGGCGGCATAGACGCGCCCGGCCACACCGAGATCCTGGCCGAGCGCAGCGGCACGGAACATTTCGCCATGATGCTGGCCAATGACGAACTGCGCGTCATCCTGGTCACCATCCACGAGGCCCTGAGCCGCGTGCCCGCGCTGATCACCCGGGAACGCGTGCTGCAGACCATACGCCTGGCGCACCGGGCCTGCCGGCAAGCCGGCGTGGCCCGGCCCAGAGTGGCCGTGGCCGGCCTGAACCCCCACGCGGGCGAAGGCGGCAAATTCGGCCGCGAGGAAATCGACGTCATCGCGCCGGCCATCGAGCAGGCCCGCCGCGAGGGGCTGGAGGCCAGCGGCCCCTGGTCGGGCGACACCATCTTCATGCGCGCCCGCCAGGGCGAATTCGACATCGTGGTGGCCCAGTACCACGACCAGGGCCTGATTCCCGTGAAGTACCTGGGCCTGGACGAAGGCGTCAATGTCACGGTGGGCCTGCCCTTCATCCGCACCAGCGTGGATCACGGCACCGCCTATGACATCGCCGGCCAGGGCAAGGCGGACGCCGCCTCGCTGGCCTGCGCCTACTGCCTGGCCCTGACCATGAGCGCCCACGACTCATGATCAAGCGCCTGCCCATCGATCCGTTCCTGCTCAAGCTGTTCGCCACCGTGGCCCTGGCCAGCGTCCTGCCCGCCCAGGGCTGGGGCGTGCCGCTGTTCCACCACGCTACCCAGATCGGCATCGCCCTGCTCTTCTTCCTGCATGGCGCGCGCCTGTCGCGCGAGGCCATCCTGGGCGGCCTGTCGCACTGGCGCCTGCATCTGGCCATCCTGTCGGTCACCTTCGTGCTGTTTCCGCTGCTGGGCAGCGGCATGGCGGCCGTGCTGCATCCCTGGCTGACCGAGAACCTGTACCTGGGCGTGCTGTTCCTGGCCTGCCTGCCCAGCACCGTGCAGTCGGCGGTCGCCCTGACCGCCATTGCGCGCGGCAATGTGCCGGCCTCGATCTGCAGCGCATCGGCCTCCACCTTGCTGGGCGTGTTCCTCACGCCGCTGCTCATCAGCATCGTGCTGGCGGGCGCCACCGCCACCCAGGCCGCCGTCTCGCTGGAAGCCGTGGGCAAGATCATGCTGCAGCTGTTCTTTCCCTTCGTGTTCGGCCACCTGCTGCGGCCCTGGACAGGAAACTGGGTGGGCAGGCGCAACCGGCTGCTCAAGATCGTCGACCAGGGTTCCATCCTGCTGGTGGTCTATACGGCGTTCTCGGGAGCGGTCGTGGGCGGACTGTGGTCATCCACGCCCGTCAGCGCCCTGCTGGTGATCCTGCTGGGCAATGCCGTGCTGCTGGCGCTGGCTCAAGGGCTGGCCTGGCTGCTGGGGCGCTGGCTGGGCTTCAGCAGGCCGGACCGGGTCAGCCTGCTGATGTGCGGCTCCAACAAAAGCCTGAGCAGCGGCATCCCCATCGCCAATGTATTGTTCGCCGGCGGTTCCGTGGGCGCCATCATCCTGCCCATCATGTTGTTCCATCAGTGGCAGCTGCTGGTCTGCGCCTGGCTGGCCGGACGGCTGGGCGCCCGTACGCAAGCATGAAAAGTTTCGGCCGGCCCCCAGGCCGGCCGAACCGATCTTAGACTGGCGTGTAATTCAGGAAGCGCGTGCTGGCGCCGGCGAAGGTCAGGCGTACCGTGCCGATGGGGCCGTTACGCTGCTTGCCGATGATGATCTCCGCCGTGCCCTTGTCGGGCGAATCGGGGTTGTAGACCTCGTCGCGATAGATGAACAGGATCAAGTCGGCGTCCTGCTCGATGGCGCCCGATTCACGCAGGTCGCTCATGACGGGGCGCTTGTTGGGCCGCTGCTCCAGGCTTCGGTTGAGCTGCGACAGAGCGATCAGCGGGCAGTTCAGCTCCTTGGCCAGGCCCTTGAGCGAACGGCTGATCTCGGAAATTTCGGTGGCGCGGTTCTCGCCGCCGCTGGAGGACATCAGCTGCAGGTAGTCGATGATGATCAGCCCCAGCTGGCCGCACTGCCTGGCCAGGCGGCGCGCCCTGGCGCGCACTTCCATGGAAGACAGGCCCGGGGTTTCGTCGATGTAGATCTGCGCTTCCTGCACCTGCTGCACGGCGTGCGTGAGGCGCGGCCAGTCATCGGCCGTCAGCTTGCCGGTGCGCATGCGGTGCTGGTCCAGCATGCCGACCGAGCCCACCATACGCATGGCCAGTTGCACCGCACCCATTTCCATGGAGAACACCGCTACCGGCAGGCCCTGTTCGATGGCCACGTGCTCGCCGATGTTCATGGAGAAGGAGGTCTTGCCCATGGACGGGCGGCCGGCCACGATGACCAGATCCCCCGCTTGCAGGCCGGAGGTCATCTTGTCCAGGTCGGCAAAGCCCGTGGGCACGCCCGTGACCTCGGAGTCGCCCTCGCGGTGGTAGAGCTCGTCGATGCGCTCCACCACCTGGCTGAGCAGCGGCTGGATGTCCAGAAAGCCCTGCGAGCCGCGCGCGCCCTCCTGGGCGATCTGGAACACCCGCGTTTCGGCCTCGTCCAGTATCTGGCGGGCTTCCTTGCCCTGCGGATTGAAGGCGGCCGACGAGATATCGTCCGCCACGGTCACCAGCTTGCGCAGCATGGAGCGCTCGCGCACGATCTCGGCGTAGCGCCGGATGTTGGCCGCGGACGGCGTGTTGTGGGCCAACGCGTTCAGATAGGCCAGGCCGCCCACTTCTTCCTGCTTGCCGGCCACCGACAGCGACTCGAACACGGTCACCACGTCGGCGGGACGGGCCAAGCCGATCAGGCGGGTGATGTGCTGCCAGATCAGCTTGTGATCATGGCGGTAGAAGTCCTCGTCGGTGACGATGTCGGCCACCCGATCGAAGGCGGCGTTGTCCAGCAACAGGCCGCCCAGCACGGACTGCTCCGCCTCGATGGAATGGGGCGGAACCCGTAGGTAATCCAGGGACGAATCGGTCTGGGCGGACTTGCTCTCCACGCGCGCACCTTCAAGTCAGGAAAGAAAACAAAAAAGCCGGTTTGCACCGGCTTTTTCCAGGCCTTGCCGGTACACCCCAGAAAGGAATGTACCATGAGCAAACCGGGTTGCTTAGGCGACGTCGCCTTGAACCACCACGGTGATGTCGGCCACGACATCGGCGTGCAGAGCGATCTGCACAGGGTACTCGCCAACAGCCTTCAGGGGACCGTCGGGCAGACGCACCTGGGACTTGACGATTTCGGCGTAGCCGGCGCCCTGCAGGGCGGCGGCGATGTCCATGGTGGTCACGGAACCGAACAGACGGCCGTCGACGCCGGCCTTCTGCACCAGCGTCACGGACTGGCCGTTCAGCTTGTCGTTCTGGGCCTGGGCGGCAGCCAGTTTTTCAGCTTGCAGTTTTTCCAGTTCGGCGCGGCGGGCTTCGAATTCCTGCAGAGCGGCAGCCGTGGCGCGGCGGGCGATCTTGCGGGGCAGCAGGAAGTTGCGGGCATAACCATCACGCACGCGGACCACATCACCCAGGTTGCCCAGGTTGACGACTTTTTCGAGCAAAATGACTTGCATGACTAATGTTCCTCTGGATTATTTGTGGTTGTCGGTGTACGGCAACAGAGCCAGGAAACGCGCGCGCTTGATAGCGGTGTCCAGCTGACGCTGGTAGTGCGCTTTCGTGCCAGTCAGACGTGCGGGGATGATCTTGCCATTTTCCTGGATGAAATCACGCAGGGTGTCCAGGTCTTTGTAATCGATTTCTTCAACGCCAGCGACGGTGAAGCGGCAGAATTTGCGGCGCTTGAACAGTGGGTTCTGTTGTGCAAATTTGCGTTTTTTGTCTTTGCCTCTACGGAAAGCCATTTTGTGCCTCGTTAGTAACCGGACGATGTCCGGGAGAATTCAGTGTGAAGCGAAGTGTAGAAACGCTTCGCGACGATCGGGTCGGACTGTCAGACCGTGACCGTGGCCTGCCCTGCAAAGTTGCGCCGGTATTGCTGCACATGCAGCACCAGTCGCGTGGATCCTTTGCGGGCCGGGGCGATGAAGCCCTGTACGAGCAGGCGGGCCCCAAGGGGGGTGTCCACCAGCGCCAGGGCGTTTTCACCCAGAGCCACCACCTGCATCGCCAGGGCGATCTGCCGGGGGTGGCCGGCTTCCATCACGGAGGATTCATGCTCCAGAGCCAATTCCAGGGCGGGCACGCCGGCCGGCGTATAACGCAGCGGCTTGATGTCGATGACCTGCCCGTCGAGACTGACCTGGTTCACGCAGTCGGAACTTTTATTCTTCAGCTTCAGCGGTTTGGGCGCTGGCTTCTGCACTTGCCTTGCGCGCTTCTTCGCGCTCGACGGACTTCATCATGACCGAAGCGCCTTCGGGGGCTTTCTTCGTGCCGGCGATGAGATAACGCAGAATGGCGTCGTTGTAGCGGAAGGAATGCTCCAGTTCGTCCAGGATGGACTGACCGCATTCGATGTTCAGGCACACGTAGTGGGCCTTGACCAGTTTCTGGATGGGGTATGCCAGTTGACGGCGGCCCCAGTCTTCCAGGCGGTGGATCGTACCGCCGGCGGAAGTGACGATCGCCGAATAGCGCTCGACCATGGCGGGCACTTGCTCGCTTTGATCGGGATGCACAATGAACACTACTTCGTAGTGACGCATGAAACAACTCCTTGTGGATATCGACTGTCTGCACCCGGCCAAACAGAACACAGGCACAGCAGACGCGACAGCCCGCCCGTCAAAACCGGGTCGAGCAAGAAACCATAAATATTAGCACCAGGCCAGGCGCGCTGACAAGCTGCACGCCATCAGCCTTCGACGCTGGCGTAGGCGGAATGGTTATGGATGGACTCGAAATTCTCCGCTTCGATGCGGTAGCGCAACACTCCGGGCAGGGAACGCACGCTGACGGCCACATCGCGCACCAGGTCCTCGACGAACTTGGGATTGTCGTAGGCCTGTTCGGTGACGTATTTTTCGTCCGTGCGCTTGAGCAGGCCCCACAGTTCGCAGGAGGCCTGGTCTTCGATGCGGCGGATCAGGCCCGGCAGGTCGACGGCGGATGGATCGGCGAATACCGCCTGCACCGTGACATGGGAGCGCTGGTTATGGGCGCCGTACTCGGAAATGGCCTTGGAGCAAGGACACAGGCTGGTGACCGGCACCATGACAGAAAGCTCGAACTCGGGCCGCGCGTCCACGCCCACCCGGGCGGTCCAGCCGACGGTGTAGTCCATCAGGCTGGCCACGCCCGAGACCGGCGCGATCTTTTCCAGAAATACGGGAAAGGAGGCGCTGATGTCGCCGCGGCCCGCGTTCAGCAAGGGCAGCATGGCCTGGGCCATCCGCACGAATCCGGCCGGCGTCATGGCCTGGCGGCGGTATTGCTCCAGCAGGGCCACGAAGCGCGACATGTGCGTGCCTTTTTCCTCGGGCGGCAAGGCCACCGTCAGTTCCCATTGAGCCACGGTGGGCACGGACTGCCCCTGCCCCAGGTCCAGCATCATCGGATGACGGACCCCGCGCACGCCGACGCGCTGGATGGCAACGCGGCGGGTGTCCACGCTGCTTTGCACATCCGGCATGGTCAAGGGCATTTCCGACACTGTATTCATATCAGTCAGTCCGGCCGCGGCAGGGCCGCGACCGCAATTAATCAGTAATGGAACATTATCTTATGCTTATCGAGGCGAAAGTTCGATAACCTTAAGAACAGGGTGCATATTTGCGCGTTCCCGGCCGGCCGGGCGCCGCAAATTGCGTCAGGGCTCAAGCAAACTTGAAAAACGTTCACGGACGGCGCGCTCGATGCCGGCGGCGTCCAGGCCCAGCGCGGCGGCGATCTTCTTCTGATCGCCATGGTCGATGAATTCATCCGGATAGCCCAGTTGCAGCACGGGTGCGACGATGCGTTCGCGGCTGAAGAATTCCAGCACGGCGCTGCCGGCTCCTCCCATGATGCAGGCTTCCTCCAGGGTGACGAAGGCCTGATGGCCCTGGACCAGCTCCTGCAGCAGGGCCTCGTCCAGCGGCTTGACGAAGCGCATGTCCACCACGGTCGCATCCAGGCTCTCGGCCGCCTTCAGCGCCTCGTACAGCACCGGCCCGAAAGCCAGCAACGCCAGGCCTTTGCCCTCGCGGCGCACCACGCCCTTGCCCAGCGGCACCGTGGCCAGGTCTTCCCCGGGCGCCGCGCCCACGCCGGCGCCGCGCGGATAGCGTACCGAGCTGGGGCCGGGATGCTGGTAGCAACAGGTCAGCAGCAGGCGGGTTTCGCGCTCGTCCGAAGGCGTGGCCACCACCATGTTCGGGATGCAGCGCAGGAAGGCGATGTCGTAATTGCCCGCGTGCGTGGCGCCGTCCGCGCCCACGATGCCGGCGCGGTCCAGCGCGAAGGTGACGTCCAGGTTCTGCAGGGCGACGTCGTGGATGAGCTGGTCGTAGCCGCGCTGCAGGAACGTGGAATAAATGGCCACCACGGGCTTCTGGCCTTCACAGGCCAGCCCGGCGGCGAAGGTGACGGCGTGCTGTTCGGCAATCCCCACGTCGAAATAGCGGCGCGGAAACTGCTGCTCGAATTCCACCATGCCGCTGCCCTCGCGCATGGCCGGTGTGATGCCGTACAGGCGGGCGTCTTCGGCGGCCATGTCGCACAGCCACTGGCCGAACACCTGGGTGAAGGTGGGCCGCGGCGGGGTGGCCGGCTGCACCAGACCCACGGAGGGGTCGAACTTGCCGGGACCGTGATAGAGCACCGGATCGGCCTCGGCCAGCTTGTAGCCCTGTCCTTTGCGGGTCACCACATGCAGGAACTGCAGCCCGCCCAGCTCGCGAAGGTTGCCCAGGGTGGCGACCAGCGCGTCCAGGTCATGGCCGTCGATGGGCCCCACATAATTGAAGCCCAGCTCCTCGAACAGCGTGGCCGGGGAAAGCATGCCCTTGGCGTGGCCCTCGAACTTGCGCGCCAGGTCCAGCACGGGCGGCACATGCTGCAGCACGGCGCGGCCCACGTTCTTGGCGGCGGCGTAGAAGCGGCCCGACATCAGGCGCGCCAGGTAGTGGTTCAGCGCCCCCACCGGCGGAGAGATGGACATGTCGTTGTCGTTCAGCACGACCAGCACGTTCACGTCGGGCGTGACGCCGGCATTGTTCAGGGCTTCGAAGGCCATGCCCGCCGTCATGGCGCCGTCGCCGATCACGGCGATGTGCTGGCGCTCGACGCCCGCATTGCGCGAGGCCACCGCCATGCCCAGCACGGCGGAGATGGACGTGGACGAATGGGCCGTGCCGAAATCGTCATAATCGGATTCCGAGCGCTTGGGAAAGCCCGATATGCCGCCCTGCTGGCGCAGCGTGGCCATCTGGTCGCGGCGCCCCGTCAGGATCTTGTGCGGATAGGATTGGTGCCCCACATCCCACACGATGCGATCGTGCGGGGTGTCGAATACATAGTGCAGGGCCGTGGTCAGCTCCACCGTGCCCAGGTTGGAAGACAGATGCCCACCGGTTCTGGAGACGGACTGAAGAACAAACTCCCGCAACTGACGGGCCAGTTCGGGAAGATCGCGCTGATCGAGCTTGCGCAGGTCAGCGGGCGACTGGATCTGTTCTAGGGAAACGGTTGTCATACTGAAAGACGTCTATCCGGGCAAATAAGTGAAACGACTGCTGTGGAACAATCGCCAATCAACTATTGTAAAACGCTTAGCCGCCAGCGCCAAAACTAGCGGTCACGGCCCACGATGTAATCGGCCAGCTGAGTCAGCCGCGCCGCCGAGGGTCCGACCGGCCGCAGGGCCAGCTGCGCCTTCTCGTTCAGGGCGCCCAGCAGTTCGCGGGAGCCTTCCAGGCCCAGGATGGACACATAGGTGGGCTTGTTGTCGGCGGCGTCCTTGCCGGCCGTCTTGCCCAGCGTGGCGGTGTCGGCGGTGACATCCAGGATGTCGTCGACCACCTGGAAGGCCAGGCCCACCGCCTGGGCATAATCCTCCAGGCCCTTGCGCACCGTGGACGAGGCTCCCGCGACGATGCCTCCCAGCAGCACGCTGGCCTCCAGCATGGCGCCGGTCTTCATGCTGTGCATGGTCTGCAACTGATCGCGATCCAGCTGCAGGCCCACGCTGGCGCAGTCGATGGCCTGGCCGCCGGCCATGCCGGCGCTGCCGGCGGCGCGCGCCAGTTGGGAAATCGCCTGGACCACCAGGGCGGGGGCAATGGGCATCTGCGCCAGCAGCTCGAAGGCCAGCGGCTGCAGCGCATCGCCGGCGAGCATGGCGCAGGCCTCGTCGAACTGGATGTGCACCGTGGGACGGCCGCGCCGCAGCTCGTCGTCATCCATGCAAGGCAGGTCGTCGTGCACCAGCGAATAGGCATGAATCAGCTCCACCGCCGCCGCCGCCAACTCCAGCGCCTTCAGCTGGGCGGTCGCCATGGGCTTGCCCTGCATGGCCGCCTCGCCGGCGGCATAGACCAGCGCGGCGCGCACCCGCTTGCCGCCGCCCAGCACGGCATAGCGCATGGCCTCGTGCAGACGGCACGGCTCCTGGGTGGCGGCGGGCAGCAACTGATCCAGCACGACTTCAGTCTGCTCGACCCGCGCCTGCAGCCATTCGGTAAAACTCACAGAAACCATCTTAAATGTCTCCATCCGCCTCGTCCCCGGACAAGGGACGCAGCAGATTTCCTTGCAATACACTGACCTGTTCCTGCGCAACGTCCAACTTGCGCTGACAGAATTTGGCAAGCTCCACGCCCTGCTCATAGGCCTGCAAGGCCTGCTCCAGCGGCAAGGCGCCGCTCTCCATCCGCGCCACCAGCGCCTCGAGCTGCGCCAGCGCGGACTCGAAGTCCTGCTCGGCGGACACGCCGGCCGCCGGTACGCCGGCCGCCGGTTCACCGGCCGTCTGATTATCGTCGCGAGATTTAACCATAACTTTTCCTGATCTGTGAGGACTGCCCGGGCGGCCATGGCGTCCGCCTGAAAAACGCATTGTACGGGAGCGGCGGACAACGCGCCGTTCAAGCACAAGCGGGGCCGCAGGCCATGGACGCGAAAAAAGGCCGCCTGGAAGCGGCCCTTCTGCATTGCTTGCCTTCAGCCGCGCGCCACCGGCCGCGTCGGGTCGCTGACCCATTCGCTCCAGGAGCCGGGGTAGATGCGCGAGCCGTTCAGCCCCGCCAGCTCCATGGCAAAAAGATTGTGACAAGCCGTAATGCCCGAACCGCACTGATGCACGACCTGCGAGGCAGGCGTGTCGCCCAGCAGAGCCTGGAACTCCTGCTGCAATTGCCCGGCAGGCTTGAAGCGGCCCTGGGCGTCGAGATTGTTCATATGGGAACGGTTGAGGGCGCCCGGGATATGCCCGGCCACCGGGTCCATGGGTTCGACTTCGCCCCGATAACGTTCGGGCGCGCGCGCGTCGATCACGGTGAAGACGGGCTGGGCGATATTGGCCAGGACCTGGTCGGCCTGTACCGTGGGCATGGCGGCCTGGCGCGGCAGGTTCAGGCTCTGTACGGCCTGGGCCTCGGAAACCGAAGGCTGGCGCCGGCCGGTCTCGACCTCGCCGCCGGCCTCCCGCCAGGACTGCCAGCCGCCGTCCAGGATGGCCACATGCGGATGTCCGAGCCAGCGCAGCATCCACCACAAATGGCTGGCAAACAGCGAACCTTGCGCATCGTAGGCCACGACCTGCATGCCGGAGGTCAGTCCCTGCAGGCGCATCAGCGCCGCCAGGTCCTGGCGGTCGGGCAAGGGATGGCGGCCGTTGGCGCCGGTCCTGGGCGCGGCCAGGTCGGTTTCATGATCCAGGAACAGCGCGCCGAGGATATGGCCCTGCTCATAGGCGCGTCGCCCCGCCTGATGATCGGCCAGGTCGTGGCGCACATCGAACACCAGCCAGTCGGCGCGGCCCAGGTTGGCGCGCAGCTGCTCCGGGGTAACCAGGTGATCAAACATGTTCTGCCTCCTTGGCGGGCGCCTCCGGACCGGGCGGCTGCTGGCCGCGCAGGATGCGGTCCTCGCTGTACGTGCGCCAGGCCGACAGCAGGCCCGATCCGATGATCAGCGCCATGCCGGTCCAGGCCAGCCAGTCGGGAAGATCACCCCAAAATACGATGCCGATCAGAGCGGCAAAAATAATGGTGGTGTATTGGAGAGCCGCCGTCAACAGGGCCGAGCCCAGGCCGAAGGCGCGCGTCATGGTCAACTGGCCGAACAGGCCCGCCAGGCCCACGCCCAGCAGCGCCAGCCAGGCGCGCCAGTCCAGGTCGCGCCAGCCGTCCAGCAGCAGCCCGACGGCGCTTGAACAGACCACGAAGCAGGAGAAGATCAGCACCGTGCGCCATTCCGGCTCGCCCGCTCGCCCCAGGGCCCGCACCTGCATCATGGCAATCGCCGACAGGGCGCCGGCGCACAAGCCCAGCATGGCGGCGAACCACTGGTCTTCGGATATGCTGGGCCGCAATACGCCGATCACGCCCAGAAAGCCCAGCAGGACGGCCAGGATGCGGACGGGATCGCGCTGGGACCCGCCCCAGGCCAGCATCCAGACGGCGATGAACAAGGGCGCGGTGTAGTTCAGGCTGACGGCGGTGGACAGCGGCAGATAGGCCAGCGCCAGAAAGCCCAGCCACATGGACGTGACGCCCGAGACATTGCGACGTATGTGCAGCTTCCAGCTCTTGGGGGCGATGGGGCGTCGCCCCGCCTTGGCCCAGAAATAGAGCAGCAATACGGACGGCAGTCCGCGAAACAGCACGATCTGGGGCATGGACGCCCCCGCATCGGCGGATACTTTGACACAGGCCCCCATGATGGCAAACATGGCACAGGCCACCAGCATCCATAATGACTGCATGCGAACAAACCAGAATCAGAAATAAGGGGAAGTCATTACTATACTCCCCCGACTTGTAAAAAAACGCCCGCGTCCCCATATTGAACAAGCCATGCGACAGGATTGCGACACGCCGCCGCGGCGCCGCAAGCCAGAAGCTGACGAAAAGCTGAATTTTCTTGTCTTCCCGCTTTCAATTAAGGCTAAAATTTTCCACGGACCGCGGCGCGGCCCGTTTTTCTCAGTCACACCGGAATCCGCATTCATGAAACGAATTGTTCTCTTCCTGATCACCAACCTGGCCGTCATGCTGGTGCTGAGCGCCTCCATGAGCATCCTCGGTGTGGGACGGTATCTGAACGCGCAGGGCCTGGACCTGACCCAACTGCTGATCTTCTCCAGCCTGGTGGGCTTTACCGGCGCCATCATTTCGCTGCTGATGAGCAAGTGGATGGCCAAGCAAAGCGTCAACGCCCGGGTGATCGATCCCAACGCCCCCGCCAATGCCGAAGAAGCCTGGCTGGTCGACACCGTTCACCAGCTGGCCGACCGCGCCGGCATCGGCCGCCCCGAAGTGGCCATCTACGAAGGCGAGCCCAACGCCTTCGCCACCGGCGCCTTCAAGAACGACGCCCTGGTGGCCGTGTCCACCGGCCTACTGCGCGGCATGACCGAAGAGGAAGTCATGGCCGTGCTGGGCCACGAGGTCGCGCACATCGCCAACGGCGACATGGTCACGCTGACCCTGATCCAGGGCGTGGTCAACACGTTCGTGATCTTCCTGGCGCGCGTGGCCGGCTACTTCGTGGACCGCGTGCTGCTGCGCAACGAGCGCGAGGTGGGCATAGGCTACTACGCCTCGGTCTTCGTGTTCGAACTGATCTTCGGCGTGCTGGCCTCCATCATCGTGGCCTGGTTCTCGCGCCAGCGCGAATACCGCGCCGACGCCGGCTCGGCGCGCCTGCTCGGTTCGCGCCAGCCCATGATCCACGCCCTGGCCCGCCTGGGCGGCATGACTCCGGGCGAACTGCCCAAGAACTTCGAGGCCTCGGGCATCTCGGGCGGCGGCGCCGTCAGCGCCATGTTCGCCTCCCATCCGCCCATCGCGGCCCGCATCCAGGCCCTGCAGGACGCCCAGGCCGTGTAAGCCCCCCTCCCCCGCAAAGCCCGCCTTCATGGCGGGCTTTCTTTTATCCCTGCGCCCCGGGCGCTCCTGGATGGGTTCCGCTCGGCGATCGGCCTTCAGCCGCCACCATCGAGTCCGCGCTGCGCTATGATTCATTCATGAAAGAAATCTTTGCATTACTCGATTTCGGGGGGTATATCGCGCTGCTCATGTGGGGCGTCCACATGGTGCAGAGCGGGGTCCAGCGCGCCTTCGGCGCGGAGCTGGGCGTCTGGATGGGGCGCGCGCTGGGTCGTCCCAACCGCGCCTTCCTGGCGGGCGCGGCCATCACCGCCGCCATCCAGAGCAGCACCGCCACCGGGCTGATGATCACCAGCTTCGCGGCCGGCGGCCTGGTGGCGCTCGTGCCGGCCCTGGCCGCCATGCTGGGCGCCAACGTGGGCACGACCCTGATCGTGCAGCTGCTGTCCTTCAAGCTGACCGCGCTGGCGCCGGCCCTGATCCTGCTGGGCGTCTGGCTGTTCCGCGCCCACGAGTCGGGACGCCGCCGCGACCTGGGACGAGTCTTCATCGGCCTGGGCCTGCTCCTGCTCTCCCTGCATGAACTGGTCGCGCTGTTCTCGCCCATCCAGGACGCGCCGCTCTTGAAGACCATTCTGCAGGCGCTGTCCGACTCACCCATGACGGGCCTGATCCTGGCCGCCCTCCTGACCTGGGCGGCGCACTCCAGCGTGGCCATCGTGGTGCTGATCATCTCCCTGGCCAACCATCACTCCATGGATCCGCAACTGACCTACGCCCTGGTGCTGGGCGCCAACCTGGGCACGGCCATCAATCCGGTGCTCGAAGGCGCGGGCGGCAACAAGGACCCGGCCAGCAAGCGCCTGCCGCTGGGCAATCTGGGCACGCGCGTGGCCGGCTGCATCGTCGGCATGCTGCTGCTGCCCTGGATCCCGGGCCTGATGAGCTGGTTCACGGACGACGCGGCGCGCGCCGCGGCCAACTTCCACACGTTCTTCAACCTGGCCGTGGCCGCCGTGTTCATGCCGCTGCTCAAGCCCTATTCGCGCCTGCTGAGCCGCCAACTGCCGCGCCGCAGCGATCGGGACGATCCCGGCAAGCCGCTCTACCTGGATGAATCGGCCCATGAAGTGCCCGCCGTGGCCCTGGGCAACGCCGCCCGGGAGGCGCTGCGCCTGTCGGACATGCTGCAGAGCATCCTGGGCACGGCTCGCCAGGCCCTGATCAGCAACAGCGCGCAAAGCATCAACCATGCGCGCTACATCAGCAACGCGGTCAACCGGCTGGACCAGCTGATCACCACCTACCTGGCCCGCCTGGACCAGGACAACCTGAGCAAGAACGACACGCGGCGCCTGAACGAGATCCTGGCCTTCTCGACCAATATGGCGCACGCCGCCACCATCAGCGTCAGCGGCCTGCTGACCCATACCAGCAAGCTGCGCAAGCAAGGCTGGATCCTGCAGAGCGACGAGCAGGAGGAGATCGGCAAGGTCATGGACCGGCTGATCCGCAACCAGCGCCAGGCCGCCGCCCTGTTCGTGGCCGAGGACGTGAAGACGGCCCGCTTCCTGGCGTTCGAGAAGGACTACTTCCGCGACCTGGAGGCCGGCGCGGCCGAACGCCACATCCGCAAGATCAAGTCGGGCCAGCTGGATTCGGCCGACCAGGGCTCGCTCTACCTGGAGATCCTGCGCGACGTGCGCACCATCAACTCCTATCTGGTCAGCGCGGCGGCCTATCCCATACTGGCCAAGCACGACGAATTGCTGCCCAACCGGGTGCGCGACCAGGGGAACTGAAGGCGATTCGCTCAGGCAGAAAAAAGGGGCGTCGAATCGCCCCTTTTCCGTCTCCGGCAGTCAGTGAGCCTGCTCCCAGTTCTCGCCCACGCCCACTTCGGCCACCAGCGGAACATCCAGCTTGGCCACATTGCACATCAGGCCGGGCAACTGCTCGCGCAGCAGCTCCAGCTCATCCGGGGGCACGTCGAACACGAGTTCGTCGTGCACCTGCATGACCATCTGCGTCTTCAGGCCCTTTTCCCGGATCCAGTCCTGGACGGCCACCATGGCCATCTTGATCAGGTCGGCCGAGGTGCCCTGCATGGGCGCATTGATCGCGGCGCGCTCGGCGCCGGCCGTGCGCGGACCCTTGGCCCCTTTGAGTTCCGGCAGCCACAGGCGGCGACCGAATACGGTTTCCACGAAGCCCTGATCATGCGCCAGCGCCTTGATGCGGCTCATGTAGTCGGCCACGCCGGGATAGCGCGTGAAGTAGCGATCTATGTAGGCGCGCGCCGCATCCCGGGTGATGCCCAGGTTGCTGGCCAGGCCGAATTCGCCCATGCCGTAGATCAGACCGAAGTTGATGGCCTTGGCGGCGCGGCGCTGGTCCGAGGTGACCTCCTCGGTCTTCACGCCGAAGATTTCGGCCGCCGTGGCCGTATGCACGTCTCCGCCCTGCTCGAACACCTGCTGCAGGTTCACGTCGCCCGACACATGGGCCATGACGCGCAACTCGATCTGGGAATAGTCCGCGGACACGACCTTGCCCTGCTCGGACACGAAGGCCGTACGCACGCGCCGGCCTTCGGCCGTGCGCACCGGGATGTTCTGCAGGTTCGGATCCGAGGACGCCAGCCGCCCGGTCACCACCCCGGCCTGGGAATAGCGCGTGTGGACGCGCCCGGTGCGTGGATTGACCATCTTGGGCAGCTTGTCCGTATAGGTGGACTTCAGCTTGGCCAGGCCGCGGTATTCGAGCAGGACCTGGGGCAAGGGATAGTCCTGGGCCAGGCGGGTCAGCACGTCCTCATCGGTGGACGGCGCGCCGCTGGCCGTCTTGCGCACCACCGGAATGCCCAGCTTGCCGAACAGGATCTCCCCGACCTGCTTGGGCGAATTCATGTTGAAAGGCTGGCCGGCCAGTTCGTACGCCTTGTTCTCCAGCTCCAGCATCGTCTGCCCCAGCTCGCGGCTTTGCCGGGCCAGCGCCTGCACGTCCACCTTGACGCCATTGCGCTCCACGATGGTCAGCACCTCCGAGGTCTGGACCTCCAGCAGATAGACGCGCTCCAGCCCGGCCTGCTCGGCCACCTTGGGGCGCAGGCACTCGTGCAGGCGCAAGGTGTAGTCGGCGTCCTCGCAAGCATACTTCGATGCCGTCGGGATGTCCACCTCGTCAAAGCAGATCTGCTTGGCGCCCTTGCCGCAGATGTCCTCGTAGGAGGTGCCCTTCAAGCCCAGCCATTGCAGGGCCAGCTCTTCCATGTTGACGCGCTTGTGCGACTGCAGCACGTAGGCCTGCAGCATGGTGTCTTCGCGTATGCCGCGCAATGCCACGCCTTCGTTGGCAAAGACATGGCTGTCGTACTTGGCGTTGTGCAGCAGCTTGGCGGCCTGGGCGTCTTCCAGCCAGGGCCGCAGCACATCGAGCACCAGGTCCTTGTCCAGCTGCTCCAGCTCGTGGGTGGCGCGATGCGCCACCGGCACATAGAAGGCCTGGCCCGTACGCACCGCCACGGACAGGCCCACCAGGCGCGCCTGCAGGGGGTCCAGCGAGGACGTCTCCGTATCCAGCGCCGTCAATCCGGCCTGCTGCAGCAGTTGCAGCAAGGCTCGCAATTGCGGCTCCGTGGTCACCGTCTGGTAGTCCAGCTGGTCGGGCGCGGCCTGAACCTGCGTCTGAACCCGGCCGTCCTGCGCCGGGATGCGGTCCGGATCGCCGGTCAGCTCGCGCAGCCAGCTGCGAAAGCCATAGGTCTCGTAGATGTCCTGCAGGACTTCCAGATCGGGAGGCAGGGGCGCCAGGGCGGCGAAGTCGCCGCTGAAGCCCGGCACCTCGCAATCCAGCTTGACGGCCACCAGCTTGCGCGTCAGCTCGAAATTGGGGCTGAAATCGCGCAGGTTCTGGCCGGCCACGCCCTTGATGCTGTCCGCGTGGCGCAGCAATTCATCCAGGCTGCCGTGTTCGCTCAGCCACTTGGCGGCCGTCTTGGGCCCCACCTTGGGCACGCCGGGGATGTTGTCGGAGGTATCGCCGATCAGCATCAGGTAATCGATGATCTGGTCCGGACGCACGCCGTACTTGGCGATCACGCCCTCGATGTCCAGGCGCTCGTTGCTCATGGTGTTGACCAGTTCGACGTGCTCGTTGACCAGCTGCGCCAGGTCCTTGTCGCCGGTGGACACCACGGTGTCTATGCCGCGCTCGGTCGCCAGGCGAGCCAGCGTGCCGATGATGTCGTCCGCCTCCACGCCCGGCGCGCAGATCAGATGCCAGCCCATGGCGCGCACCGCGCGTTGGATGGGCTCGATCTGCTGGGCGAGGTCTTCCGACATGGAAGGACGGTGGGCCTTGTACTGCTCGTAGAGGTCGTCGCGGAAGGTGCGGCCCTTGGCGTCGAATATACACACCATATAGTCGGCCTGATAATCCTGCAGCAGCCGGCGCAGCATGCCGATGACGCCGTACAGCGCGCCCGTGGGCTGGCCCTGGGCGTTTCTCAGATCGGGCATCGCGTGGTACGCTCGATACAGATAGCTGGAACCATCAACAAGCAACAAGGTTTTTTTCATGTCTAACAATAAAATCGTCCGTTTACCGGCCACAGAGCAGATTCCGACCATCATGCGGGAACTGCAGACTGCGGCCGATACATTAAAAGAAATGGGCGCGGGCGTCAGCGTGTTCGGCAGCGCGCGCATCAAGCCTGGTCACCCTTATTATCAACTGGCCCAGGAAGTGGGCCGCCGCCTGGCCGAAGCCGGCGTCACCCTGATCGCCGGCGGCGGCCCGGGCCTGATGGAAGCCGCGAACAAAGGCGCGTTCGAGGCGGGCGGGCAAAGCGTCGGCCTGAATATACGCCTGCCCCACGAAACCACCAACAACCCCTACCAGACCCAGAGCCTGCAGTTCGAATATTTCTATTCGCGCAAGGCCACCTTCTTCATGCACAGCTGGGCGTACATCGCGCTGCCCGGCGGTTTCGGCACCATGGATGAACTGTTCGAGGTCATGACGCTGGTGCAGACTGGCAAGGTGCCGCCGGCTCCCATTGTACTGATCGGGACCGAGTTTTGGTCCGGCCTGATCGGCTGGATCCGCGAACAGCTGCTGACACTGGGGCTCATCGCGCCCAAGGACCTGGATCTGCTGGTGGTCACCGACGATCTGGACGAGGTCATGACCTACATCAACAAGTGCTGCGTGCTGCCTAGGGCCGAACCCGCATTGCCCCAATAAGGCTGACGGGTTAAATTTGCGTTCTCTTACCTCGGCCCTCCATCAGCAGGGCCGAATTCGTATTGAATGCCACAAGCTTGTCAATATTTGCAGGAGCACACATGAACAAGATCCTTGCCCGCCTTCTGATGACGGCCTTATGCAGCGTCGCGCTGCCTGCGGCGCACGCCGCCGATGTCGAGGAAATCCGCTTTGCCACCGAAGCCGGCTACCCGCCCTTCGAATACCTGAGCCCCAGCGGCGAGTTGCAAGGCTTTGACATCGACATCGGCAATGAAATCTGCAAGCGCCTGCAAGCCAAGTGTGTCTGGATAGACACCTCTTTCGATAGCCTGATACCCGGCCTGCAGGCTCGCAAGTTCGACCTGGCCAACTCCACCATGACCGCCACCGCCGCGCGCGCCAAGGTCATCGACTTCTCCGAACCCATGTACAGCGTGCCGGTGCGCCTGGCGGCCCGCAAGGGCAGCGGCCTGGAGCCCACGGCTGAATCGCTCAAGGGCAAACGCGTGGGCGTGCAACAAGGCACCACCATGGAAACCTACGCCCGCCAGAACTGGGCGCCGAACGGCGTGACCGTGGTGGCCTACCCCAGCTACACGGACGCTTTCAATGACCTGGCCGGCGGTCGCGTGGACGCCACCTTCCAAGAAGCCCAGAACGCCGTGGAAGGCTTTCTGACCAAGCCCGCCGGCGCGGACTTCGAGCTGACCGGCTCGGTGATCACCGACAGCCCCATCCTGAACGAGCCCATCGCCATGGGCCTGCGCAAGGGCAACAAGAAACTCAAGACGGCCATTGATCAGACCCTGCGCGACATGAAGGCCGACGGCACCATGCAGACCTTCGCAAACAAATACTTCCATAAAGAAAACATCCGCATCGCCCCCTGACCTGGACGCCAGACCATGCTGCTTTACGGTTATGGGCCACAGTTGCTGGCCGGCACCTGGGAGACCATCAAGCTGGCGATCCTGTCGCTGCTGGTATCCCTGGCGCTGGGCCTGCTCACGGCCCTCACGAAGCTGTCCCGCGCGCCGCTGCTGCGGCTGGCGGGCGGCCTGTACACGACGCTGATCCGGGGCATTCCGGACCTGGTGCTGCTGATGCTGTTCTTCTTCAGCCTGCAGATCTGGCTGAACGACTTAACCGACTGGCTGGAGATCGACATGTTCGAGATCGATCCTTTCGGCGCGGGCGTCGTCACCCTGGGCTTCATCTACGGAGCCTATTTCGCCGAAACCTTCCGCGGCGCGCTGCTGGCCATCCCCAAAGGCCAGATCGAAGCCGGCAAGGCCTGCGGCTGGAGCACTCTGCTGATTCTGCGCCGCATCCAGATTCCCCAGATGATGCGCTACGCCCTTCCGGGCCTGGGGAACAACTGGCAGGTGCTGCTCAAGTCCACTGCGCTGGTGTCTCTGATCGGGCTGAGCGATGTGGTGAAAATCGCTCAGAACGCGGGTAATGCCACCTTCGATCCCTTTCTGTTCGTTGGCCTGACGGCCCTGATCTACCTGGCGCTCACAGCCGTCAGCAATGTGGGGCTGCGCTATCTGGAGCGGCGCTACAACATGGGCGTGCGGGGAGCGGAATTCTGATGGACGTACTGAACGAATTCTGGCGCGCCTACCTATACCAGAGCAACGGCCAGCTATCGGGCCTGGCCATGACGCTGTGGCTGCTGGTGCTGTCGGTCACCATGGGCTTTTTCCTGTCCATCTTCATGGCCATGGGCCGGGTCTCGGCCAAGCCCTGGCTGTCCCGCCCCATCGGCGCCTTCACATACTTCTTCCGCGGCACGCCCCTGTATGTGCAGATCCTGCTGATCTATACGGCCATGTACAAGCTGGCCATCGTCAAGGCGGTCCCGCCGCTGGAAGCCTTCTTCCAGAGCGGCTTCAACTGCCTGGTGTTGGCGCTGACGCTCAATACCGTGGGCTACACCACCGAGATCTTCGCCGGCTCGATCCGATCCATGCCGCCCGGCGAAGTGGAGGCTGCACGGGCCTACGGCATGTCGGGCTGGACCCTGTACCGACGCGTCATCCTGCCCCAGGCGCTGCGGCGGGCCCTGCCTGCCTACAGCAATGAAGTGATCCTGATGCTGCACGCCACTTCCCTGGCATTCACCGCCACGGTGCCCGACCTGTTGAAGATCGCGCGCGACGCCAATGCCGCGACCTACCAGACCTTCACTTCCTACGGGTTCGCGGCCCTGATCTACCTGGGCGTGTCCTTCGCCCTGGTCGGCCTGTTCCGTATCGTCGAGAAGCGTCAGACGGCCTTCTTGAACAGCTGAACCGACTGCAGGGCCGGGGCATGTCCAGAATGCGCCCCGGCGCCCCTCAGTCGCCGGTGTAATCCAGGTTCTGGTAGCGCATCTGCTTGCCCATCACCCCCGCCATCAACAGAAAGAAGGTCAGGCCGCGGCGTACGTCGGGCTCCTTGGCCAGACGTACCAGCCCCATCAGTGAAAGCGTCTGTTCGCTGGCGCGCAATTGATCGGCCGCCATGCGCGCCGCGTTGCCGGCTGCCCAGGCGGCCCCCACGCCTTCCTCGAAAGCGCGCGCCAGCTTCTCGATCATATAGTCATCGCTCATGTCCACCAGATCGGCCATCAGCGAGGCCACGTCCACCAGGCGATTGAGCCGTCCGCCGGCCAGCAGCGGCTCCACCTTGGCCAGGAACTCCTCCAGGCCCTTGATGCCCGGATCTTCGCCCAGCAATGATTTCAAGCGCGAGCTCTTCGCCTGTCCGGCGGCTTGCGTCACGCCCTGCTCCAGCTCCTTGTTCAGTTCTGCTGTCATCGATGCTCTCCTTGTTCAGACCAGTCCACGGGCCACGGCCCAGTACACGCCCCGGTTGAAGCCCTTGCGCATCAATCCGCCCAGCTTGGTGGGCGGAGTGGGATGCACGTCCTCCTGATAGTCGTACCAGAGCGGCATACCTCCTTCCAGCCCCATCTGCGCCACGGCCACCACGCGTCCGTCGTACTCGTCGCAGGTGCGTCCGATGCGGATCTCGGAGGCCAGGTTGTTGACCAGCACGGGCGACTGATTGTGGCAGGAGCCGCCCGCCTTGCTGATAGGCAAGTCCACCGTATCGCCCAGCACGTAGACGTTGTCCAACCCCAGCACTTTGAGCGTCTGGTGGTCCGTGGGCACCCAGCCTTCGTTGTCGGCCGCCTGGGAAATCCCGGCATCGCGCACGGCCGGCACCGCCGTGATGGGCGGGGTAGCCATCAGGATGTCGAAGGGTTCCTCATCGCCCTCTTCCGAATAGGCCACCTTGCGCTCCGGATCCACGCGGCTGAGAGTGAAGCTTCGCTGGTGATGGATTCCCCGCTGCTCGAAGATGGAAGGCAGAACCTGGCAGATCTCGTCCTGCAGAAACAAGCAATTGCGCAGCAGCTGCGACACTGTGGGATAGGTGTAGGAAATCTGCACCTTGTCGCGCACGCCGCGCCGGCGCAGGAACTCATCCAGCATCAGAGTGGTTTCCATCGGAGCGATGCCACATTGATGCGGCACATTGTGGGTCTTGGGAAAGGTCACCGTGATCAGCACCCGACCTTTCTCCAGACGGCTGAGCCGGTCAGCCAACTGGCGGGCCGGCGCATGTTGGTAGAAATGGTCGCCGCCCTCTTTCAGGCCTTCGATTTTTTCCGGCGCCGGCACGCAGCCTGTGGAGATGACCAGATAGTCATACGGTATTTTTTTTCCGCTGGCGCAGAACAAGCGATTGGCCGGGAAATCGAAACCGGACACTTCTTCCAATTGAAAGTCGATTTCCGGCCGGAGCAGGGAAATCTGCGGCCGACGCAACTCATCCCGAAAAAAGGCGTTGAAAGCCACGTACATGAACGCCGGTTTGTAATAATGCCAGGGAGAATTGGACAATAGAGTGATGCGGACTTTGCCGGAACGGATTTCCGGATACAGCTTGGTGACCAGATGATTGGCAGTCATGGTGCCGCCAATGCCTCCGCCAATAATCACGATATGCTGAGCCATCGGTGTTCTCCTTATGGGAAAGCCGGCATGACCTCGCCAAGTCAGCAATGAAAGCCGTACCGGAATCAGCAACTGCATGAGCAAGGTTTCGCCGCCCGCCGCGCTGGGCGCGGTTTGCCAGCGATATTGGAACAGGACGATACGGTATGGCCGTAACCTGCAAGCCTAGCTTAGTAAAAATCACTAATATCAACCACCGCTGTTAACCCTACACATTTCTATGGTTTAACGCTTAAGGACGAGCTCCGGCTCTATGACCGGTTCTTCTGCGCCTCGACGCAGAGACACTTTCAGCTGTGCATCCGGCATACAGATTCTTTTTCGGCTGCTAGGAACAAAAAAAGCCCGCACAAGGCGGGCTTTTTTGTTAGTGGTGACCCGTCCTAAATCTGGCTGACACCTTTTTGAGAGAAACAAGGAGAGTCAATTGGAATCAAGGATCAAACGAACGCAGCGAGACTACAGCCTGGCTTTTAAACTGTCGGTTGTCGAGCAGGTGGAAAAAGGCGAGCTGACGCACAAAGAGGCGCAGCGGCGCTATGGAATCCAAGGTCGGTCGACGGTGCTGTATGGGTCACAGCCGCCAGGCGTACTACAAGGGCCGGCACCGAGAGCGTGAGCGCCAGCAGCAGGCATGCCAAGTGGTGTCGATGGTGACGGCGTTGAGGGCACGGCAACCGACGCTGGGTACGCGCAAGCTGCATCACGTGCTGCGCCAACCACTGCGAGAGGCGGGGATCAAGGTTGGGCGCGATGCACTGTTCGATATCCTGCGCAGCGCCCGGATGCTGGTCAAGCCGCGCCGGGCCTATCACAAGACCACGGACAGCCATCACCGCTTCCGATGCCACCCGAACCTACTCAAGGCCGGCGAAGGCCAGGTGGTGCCGACCGGCCCCGAGCAGGTCTGGGTGGCCGACATCACCTCCCGGCCGACCGGGCAGCGGTGTACCTACTTGAGCCTGGTGACCGACGCCTACTCGCGCAAGATCGTGGGCTACCACGTGGCAGAGAATCTGCAGACCGAAGGGGTACGCCGCGCGCTGGAGATGGCGTTGCGCTCGCGGGGCTCCCGTTTCCGTCATTAGTCAGCCGCACCAGGACTTCGATGGCGTTGCGCTCGCGGGGCTCCCGCCAACCGCTGGTGCACCACTCGGATCGAGGTATCCAGTACTGCTCGACGTATTACCAGCGCCTGCACGCCCGACATGGGATCCGTTGCTCGATGACCGACGGCTACGACTGCTACCAGAATGCCTTGGCCGAGCGGGTCAACGGCATCCTGAAGGGGGAGTTGTTACGCCACAGGCCGGCCGACCTGGCTCAAGCCAGGCTTATGGTCAGACAGTCCGTCGAGATCTACAATACCGAGCGGCCACATCTGTCCCTACAATACAAAACACCCGATGAAGTCCATCGAGTGCTCAGTCCGTAGCATGGCTATGGATACCATCCGCCAGGTGTCAACCTATGGCAGGACGGGTCATGGAAAAGAGACGATCAGCCCTCGCGCAGGCTGCGGCGGCGCTCGTGCTCCTTCAGGTAGCGCTTGCGCAGACGGATGGACTTGGGCGTCACTTCCACCAGCTCGTCGTCATCCAGGAAGTCCACCGCGTACTCCAGGCTCATGCGGATGGGCGGCACCAGGTCGATGTGCTCGTCCTTGCCGGAGGCCCGCACGTTGGTCAGCTTCTTTTCCTTGATGGGATTGACGACCAGGTCGTTGTCGCGGCTGTGGATGCCGATGATCATGCCTTCGTACAGGGCTTCGCCTGGCGACACGAACATACGGCCGCGATCCTGCAGCTTCCATAGGGCATAGGCTACGGCGTCGCCTTCGTCCTGGCTGATCAGCACGCCATTGCGACGCTCGCCCACCGTGCCTTCGCGCATCGGGCGGAACTCGTCGAAAATGTGGCTCATCAGGCCCGTGCCGCGCGTCAGCGTCATGAACTCGCCCTGGAAGCCGATCAGGCCGCGGGCGGGAATGCGGTATTCCAGACGGGTGCGGCCGCGGCCATCGGGGATCATGTCCTGCAGGTCGCCGCGACGGCGGCCCAACTCTTCCATGACGCCTCCCTGGTGGCCGTCTTCCACGTCCACGGTCAGCAGCTCGTAAGGCTCCATCTTCACGCCGTTCTCTTCACGGATCAGCACGCGAGGACGCGACACGGCCAACTCGTAGCCTTCACGGCGCATGTTCTCGATCAGGATGGTCAGGTGCAGTTCGCCCCGGCCGCAGACCTCGAACACCGTGTCGTCGTCGGTGTCGTTCACGCGCAGCGCCACGTTGGACTTCAGCTCGCGTTCCAGGCGGTCGCGCAGCTGGCGGCTGGTCACGAACTTGCCTTCGCGGCCGGCCAGCGGCGAGGTGTTCACCATAAAGTTCATGGTCAGGGTGGGCTCGTCGATGCGCAGCAGCGGCAGCGCCTCGGGAGTGGCGGGATCCATGACCGTGCAGCCTATGCCCACTTCCTCGATGCCGTTGATCAGCACGATGTCGCCGGCCTCGGCTTCCTCGACCTGGACGCGTTCCAGACCCTTGAACTTCAGCACCTGGTTGATGCGGCCCTTGATGGGTTCGCCTTCAGGGCCGAATTTGACGATCACGTCCTGGCCGGAACGCACGCGACCGCGGTTCACGCGGCCCACGCCGATCTTGCCCACGTAGGAGCTGTAGTCCAGCGAACAGATCTGCAATTGCAAGGGCGCATTCACGTCGTCTTCGCGCTGCGGCACATGCTTCAGGATAGCATCGAACAGGGGGCGCATGTCACCGTCACGCACGTCTTCGGTCAGGCCGGCGTAGCCGGACAGGCCCGATGCGTAGATGATGGGGAAGTCCAGCTGCTCGTCGGTGGCGCCCAGCTTGTCGAACAGGTCGAAGGTGGCGTTGATGGCGTAGTCGGGACGGGCGCCGGGACGGTCGATCTTGTTGACCACCACGATGGGACGCAAGCCCAGCTCCAGCGCCTTGCGGGTCACGAAGCGGGTCTGGGGCATGGGGCCCTCGACCGCGTCCACCAGCAGCAGCACACCGTCGACCATGGACAGCACGCGCTCGACCTCGCCGCCGAAGTCGGCGTGGCCGGGGGTGTCGATGATGTTGATGTGCGTGCCTTCGTATTCGACGGCGCAGTTCTTGGCCAGAATGGTGATGCCGCGCTCTTTCTCGATATCGCCCGAGTCCATGACGCGTTCCGAGACATGTTCGTTCTCGCGGAACGTACCGGCCTGTCTCAACAGTTGATCGACCAGGGTAGTCTTACCGTGGTCGACGTGGGCAATAATGGCCACATTGCGCAATGCGCGACTCATAACTCATCCTTCTGATTGAAGTTTCTTGGGCAAAATCTCGGTAGGCAGGCTCTCGATGGCCAGCAAGGCCGACATCGGGTCTTCCATGGCCTGCAGCGTGTCAAGGCTGAAGGCATCGTCGATATTAAAAGGTCCCAGTTCCGTGCGGCGCAGGGCCGACAGGTGGGCGTAGCATCCCAGCGCGCGTCCGATGTCCTGGGCCAGGGTCCGGATATAGGTTCCCTTGCTGCAGCGTACATACAGGCGCGCCGAGCGCGGCGTGCATTCCAGCACAGTCAATTCGTGAATCACGACGCATCGCGCTTCACGTTCCAGCTCAATGCCCTGGCGGGCATATTCATACAGGGGCTTGCCGTCGCGCTTGAGCGCGGAATACATGGGCGGCACCTGCGATATGGGGCCCCGGAAGGCCGGCAGCGCCGCTTCCAGCGCGTCCTTGGCCACGCCCGCAAAGTCCGCGGCCTGGGCCGTGACGTTGCCGGTCAGGTCCCCGGAATCGGTTTCCTCGCCGAAGGCGAGCGTGGCCTCGTAGGCCTTGTCCGCCTCCAGCATGGTGGCGGAGATCTTGGTGGCTCTGCCGAGGCAGCAGACCAGCAGCCCCGTGGCGAAAGGGTCCAGCGTACCGGTGTGGCCGGCCTTGCGGGCGTCCAGAGTACGGCGGGCGCGCTGCAGGGCGTGGTTGCTGGACAGGCCCTCAGGCTTGTCCAGAAGCAGCACACCATCGATCAACTGCCCGCGTCGTCGCGTAGCCATTGTGTGTCAGTCCGTGAGAAAACAACAGCCGAGTCAGGACTGTTCGTCAGGGTCGTCGGCCTGGGAGGCAGAGCCGGTCAGTTCGCTGTCGGCCCTGGTCGCGCTGTCGATGAGCTTGGACAGCTCCATGCCGCGCTCCAATTGCCTGTCGTGATGGAAATGCAGGGTGGGCACGGTATGGATGTGCAGCAATTTGTACAGCTGTGAATGCAGCCAGCCCGCCTTCTCCGATAGAACGGCCTGGGCCGCCTCGGGTTCGGCGCCAAGCACCGAATAATAAATTTTAGCGTGTGCGTAATCAGGCGACAACTCCACGCCGGTCAGGGTGATCAGACCGGCGCGGGTCATGTCGATCTCGCGCTGGATGAGGACCGCCAGATCCTTCTGGATCTGGTCGGCCAGGCGCGTATTGCGCCCCGGATTGGGTTTGGACTTGTGTCTTGCCATGAATTAAAGCGTCCGGGCGATCTCTTTGATCTCGAAGACCTCGAGCTGGTCGCCCACTTCGATATCGTTGTTGCCCCGCAGCGTGATGCCGCAATCGAAGCCGGAACGCACTTCCTTGGCATCGTCCTTGAAGCGGCGCAGCGATTCCAGATGGCCGGTCCAGTGCACCACGTTGTTGCGCAGCAGCCGCACTTGCGAGTCGCGGCGCACCACGCCTTCGGTGACCATGCAGCCGGCCACGTTGCCGATGCGGGAGATGTGGTAGACCTCGCGGATCTCGACCATGCCGATGATTTCCTCGCGCTGCTCGGGGGCCAGCATGCCCGACAGGGCCGCCTTGATCTCGTCCACCGCATCGTAAATGATGTTGTAGTAGCGCAGATCGATGCCGTTGGCCTCGGCCAGCTTCTTGGCGCTCTGTTCGGCGCGCACGTTGAAGCCGATGACCACGGCATTGGAGGCGATGGCTAGGTTGACGTCGCTTTCGGAGATGCCGCCCACGGCCGCATGCACCACTTCCACGCGCACTTCGTCGGTGGAGAGCTTGAGCAGCGACTGCACCAGCGCTTCCTGCGAACCCTGCACGTCGGTCTTGATGATCAGCGACAGGGTCTGCGTGCCTTCGCCCAGGTTGTCGAACATGGACTCCAGCTTGGCGGCCTGCTGGCGCGACAGCTTCACGTCGCGGAACTTGCCCTGGCGGAACAAGGCGATTTCACGCGCCTTGCGCTCGTCGGCCATGACGACCATTTCGTCGCCGGCGGCCGGCACTTCGGTCAGGCCCTGGATTTCCACGGGGATGGACGGCCCGGCCGAGCTGAGCGATTTGCCCAGTTCGTTGACCATGGCGCGCACGCGGCCGAAGGAAGCGCCCACCAGCACGGTGTCGCCGCGATGCAGGGTGCCGCTCTGCACCAGGATGGTGGCCACGGGACCTCGGCCCTTGTCCAGGCGCGCTTCGATGACGGTGCCCTTGGCGGGCGCGTCGACCGGCGCGGTCAGCTCCAGCATCTCGGCCTGCAGCAGCACGTTTTCCAGCAATTCGTCGATGCCCTGTCCGGTCTTGGCGGACACGGGAATGAACGGCACGTCGCCGCCGTATTCTTCGGGCACCACTTCCTCGGCCACCAGTTCCTGCTTGACGCGCTCCGGGTTGGCTTCGGGCTTGTCGATCTTGTTGATGGCCACGACCAGCGGCACGCCGGCGGCGCGGGCATGGTGGATGGCTTCACGGGTCTGGGGCATCACGCCGTCGTCCGAGGCCACCACCAGGATGACCACGTCCGTGGCCTTGGTGCCGCGGGCGCGCATGGCCGTGAAGGCCTCGTGACCGGGGGTGTCCAGGAAGGTGGCGGTGCCGCGATCGGTCTTCACGTTATAGGCGCCGATGTGCTGGGTGATGCCGCCGGCCTCGCCCGAGGCGACCTTGGTGCGGCGGATGTAGTCCAGCAGCGAGGTCTTGCCGTGGTCCACGTGGCCCATGACGGTGACCACGGGCGCGCGAGGCTTGAGTTCGGCGTCGCTGGCCTCGGTGTCGACCAGGAAGGCCTCGGGATCGTCCAGCTTGGCGGCGATGGCCTTGTGGCCCAGTTCCTCGACCAGGATCATGGCGGTTTCCTGATCCAGCACCTGGTTGATGGTGACCATCTGGCCCAGCTTCATCAGGTGCTTGATGACCTCGGCCGCCTTGACGGCCATGCGGTGCGCCAGATCGCTGACGGAAATGGTTTCGGGCACGTGCACTTCGCGGGCGATGAACTCGGCCGCCTGCGGTTCGCGGCGCTCGGGCTGGGCATTGCGCCCGCCGCGGGCGTTCTTGCCGCGGCCCGCCTTGGCATTGGTTTTCCAGCCTTCGCGCGCGCCGCCGGCACCCGCCGAGGCGACATCCGCCTTGGAGGGCTGCTTCTTGCGGCTGGCATCGCCGCCCCAGCCGGGAGCGGCGTCGGTCTTGACGACCTTGCCTGGAGCCTTGTCCGCCTTGACGCCCTTGACGTCCTTCTTCAGGGCGCCCTTGGCGCCTGCCTTGCCGGCGCCTTCGGCTTCCGGTTCGGGAGCGCGCAGCACCTTGCGCGGACGGTTCAGCATCTCGCGCAGCGCGGCGGCCTCTGCTTCAGCCGCCTTGCGGGCGCGCTCGCGATCCTGGTCCTGCTCGACATCGGCCGCGACCGGAGGAATGGCGGGGCCACGAGCCGGACGGCGCTGGTTCGCGCCAGGCAGGTCCCGGGGCTTTCCGGTCGGAGCGGGCGTTTTCGCCCCTTGAGGATGCTGAGATTTGTTCACAGGAGTAGATTGACGAGCTTCTGAAGCAGATTTAGTAGGTACCACTGGCTTCTCTTCGGCCTTGGCCTGGGTGGATGGAGCCTCGACCGTTTCGGTCGTCCTGGCGGGCTCGGCGGCTTCGGGGGGTTCCGAAGGCGCGGCAGCCTGCTCCTGGGGCTGAGGCTCGGGTTTAGAGTGACTTTCCTCGACGGCGGCGGCCGGCTCGGCGGGCGCGGGTTCGGGCTTGACGGCGGCTGCCGGCTCGGGCGCCGCCACGGGTGCAGCGGGCTCGGCGGCTGGCGCGGCGGGTTGGGCCGGAGCAGGAGCGGCCTGGCTGGCTTCTTCGGCCTTGGCCGCCGCCTGCCGGGCGTTTTCCTGCTGCAGCGCAGCCGTTGCCTCTGCCACCAGCTCGGACGGATCACGTTTGACAAACACGCGCTTCTTGCGTGTTTCCACCTGGATCGTGCGCGAACGGCCGGACCCGTCGTCCTGACGGATTTCCGATGTCTTGCGGCGGGTCAGGGTGATTTTATTCCCTTCCTGACCGCCATGCGAGCGGCGCAACGATTCAAGCAGCTTCGCCTTATCCGAATCGGTGATTGCATCATCCACCGATTTGAGCTCAATACCTGCGGTGCGCAGCTGCTCCAGCAGAACGTTCGCAGGCATTTTCAGTTCTTGAGCGAACTGGGCGACAGTGTTACTCGGCATTCGACTCTCTCTTGCTTTACTACAACTATTCTTAATGAATACAACGCGCGGGACCTAGCTGGTCATGATCAGGCCTCGTCGTCAAACCAGTGGGCGCGAGCGCGCATGATGAGCTGGCTGGCCTCGTTCTGGCCCAGTCCGGTCATGTCGGACAGCTCATCGGTGGCCAGCTCGGCCAGATCGTCCAGCGTTGTAACCTCGTTTTCGGCCAGCTTGGCGATGACCTCCGGCGTGATGCCCTCGATTCCGGCCAGCTCCTTGGCGGCGGTCTGCACCAGCTCTTCCTTGGCGATGGCCTCGCTCAGCAGCGCATTGCGGGCGCGGGCGCGCAGCTCATTGACCATGTCCTCGTCAAAGGCTTCGATCTCCTGCAGCTCCTGCAAGGGCACGTAGGCGATTTCCTCCAGGCCGGTAAAGCCTTCGTCGATCAGGATGTCGGCCACGTCCTCGTCCACATCCAGGCGGGACATGAAGGTGGCGCGCAGTTCCTCGCGCTCTTCGTCCTGGCGGTTGCGGCTTTCCTCGGGCGTCATGATGTTGATCTGCCAGCCGGTGAGCTCCGAAGCCAGACGCACGTTCTGGCCGCGGGCGCCAATGGCCTTGGGCAGGTTTTCCTCGTCCACCACGACGTCCATGGCGTGCTTGTCCTCGTCCACCAGAATGGATTCGACATGCGCGGGCGCCAGCGCGCCGATCACGAATTCGGCTGGATCGTCGGCCCACAGCACGATGTCGACCTGTTCGCCGCCCAGCTCGTTGCGCACCGCGGTGACGCGCGAACCGCGCATGCCCACGCAGGTACCGATGGGATCGATGCGCTTGTCGTAGGCGATGACGGCGATCTTGGCGCGCACGCCAGCGTCGCGGGCGGCCGCCTTGATCTCCAGCAGGCCCTGCTCGATCTCGGGCACTTCGTTCTCGAACAGCTCCTTGATGAATTCAGGAGCGGTGCGCGACAGGATGACCTGCTGGCCGCGGGCGGCGTAGTCCACCTTCTGCACCCAGGCGCGGACGCGGTCGCCCACGCGGATGTTTTCCTTGGGGATCATCTCGGAACGGGGCAGGCGGGCTTCGATCTTGCCCATCTCGATGATGGCGTCGCCCTTGTCTATGCGCTTGACCGTGCCCGAGACGATGGTCTCGCCGCGCTCCAGGAAGTCGTTCAGGACCTGTTCGCGCTCGGCGTCGCGGATCTTCTGCAGGATGGCCTGCTTGGCCGCCTGCGCGCCGATGCGGCCGAACTCGATGGGTTCGAGCGCTTCCTCGATGTAGTCGCCCACCTGCAGGTCGGGATCGATCTCCAGGGCGTCGGAATACAGCTCCTGCTTGTCCGGCTCCTGCAGGCCGGCCTCGTCGGGCACGACCAGCCAGCGCCGGTAGCCTTCGTGGGCGCCGGTTTCCCGGTCGATGTCTACACGGATATCGACGTCTTCCTTGAAGCGTTTCTTCATGGCCGAGGCCAGGGCGCTCTCAAGCGCGCTGAAAACAACTTCACGTGCTACGGATTTTTCACGCGCCAGCGCATCGACCAGCAATAGAATTTCGCGACTCATCGCTTCTTACCCTTGAAATCAAGAACGGGATCCAATTTGGCACGATCCACCTGGTCATAGGTGAAGTCGACCTGCGTCAGCTTGCCCGATGCTTCGTCCAGTTCGAGCCTAAAAACGGTATCCAGGGGCACATCGGCAGGCGAGGCGCCCGCTGGGGCGTGGAGCGTACCCACGAATACTTTCCGATTGTCGATCGCCTCGTGCAGGCGGACCTGCACGCGCTGACCGGCGAAACGCACGAAGTCGCCCACGCGCAGCAGGGGGCGGTCCACCCCCGGCGAGGCCACTTCCAGGCGCTTGTAGTCGACGTTCTCGACCTCGAAAACGCGAGACAATTGTTTGGACACCCATTCACAGTGCTCTATACGCACCCCTTCCGGATGATCGATGACCACTCGCAACAGGCCCAGCGGCGCACGTTCCACGTCCACCAGTTCGAACTCCGTGCCCGCCAGGGTCTCTTGTGCCAAAGCTAGAATGTCTGCCATAAAATCCAAAAAAAATGGGCTGTACGCCAGCCCATGGTCACCATGCCAGTCCGCCGCCTGCCTTGCAAACGGCGCTGGCCTCGCGCACTGCCAACGCAATATCCGTCTTGCCGCAAGCGCAACGAGACTGGATGATGCGCCCCGCCCCGCATGTCCGCGAAGACAAGGCCGATCGCTGGCATGCAGCATCAAAAAAGACTCAAGCGGCACAAATGCCACTGAGCCAAGTTCATTATTCTACCAGAAATCCGGAAAATACGTGCATTCACGCGGCTTTACACGCCCGCACGCAACAGGCTGCGCCGGGCGGCAAGCCCGGCGC